>NZ_JBIAKK010000002.1:72733-472733 GCF_042872425.1 Streptomyces sp. NPDC005262
CCCGGGGGGGGGGGGGGGGGGGGGGGGGGGGGGGGGGGGGCCGCGCGCCCCCCCCCGGGGGGGGGGGGGGGGGTGTGGGTGCTCCCCCCCCCCCCCCCCCCGCTCCCCGCCTCCTTGTTTCTCGCCCGTCCGCCTCTACGCCCCGTCGGCCCCCTCTGGCCCGGTCGCGTCAGTCCTGGGCGCGCCTGCGGGCCACGACCATGGCTCCCGCACCCAGCGCCAGCAGCAGGGCCGCGCCGCCTGCGATGTAGGGCGTCGTGGAGCTGCCGCCGGTCTCCGCGAGACTTGTGTCGACCGCCGCCGGGGCGTGCCCGGTCCCGGTCTGGGGCTTCACATCGGTGCCGCCGTCGCCGTTGTCGCCACCGGTGGTGCCGCCGTCGCTGCCGCCCGCCGGCTTCGTGGGCCTGGGTGCCTTCGGGGTCTCGCAGGTCGCCTCGGCGAGCGTGACCTCCCCCTTGACGTCGGCGACGTTCAGCTTGAGCGGGTTGACCGACACCTCCAGGCGGAGCGCGGTGGCCGCCGCGGTACGCGACGTGGTCCGCGTCTTCGACAGGTCGAGCCTCACCTCGCCCACACCCGGCACGTCGACCCGCGTGGTGCCGCCCGAGGTGAGCGTGACCCGCTTGCCGAGGACCGAGACATGGCCCAGCACATTGGATTCGGCGACGGGCTCGCGGCCCACCTCGCAGACCGCCTTCGAGGTGACCTTCTCGACCTCGATGAGCGAGAGCAGCGGCAGTCCGGGCAGATGCACACGGGCCTTCGCCAGGTTGCTGTAACCCTCCGCCCGATGCTTGTCGACGGTCGCGTTCGCCGTGGCCACGTCGGCGCGCAGCACGCTGAACGGGCGCCCGTGGTTCACGCCGTCGAGCCGCACGCGGAGGGCGGTCTGCTCGGCACTCGCCGGGGCGTGCACCTCGTTCAGCGTGGTCTTCAGCGGCACATCGACGGTCTTGCTCAGGAGCGATACATCGAGTGCGGTACGGAGCACGACCGCGCTCGCCTTCCCGCCACCGGTGGTCGTGGTGGCTCCGGTGGCGTGCGCCGGGGCGGCGACCAGCAGAGCGACGGGAGCGGCGGCGACCGCCAGGGCGGCCAGGCGGAAGGTGTTGCTGTTCAAGATGGTGGAACCCCCACAAGAGACATGGAGCCACCGGCGCCGCCCAATGGGGGACATCGCGGGCGCCGGCGGCCTCGACTCCGTGAATCTTTACGCACAGAGGGTGAACTGACAGACAGGCGTGGCGAGTTCACTCCAAAGGGGGGTTTCCGCCCCTGTATTCGAATATCGAGGTACGTCTGTTCCTTCGGTGTTCCTCACCGTCACCCGATTCGCCGAGCGCCTGTGCGGTGTGAGGCAACCGCACCGGAGCATGACCAGAAGTGCTGCAACGAGCGCGAGGGCGGTTCGGTCACCGGCTGTCAACATGCCGGCTTCTCCACCGGGACACGGTTGCGTCAGCCGATCACGCGCCCGTTCAGCACCACCTGGCGCGGCGCCGCCAGCACCCTTACGTCCGCCCGCGGGTCCTCGTCGTACACCACCAGGTCCGCCGGGGCGCCCTCCTCCAGCCCCGGCCGCCCGAGCCACGCGCGGGCACCCCAGGCGGTCGCCGAGAGCGCCTCGCGCGCCGGGATGCCGGCCTTGACCAGTTCGGCGACCTCCTCCGCCACGAGTCCATGGGCCAGCGAGCCGCCCGCGTCGGTGCCGACGTAGACCGGCACCCCTGCGTCGTACGCCGCGCGCACGGTGTCGTAACGACGGTCGTACAGCTGCCGCATATGTGCCGACCAGCGTGGGAACTTGGCCTCGCCGCCCGCCGCGAGGTCCGGGAACGTGGCGATGTTGACCAGCGTCGGGACGATCGCGACGCCGCGCTCGGCGAAGAGCGGAATGGTGTCCTCGGTCAGGCCCGTCGCATGCTCGATACAGTCGATCCCGGCCTCGACGAGATCGACGAGAGCGGCCTCGGCGAAGCAGTGCGCGGTGACCCGTGCGCCGAGCCGGTGCGCCTCGGCGATGGCCGCCTCGACCTCGCCGCGCGGCCAGCAGGCGGTCAGGTCACCGGCGTCCCGGTCGATCCAGTCGCCGACCAGCTTGACCCAGCCGTCGCCGCGCCGAGCCTCCTGCGCGACGTACGCGACGAGATCGCCGGGTTCGATCTCATGGGCGTAGTTCCGGATGTACCTGCGGGTCCTGGCGATATGACGGCCGGCCCGGACGATCTTGGGAAGGTCCTCGCGGTCGTCGATCCACCGGGTGTCGGAGGGTGATCCGGCGTCCCGGATGAGCAGCGTGCCGGCCTCCCGGTCGGTGAGCGCCTGCTTCTCGCTCGTGGCGGCGTCGACCGGGCCGTGGTGATCGAGCCCCACGTGGCAGTGGGCGTCGACGAGACCCGGCAGCACCCAGCCGGTGACGGTCTCCGCCGCGTCCGCGCCCGGCGGCCGCTCGTACGAGATCCGCCCGCCGACCGCCCACAGCTCGTCCCTGACGTCGTCGGGACCGACGAGCACCCGCCCCTTCACGTGCAGCACCGGCTGCGCCTTGTGATCACTCATGGCAGCACTGTACGAGGCGGTGTCCGGGGGGCCCTGGGTACTCTCGACGGAAGCGCTGTTCGCACGCCGAACCGCAGGCCGACCCGATCCGAAGAGAGCACCACCGTGACGCACCCCTTCCTCGACCTCGCCCCGCTCACCGCCGCGCACTTCGCCGCCATCGAGCAGCGGGTGGCCGGCCTCCTCGCCACCGAGCAGGACGTCGTCATCATGCAGGGCGAGGCGTTGCTTCCCCTCGAAGGCTGCATCCGGGGCGGCGCCCGGCCCGGTTCGACCGCGCTGAACGTGGTCACGGGACCGTACGGGCAGACGTTCGGGAACTGGCTGCGGGACTGCGGTGCCAATGTGATCGACCTGGCGGTGCCGTTCCACACGGCGGTCACCGCCGACCAGGTCGCGCAGGCGCTCGCCGCGCACCCGGAGATCGATTTCGTCTCGCTGGTCCACGCTGAGGCGGCGACCGGCAACACCAACCCGGTCGCCGAGATCGGTGAGGTCGTCCGGGCACACGGGGCGCTCTTCATGCTGGACGCCGTCGCGTCCGTGGGCGCCGAGCCGCTGCTGCCGGACGTGTGGGGTGTCGACCTGTGCGTGATCGGCGCACAGAAGGCGATGGGCGGCCCGGCCGGAGTGTCGGCGGTGTCGGTGAGCGAGCGCGCCTGGGAGCGGATCGCCGCCAATCCCGAGGCCCCGCGCCACTCGTACCTCTCCCTCCTGGACTGGAAGGAGCGCTGGATCGACGGCGGCCGCACGGCGCTCCTGCACGCCCCCGCACAGCTGGAGATGCTGGCGCTCGAGGCATGCCTGGAGCGGATCGAGGCGGAGGGCCCGGAGGCGCTGATGGCCCGGCACGCGGCGGCCGCAGCGGCCACGCGGGCGGGGGCGGTGGCGCTCGGCTGCGGCCTGGCGCCTTATGTGCACGAGGCGAAGGATGCGGCGCCGGTCGCCACGACGCTGCGCGCCCCGGCGGGAGTCGACGCCGCCGGGCTGGTCGCCAAGGCGCTCGCGACCGACCCCTCGCTGCCGCTGATCGCGGGCGGCGGGGCCCTGGCCAAGGAGATGATCCGGGTCAATCACTACGGTGTGGACGCGACACGGGGCGTGGTGCAGTCCTCGATCGCGGCTCTGGGATCGGCGCTGGCCGATGAGGGCCGGCAGGTCGACTTCGAAGCTGCCCGCAAGGCCGTTTCGGAAACCTGGCCGAGCGAATAAGAATTCATCAATACGGGGAGCTGCTTTATCGAGAGCAGCTCCCCGTATTCTTGTGCCCGCTCTCCCGGAGCCTAAACGCCAAAGTTTCGACAACGCCGATCGGCACAATTCGGTTGCGTCTCCGGGGAGTTACAACTCTGTGATCGACTCCACAACGCAGTCGATTTGCGGCATTAATAGGGGCCAAAACGGAATAAATCGACGAAGTTTCGCGCCGGGGCGCGCGCCCGCGTGATAACACAGCGGCTCACTTCACCCAACCCCTTACCTCGATGCAATTTTCGAATTTGCTGGGTAAATTCCATTCGCATGACCGCCGCACCAGCAGATCTTGCACGTGCCCGAAGCGAATTCATCACCATCGACACCCCACGAGTGGAGGACGGGGCCGCGATCTGGCGCATCGCCCGCGACTCCGAGGTCCTGGACCTCAATTCCTCCTACAGCTACCTGCTGTGGTGCCGTGACTTCGCGGCGACCTCCGTGGTCGCCCGCGACGCGACCGGCGAGCCGGTCGCCTTCGTGACGGGATACATCCGGCCCGACCGCCCCGAGACGCTCGTCGTCTGGCAGGTGGCCGTCGACCACGGCCATCGCGGCATCGGACTGGCCGCCGAGCTGCTGGACTCGCTGACCGCGCGGGTCGCCGCGGACCAGGGCCTGGCCCGGGTCGAGACGACCATCACCCCCGACAACACGGCTTCCGACCGGCTGTTCACCTCCTACGCGCTCCGCCACGACGCGGCCGTGGAGCGCGAAGTCCTCTTCGACGGCGGGTTGTTCCCCGAGGGAACGCATCTGCCGGAAGTGCTCTACCGCATCGGTCCGTTCCACGTCTGAGGTGCACCCCGGCCGACACGCCCGAGCCCGGCGTCGGCCGAATCACCTCGTCTCACCGCCGCCCGACACACCCCCACAAGCAGGAGATCCCCTGTGACCATCACCCCGCCCGCCCTGAGTGTCTTCGAGACCCTGGAGTCGGAGGTCCGGAGCTACTGCCGCGGTTGGCCCGCCGTGTTCGACCGTGCGCAGGGCGCCCGGCTGACCGACGAGGACGGCCACTCGTACCTCGACTTCTTCGCCGGCGCAGGATCCCTCAACTACGGCCACAACAACCCGGTGCTGAAACGTGCGCTGATCGACTACATCGAGCGCGACGGCATCACCCACGGTCTGGACATGGCGACCACCGCGAAGCGCGCCTTCCTGGAGACCTTCGACAACGTCGTCCTGCGGCCGCGCGACCTGCCGTACAAGGTGATGTTCCCCGGCCCGACCGGCACCAACGCGGTCGAGGCCGCGCTGAAACTGGCCCGCAAGGTGAAGGGACGCGAGTCGATCGTCTCGTTCACCAACGCCTTCCACGGCATGTCGCTCGGCTCGCTCGCCGTCACCGGCAACGCCTTCAAGCGGGCCGGGGCCGGCATCCCGCTGGTGCACGGCACACCGATGCCGTTCGACAACTACCTCGACGGCCGGGTCCCGGACTTCCTCTGGTTCGAGCGGCTTCTCGAGGACCAGGGTTCGGGTCTCAACCAGCCCGCAGCCGTGATCGTCGAGACGGTACAGGGCGAGGGCGGCATCAATGTGGCGCGGCCCGAGTGGCTGCGGGCGCTGGCCGATCTCTGCCGCCGCCGCGACATGCTCCTGATCGTCGACGACATCCAGATGGGCTGCGGCCGCACCGGTGCGTTCTTCTCGTTCGAGGAGGCCGGCATCACCCCGGACATCGTCACCCTGTCGAAGTCCATCAGCGGCTACGGACTTCCCATGTCGCTCTGCCTGTTCAACCCGGAGCTGGACATCTGGGGCCCGGGCGAGCACAACGGCACCTTCCGCGGCAACAACCCGGCGTTCGTCACCGCCGCCGCCGCGCTCGACGCCTACTGGGCGGACGGCCAGATGGAGAAGCAGACGCTGGCCCGCGGTGAGCAGGTCGAGCAGGCGCTGCTCGCGATCTGTGACGAACACGCCCGGCTCGGCGCGCAGTCCCGCGGCCGCGGCCTGGTCCGGGCGCTCGAGTTCACCGATGTCTCGCGCGCCGCCGCGGTGTGTGCGCGCGCATTCGAGCTGGGGCTGCTGGTGGAGACCTCGGGCCCGCGGAGCGAGGTCGTGAAGCTGCTGCCGCCGCTGACCATCACTCCCGAAGAGCTGGACGAGGGCCTGCTCACGCTGGCCCGCGCGGTGCGCGACACCGCCTGACCGCCCGGCCGAGGAACCACGCGACATCCCGACCGTCTGACCGGGTCCACCCCGGGCAGGCCCGTACAGAAGTACCGCTGCAGAGAGAAAGGCTCCGACTCACCGTGATCGTCCGATCGTTCAGCGACATCGAGAACACCGACCGGCATGTGAAGGCCGCTTCCGGCACCTGGGAGAGCAAGCGCATCGTGCTCGCCCAGGAGAAGGTGGGCTTCTCACTCCACGAGACCACGATGTACGCAGGTACCGAGACGTCGATGTGGTACGCGAACCACATCGAGGCCGTCCTGTGTGTCGAGGGCGAGGCCGAGCTCACCGACGACGAGACCGGCGAGACGCACTGGATCACCCCAGGCACGATGTACCTGCTGGACGGCCATGAGCGCCACACCATGCGGCCCAAGACCGACTTCCGCTGCGTCTGCGTCTTCAACCCTCCCGTCACCGGACGGGAGGAGCACGACGAGAACGGTGTCTATCCGGTACTGACCGAGGAGGGCTGAACCATGACCACCGATGTACGCACCGACCTGTATCCCACCCGGCGCACGGCCGAGATGACCACACCCCGCCAGGACCCGGTCATCTGGTCCGCGCCCGGTGCCCCGGGCCCGATCGCCGTAAAGGATCTGCAGGGTTTCGAGCGGGACGGCTTCCTCACCGTCGACGAGCTGATCACACCGGACGAAGTGGCCGTGTACCACGCCGAACTGGACCGGCTGATCGCCGATCCTGCGGTGCGGGCCGATGAGCGGTCGATCATCGAGCCGAAGTCGCAGGACGTACGGTCCGTCTTCGAGGTCCACCGGATCAGCGAGGTCTTCGCCCGGCTGGTGAACGACGAGCGGGTGGTGGGCCGGGCCCGCCAGATCCTCGGTTCGGACGTGTACGTCCACCAGTCGCGTATCAACGTCAAGCCGGGCTTCGGTGCTTCGGGGTTCTACTGGCACTCGGACTTCGAGACCTGGCACGCCGAGGACGGTCTGCCGCACATGCGGGCCGTGTCCGTGTCGATCGCGCTGACCGAGAACCACGACACCAACGGCGGGCTGATGATCATGCCCGGTTCACACAAGTCCTTCCTCGGCTGTGCGGGCGAGACGCCGAAGGACAACTACAAGCAGTCCCTGAAGATGCAGGACGCCGGCACCCCGTCGGACGAGGCGCTGACCAAGCTGGCCGACCGGCACGGCATCAAGCTCTTCACCGGCCGGGCCGGTTCGTCGACCTGGTTCGACTGCAACTGCATGCACGGCTCGGGGGACAACATCACCCCGTACCCGCGCAGCAATGTCTTCATCGTCTTCAACAGCGTGGAGAACACGGCCGAGGAACCGTTCGCGGCGCCGGTGCGGCGCCCGGAGTTCATCGGGGCACGCGATTTCTCGCCGGTGAGGTGAGGCGCTGACGGGCCGAGCCCGGGGTGACAGGGGCCGGGACGACGTTCGTCGTCCCGGCCCCTGTCGAAAGTTGGTGGACCCCGGCGGCCGGCAACGGCGACAGTTGGTCCCATGACCTCACTTGTACGTCACATGACCTTCGACTGCGCCGACGCCTACAAGCTCGGCAGTTTCTGGGCCGAGGTGCTCGGTTCCCGGCTGTCGGACGACGACAGCCCCGGTGATCCCGAGGCGCTCGTCGAGACCCCCGGTGCCGCGCTGCTGTTCGTTTCGGTGCCCGAGCCCAAGAGCGTCAAGAACCGCGTCCACCTGGACATCCAGCCGCAGGACCGCACCCGGGACGAGGAGGTCGAGCGGCTGCTCGCCCTCGGCGCCACGCTCGTCGGCGACCACCGCAGGCCCGACGGCCGGGGCTGGGCGACGCTCGCCGACCCCGAGGGCAATGAGTTCTGTGTGGAGTGCAGCGCCGTCGAGCGGGCCACGCTGACCGCGACCCGGCTGCCGGTCACCGCGCACGATGTGACCACCGCGGTCCATCTCGCGCTCGCCGCGCTCCGCGAGGTTCCGGAGGACCACTGGCGGGCCCCCGCCGGGTCGCTGGAGTGGGACTCCTGGGAGACCGTGGAGCATCTGAACGACGACCTCTTCGCGTACGCCGCCCAGTTGGGCCCGAGGAAGCCGCCGCTGGACCGCGAGGTCCCGTTCCGCTGGGGAGCCGACCGCAAGGGCGGCCCGGCGAACTCGATCTTCGCGAACCCTGACGCAGGACCGGTCGGGCTGCTCCAGACCCTGGAGGCGAGCGGCGCCCTGCTGACGGCGATGGTGCGGACGACCGCGGCGGACGTCCGCTCCTACCACTCCTACGGGGTGTCCGACCCGGAGGGCTTCGCGGCCATGGGAATCGTGGAGACCCTGGTCCATACGCACGATGTCGTCCAGGGCCTGGACATCTCCTGGGCGCCGCCCGCCGGCCTGTGCGACCGCGTGCTGGCCCGGCTGTTCCCGGACGCCCCGGACGACGCCGACCGGTGGACCGTCCTGCTCTGGTCCACCGGCCGCGCCGAACTCCCCGGGCGGGAGCGCGTCACCTCGTGGAAGTGGCGCAGCGCGCCGCTCGATGCCGCCTGAAGGCCGTCCCGTGCTCCCTGGCGGTGGGAGAACCGGCTCGCTGCCGGGAGCGGCGTCGCGTTGTGATCGAACAACGCCTGGTTCTCCCACGCGTTGCCAAACGCCGGGTCTGCCGGGTGCCGTCCGCCGCCGGTGACGGCGGTCCGCGCGGGCTCCCCGTACACGCCGCCGGGACCGCGACCCTCCGGGACTGCCTCGCCGGCGTTCGTGACGTCCCGCAGGGTTCGCCGCCTGACCGGCCGGTGCGGCGGGGTGACCGGTGACCACCGTTGCGCGGGAATTGCGGGGCTCGGGCGACTCAGCCGTCGAGGCGTACAACCCGGACCGCGCCCGCCGGAACGACGAGGCGGCCCACGGTGTGCTCGCCGGTGAGGAGTTCGGTGCCGGGGCCGTCGACCGGCACCTTCACGTCGTCCCCGGTGTGGTTGATCGCGAAGAGGTACGTGCCGCTGTCGCCGGTGCGGCGTACCACCTCGACGTCGTGCGGGAGGCCGGTGCGCGGTGCGATGCGGGCGTCGTCGCAGGCCCGGTCGAGAACGGCGTCGAGGTGGGATCCGGACAGCCGGGTGGAGATGTACCAGGCGGTGCCCCTGCCCAGGCGGTGCCGGGTGACGGCGGGGCGGCCCGCGGGAATTCCGTCGGCGTAGGACCAGACGGTCTCGGCGCCACGCGGGATCACCACGTCCGACCACAGGTCTCCGGTCAGCTCCGGGCCTTCGGCGGCGCCCTCGGGTGTGATCAGGCGGACCGTCCCGCCCTCGCCGAGTGGTGAGAACTCCTCGATCGTCAGCCCGAGTACGTCCCGCAGGGCGCCCGGGTACGGCCCCGGGTGCACGGCGTCCTGGGTGTCGACGATGCCGGAGAAGTACGAGACGACGAGCGTGCCGCCGTCCTCGACGTAGCTCCGGAGGTTACGGCCGGTCTCCTCGGTGGCGAGGTAGAGGGCCGGGACGACGACCAGCGGGTACCCGGACAGGTCGGCGTCCGGGTGGGCGAAGTCGACGGTGAGGTGGCGGTCGTACATCGAGGCGTAGAAGGTGTCGGCACGCTCGCGGGCGTCGTGGTCCTCGCTCGGGCGCCACTCCAGCTTCTGCGCCCACCAGGACTGCCAGTCCCAGAGCATGGCCGCGTCCGCGACGGTCCGGGTGCCGCGGATGCCGCTCAGCAGGCCGAGGCCGGCACCGAGCCCGGAGACCTCGCGCCACACCCGGGAGTCCGTACCGGCGTGCGGCACCATCGCCGAGTGGAACTTCTCGGCGCCGCTGCGGGACTGCCGCCACTGGAAGAACATGGCGCCGTCGGAGCCGCGCGCGACATGGGCGAGGCTGTTGCGGGCCATCTCGCCCGGGCGCTTGGCGGGGTTGCGAGGCTGCCAGTTGACGCCGCTGGTGGAGTGCTCCAGGAGCAGCCAGGGTGCGCCGCCCGCGACGGAGCGGGTGAGGTCGGCGGCCATCGCGAGATTGACATGGGTGCGGCGGCCGTCGGTGATCAGATAGTGGTCGTTGGTGACGAGGTCGGTCTCGCGGCCCCAGGCCCAGTAGTCGACGGAGTCGCACTGGCTGAGGGCGGTCATGAAGTTGGTGGTGACCGGGATACCGGGAGCGAGGCGGTGCAGGATGTCCCGTTCGCTGCAGAAGTTCTCACGCATGGTGGCGTCGGCGAAGCGGGCGTAGTCCAGGCGCTGCGCCGGGTTGGCGACGGTCGGAGTGGCACGGGGCGGGTCGATCTCGTCGAGACTGCGGTAGCGCTGGCCCCAGAAGGCGGTGCCCCAGGCTTCGTTGACGGCGTCGACGCCGCCGTGGCGGCCGGCCAGCCAGCGACGGAAGTGGGCGGCGCAGTTGTCGCAGTAGCAGGCACTGACCGGAACGCCGTACTCGTTGTGGACGTGCCACATCGCGAGCGCCGGGTGGTCCGCGTACCGGCGGGCGAGCTGTTCGGTGATGTTCGCCGCGGCCGACCGGTAGGCGGGGTTGCTGTGGCAGATCGCGCCGCGTGACCCGAAGGCGTAGCGGACACCCTCGCGGCTGACCGGGAGGGCCTCCGGGTGGGCGCGGTAGAACCAGGCGGGCGGGGCGACGGTGGGGGTGCCGAGGTCGACCCGGATGCCGGTCTCGTGCAGCAGATCGAGGACCCGGTCGAGCCAGCCGAAGTCGTAGCCGCCGGGCTCCGGTTCGAGAAGCGCCCAGGAGAAGATCCCGACGCTGACCATGGTCACGCCGGCTTCCCGCATCAGGGCCACGTCCTCGTGCCAGACCTCTTCCGGCCACTGCTCGGGGTTGTAGTCGCCGCCGAAGGCGAGCCGGCGCAGACCGTGCGGGGCAGGCTCGGGCGCGGTGTGCGGCATGGGTGTCTCCTGGGCTCTTTGGTACAACTTCTGGGAACGTGCACACACATTCTCGGTGGCGCAGATCCAACATAACCGCACAGCAACAACCATTGACAAGCATCGGATTCGTTTCTCTACTGTGAACGCTCACAGCGCACCTCGGCGCTGCACCCTCGCTTCTCGTCAGGGGAGAACTCCATGAAGTACCGCATCGTCGCGGTGTCCACGGCCGCTGCACTCGCCGCCACCGGCCTGCTCTCGGGCTGCGGCTCGTCGGACGACGACAGCGGGGACGGCCCGGCCGCATCCGGTCCCGTCTCACTCACCTACTGGGCCTGGGCGCCCGGCCTGGACAAGGTCGCGGACATCTGGAACGCGGGCGAGGGCAAGAAGACCGGCATCAAGGTCACGGTGAAGAAGCAGGCGTCGGGCGACGACCTGGTCACCAAGATCATCACGGCGGCCAAGGCCCACAAGGCCCCCGACCTGGTGCAGGCGGAGTACCAGGCGCTCCCCACTCTGGTCTCCAACGACGTGCTCGCCGACATATCCAAGGAGGCGGGCGACGCAAAGGGCGAGTTCGCCGAGGGCGTCTGGCAGCAGACGACCCTCGGATCGGATGCCCTGTACGCCGTCCCGCAGGACTCCGGCCCGCTGATGTTCTACTACCGCCAGGACCTGTTCAAGCAGTACGGCCTGTCCGTGCCGACCACCTGGGACGAGTTCGCCGGGACGGCCCGCGCGCTGAAGAAGAAGGCGCCGGGCAAGGACCTCACCACGTTCTCCTCGAACGACTCCGGTCTCTTCGCGGGCCTCGCCCAGCAGGCCGGGGCGAAGTGGTGGACCACCGGCGGCGACAAGTGGAAGGTCGCCATCGACGACGCCGCCACGCGGAAGGTCGCCGACTTCTGGGGCGGCCTGGTCAAGGAGGGCGCCGTCGACAACCAGCCGATGTACACCCCGGCCTGGAACAAGGCGCTCAACACCGGCAAGCAGATCGCCTGGGTCAGCGCGGTCTGGGCGCCCGGCACCCTCACCACGGCGGCGCCGGACACCAAGGGCAAGTGGGCCATGGCCCCGCTCCCCCAGTGGACGGCCGGTCAGAACGTCACCGGCAGCTGGGGCGGCTCCTCCACCGCCGTCACCAACGACTCCAAGAACAAGGCCGCCGCCGCGACGTTCGCGAAGTGGCTGAACACGGACTCCGAGGCGCTGGCCGCGCTGGTCAAGGAGAGCGGCATCTACCCCGCCGCCACGGCCGCCCAGACCGGCGGCGCGCTCGCCCAGGCCCCGGACTACTTCTCCAACCAGCCCGACTTCTACACGAAGGCCGCCGAGATCGCGAAGGGCACCGCCCCCGCCGCCTGGGGCCCGAACGTGAACGTCGCGTACACCGCCTTCAAGGACAACTTCGCCGAAGCCGCCAAGAGCAGGTCCGACTTCGGGCCCGCCCTGACCGCGATGCAGGACGCCACCGTCGCCGACCTCAAGAAGCAGGGCTTCGGGGTCTCCGAGTGACACGCGCACGCCGCAGGAGCGCGTACGGGGTCAAGAGCGCCCCGTACGCCTTCCTGGCCCCCGCCACC
The DNA here is from genome assembly GCF_042872425.1 of Streptomyces sp. NPDC005262. Taxonomy (NCBI): domain Bacteria; kingdom Bacillati; phylum Actinomycetota; class Actinomycetes; order Kitasatosporales; family Streptomycetaceae; genus Streptomyces; species Streptomyces sp. NPDC005262. The sequence continues at coordinate 85,147 of NZ_JBIAKK010000002.1, forward strand.
GTGCTCTTCCTGCTCTTCTTCGCCCTTCCCATCGGGTACGCGCTCTACCTCAGCTTCCGCAGGACCGAGGTCAAGGGGCTCGGTCTGGGCAGGGGCGCCCGCGAGGAGATCTGGGCCGGCTTCGCCAACTACGCCGGTGCGCTCTCCGACTCGGAACTGCTGCACGGCGCGCTGCGCATCCTCGGCTACGGCGCGATCGTCGTCCCCGTGATGCTCGGCCTCGCCCTGCTGTTCGCCCTGCTCCTGGATACCGACCGGCTCCGGCTGCGGGGCTTCTCCCGGCTCGCGATCTTCCTGCCGTACGCGATCCCGGGCGTCGTCGCCGCACTCATGTGGGGCTTCCTCTATCTCCCGGACGTCAGCCCGTTCTACTACCTCCTCGACAGGGCGGGGCTCCCGCAGCCCGGTCTGCTCGACGGCGGCCCGCTGTATCTCGCCCTCGCCAACATCGCGGTCTGGGGCGGCACCGGCTTCAACATGATCGTGATCTACACCTCGCTGCGGGCGATCCCGGCCGAGGTGTTCGAGGCGGCACGGCTGGACGGCTGCTCGCAGCTGCAGATCGCGCTCCGGATCAAGATCCCGATGGTGGCGCCGTCGCTGGTCCTGACGTTCTTCTTCTCGATCATCGCCACGCTCCAGGTGTTCAGCGAGCCGACGACGCTGAAGCCGCTCACCAACTCGCTCTCCACCACCTGGAGTCCGCTGATGAAGGTCTACCAGGACGCCTTCGTCAACAACGACATCTATGCGGCGGCCGCTCAGGCGGTCATCATCGCCGTCGCCACCCTGATCCTGTCCTTCGGCTTCCTCAGGGCGGCCAACTCCCGTACCCAAAAGGGAGATTCCCGATGACCGTGCCGCACCTCGCATCCGCCCCCGCAGGCCCGCGCCGCTTCGCGCTCGTGCCGACCGCCGCGCTGCTCCTCGGCGCGCTCTACTGCCTGCTGCCCGTCGCCTGGGTGCTGGTCGCCTCGACCAAGTCCGGCAGCGAGCTGTTCTCCACCTTCACGTTCCTGCCGGGCACCGGCTTCCGCCGGAACGTCGCCGAACTGTCGGCGTACCGCGACGGCGTGTACTGGAAGTGGATGGCCAACTCGGCCTTCTACGCCGGAGCCGGCGCCCTGCTGTCCACAGCCGTCTCTGCGGTATCGGGGTACGCCCTGGCCGTGTACCGGTTCCGCGGGCAGGAGAGCATCTTCAACATCCTGCTGGCCGGCGTGCTGATGCCGCCGGTGATCCTCGCCGTACCGCAGTACCTGCTGCTGGCCGAGGCCGACCTGACGGACTCCTACCTCTCGGTCCTGCTGCCGGTGATCCTCTCCCCGTACGGTGTGTATCTCGCCCGGATCTACGCGGCCTCCGCCGTACCGGGCGATGTGATCGAGGCGGGACGCATGGACGGCGGCGGCGAGTGGCGGATCTTCCGCACCATCGCTGTGCCGATGATGCTGCCGGGTCTGGTGACCGTCTTCCTGTTCCAGTTCGTCGCGATCTGGAACAACTTCCTGCTCCCGTACATCATGCTCGGTGACGACGAGAAGTTCCCGGTCACCCTGGGCCTCTACACCCTGCTCCAGCAGGGCTCCACCACCCCGGCCCTCTATACCCTGGTGATTACCGGGGCGCTGCTGGCGATCGTCCCGCTGATCGCGCTGTTCCTCGTCATCCAGCGCTTCTGGAGCCTCGACCTGCTCTCCGGCGCCGTAAAGTCCTGACCGGTCCCCGCCAGGGCTTCCATTGATGAAAGATCATGCACCATGAGCCGCACAGAACAGCCCGGACAGCCAGGACGGCACGGACAGTCCGGCACGGGACGCCGCAGGCCGCCGACCATCCATGACGTGGCACGGGAGGCCGGGGTCTCGCGCGGCACGGTCTCGCGGGTACTCAACGGCGGGCACAACGTCAGCGCGGCCGCGCTAGATGCGGTCAACTCCGCGATCCGCAAGACCGGCTACACGGTGAACCGGCACGCCAGGTCACTGATCACCGGCCGCTCCGACTCGGTGGCGTTCCTGCTCACCGAGCCGCAGGAGCGGTTCTTCGAGGACCCGAACTTCAATGTGCTGCTGCGGGGCTGCACCGCCGCGCTCGCCGCGCACGACATCCCGCTGCTCCTGATGATCGCGGGGACCGAGGCGGAACGCCGCCGGAACATGCGGTACATCGCCGGTCATGTGGACGGGGTACTGCTGGTCTCCAGTCACTCCGGCGACCCGGTCGCCGCCCGGCTGCACGAGGCCGGGGTCCCGCTCGTCGCCTGCGGCAAGCCGCTCGGGCAGGGCTCGAAGGTCAGCTACGTGGCGGCCGACGACCGGGACGGCGCCCGGGACATGGTGCGTTATCTGTACGAGTCGGGGCGCCGCCGGATCGGTACGGTCAGCGGCCCACTGGACACCCCCGGCGGCGTCGAACGACTGGCGGGCTACCGCGAGATGCTCGCCGAGTGCGGGCTGCCCGCCGACGACGCGCTGATCGTCCCGGGCGACTACAGCCGGGCGAGCGGCGAGGCGGCCGCCTCGCTGCTGCTGGAGCGGGCCCCCGACCTCGACGCGGTGTTCGTCGCCTCCGACCTGATGGCGCAGGGCGTGCTGGCCGCACTGGAGAAGGCCGGCCGGCGGGTGCCGGAGGATGTCGCGGTCGGCGGCTTCGACGACTCGCCCGCGGCGCTGGCGTCCCGGCCCGAGCTGACCACGATCCGGCAGCCGTGGGACCGGATCAGCGCCGAGATGGTACGGGTGCTGCTGGCCCGGATCGGCGGGGAGGAGCCGGCCGCGGTGATCCTCCCCACCGAACTGGTGCGTCGGGATTCGGCGTAGGTCTTCAGGCTCCCAGCGCGGGGTAGTCGACGTACCCCTTCGCGTCCCCGCCGAAGAAGGTGGACGGGTCCGGGGTGTTGAACGGGCCGCCGGCCTTCAGCCGGGCGGGCAGGTCCGGGTTGGCGATGAACAGCGCACCGTACGAGATGATGTCGGCGATCCCGTCGTCGATCACCGCGTGGTCGTCCGGTCCGGTCGGTCCGTCCGTGAGCACGTTGATGACGAAGGTGCCGGAGAACTGCTTGCGCAGCGCGAGGGTCAGCTCGCGGATCTCCTTCGCCTCCAGGACGTGCAGATAGGCGAGGCCGAGCGGTTCGATCTCCTGCACCAGCGCGGTGTAGGCGGCGTCCGGCGCGGGCTCGTCGATGTCGTTGTACGCGTTTCCGGGCGAGATGCGCAGCCCGGTGCGCTCCGCGCCGATCTCGGCGGCGACGGCCTTGACCACTTCGACGGCGAACCGGATGCGGGCTTCGTCGGAGCCGCCCCACTCGTCGGTGCGCCGGTTGGTGTTGGGCGCGAGGAACTGGTGGATGAGGTAGCCGTTGGCGCCGTGCAGCTCGACTCCGTCGAAGCCCGCGTCGACGGCGTTGCGGGCGGCGGAGGCGAAGTCGGCCACGGTCTGCCGGATCTCGGCGTCGGTCAGCTCACGCGGCTCGATGAAGTCCTTCGGTCCCACGTGGGTGTAGACCTGACCGGCGGCCTTGACCGGGGAGGCGCTGACCGGGGTCAGTCCGTCCGGCAGCAGGACCGGGTGGCCGATGCGGCCCGCGTGCATGAGCTGGGCGAAGATCCGGCCGCCCGCGGCGTGCACCGCGTCGGTGACCTTGCGCCAGGACGCGACCTGCTCCGGGCTGTGCAGCCCCGGGGTGAAGGGGTAGCCCTGGCCGACGACGGACGGCTGGATGCCCTCGGTGATGATGAGACCGGCCGAGGCGCGCTGGGCGTAGTACTCGACGGTGAGTTCGGTGGCGGTACCGCTGTCACCGGCACGGCTGCGGGTCATCGGGGCCATGGCGATGCGGTTGGCGAGCTGGGTGCCGGACAGGTCGATCGGGTCGAATGCGGTGGTCATGAGTACCCCTGAGGAAATTTACATGGTCGGCCAAGTATTTCGTCCTGCGCCACTGTAACGCATTACTTGGCCGACCAAGGTAAAGTTCGTGGAGAGCGCCGGAACCAGCCCCGGGCCAGGGCCCGATCCGCCGGACAGGCCGCAGCCGGAGCATCGCCCCGAGGAGTCCCCCATGAAGGCCGAATCCGCCGACCCCGTCTGTACCGAGCTGCCCAGTGCCGCCCGCGGCGGCCCGGTCAGCCACGCCGTCTCACGGGTCGCCCGGCTGCACCGGATCGCCGCCGGCAAGGCGCTCAGGTGCGCGGGGCTCTATCCCGGCCAGGAGTTCCTGATGATGTACCTGTGGGACGCGGGCGCGGCGCGTCAGTCGGAGCTGATCAAGGCGGTCGACCTCGATCCGTCGACCGTCACCAAGATGCTCCAGCGGCTCGAACAGGCCGGCCATGTCCGCCGCTGCCCCGACCCGGACGACCGGCGGGCCGTCCTGGTCGAGGCCAGCTCGGACAGCTGCGCCCTGCACTCGGATGTCGAGCGGGCCTGGACGAATCTGGAGGAGCGCACGCTCGCCGGCCTGGACGCGACGGAACGCACCGAACTGGCCCGGCTGCTGGCCAGGGTCGAGGAGAACCTCTCCCGCGAGGCCGGTAGCTGCCCGGAAGGCCGCTGACCGCTCAGCCCGCGAGCACCTCCAGCGCGTGGTCCACATCGGCCTGCGTGTTGTAGAGATGGAAGGCCGCCCGCAGATTTCCGGCCCGGGCCGACACCGCGATGCCGGCCCGGGCCAGCGCCGACTCGCGGCTTCCCAGCCCCGGCACGGCGACCACCGCGGACCGGCCGGGCACCGGCTCATGGCCGATCCCGGCCAGCGCGGTACGGAACCGGGCGGCGAGCGCGGTGTTGTGGGCGTGCACGGTGTCGATGCCGATCTCGGCCATCAGCGCGAGGGAGCGCTCGGCGCCGTGGTACGCGAGGAAGGCCGGTGCCTCGTCGAAGCGGCGCGCGGTGGCGGCGAGACGGCCGACGGGCCCGTACGTGCTGTTCCAGCGGTCCTCGCCGGCCACCCAGCTCGCGTACAGCGGCGACAGGGTCTCCTGCGCCTCCTCGGTGACGGTGAGGAACGACGTACCGCGCGGGCAGAGCAGGAACTTGAAGCCGCCCGTGACCGTGTAGTCGTACGCTCCGGCGTCCAGCGGCAGCCAGCCCGCGGACTGGGTGGCGTCGAGGAGGACCCGGGCACCGTGCGCGGCGGCCGCCGCGCGAACCGCGTCGAGGTCGGCGATCCGGCCGTCGGCGGACTGCACGGAGGAGAGGGCGACCAGTGCGGTCGTGGCCCGCACCGCCTCGGCCATGCCGTCCAGCGGGACGTACCGCATCCGCAGATCCCCACGGACCGAGAGGGGGCCGACGACCGAGCTGAACTCCCCCTCGGGAACCAGCACTTCGGCTCCCGGCTCCAGCGAGGCAGCGATCAGACCGACATGGACGGCGACCGAGCTGCCGGTGGCGACCCGCTCGGGACCGACACCGACGAGCCCGGCGAACCGGGTCCGCGCGGCGTCCACGGCGTCGAAGCTGCCCGCGCCCGCACCGGTGCCCGCGGCGTTCTCGTCGGCGAGCGTCTTCACCGCTTCGACGGTGCGACGGGGCAGCAGCCCGCAACTGGCGGTGTTGAGATACGTGGACTTGGGCGCAAACTCGGCGGCTACGGCCTGGGTGAGCGAGGAGATCTCCATGTCTCCAGCCTGAACGCCCCTCAACTCATCGTCAATCACGAAGAGTTGAGGGGTACACCCAAGCAATGCTCATCCATGCGGATGAGCGGTCGGCTGCGACGGCGCAGGATCAGCCCTGGCTGCCGGACTGCGGAACCTCGCAGGCCCCGTCGGCGTCGCAGGCGGCCCCGTCCGAGCCGATGGCGGTCAGCGGACGGTCCTTCCATGCCTGCTCCAGCGCCTGCGCGAAGACCTCGGCGGGCTGGCCGCCGGAGATCCCGTACCGCCGGTCGAGGACGAAGAACGGCACGGCGTTGGCGCCCAGCTCGGACGCCTCCTGCTCGTCGGCCCGCACCTCGGCCGCGTACGCCCGCGGGTCGGCGAGCACGGCGCGCGCCTCGTCGCCGTCGAGACCGGCCTCGACGGCGAGCTCGACCAGCACGCCGTCGTCGAAGACGGACCGCTCCTCGGCGAAGTTCGCCCGGTAGGCGAGCGTCAGCAGCTCGTCCTGGCGTCCGCGGGCCTTGGCGAGGTGGAGCAGCCGGTGGATGTCGAAGGTGTTTCCGTGATCGCGCCCCTCGGTCCGGTAGCCGAGCCCTTCGGCCTGTGCGTTGGCCGCGACGTTGGCCTCCATCGACCGGGCTTCCTCACGGGTACGCCCGTACTTCTGCGCCAGCATGTCGATCACCTGCGCGGTGTCGCCCTTGGCGCGGCCCGGGTCGAGCTCGAAGGACCGGTGCACGACCTCGACCTCGTCGCGATGGGCGAACCCCGCCAGGCCCTTCTCGAAGCGGGCCTTGCCGATGTAGCACCAGGGGCAGGCGATGTCGCTCCAGATCTCGACGCGCATGACTCTTCTTCTCTCCAGGCCGTTGTGCAGATGGATCGTGCGGCTGACCGGCACAGTTGTGTGAGGGCAGCGCGGAGGCACCCTCCGCTCCACCCGTCAACACGAACCCTGACCATGTCATTCCCGACCGGGCCGGACGACCGTCGGCCGCTAGGGCCTGTCCGGCGGATCAGGTCGGAGCGAAGGTTCGGCATCTGCAAAGCGCAGGTGAGCGGGGGTCTGGCGCGCTCAGCTGCGAGGCGGAGGAGGGCGTCGACGCGGAGCGTCGGCAACCGACGACAACGCCGCAGATGGGCGCGCCAGACCCCGCGTCTCCGACATGATCCGCCGGGCAGGCCCTAATCCTCCAGCTCGACGATAGGGCGGTCGCTGACGAGGGCCACGAGGATCATCGGGGCGTCGCCGTCGCACTGGTTGAGGGAGGCCGCGACCCACACGTCCGCGGCTTCGGGACCGGCGGCCACCGGCCCCCACACCGACAGGTCGCCGAGGAGGTCCTGGTCGCACAGCGCCTGGAAGAGTGGCGGCAGGGGCTCGTTCGCGATCTTCCGGAAGATCGGCACCCGCATGCCCACCTTCCGGTGGGCGCCCCACCGACGGTCCAATTCCGCCACGAGCTCGTCCAGATGCCCGCGGGCTGTTTCCTCCGCGTCGTTCCACTCGGGCGCGTACACACCGACAAGGCTTTCGCTCTCCCAGAGCGGAAGGATCCGGAAGCCCTCGCCCGAGGTTGCGGTCCACTCCCCCGTGGCGGGGTCACCCTCGTCGTCCGTCGGGCCGGCTGCGGGTACGGGCCCGGCCAGCAGCGTCTCGATGTCGGACAGCGCGCGATCGATCTCGAACGCCTCGCCCATCCGGGCCGTCACAGCGCGGCCCGCTCCATCGGGCTCGGCAGCGGCTGCAGTGCACCCGCGTCCCGCAGTTGCAGGTAGGTCCGGAGTACGTCCTTGACGTCGCCGCGCGGAGCGACGTCGAGGAGTACGCCCCCACCGCGCAGTTCCTTGCGGGCGACCGCCATGCCGTCCGGCAGCAGAGCCGCGCGCCCTGGGGAGAGATAGCCGATCCAACCGATGGAAGGCTCACCGACAGCGAAGCCGCCGTCGTCCTCCAGGGCGTCGAGCACGTCGTCATCGGTCACATCACCGAAATCCGGCTCCCACACCTCGGCAACCGCAGTGAGGAGCTCGGCGTCGGGGATCTCGGCGGTGTCCGGCGATTTGATGCCGATCACCATCGACTGGAGGAGGAACTCAGAGGTACCGCCCCCGGTCCCACTGACCTCGATCTTCCAGTCCGGCTCGCCCACGAGGACGAGTTGCAGTCCGGAGCCGATACGGGCCGACCAGCCGTCGGCTTCCCGGGCCGCGTGCAGGGCGGCGAGAATGGACTCCTCGTCCTGCAGGAGATCGGTGGCGGGCCCGCCCGAGTGGATCTGCCGCCACGTCCGCGCTTCACCCGCAGCCGAACCGGAGCCGACGACCGGAAGAAGCCCGGCAAGCTGGTCCAGGGTCAGCTTCCACCGTCGGGCCAGCACCTCGGCCGACTCCACCCGAGGCCCCCAGAAGCCCCGCACCACACGTCGCATGTTGCCTCCATCGTCTGCCGTCCCCTGGTCCGGCCCAAGCAAGCACCCCGTCCACGCTAGTCGAAAGCCCCGGGCTTCCTGGTGCTGTCCCCCGTCTTCTGCGCGGTGTAGACGACCTTGACCCGCAGACCCTTCTCCCGGAACGCCTTGCGGGCGGCCTTGGCCACATCCGGGTTGGAGAAGTGCCACTCGACGGGACGGCCGCCGGACGCGTCGATCTGGCGCTGAGCCTCGTCGACGAACTTCTGCTTGCCGGAATCGGTGAGCGTGCTCTTGTCACTCCTGGAGAGGTAGCTCTCGTAACCGTTCTTGGCCTCCAGGAACGTCTGCCGGCCGGAGTCCCAGCCGTCGTACTCCACCTGCGGCACGCCCTCGTCGGGGTGCGCGACGACGTACTCCTTGCCGCGCTTGATGCCGGTGATCTGTTCCTGGTAGCGCAGCCAGGACTCGTTCTCCCAGTTGGGCGGAGGGTTGCGGTCGCGGCTCGCCCAGTAGCCGTCGCCGAGGTCGGCGGACCCCAGCTCCGGGTCCTTGAGATCCTTGGCCCACTCCGGCGGGTTGTAGTTGCGCGGGTCGGAGGTGTCGTTGCGCTTGGGATCGGGATACGGCTTCTTTTCCGCCAGCGCCTTGGCCGCGCGATCCTTCTCCTCGGCGCGCTTCTTGTCCGTCCAGGCGGCCCGTTCCTGCTCCCGGGCCTCCTTCGCCTTGGCCTCGGCCGCCTTGTCGCAGCCGTCGTCGGCGAGGATCACACGGTCCGGGGGCCCCGCGGCGAGCACCCCGGTTCCGGACCCGGAGATACCGCCGTAGCCGCCGTAGCGCACCCGGGAGCCGAGGGCGATGCTGCATCCTGTCTTGCGCGCCGCATCCTCTGCTTCGTCCGCCGCCTCGTCGGCCTCCTTGGCCGCCTTGCGGACACCGTCGATGTCTCCGACTTCAGCGGCCTTACGGGCGCGGCGCGCGGCGTTGCCGGCGTTCTCGGCGGCTTCGGCCACCTTCGCGGCGACCTTGCCGAGCTTGCCGAGCTTGCTGGCCTTGCCGACGACCTTCGCCACGTCGTAGCCGGGGATGAAGAGGGATCCGATGTTCCAGACGACATCGGTGACGGCCCGCGTCTTCTCACCGTTGTTCCAGCGGTCCCGTACCTCGTCGCCGACGAACATGTCGTCGCCGACCTTCACGACGGTGTTGAGCGAGGCCTTGCCCCAGTCGCCGAGCGCACCGAAGTAGTCGCCCTTGTCCCACTTGCTCCCGGCGTCCTTGGAGTCCTGCATCCACGTGCTGCCCAGCTGCTTGCCGTAATCGGCCAGGCCGGACCAGGTCTCGGGCTTGAAGAGGTCGATGATGCCGGTGACATCACCCCAGACACCGTCGACGGCGAGGCCCTTGACGACCTGGGTGGTGCGATCCCACGCACAGCCGAAGAAGCCCCAGCCGCCGCAGTCCTCCTTCTTGTCCCCGTCGTTCCCGGAGTCGCCGGAGTCGTCGGAGTCCGCGTCCGAGACGGGGGTGTCGTACGTGGCCTCGGGCTCGGTGCTGGTCTCGGGGTAGGTGTCGGTGCCGGGACCGTCGGGTCCGCCGGTGCCGCCGCCGGATCCGGTGGTGGAGCCTCCGTCGGCGCCCCCGTTCGCTGTCCCGGCGGTGGAGCCGCCGGTACCGTTCGCCCCGCCCGCACCGGTACCGTTCGCACCGCCCGCGCCCGTACCGTTCGCACCGCCCGCACCGGTACCGTTCGCACCGCCCGCGCCCGTACCGTTCGCACCGCCCGCACCGGTACCGTTCGCACCGCCCGCGCCGCTGCCGTTCGCCCCGCCCGCGCCCGTACCGTTCGCACCGCCGGCGACGGCGCCGCCGTTGTCGGCGCCGCCCGAATCCGAACCCCCGGCGACCGCGCTGCCACCCGCGTCCGAACCGCCCCCGTCCGTACCGCCCGCGGTCTTACCGGCCCCGACCGTGTCGCTGCCGGTGCCCGTCACCTCGCACGACGTGCCCGTGAGCGAGCAGATCGCCGCCTGGAGGCGGTCCGTGATCTGGCCGCCGACCCCGCTCAGCACCAGCGCGCCGATGAGCGCCACGACGATCAGGACCAGGCCCAGGTACTCCAGAGCCGTCTGCCCCCGGTCCCGCCGCCAGGTGATCATGTGGGAGAGCGAGAACTCGGGCTTGTCCTCCCGGGTCCGCGCCGGCAGCCGGAACCACTCGCGGCTCTGCTTCCGGGTGAGGAGCACCAGGATCAGTACCGGCAGGAACACCTGGGTGAAGCCGTGCACCGACCCGTTCGCAATGTTGGCGAGGCCTCCGAGGATCAGCCACACCTGTACGGCGATCAGGCCGCCCCATACGCCCCTGCCGCCGGTCCAGGCGCGTCGCGAGAGCATCCAGCCCACGACTCCGGGAGCGGCCCCGTACAGCGCGAGGCCGATGACCACGCCGCCCATCGCGTCCGCGGCGAGCGCGGAGCCGAACAGCCCGAGGCCGCCCAGCACGGTCGCTCCGAACAGGACATGCAGCAGGATGCGGGCCGCTCCGAGTGCCCGTGGCAGCTCCCGTCGCCCCTCACCCGGCGCCGGAGCGTCACCTCCGTACGCGGGTATGCCACCGATCGCGGACATGCCTTGTCTCCCCCAACCAGACCTGCCACAAGCAGAGTGATGCCCGTTCAGGCTATGGGCACTGCGGGTCGGAGTCTTGGGCCCCCGGGCCCAACTCCGGTCCCAAGGGCGCGTGGTGAGGCTCCGGCGAGGACGGTGGCCGTCAGCTCACCGTCAGGCGCAGGATCAGATGGGTGCCGGCGCGCGGGTGGTCGGGGTCGGGGGTCCAGCCCCGGTCGGCGTAGAAGGACTGGGCACGGGTGTTGTGCACGAAGACTTCCAGCTGGGTGCTGTCCACTCCGGCCTGCCGCCAGGCGTCGACACAGGCGGTGTGGAGTTCGGTGCCGATTCCCGTACGCCAGTGGGACGGGGAGACATGGAGCTGCGTGAGGTGCATGACGCCGTCGCGTACGGCGAAGGCCGCGACGCCGACGAGGGTCCCGTCCCGTTCGGCACAGAGCACGGTGGCGTCCGGGCGGTCTATGGCCCGGGACCAGCCACCTCGGCTGCGGCCGACCTCGGCGGCGCCCGCGTACTCCTCTTCCGGGAGGTGGCCCCGGTAGTAGGTGGCGCGGGCTTCGGTGTGCAGCTGGACGATGGCGTCGAGATCGGCGGGCGTGGCAATTCTGATCATGAGGGGAGGGACGCGACGGGTCGGCCCGCGGTTGCGACGCCGGTCCGCCCGGCCGACCGTCCGGGAAAACGGCCTCGGTCGTACGCGACGAGCGGGAGTCGCTTCGGCGGCCGGGGTGGCCGCGGCGGCACCGGGCACGGTCGCCGCCACACGCTGTCACCCGGTCCAGCCTCGCGTCCGTGCCCGTCCGCTCGACGGACGGGCACGGACGCGAGGCGGCTCAGCTGCCGTCGCGCAGATCGTCGAGCCCGGTCGGGCGGAAGGCGATCCGGTCGAACGACGCCTCGCAGCCCTCGCCGGTCGGCGACTGGACGAGGAAGCCGATCGACGCCGCTGCCGCCCCCTCCGCGTCGCCGAGGGCGAAGACGCGGACGAAGGTCCACGTCTCGCCGTCCCCCGAGGCATGGAAGGCGAACGCGCTGCCGTTGCGGCTGAGCCGCAGCCAGCAGCTTTCGCCGTCCACGACAAAGGCGTTGGCGTCGTCGGAGCGACCCCGGGTGACGACCGTGCAGACGGTTGGGTCGGCCGGGGAGAGTTCCAGACAGAGCTTCGCCCATTCCCGTTCCCCGACGTGCAGATAGAGCACCCCGGCGTCGAAGGCCGCCGCGAAGCCGACGTTCACCCGGGCGATCAGCTGGAAGTCGCCGTCCGGTGCCACGCCGAGCAGTCGCGGTGCGTCGCTCGCCGGGTCGAGGGCGTCGCCGCCGGGCGGTACGAACCGGTCCTGCCGGACACCTGCCCGTCCGGTCAGTACACCGCCCTCGTACGACCACTGCCCCTCCGGGCCGAACGACCGCAGATCGAAGGGGACTTCGGGAAGGCTCAGCGTCATGCGCGGCGTCCGTCCACCCGGCGCGGCAGGCCCAGCGGGTTGTCCTCGCGTAGTTCCGGGGGCAGCAGGGCCTCCGGTGTCGTCTGGTAGCTGACCGGGCGCAGCCAGCGTTCGATCGCGGTGGCACCGACCGAGGTGGAGGTGGAGGTGGTGGCCGGGTAGGGGCCGCCGTGGTGCTGGGCGGGGGCGACCGCGACTCCGGTCGGCCAGCCGTTGACGAGGACCCGTCCGGCCAGCGGGGTGAGGGCCGTGAGGAGTCCGGGGGCGTCTGCGTCGGCACCCTCCTCGGCGATCTGGAGCGTGGCGGTGAGGTTGCCGGGAAGCCGGGACAGGACGGCGGTGATCTCGTCCTCGGAGGCATACCGGGCCACGACGGTGACCGGGCCGAAGCACTCCTCCAGGAGCGCGTCGTGCGGGCCCTCGGTCGCCAGCAGGTGCGCCGGTACGGTCAGGAAGCCCGCGGAGACGGTGTGGTCACCGCTCGCACCGGGGGTGACGGGGGCTTCCACGTCCGGGAGTTCGGCCCTGGCCCGGACACCTGCGACGAAGGCGTCCCGCATCCGGTGGTCGAGCATGACCGCGGCCTCGCTGTCGCTGACCGCGTCGGTCAGCGACTTCAGCAACCGGTCGCCGGTCTCGCCCGTCGGGGCCAGCACGAAGCCGGGCTTGGTGCAGAACTGGCCCGCGCCCATGGTCATCGAGCCCGCGAGCCCGGCACCGATCTGCTCACCGCGCTCGGCGGCGGCCGCCTCGGTGACGACGACGGGGTTGAGGGAGCCGAGCTCGCCGTGGAACGGGATCGGGGTGGGCCGGGCGGCCGCCGCGTCGAACAGGGCCCGCCCGCCGCGGATCGAGCCGGTGAAGCCGGCGGCGGCCACGAGCGGATGCTTGACCAGCTCGACGCCCGCCTCGAAGCCGTGCACCAGGATCAGTACGTCCTCGGGCAGGCCCACCTTGGCGGCGGCCCGGCGCAGCACGGAGGCGCACAGCTCGGAGGTGGCGGGGTGGTCGGGGTGCGCCTTGACGACGACCGGGCAGCCGGCCGCCAGGGCGCTGGCGGTGTCACCGCCGGGTACGGAGAAGGCGAGCGGGAAGTTGCTGGCCGCGTAGACGGCGACGACGCCGAGCGGGATCTTGTAGCGGCGCAGGTCGGGCCAGGGCGGGGTCCGGGTGGCGTCCGCGTGGTCGATGTGGATGTCGAGGAAGGCGCCCTCGTCGACGACGTCGGCGAAGGCCCGCAACTGGGCTGCGGTGCGGGCGAGCTCGCCGGTGAGCCGCGCCGGGCCGAGTGCGGTCTCCGCGTCGGCGGCCTCGATCACGTGCTCACCGGCCTCGGCGAGCAGATCGGCCGCGGTACGCAGGAAGGCGGCGCGTACGGTGCGGTCGGCCAGCGAGTCCCGTACGGCATGTGCCGCCCTGACGGCACGGTCGACCTCCTCCGCTGTAGCCTCCACCGCAACCTGCTCACGCGGGTTCCCGGTGCGGGGGTCGACGCTCCAGACTGGTGCTGCTGCCACCGTGTTTCCTTCCGCTCCACTGCCACACATCAGAAGTTGTTCGGTATTCTGAACAGAGTTCCTGATCGTGAATATGTAGGGACTCTATTTCCGGGCGTTCCGTGTTGGCAAGAAGTCGCAGGGTTTCGCAAGTGGGCTGGAAGGGGCGTAAGGCGATGTCGGTTGCCGAGTCAGGTGGGGCACAGGTCAAGTCCGCGGTACGGACGGTGGAGCTGCTCGAGTACTTCGCCGGGCGGCCCGGCATGCATTCGCTGGCGGCCGTGCAGGAAGCCGTCGGCTATCCCAAGTCGAGCCTCTACATGCTGCTGCGCACCCTCGTCGAGCTGGGCTGGGTGGAGACCGACGCGACGGGGACGCGGTACGGCATCGGCGTGCGGGCCCTGCTGGTCGGCACCTCGTACATCGACGGCGACGAGGTCGTCGCGGCCGCCAGGCCGACGCTGGACCGGCTCTCCGACGACACCACGGAGACCATCCACCTGGCCCGCCTCGACGGTACGAACGTGGTCTATCTCGCCACCCGGCAGTCCCAGCACTATCTGCGTCCCTTCACCCGTGTCGGCCGCCGGCTGCCCGCCCACTCCACCTCGCTCGGCAAGGCGCTGCTGGCCACCCACAGCGACGAGCAGGTCCGCAAGATGCTGCCGGAGACGCTGCCCGCGCTGACCGAGCACACCCTCACCGACCGCGAGAAGCTCATCGAGGAGCTGCACGTCATCCGCGAGCAGGGATATGCGGTCGACCGCGAGGAGAACACCCTGGGGCTGCGGTGCTTCGGCATCGCGATCCCCTACCGGACTCCGGCGCGCGACGCGATCAGCTGCTCGGTGCCGGTCGCCCGGCTCACCCCCGCGCACGAGCAGATGGTCAAGGACGCGCTCTTCGACGCGCGGGACCGGCTGACGCTGGCCACCCGGAGGCTCTGACCGATGAGCGCGGCCGAGGTGACCCTGCGCGAGGTGCGCGGCAGCGATCTGCCGCTGTTCTACGCGTACATGTGCGATCCGGAGGCCGTCCGCACGGCCGCGTTCACCAGCGAGGACCCCACCGACCGGGCCGCGTTCGACGCCCACTGGAGGCGGCTCCTGGCCGACCGGACGATCGTGATGCGGACGGTGCTCGCCGACGGCGCGGTGGTCGGTAACGCCGGGGTGTACGGGCCCGAGGGCGACCGCCAGGTCACCTACTGGATCGACCGGGGGCGCTGGGGCCGCGGACTCGCGACCGCCGCGCTGCGGGCGCTGCTGGACGCCGTACCGGAACGCCCGCTGCACGCCCGGGCGGCGACGGACAACACCGGTTCACGCCGGGTGCTGGAGAAGTGCGGCTTCACCGTCACGGGCGAGGACCGTGGCTTCGCGCACGCCCGCGGCGAGCTGACCGACGAGCTGCTCATCACGCTGGCACCCACGGCCGGCCGGACGCCGGGCGAAGGCCGCTCCACGCCCCGGTGACGGGTCCGCGCCGTGCGGCCGCGGCCGGTCGGACAGTCTGAAAAATCGGTGAGAAGCGACACGGGCGGGAACGTGCCGGACGGCCCCGCTCGTCCCTCCAGTGGGATGAACAGAACGATCAGGCGTGCTTCGGTCTTCTGCCTGCTGCTGGTCCTCGCCCTGCTGGGGCGGGCGACCTGGGTGCAGGCGTACCAGGCCCGAGCCCTCGCAGACGACGACCACAACCGGCGGAAGACCATCGCGCAGTACGCGCAGCCGCTCGGTGACATCATCGTGGCCGGATCACCGGTCACCGGATCGAAGGGGACCCAGGCCGGCGATCTCGCGTACAAGCGCACATACACGAAGGGCGAGCTCTATGCCGCCGTCACCGGGTACAGCTCGCAGGCGTACGGCGCCACCCAGCTCGAAGGGATCTACAGCCATGTGCTCGACGGCACCGACGACCGGCTGAGGAACCCCCTCGACGTGGCGACCGGCAAGCAGGCGGCGCCCGGCGATGTGCTGACGACGATCGACCCGGACGTGCAGAAGGCGGCGTACGAGGCGCTCGGAGACGACAAGGGCGCGGCCGTCGCGATCGACCCCGGGACCGGACGGATTCTGGGGATGGTCTCCACCCCCTCGTACGACCCGTCGAAGATCAGCGGGACAACGGACGGCGACAGCTGGCAGGAGCTGCTCTCCGATCCGGACAAACCGCTGGTCAACCGAGCGCTGCGGCAACCGCTGGCACCCGGTTCGACGTTCAAACTGGTGGTGGCCTCGGCGGCGCTGGAGAACGGCCTCTACAGCTCGGTCGACGAGCGCACGGACAGCCCGGACCCGTACACACTGCCCGGCACCTCCACGGTCCTGAAGAACGAGAGCGCCTCCGCCCCCTGCGAGAACGCCACCCTGCGCACGGCGCTCCAGTACTCCTGCAACAACGTCTTCGCGAAGGTCGCCGCCGATCTCGGCGAGGACAAGGTGAGGGCGATGGCGGAGAAATTCGGCTTCAACGCGGAGAAGCTGGACGTCCCGGTGCGCGCCTCGAAGAGCGTCTATCCGTCCGGCATGGACAGGTCGTCGACGGCGCTGACCGGCATCGGCCAGTTCGAGGTCACCGCCACCCCGATGCAGATGGCGATGGTCTCCGCCGCCCTCGCCAACGGTGGTGAGCTGGCGGCGCCGCACATGGTGTCCGAGGTGACTGACCCGGACGGCGACGCCCTGCAGAAGTTCGCGGACGGTGACACGAAGCGGGTCGTCTCCGCCTCGACCGCCGAGCAGCTGCGCAGCGCGATGGTCACCGTCGTCGAGCGGGGCACCGGCACCAACGCCCGGATCGACGGGGCGGAGGTCGGTGGCAAGACGGGCACCGCGCAGAACGGGGTGGGCAACAGCAACACCCCGTACGCGTGGTTCACCTCGTACGCGAAGGACAGATCCACCGGCAAGGAGGTCGCGGTCGCCGTGGTCGTCGAGGACTCGGGCTCGGCGCGCTCCGAAGTCAGCGGCAACGGACTGGCGGCTCCGATCGCGCAGAAGATGATGAAGGCGGCGCTCGAGAGGTGAGGATGCGTCCGTCCGGCTCGGGTCCGGGGCTCCGTGCCGGACGGACGACGGGCTGTGCGGGGCGGCACCGGCCGCGTTGCGCGCGTTCGGTCCCGACCGGACGGATCGCCCCGTCACAGTCGCTACTTCACGCCGAGCACCTGCTCGATCGGGTCGATCGCGAAGTACACCGCGAACAGCACCGAGGTGCCCCAGAGCAGCCAGTGCACCTCGCGCGCCTTGCCGAGGACGGTCTTGATGACGACGTACGCGAGGAAGCCCGCACCGATGCCGTTGGTGATCGAGTACGTGAAGGGCATGACGGCGATCGTGAGGAAGGCCGGGATGGCGATCTCGTAGCGCTCCCAGTCGATGTGCCGGACCTGCGCCATCAACAGGAAGCCGACGGCGATCAGGGCAGGTGCGGCGGCCTGGGCCGGGACGACCGTGGCGAGCGGGGTGAGGAAGAGGGCGACCGCGAACAGCGCGCCGGTGACCAGGGAGGCGAAGCCGGTGCGGGCGCCCTCGCCGACGCCGGCCGCGGACTCGATGTAGGAGGTGTTGGAGGAGGCGGAGGCCGCGCCGCCCGCCACGGCCGCGACGCCGTCGATGAGCAGGACCCGGCCGAGGTTCGGGACCTTGCCCTGCTCGTCGAGGAGCCCGGCCTCGTTGGAGACGCCGACGACGGTGCCCATCGTGTCGAAGAAGTCGCTGAGGATCAGGGTGAAGACCAGCAGGACGATGGTCACGACGCCGGCCTGCTGGAACGCCCCGAAGAGACTGAAGGAGCCGAGGAGGCCGAAGTCCGGGGCGGCCACGACGTCGCCGGGGACGGACGGAACCGTCAGGCCCCAGGCGGCCGGGGCGATGTCGGCGATCTCGTTGATGACGATCGCGACGGCGGTCATCACGACGATGCTGATGAGGATGGCGCCCTTCACCCTGCGGGCCAGCAGCGCGACGGTCAGCAGCACACCGAGGCAGAAGACCAGGACCGGCCAGCCGGAGAGCTGCCCGGTGGCGCCGAGCTGTACGGGGACGGAACCGGTGTCGCCGGGGATGCGGGTGGTGAAGCCGGCGTCGATGAAGCCGATGAACGCGATGAACAGCCCGATGCCGACGCTGATCGCCTGCTTGAGGGCGGGCGGGATGGCCCGCATGACGGCCTCGCGCAGCCCGGTGACGACCAGGACGCAGATCAGCAGCCCTTCGAGGACGATCAGGCCCATCGCGTCGGGCCAGCTCATCAGTGGTGCGATCTGGAAGGCGACGACGGCGTTGAGTCCGAGTCCGGCGGCGATGGCGAGCGGCAGATTGCCGCCGAGACCCATGATCGCAGTCATCACGGCGGCCACCAGGGCGGTGGCGGTGACGAGTTGGGGACCGGAGAGATGCGCACCGAACTTGTCCTCGGCCGAGCCGAGGATGATCGGGTTGAGGACCAGGATGTAGGCCATGGTGAAGAAGGTGGCGAAGCCGCCGCGTATCTCGCGTCCGAAGGTCGAGCCGCGATCGCTGATGGCGAAGTAGCGGTCGACGGCGTTGCGTTGCACGTTGCTTTCCGGCATGGGCGCTCCTGGGTGCGTGAAGGTCCCTCGGTGGGTAGCTGGATTGTTCCTTCGGACACTGGGTCTTCAGGTTTTCGCTGTGTTACGCCTTACTGGGGTCACGCACCCGAGTCGAAGCGCTTCCGAGGTGCGTTGGTACGCTCGCGCCCCGCCCGCGCCCCGCGGGCGGTACCGGGGAACGTACCCAGCGGGGCAACGCGCGTACAGGGATCGAGTGCACAGAGAGGTACCCGTGGGCACAGTCGTCGACGATGCCGCTGCCGCCGAGTTCCATGAGTTCTTCGAGGCCCATTACGCCGAACTCGCCCGGCTCGCCCATCTGCTGACCGGTGAGGCCGACGCCGCGGACGATCTGGCGGCGGATGCTCTGCTGGCGCTCTGGCACCGCTGGGACCGGGTCAGGAACGCCGACCATCCCGTCGCGTACGCGCGTGGCGTCGTCGCGAACCTCGCCCGGACCCGGATCCGCAGCGCCGTGCGCGAGCGCCGCAGGATCGCCCTGTTCTCGGCGCCGCGCGGGGGCGAGGACGGGTACACGGTCGACGACCCGGATGTGTCGACGGTCGTCGATGTCCAGGGGGCGCTGCGCAGACTGCCGTTCCGCAAGCGGGCGTGCGTGGTGCTGCGGCACGCCTTCGACCTGTCGGAGCGGGACACCTCGCTGGTGCTGGGCATATCGGTGGGCACGGTGAAGAGCCAGACCTCGCGCGCCGTGGCGGAGCTGCAGCGGCTGCTCGGTCCCGATACGCCCGCCGCGCGGGTACAGGTGGCTGTCGCGGCGCAGCGCGGTGGAGGAAGGCAGTGATGGACGACGAGCTGCGTGAGCGGCTGCGCACGGCTGCCGAGGCGCACCGCCCCGACCGGGAGCGGATGCTGGCCCGGCTCGAACGAGGAATGGCGCAGGCGCCTTCCGCCCGTACGCCGCGCGCACCGCGGGGTCCGCTGCCGTGGTTGCGGGTGGCCGGGGCGACGGCGGCGGTCTGCGGCGTGCTGACCGTCGGGGCGTACGCCGTCACTTCGGCCGGCGGCGGGCAGGCACGGGGCGGGCAGGTGGCCGCTTCCCCGGCCCCGTCCGCCTCGGCCACGACGGCGCCGGGTCGCGTGCCCGAGCTGCGTACCGAGGACGGGCCGCTGCGGGCGGACGGCGCCGTCGACCCGCACAGCAACGCCTACTGGGCGCAGAGCAATGTGACGCTCAGGACGACGCAGCCGCTCTCCTCGCTCACCGTCGAGCTGCGCATCGCTCAGACCGGCGGTGTCGACACCACCGGCTCCTGGCGCTCCCTGCCGGAACAGGACTTCACCGCCTCGGCGCAGGAGAAGGGCGGCTTCCTGGTCTACCGGTGGACGCTGAAGCCGGGGCGTACGGTGCCGGTCGGTACGCACATGTTCGCCGGCCAGTACGACCACGCGGAGGGCGACCGGGGCACGGACGGCGACTACTTCACCGCGAGCGCCGACCGCACCACCGGTCAGCAGGTGTCCGTGGGCGACAACTTCACGTCCGACCACTGACCCGAAAGATCCCGGCACCCGGCCCCCCTTCCTCCGGCTGCGACCGGAGAGGTGACGAGCCGACCGAGACGGGCAGCGGCCCGGGGTACGTACTGCCGCTGCTCCGCCCGGGACGTCAGTTACGACCGGCCCGGCTGCCCGGCCGGTCGCGACGGTCGGTCCGTCACTGGCCCGCCCACCGCTTCACGGCCGCCTCCGCATGCGCCCGGTCGGCAGGCTGCAGCTTGGAGATCAGGGCGCCGTGGTTGCTGCCGGGCGCCTCGAAGACCATCGAGTCGTGCTTGCTCGGCTTGAATCGCTCGGCGCTCCACGGGTCGTTCTGGCCGTAGACGAACATCATCCGCTCGCCACGGGTGGCGCCCCAGCGGCCGACGCCCTTGATGGTGCGGCCGTCGTGACCGAGCCGCATGTCGGCGGGCAGCACCGAGTTGGGCTGGTAGATGTCCGGGTAGTGACGGACGTCCGCCAGATGCTTGAACTTCAGCGGCCCAGCCGAGTTGAGCGGCGGCATGCCGGTAATAGGGGCCGTTGCCCTCGGCGCCGTTGCCCTGGTCGGCGTACGGGCTCAGTCCGTGCCCCAGCGACCAGGTGTACAGCTCGTCGTCCGTGGCGGTCTTCGCGTCGGGGATCGTCGGGCAGTCGGTGTACGTACCGCTCTGCCAGAAGTTCCACACCTGGTCCAGCACGGAGAACTCGTAGGCCCGGTCGGCCGATCCGAGGTACTGGAAGGTGAGGCCCTGCTCCTTGGCGGTGGCCTCGAAGCGCGGCAGCATCTGCTCCCGGCGGACCAGCACTGAGCCTCTGCCGGTCAGCAGCCCTTTCCGGCTCCGGCGCCGTGGTCGACGACGGCCGGGACGGCCCGCGGGTTGTCGATCCTGGTGCGCAGGACCGGGGTCCAGCCGGCGCCCGGGGTGAGCCGCTCCGCGGGAACTCCTGCGTTGTGGACGGCGATCAGGTCGGTCCTGCGGCCGTTGACGTAGTTGTCCTCGGCAGTGATCGGGGACTCCTTCCACTTCTTCAGGATGGTCGCCGGGTCGACCTGCGACGCGAGGGTGAAGGCGTTGTGCTCGGCGACGATCCGGGACTCCATGCCCACGCCGTAGCTGTAGCCGTAGGCGGCACCCGCCGTGGCGACGAAGTGGTTGTTGTACGAGTCGACGGCGCCGAAACGCACGCGTGGTGCGCGTTCCTTGAGATCCTTGAAGAGGTTGTGGTGCAGGGTGACACGGAGCTTTCCGCGGTCGATCGCCGCGGTCGCCGCGCTGTCGCTGTTACCGATGAGCATGGTCTTGTCGTGGTTCTTCAGGACGTTCCAGGAGATGGTGACCAGGTCGGAGCCGCGGACGATGTCGAAGAGTCCGTCGTGCTGCTGGAACAGCTCGCCGTAGTAGCGCGGCTGGTCGGCGTCGGGCCGGTCGCCGTCACCGAAGGTGTTGTGGTCGACCCAGACATGACTGGATCCGGTGACGACGAGGTTGTCGTACTCGGAGTTCCAGGCACCGGTCTCCCCGTCGGTGGGGTCCCACTGTGGGAAGCAGTCGTAGGTGTCCTCGAAGGTGATGTTGCGGACGATGACGTTCGAGACGTTGTCCACCTGGAGGCTGGCGCCGATGACGGTGGCGTCCTCACCGACACCGACGAGCGTGGTGTTGGAGGGAACCCGGACCTCGACCGCGGCCTTCTGCAGGGCGGCGGAGGCGGCGCGGGCATCCTCCAGCGGACCGGACGGGAGCACCTTGCCCCAGGTCGCCGGGTCGTAGGCGGCAAGGTACTTGTCCAGGGTGTAGCCGTCGGTCCGGTAGCCCTCGCAACCGATGGGCGTGCCTTCGACGTCGGAGTTGCCGTGGATGGTCCCGGCGATCCTGACGATCTTCGGTGCGTCGCCCGCGTCCTCGAAGGCCGCGATGAGCTCGGCCCGGTCGGTGACGGTGTAGACGTGGTCGGGGGTCGCCAGGGAGCCGCCCGTGGTGGAGCCGTCCGAGGCGGCCCAGCCGTCGCCGGCCGGGAGCACGGCGCGCTCGATGCCCCGGTGACGAGGGGCGGCCTGGGCGGGGCTGGAGACGGTGAGGGCGAGCGAGGCGCAGCCCATCACCAGGGCAATGGCGCGAGCATGACACGTGCGTACGGGCATGGCGATCCTTCGGTCGTAGGCATAGGGCGAAGGTGGCGCGTGCGGAAGAGAGCGCGTGGCAGAGGTGCCGGACGCGCGAGGAGATGCAGGAAGGCGTGCGGAGAGGAGTGCGGGAGAGAAGGACCGGCGGCGGGGCGCGACCCGGACCGCCGCCGGCCCCGGTCATCGGGGGTGTCGGCCGTGACGTGACGCTCGTCCCGTGTCAGCTCTTGCTCTGTTCCTTCCACTCCGCCTGGGCCTTGTTCAGCTCGTCGGCCATCTTGTCCAGGAAGGCCTGCGCCGTGGTCTTGCCGAGCAGCACCTTCTGGAACTCGGGCTCGTTGTCCGCCTTGCTGATGGTGTTCCAGTCGGGCAGGTAGTACGGGAGCTGGACGATGGTGGTGGAACCGTCGGTGAGGGCCTGGGCCGCGAGCTTGGTCGGCTCGGCCTCGGAGATCCAGGCGTCCTTGGAGGCCTCCGTGTTGGCCGGAATGAGGCCCGCCGTCTCGTTGAACTTCGAGTTCGCTTCGTGGGAGGCGGCGAACTCGATGAACTTCCAGGCGGCCTCCTTGTTCTTGGAGGACTTGAACAGGCCGAGGCCGTCGACCGGGTTGGAGACCTGCACCCGCTTGCCGCCGGGACCGATGGGCTGCGGAATACCGCGGAACTTGTCGGTGCTGAGCGCCTTCACGTGGTCCTGGTAGGAGCCCAGGTTGTGGTTCAGCATGCCGATGCTGCCGGAGTCCCACTGGGCGACCATCTTGATGAAGTCGTTGTTGAGGTCGGCGGACGGGGTGACCTTCTTGAAGAGGCCCGTGTACTTCTCCAGCGCAGCGACGTTCTTCGGGTCGTTGAGCGTGGTCTTGTCACCGCTCGCGTCCCAGAAGGACGTGATGCCGGACTGCCCGTACATCGCGTCCATCGCCTGCGCGATGGAGCCGGCGCCGCCGCGGATGGTGTAGCCGAACTCGTTCTTCTCGGCGGCGGTGAGCTTGTCGGCGGCCGCGTAGAACGTGTCCCAGGTGGTCGGCTCCGCCAGGTTCGCCTTCTTGAACAGATCGGTGCGGTAGTACAGGACACCGTTGTTCGCGGAGATCGGGATGTTGTACATGTGCTTGTCGGATCCGCCGGCTGCCTTGACCGACTCGACCATGCCCTCGTTCAGCTTGCCGGCGAGGGAGGACTTGGCGGCCCGGTCCTCCAGCGGCTCCAGCGCGTTCTGGGCGGCGATCCCCGCGAGCATCGCCGCGCCGACGCCGCCCACGTCCGGCAGACCGCCGCCCTGGATGGCGTTGTCGTACTTGGACTGGGCCTCGGGGGCGGCCACTCCGACGTACTGGACATCGATCGTCGGGTACTTCTTCTCGAAGTCGGCGATGATCTCCTTCCAGATGTCGGTGCGGACACCGCCGTTGTTGTCCCAGAAGACGATCTTGCCCTTGCCGCTGCCTTCGGCACCCGCCGCCCCGCTGCCGTCGTCACCGCAGGCGGTGGCGGTGAGGGCGAGCACCGTCGCGAGGGACATCGCTGCCGCGACACGTCCCCGCTGTGTCTTCGAGATGTTCATGGTCGGCTCTTCTCTCTGGGTTCTGTCGGTTCTGGTGCGGTTCGGTCGGTGATGCGGAAACCGGTGAAGCCGGCCGTCCCGGCCGGCCCCTTCCCGGCCGGTGCGGTGGCGAAGAGGCCGAGCAGTGCCCCGACCCAACGCCATGGAGTCGCGGCGAACGGCTGCCCCGAGGCCCGGAACCCGGTCCCGTCGCCGGTGTCGGCGAAGAATCGGCAGCGGGCGCCCGCGGTGACCTCGATCCGGAGCCGGGCCCGTCCGTCGGGAGCCGGGCGGCTGTGCCCGGCGTCCCGTTCGTGCTCGGCGACCGTCTCGGCGTACCGGTGCACGAGGCGGATCCCGCCGTCCTCGGCGCGTTCGAGACCGATCCAGTCGAAGGCGTCGCCGAGCACGGCCAGCCCCGCCTTGGCCCCGGTCTCGTCGCTGCCGAGGGCGACCTCGACCTCGACGGTGAACGTCTCAGCGGGCAGCCGCTGGACCAGGACGTTGGGCAGGGCCCGCAGGTCGTGCGCGTACGCGGTCCGTACGCAGCTGAGCCGCAGCCCGTCCCCGGCGTGCTCGACGGTCCAGCCGGGACGCTGGTTCGCCATCCACTGCCACTGCCTGCCGTACCGCCCGCCCGGGAACTCGTCGCCGGTCGCCGGGGCTTCGACGGGCTGCTCGGGAGCGACCGGCTTGGCGTGTACGCGGACGGGTTCGCCGTCGTCGCCGAGGACCGGCCAGCCGTCCGCTCCCCAGCGCATCGGCTGGAGGTGGACCACCCGCCCGTACGCCCCGCGCTCCTGGAAGTGCAGGAACCAGTCCTGGCCTGCCGCGGTTCGGATCCAGCCGCCCTGGTGCGGTCCGTTGACGTCGGTGCGTCCCTGGGCGAGGACGACCCGTTCCTCGTACGGTCCGAAGAACTCGCGCGACCGGAACGCCCCCTGCCAGCCGGTGGTCACCCCGCCGGCCGGTGCGAAGATCCAGAACTCGCCGTCGTGCCGGTAGAGCTTGGGGCCTTCGAGGGTGAACCAGCCGGGGATCAGATCGGCGTCGATCAGGGTCTTGCCCTCGTCGAGGAGTTCGCGTCCGTCAGGGCTCATCCGGTGGCCGGTGATCCGGTTCTTGATGCCGGAGCGCGACTTCGCCCAGGCGTGCACGAGGTAGGCCTCGCCGGTCTCCTCGTCCCACAGCGGGCAGGGGTCGATCAGTCCCTTTCCCGCCTTGACGAGATGCGGGGCGCTCCACGGGCCGCGCACCGACTCGGCGTTGATCTGCTGGATGCCGTGGTCGGGGTCGCCCCAGAAGATCCAGAACCGGCCGGCGTGGTGCCTGATGGACGGCGCCCACACCCCGCAGTCGTGGCGCGGTACGGCGAAGTCGGCGGCGGGTTCGAGCCGGTCGAGGGCATGACCGACGAGTGACCAGTTGATCAGGTCGCGGGAGTGCAGCAGCGGCAGTCCGGGGACCCGGCCGAAGCTGGACGCGGTGAGGTAGTAGTCGTCGCCGACCCGGATGACGTCGGGGTCCGACCAGTCGGCGTTCAGGACCGGGTTGCGGTAGGTGCCGTCACCGAGGTCGGCGGTCCAGGGACGGTTCACGCGGTCACCGCCCGGCGGACGTACTCGGCCGCCGTCTCCCGGTCGAGCCGGCCGTCGGCGATGACGGTGATCACACGGCGTACGACGGTGGCACCGGCCGGGACCGGCAGCCGCTCGGCGGCGGCGAGGGAGGAACCGACACCCGGGTACTGGGTGGTCCGGACGAACCACGGGTCGCGCCGGGTCTCGTCGGTCGCGCCCGCGAAGACGAGGGTCCAGCCGTCACCCGTCATGGCCAGCCAGTCGGCGGCCCGCCCGTGGACCGTTTCCTCGCCGTCGCCGATTCCGCTGAACACGGCGGGCGCGGCGGGCTCCTTCGGGGCGCGCCAGAAGAAGCCGCCGTATCCGGCGCCGGGGCGGCCGTTGGTGGCGGGGCTGCCGATGGAGAGGTCGTCGATGCCGCGGTTGGTGAGAGAGAAGGAGAAGTCCAGCGCCCAGGCGGTGCCGGAGAGTTCGGCGACGGCGACGGTGCGGTGCTCGCGCAGCAGCTCGGTGTCGTCCGCCACCCAGCTGAGTTCCTCGACGAAGCCGTCGGAGTCACAGAGTTTCCAGCCGAGGTGGCGCTGGATCCCGTGGTTGTCGAGTGCGGTGGGACCCTGGCCGCGAACGAAGGTGCGTCCGCCCCAGAAGTTGTGCCCGGCGACGTCCGGGACGGCGATCGAGGTGCCCAGGTGGTGGAGGTGGTCGGCCGGGCGCTCCTCGGTGACCGGGACGCCGGCGAGGGTGGTGACGGGGTGGAAGTAGGGACGGCCTTCGTTGGCGGGCAGGTAGGTGTAGCGGCCGACGGGGCGTCCTGCGCAGCTCAGGACTGCGGATGATGCGGTCACGATGAACTCACCTCGGTGGGGAGCGCCCAGGGGACGCCGAGTTCGGAGAAGAGCGTGAGGGTGTCGGCGCCCGCCGCGACCAGCGCGTCGATGCCGCGGACCACCCGGCGCGCCCCGGTGGAGGCCGTCGCGGGTTCGGTGTGCCAGACGTCGGAAGGCAGGGCGACGGGCTCCGGGGCGGTCCGTACGGCTTCGACGACCCGCATGAACGCACCGGTGCGCTGGGGCGGTACGAGGAGTGCGGCGCGGCCCGCGAGGTGGTCGACGAGGTTCTCCAGGAGGTCGGTCCGCCCGTGCACGGCCTCCTCGGGGCCGTGTCCGGCGCGCTGGATCAGGACCCGGTCCTGCTTGTACCAGAAGGTGATCCGGCCACGGTCGCCGTGAACGATGACGTAGGGCTCGCCGGCCTCTTCGGCGCACAGGGTGACGGCGGCGGTGACGGGCAGCCCGCGCGTGGTGGTGATGCGCACGCAGGAGGTGTCGTCGGCCTCGATGTCATGGGCGCGGAACAGCTCGGTCTCGATGGACACCACGTCGTCG
This sequence comes from Streptomyces sp. NPDC005262, assembly GCF_042872425.1. Taxonomy (NCBI): domain Bacteria; kingdom Bacillati; phylum Actinomycetota; class Actinomycetes; order Kitasatosporales; family Streptomycetaceae; genus Streptomyces; species Streptomyces sp. NPDC005262. Next base: position 111,453 of record NZ_JBIAKK010000002.1, read on the forward strand.
GCCGTCCCGCTGCCGGCGAGTTCGAGCGCGGTGGCGACGGCGTGGGCGAGGGGGTTGGTGAGGACGCCGTCGACGACGTCGGTCGTGCCGATCCTGCGCCGCCCGGCCCAGGGCGCCCGGTGGTAGTAGGCGTCGTCGCGGACCCAGGCACCCGCGGCGCCGATGCCGTGTACGGCGCCGATGGCACCGGAGTCCACGAGCGCGCGGATGGCGGGCACGGCGTGCGAGCCGAAGGACTGGAAGCCGACCTGGCAGGCGATGCCGGCCGCCCGCACACCGGCGACCATCCGCTCGAAGTCGGCGAATGTCGCGGCGGGCGGCTTCTCCAGCAGGAGGTGGACGGAGCGCGCCGCGGCGGTCAGGGCCAGTTCGGTGTGGGTCTGGATCGGGGTGCAGATGACGGCGACGCGAGCTCCGGTGGCGTCGAGGAGGTCCCCGAAATCGGCTGACTGGTCCGGGAGTTCACCCGCGAAGGGGGCGAGCTCGGTCTCGGTCAGCGGGGTCAGCTCGCAGATGCCGGCAAGACGGACGAGGCCCTGGTCCTGGAGGCGGCGGATGTTGGCGAGATGCCAGCGTCCGTGGCCGCGTGCGCCGGCGAGGACGACCGGGACGGGCGTCTGGACCGTGCTCATCCGGCCCTCCGTATGCGTCCGGCGGGTGTGGGTGGTGTTGCGGTCATCGTGGAGTCCTCCTCGACCGGGCGACGAGCGGGTGGGTGGGGACAGCGCGTCAGGGGGCGGCTGTCAGCCCTTCACGGCACCGGCGCTGAAGCCGGTGATCAGCCACTTCTGGATGAAGGCGAAGACGATCACCACGGGGATCGCGGCGATCACACCGCCCGCGGCCAGCGCCCCCAGGTCGACGCTGTCCGCACCGATGAGGGTGTTCAGGCCGACCGGGATCGTCTGCTTGTCCTGCTCGCTGAGGAACATCAGGGCGAACAGGAAGTGGTTCCAGCTGTGCACGAAGGCGAAGGAGCCGACGGCGATCAGTCCGGGGCGCAGCAGCGGCAGCACCACCGCGCAGAAGGCCCGGAAGCGCGAACAGCCGTCCACCCAGGCGGCCTCTTCCAGGCTGACCGGCACGTTCTTGATGAAGCCGCTGATCAGGATGATGGAGAGCGGCAGCTGGAACACCGTCTCGGCGATGACGACACTCCCGAGAGAGTTGATCATCTGCAGGTTCTTGAAGATCTCGAAGAGCGGCACGAGCATCAGCGCGCCGGGGATGAACTGCGAGCAGAGCAGCGCGAGCATGAAGCCGTTCTTGATCCGGAAGTCGAACCGGGCGAGGGCGTAGCCACCGGACAGGGCGACGAGAGTCGTGGCGACCAGGGTGCAGACGCCGACGATCATGCTGTTCTGGAAGAAGACGGCGAAGCTCCGCTCGGTCCAGACCTTGGAGAAGTGCTCCCCCGTCATCGGCCACGGCAGGAGCGAGGTGGATCCGGTGGGCCGTACGGCGAAGAGGAACATCCAGTAGAACGGGACGAGAGTGAAGAGCAGATAGATGCCGAGTGGTACGTAGATCTGCCAGCGCGGTACGTCGTCGAAGGCGCGTTCACGCCCGCGGCGGCGGTGCTCGGTGGGCGGCTCGCTGTTGCGTACGGTCTCCGGCACGGTTCCGGTGTGCTTCTCGGCGAGTGCGGCAGTCACTTGTGGTCGCCTCCGAACTTGCTCAGGCGCAGATAGACGATCGAGCAGAAGAGGAGGATCACGAAGGCGACGGTGGTGAGTGCGGAGGCGTAGCCGAAGTCGTGGCCCTCGATGCCGGTGTTGGCGACATAGAGCGGCAGGGTGGTCGTCTCGCCGGCCGGTCCGCCACCGGTGAGGGTGTAGAGCAGGTCGACGTTGTTGAACTCCCAGACGCCGCGCAGCAGCGTGGAGAGGATGATCGCGTCCCGCAGGTGCGGAAGTGTGATGTGGAAGAACTGGCGGAGCCGCCCGGCGCCGTCGACCGCTGCCGCCTCGTACAGCTCCTTGGAGACGGACTGCAGGTCGGCGAGGATGAGGATGGCGAAGAAGGGGACCCCGCGCCAGAGTTCGGCGACGGTCGCGGCCCAGAAGACGGTGCCGGTGTCGGAGAGCACGGAGGTGCCGTAGTCGCCGATCCCGGCGTCCGCGAGGTAGCGGCTGAAGCCGGTCGACGAGTTGTAGAGCAGGATCCAGATGGTGCTGGTCAGTACGCCGGAGACGGCCCAGGGCGAGAAGACCATGGCGCGGGAGATGCCCCGGCCGATGAAGGTCTGATTGACGATCAGGGCCAGCGCGAGGCCGAGGGTCAGCTGGAGCGCGACCTGGGTGACGACCCACTGGGCGCTGAAGCCGAGCGTCGACCAGAACTGGTCGTCCTCGGTGAAGATCCGGGTGAAGTTGTCGAAGCCGGCGAAGCCGTTCCGCCACGGCTTGGTGACGTTGTAGTTCTGCAGGCTGTAGTAGAAGACGCTGATCATCGGGTAGGCGATGAAGCCGAGCATCAGCAGCCCCGCGGGGGCGACCAGCAGATACGGCAGCCGACGGGGGTTCGCGGAGCGGCGCCGGGGCACCTTGGGCGGTGTGGCCACAGCGGCGGCTTGGGCCATGACACGTCTCCGTTCTCTGGGAAGTGCGGGTTTCGGTGATGCGAATGCTGGAGGTGCGAGTGCCTGTGGTGCGTGTACTGCGCAAGCGCTTTCCGCATGCCGTTCGGTCTGCCGAACGCGCGGTGCGCCGGAATTCTCGGTGGGCGATCAGCCCGCGTACGGGTCGGGCACCTCGCCCTGCCGGGCCAGGAAGGCGAAGTCGCAGCCCTGGTCCGCCTGGGTGATCTGGTCGTGGTAGAGCGCGCCGTAACCGCGCTCGTACCGGATGGGCGGCGGCGTCCACGCGGCCCGGCGCCTCGCCAACTCCTCGTCCGGCACATCGAGATGAAGAAGTCGCGCCTCGACGTCCAGGGTGATCAGGTCACCGGTGCGGACGAGGGCGAGCGGACCGCCGACGTACGACTCGGGCGCGATGTGCAGCACGCACGCCCCGTAACTGGTGCCGCTCATCCGGGCGTCGGAGAGCCGCACCATGTCCCGGACACCCTGCTTGAGCAGATAGTCGGGGATCGGCAGCATGCCGTACTCGGGCATCCCTGGACCGCCCTTGGGCCCGGCGTTGCGGAGCACCAGCACATGGTCCGGCGTGAGGGCCAGCGCCGGGTCGTTGATGCTGTGCTGCATCTCCCGGTAGTTCTCGAAGACGACCGCGGGCCCGGTGTGCCGCAGCAGTTCCGGTTCGGCGGCGATGTGCTTGATCACCGCGCCGTCCGGGCAGAGGTTGCCGCGCAGGACCGCCACGCCGCCCTCCTCCGCGAGGGGGTTGTCGCGGTCGCGGATGACGTCGGAGTTGTGCACGAGCGCCCCGTCGAGCTGCTCGCGGAGGGTGTCGTACGAGATGGTGGGCCGGTCCATGTGCAGTACGTCGGTCAGCCCGGCCAGGAACCCGGGCAGCCCGCCGGCGAAGTGGAAGTCCTCCATCAGATACTTCCCGCCGGGGCGGAGATTGGCGAGCACGGGGACGGTGCGGGCGATCCGGTCGAAGTCGTCGAGGGTGAGCTCCACTCCCGAGCGGCCCGCCATCGCGATCAGGTGGATGACGGCGTTGGTGGAGCCGCCGAGCGCCAGAACGGTGGCGACCGCGTCCTCGTACGCCTCCGCGGTGAGGATCGACGACAGCTTCCGCTGCTGCCACACCAGCTCGACTATCCGGAGTCCGGACTGCGCCGCCATCCGGTCGTGCCCGGAGTCCACGGCCGGGATCGACGAGGCTCCCGGCACGGTGACACCGAGCGCCTCGGCGGCGGCCGTCAGGGTGGACGCCGTGCCCATCGTCATGCAGTGGCCGGGCGAGCGAGCGAGCCCGTTCTCCAGCTCACCCATCTCGCAGTCGCCGATGAGCCCGGCCCGCTTGTCGTCCCAGTACTTCCACATGTCGGTGCCGGAGCCGAGCACTTCGTTGCGCCAGTGCCCCGGCAGCATCGGCCCGGCCGGCACGAACACGGTCGGCAGGTCGACCGATGCGGCGCCCATCAGCAGCGCGGGCGTCGACTTGTCGCAGCCGCCCAGCAGCACGGCGCCGTCGACCGGGTAGGAGCGCAGCAGCTCCTCCGTCTCCATCGCCAGCATGTTGCGGTAGAGCATCGGGGTCGGCTTCTGGAACGTCTCGGAGAGGGTGGAGACCGGGAATTCGAGCGGGAAGCCGCCCGCCTGCCAGACGCCCCGCTTGACCGCCTGCGCACGGTCCCGCAGATGGACGTGGCACGGGTTGATGTCGGACCAGGTGTTGAGGATCGCGATGACCGGCTTGCCGAGGTGTTCCTCGGGGAGGTAGCCGAGCTGGCGGGTGCGCGCCCGGTGGCTGAACGACCGCAGCCCGTCCGTTCCGTACCACTGGTGACTGCGCAGCTCCTCGGAACCGATCCTTCCGTCCTCGCGCGTCATATCGACCACCCGGCGACCTCGTCGGCGACCTCGGCACGCCGCTCCTCGGGCAGCACCCGGCTGGGCGGGCGGACGTCGCGCCGGCAGAGGCCGAGCGAGGCGAGGGCCTCCTTGACGACCGTCACGTTGTTGGCGGACTGGCGGTCGGCGCGCAGCTCCTCGAAGCGGCGGATCTGCTCCCAGACCTTCATAGCCGACGGGTGGTCGCCGGCCCGCAGGGCCTCCAGCATGGCGAGCGAGACTCCGGGGGCGACGTTGACGAGTCCGGAGGTGAAGCCGGTGGCCCCGGCGGAGAAGTAGGCGGGGGCGTACAGCTCGGCGAGACCGGCGATCCAGACGAACCGGTCCAGGCCCGCGTCCCGGGCGAAGGCAGCGAACCGCGCGGCGTCCGGGACGGCGTACTTCACACCGATGACATTGGGGCAGCTGTCGGCGAGCGCGGCGAGACGCTCGCCGTCGAGCTGCGGGTTGCGGATGTACGGCACGACGCCGAGTCCGGGGACGGCTTCCGCGATCGTCCGGTGGTAGTCGACCCAGCCGTCCTGAGAGACGTACGGGTGCACGGGCTGATGGACCATCACCATCTCGGCGCCGGCATCGCGTGCGTGCTCGGCCGCGGCCACCGCGGTCGGCACGTCGTGCCCGACCCCGACCAGGACCGTGGCGCGTCCGCCCACCTCGTCGATGGTCAGTTCGGTGACGGTGCGCCGCTCCTCGGGGGTGAGCGCGTAGAACTCCCCGGTGTTGCCGTTCGGGGTGAGGATGCGGACGCCGCCGTCGAGGAGCCGCCGCAGCAGTCCGCGGTGAGCCGCCGTGTCGATGGTCCCGTCCGCGGCGAACGGGGTCACCGGGATCGCCACGACATCTGCGAGGGCCGCCTTCAGCGGTGTGAGGTCCATGCGGACAGGCCTTTCGTCGGTGTGCTGGTGGTTCACGCCCCGCCCTCCTCGGTCTGTGCTCCCTCGGGGAAGGCGCGGCGGACGAACGACGCGATGTGGTCGTGCAGGGCGCCGGCCGCGGCGTCCGCGTCGTCGGCGAGCGCGAGCCGCAGGATCTCCCGGTGCTCGGCCGCCTCCCGCTCCCAGGACGGGATGGTCGCCCAGGCGACCGTCGACACGAGTGCGGCCTGGTCGCGGACCTCGTCGAGCATCCGGGCCAGCAGCGGGTTGCCGCAGGGCAGGTAGAGCGCCCGGTGGAAGTCCCGGTTGGCCAGCGACCGGTCGGCCTTGTCACCGGCCGAGTCGGCACGCTCCAGGGCTTCCTGGGCCGCGTCGAGCGAGGCCCTGCGGGTGATGGAGCGACGCAGCGCCTCCGGCTCCAGGAGCAGCCGCACGTCGTACACCTCACGGGCCATCGCCGCGTCGACCAGCCGCACGGTGACGCCCTTGTACTGGCTCATCACGACGAGCCCGGTACCGGCAAGGGTCTTGAGCGCCTCGCGCACCGGAGTCTTGGAGACCCCGAACTGTGCGGCGAGTTCGGTCTCGACGAGGGCCTGCCCCGGTCTCAGCTGCGCCGTGAGGATCGCGTGCTTGATCGCCTCCAGCACGTACTGGGTGCGGGACGGAATCGGGGTGGGCGCAAAGGTCATGAGTGAAGGGCTCTCGCATCTCGCGTATCGCGTATCGCGTCTCATATATGACGTACGAAGTACGACGCGTTGAAGCTAGAGCCGGTGCAAATGTTTCGTCAACGCTTCTGACGAAAGAACTTTCGGCAACTCGATGTAAGGCATCTGCCCGATGTCCGGATACGTCCTCAGTCGCCAGCATGAGTCCCACAACACACGTGCGGGTCAGCAGGGTTCGGAGAACGCTATGGAAGGGTCGGCGGCAGGCAGGGTGCTGCGGGACCGCAACGCCAGGCTGTATCTGGCGGCGGTCGTCATCACAGGGTTCGGGACGTCCGCGATGTGGCTCACGGCGGGGATCTGGGTCAAGTCCCTGACCGGGTCGGACAGCCTGGCGGCGCTTGCCGTGTTCGCCATGTGGCTGCCCTCGCTGATCGGGCCCGCGCTCGGCACACTCGCCGACCGGGTACACCGCAAACCGCTGCTGATCCGGGCGAACCTCACCATGACGGGGCTGCTCACCGTGCTGCTCGCGGTCGATTCGGCGGAACGGATCTGGATCCTCTTCGTCGTCCTCGTGCTCTACGGGGTGAGCGGCGTCGTGATGGACGCGGCCGAGACGGCGCTCGTCGCTCACACCGTCGACGTCCGGCTGCTCGGCGACTTCAACGGACTCCGGATGATCGCGTCCGAGGGTACGAAGCTCCTCGCGCCGCTGACCGGCGCCGGCTTGTACGCCCGGTTCGGGGGCGGCGCGGTGGCGCTGCTCGACGCGGCGTCGTTCGCGCTGGCCGCGGGGGTCTGCGCGCTGCTGCGGGTGAGCGAACCGGCCCGGCCGGTCCGCACGGACCGGCGCGGCGAACTGGCCGCGGGGGTCCGGCAGGTGTGGCGCTCGCCGGTGCTGCGGCCGCTGGTGCTGGCGGGCTCGGCGACGATGCTCTGTGCCGGGCTCAGCGGGGCGGCGGTCTACGCCCTCGTGGACGACGGGCTCGGGCGCTCCCCCACGTACGCGGGGGTGCTGTACGCGGCGCAGGGCGCAGGGTCCGTCGCGATCGGGCTGCTGGCCGGTCCGTTGCTGCGGCGGCTGCCGGAGCGGGTGTTCAGCGCGGCCGGAATCGCGCTGTTCGCAGCGGCGGTGGGGGTGCGCGCGCTGCCGTACGACGCGACGGCGCTGGTCGCGAGCGCCGCGATCGGGGCAGGGCTGCCGTGTGTGCTGATCGCCGCGATGACCGCGCTGCAGCGGGAGACACCGGACGCCGTGCTGGGCCGTACGACGGCGACCGCCAACTCGCTGATGATGGTGCCGAACGCGGTGGCGCTGGCGCTCGGCGCGGGGCTGGTCGCGGTTCTGGACATCCGGGTGCTGCTGCCGCTGATCGGTGCGGCGGGGCTGCTGACCGCGGCCCTGCTGATCACGGATCGGTGGGGACGGCCGACGGCCGCCACCACCGATCCGATGCCGTCATCGACCGAGGCGTGACAGCGCTTCGGCGACGCTCCTCAGATCCGGGTCGGAAGCCAGCCCGGCGTGATACAGGCGCAGTTGGTTCGCGCCGAGCGAGGCCGCGTGCGCGGCGTCACGCTCCAGCGTGGCGGGGCTGCCGCCCATGCCACCGACCACGGTGAAGTTGGCGGCGACCACCCGGTCGGACCGGCCTGCGAAGGGCCCGAGGACCGTCTCGCGCGCCGCGTCACCCCCGGTGCAGGGCAGCACCACCCCGTCGGCCACGGAGAGGATGTGCTGCGGGTCGACACCCACGTTCGCACCGGAGCGGTACGGGGCGGGGTCGGCGTGCAGCAGCACCTGGAAGCCGTCCGCGGCCGCCGCCCGCACAGCGGCGACCGCGGACTCCTGGAGCGTGCGGGCGACCTGGCCGCGGAACTCCAGGGTGGCGGCGGCGAGATCGGCGCCGAGGAGTTTCTCGACGCCGGACCAGCCGGCCTCCGAGGAACCGGGCCCTGCCCAGACCGGTTCCAGGGCCGCGCACACGGCCCGGCTCAACTCATCCGCGTCCAAGCCGTGTTCGCCGTATCCGGTCCGGCAGTCGGGGCAGAAGCAGAGCGACATCAGGTACTGCGCCGCGTCCCCGAGGCCGACGCCCGCGATCTTGTCGTGGGCGTGCAGATGCGCGAAGCCGTACCAGCCGCAGGACTCCAGCTCAGTGCCGCGCGTGCCGCCGCGCACCGCCGCCTCGCCCGCCAGCTCCACCAGGTACGCGCGGACCGCGGGCTGTGCGATGCAGGGTGCCCACGGGTAGCGGTCGCCGTACGCGTTGACCACCGAGGTGTCCGGATGGTCGGCGCCCAGCCGGGAGTTGTGCGCGAGCACCACCCAGCTGTGCACCTCCAGACCGGCGTCCGTCAGCGCCTGCGCGGCCTCGGCGTACGGATCGTCCGACGCCATCCACGACTGCGGGTACGGGCGCAGTTCGCGCCCCGCCCACCGCTCGGCGTCCGCCGGGTACAGCACCGCGGCGTGTTCGGCGGTGACGATCCTGCGGCCGGGGTGACGCGGGGTCAGCGCCCGGGTCGAGTGGTAGGCGGCGGCGAGCGTCACCTGTCCGACGCCGAGGTCCGCCACACGGGCGGCGGCGTCCGGGTCCCCGACGATGTCCCACGGGTACAGGAAGGCGGAGGCCTTCATGCTGCGGGCTTCCCGGGCGCGGTCCTGGCCTGTCCGTACTTCTCCAGCACGGCGCGGCCGCGCTCGATGATCCCGGCCAGTTCATCGATGTGCGCGGCGGGCGGCTCGGTGAGCGGGGTGCGGACCTCGCCGACCGGGTGGCCCTCCAGCCGGACGGCGGCCTTGACCAGCGAGACGGCGTAGCCGCGGCCCTTGGCGCGGAGCTCGACGAGCGGCCGGTAGAAGTGGTCGAGCAGTTCGTTGGCGAGCTCGTCGTCACCGGAGTCCAGGGCCCGGTGGAAGGCGAGGGCGATGTCCGGCGCGAAGGCGAACACGGCGGAGGAGTAGAGCGTGACGCCGATGCCCCGGTAGGCGAGCCCGGTGAGCTCGGCGGTGGGCAGCCCGTTGAAGTACAGGAAGTCCTGGCCGGGCAGCTCGGTACGGACGGCGCTGACGATGCGCTGCATCAGGTCGAGGTCGCCGTAGCCGTCCTTGAGGCCGATGACCCCGGGCGTCCGGGCCAGGGCGACGACGGTCTCCGGGGTGAAGACGGCGTTGTCACGCTGGTAGACGATCGTCTCCAGAGAGGTGGCCGCGGCCAGCGCCGTGTAGTGGGCGAGCAGCCCTTCCTGGTCGGCGAAGACCAGGTACGGCGGCATGGCGAGGAGCCCGTCCGCGCCCGCTTCCTCGGCGAGCTTCGCGTACCGGATCGCGAGGGCCGTGCCGTACCCGGCACCCGCGACGACGGGCACCTCCCCGGCGGTCTCCTCGACCGCCGCCGCGACGACGAGACGGAACTCCTCCGGCGTCAGCGCGTGGAACTCGCCCGTGCCGCAGCAGGCGAAGACGGCGGCCGCACCGGCATCGATACCGGTGCGCACATGCGCTCGGAAGGCATCGAGATCGACAGCGCCGTCCGGCCCGTAGGCGGTGACGGGGAAGAAGAGCGGCCCGGCGACATGGGTGAGTCGGGCGGCAAGGGGGGCTGAGGTCACGGGCGCTCCCTGAGCGGATTCAGGCGTGCACAATTCTGATCGACGTCCATATTCATGAACGCCCCCAAGTTAAGGCAGCCACGCGGGGCAGGTCAAGACGAGAACCCGCGACACGGGCACGACACGGGCGCGGGGTCGAGGCCGAGCCGGCACTCCCGCACCGAGGGCGCCAACCACTTGACGCGCCACACCCTCACTTCTTAGTTTGTCCATGCATGTGAATGTCGTCCATGGATTTGATGTGTCGCGCGTATGTACCGAGGAGATCAGCGAATGCCCGCTCCCCGCACCGTCCTGCTCACCGGCGCCGCCGGCGGCCTCGGCACCCTGATGCGCGGCCTGCTGCCCGCGTACGGCTACGAGCTCCGCCTCTTCGACGTCACCCCCATCGAGGGCGAGCCGGACGCGATCACGGCCGACCTCGGCGACAAGGAGGCGCTGCGTGAGGCCGTGAGCGGCGTCGACGCGATCATCCACCTTGCGGGCATCTCTCTGGAAGCCTCCTTCGACAAGATCCTGCGGGCCAACATCGAGGGGACGTACAACCTGTACGAGGCCGCGCGCGAGGAGGGCGTCCGGCGCATCGTGTTCGCCTCCTCCAACCACGCCATCGGCTACACCCCGCGCCCGCTCCCCGGCGACCCGCTGATCCCGATCGGCACTCCGCGCCGCCCCGACACCTTCTACGGCCTCTCCAAGTCGTTCGGCGAGGATCTCGCGCAGCTCTACTGGGACAAGCACTCCCTGGAGACCGTCTCCGTGCGCATCGGCTCCTGTTTCATGGAACCGACGTCCGTACGGATGCTCTCGGTCTGGATGAGCCCCGGTGACGGCGCCCGGCTCTTCCACGCGGCGCTCACCGCCGACGAGGTCGGGCACACGGTGATCTACGGCTCCTCCGACAACACCCGCCTGTGGTGGGACCTGACCACGGCCCGGTCACTCGGGTACGAGCCGCAGGACGACTCCGAGCAGTACGCGGAGAAGCTCGTCGCGGAACAGGGCGAACTCGACCCGGACAACCCGGACCACGCCCACCTCGGCGGCCACTTCGTCACCCATCCGCCGATCTGGCCGTACTAGTCCGAAAATCGCGCGACGGCGTCCGGCGCGAGCGGGCACCATACGGCCATGCCGAAGCCTTCCGGATTCCAGTACGAGCAACATGGCGACGCGAGCGTCACGATCGCCCATCACGGCCGCCCGGCGGGCACCCTGCGCGGCGGCCGGGCGGAGAAGTTCCTGGCCGAAGTGGTGTCCGGCGACGCCCAACTCGTCATGGCGCGCTGGACGGGCGCGTACAAGCACGGCAACGAGCGCACCGCCCGCGACCACCCCCGCAACCGGGCACACGGCGGGCGCTGATCCGTACGGAGCAAGCCGGCGAAGGTAAGGGAACGGCAAAGCCGGGTCGTTCGTTACCCCGGGCATGACCGCTATGACCCCCGGCTCGAACATCCCTCTCTCCACCGCCCGCGTGGCGGTGGACGTCGCCGCCCCGGTGCGGCTCGACGTCTCGGGCCTGCTGCTCACCGCCGACGGCAAGGTGCGTTCCGACGACGACTTCATCTTCTACAACCAGCCCACCGGCCCGGGCGTGACCTACCGCTCCGGCGGCGGCACGGCGCCGGACGCGATCGTGGTGGACACCGCCGCGGTGCCGCCCGGCATCGAGAAGATCGTCGTCACGGCGAGCCCGGACGCGGCGGGGCAGACCTTCCAGGGCATCGAGCCCACCGCCACCGTGCGCGACGCGGACAACGGCAGTGTGCTCGCCACCTTCACCCCGCCCCGTCTGGGTGCCGAGACGGCGCTCGTGGTCATCGAGGTCTATCTGCGCAACGGCGCCTGGAAGGCCCGAGCGGTCGGCCAGGGCTACGCCAACGGGCTGGCGGGCATCGCCACGGACTTCGGCGTCTCGGTCGAGGAGCCCGCCGCACCGCCCGCCCCGGTCGCACCCCCGATGCCTGCCGTCGCCCCCGTGGACCCGCGGAGCGCCGCCCCCGCGGCCCCGCCCGTCGCCGCTCCGGCGCCCGCCGGCTCCGGCAAGATCAACCTCGACAAGGGCCGGGTCAACCTCCAGAAGAACCAGACGGTGTCCCTGGTCAAGGGCGGCCGCCCGCTGCTCTCGCAGGTCAAGATGGGTCTGGGCTGGGAACCCGCGTTCCGTGGCAAGGACATCGACCTCGATGCCTCGGTGATCGCCTACGGCCCCAACCGGAACCATCTGGACAGCTGCTACTTCGGCAAGCTCTCCATCCTGAACGGCGCGATCAAGCACTCCGGCGACAACCTCACGGGCGAGGGCGCGGGCGACGACGAGGTGATCGTCGTGGACCTGGGCCGGATCCCCCCGGAGGCGACGGGGCTGGTCTTCACGGTCAACTCGTTCACCGGCCAGAAGTTCACCGAGGTCGCCAAGGCCTACTGCCGGCTGATCGACGCGACGTCCGGCGAGGAGCTGGTCCGCTTCGACCTGACCGGCGCCGAGCCGCAGACCGGCGTGATGATGGCGAAGCTGATCAAGCAGTTCTCCGGCGAGTGGGAGATGACGGCGATGGGTGACTTCGTCAAGTCGCGCACGGTCCGCGGCATGGTCAAGCCCGCCGCCCAGGCGCTGTAGAAGGTCGCTGCGCCCACGCCCGGAGCCCGCCTCCTAAATGGCTTCCGGGGCACCTGCTGGATCTGCAGGTGCCCCGGAAGGGGGTGCGGGACGGACGCCTCGTACGCTCGTCGTCCCTCTCAGAGCTTGGTCAGCTTGGAGTACGGGCTCAGGATCCTCCCCTGTCGCCCCGAGAAGTCGATGAGCACTGCGTCGTTGTCGCCCTCGACAGCGAGGACTCGACCGAGTCCGAACTGGTCATGCGACACCCTGTCGCCCACATCGAAGCATTCGACCGGTGGGGCCGCCTGGGCCGGGCGGTTGAAGGGACTGGAAGGCAGGTGACGCCGGGATCCGGCTGACTGTTTCATTACGTTGAGTATGCGCCTCCGGGACGCCCGACGCCATGCCCGACCGCTCCTGAGGGCCCACTGATGCCGTATTCGTAATCAGCGATTCCAGGGCCAGTGGGCGTCCCGCCCCGCCTCCAGCAGGGGCACCATGCGGAATGCGGCGTCCGAAAGACCCCCGAAGGTGTGGCGGTTCTCGCTTCCGGACGGGGCGTGCCCGACCCGGTATCCGGCCAGATTCCAGGTGTACACCGGCACATTTGCCGGGACGGCCTCGGTGGCGTCCCCGTAGTACGTGAACGACGCCTGCTCGTCCGTGACGATCAGCACCCGGTCGTGGCCGCGGTAGTGCCGGCGGACCGCCTCCGCGGTGTTGGTGCCACCGAGATCACCGAACCGGTCCAGGATCTTCAGCACGGACTCACCCCTGCGAAAAGCCACAGGTGCGCTGTTCGTGCCGAATTCCACCAGATCGGCATCGGCGGCCCGCAGGGCGAGCGCCGCACCGAAGACCGCGGCGGCGTCGGCCCGGTTCAGCTGCGAACGGTCCGAGAGCGGCGACCACATCGAGCCAGAGCGGTCGACCAGGATCAGCGTCCGCCCCCGCAGCGCCGGAACATTCGCGAGGGAGTGGCCGAGCGCCTGCTCCAGCGGGTACGCCCAGCGCAGCGACGGAGCGTGCCGGTACGCCGCGAGGTAGCGGAACGGGAACTGCCGCGATGCGGCGACCACAGCCGGGTCGGAGATCCTCGCCGCCACCTGCGCGGCGACCTCGTCCGAGACGCCTGCCTCGTCGAAGTTCCGCAGATTGCGGACGAGCGCCATCGCCCCCATCGACGGAACGACCGCCTCCCATGCCGCGGCGTCCATCGGTCCCTGCAGCCAGCCCGCGAGGGCCTCCCAGGTCATGCCCGCCGCGGCCAGCCGTTCCGCCCCGTCGGGCGCGATGATCACGGCCCGCCGGTCCTCGACCGGCAGCTCCATCAGCGCCCGGTGGGCGGTGAGGGTGCGGTTCGAGGCGGGCGGCACCGCCGCGTCCGGGTGATGCCGGCGGTCGAGGGCATAGCGGAACAGCTCGCCCTGCCATGCCTTCTCCGGGTCGGGCGCCGCATGCACCAGGTTCAGGATGTCGCCGAAGCGGTAGCCCTTGGACGCGGTGTCGTACTTCAGCAGCGACCTGCCGTCGTAGAGGCGGCGTACGGCGTCGGCGATTCCGCGCTTGACGGGCTTGGGCACGGTTCGGCCGTACTGCGAGGTCCAGTACCCCAGCAGTTCACCGGGCTCGTCGGCGCGCAGCAGGACGGAGTCGACGACCTGCCGGTTGGACGGCCCGTCCTCGGCCCCCGCGTCGAGCCGGGCCTTCACGTACTCGGCGGCACCGACGATCGCCGCGGTCCGCATCCCGCCGTCGCGGCGCAGCCATCCCAGCAGTCCGGCGGTCCAGTCGGGGTCGCCCACCGCAAGGATGCGTACCAGCGTGGCGAACCGACTGTCGCGCTGCTCGGCATTCTCGTAGTAGGTCTGCTGCGAGACGAAATTGGCGACGGAAAGAAGGAAAAGTTCGGAACGGTTGTCCCGGAGATGTCCACGGCCACCCTGGTGGGTGGGTGCGGTGCGCCCGGTCGACTTCACGGGCGATACCGCATTCGCCTTGGTGGTACGGGTGTTGAAGCGTGCCATGCCGAATTCCCCCGAATTCGTTGGGGGAAGACACAGCGCATGGATGCCCGAGATCAGGAGTCGGCGACGGGCTTGTCCGATGCTCTGTCCATTGAGCTACCGGCCGCGACCGGGCGGGACTTGAACCCGCAACCGTCAGATCCGAGAAGTATCCGTCACCTGCGCACGGGGCACCCGATGCTGTGCCTCCCGAGATCAAGGTCGGCGACGGCGGAACTTGTTTCGAAGAAGTAGCCGTCGCCTGCGCACCGGGAGGTGCGTGCAATTTCTTGAAGCTGTACGTGCCCAGAGATCACAGTCGGCGGAACCGACGAAGGTGCTCTACCCCCTGAGCTACACCGGCTCGAAAGCCGGTGGCGGGACTCGAACCCGCGACATCCCCATTAAGAGTGGAAGTAGGTCCTGCCTGCGCACCTGGGCACAGACAGGACCTTAGAAGACCGGCCTCCGGACGCGCGACGGGTTTTCCGCGCGTCCGGACGGTGCGTCAGTGCCGGTTCGGCTGGCGCTTCCACGGGCCGGTGATGGCGAGCATGATGCCGGGCGTCTGGATGTTGGCGAACAGCGTCTTCCCGTCGGGCGAGAAGGTGACGCCGGTGAACTCGCTGTACTCCGGCTCCTCGGCCGTGCCCGCGTTCAGGTCGTTGCGCGCGATCGGGTACGTGCGGCCGCTCTCCGTCGCCCCGAAGAGGTGCTGGACGCCCTCGCCGTCCTCGGCGATGACCAGACCGCCGTACGGCGAGACGGTGATGTTGTCCGGGCCGTCGAAGGCGCCGTCCTTCGACGGGTCGGCGTTCACGCCGAGGAGCACCTTCAGCGTCAGCGTGCGGCGCTTCGGGTCGTAGAACCAGACCTGGCCGTCGTGCTGGACGGGGCTCTCCGCGCGGGCGAACGAGGAGACGATGTAGACGCCGCCGTCACCCCACCACATGCCTTCGAGCTTGCGGGCGCGGGTGACGTCCTGGTCGCCGAACTGCTTGCGCACGGAGACGGTCTTGGCGTCGCGGTCGACGACGTCGACCCAGTCCACGCCGTACACCGTGCCGATCTTCGTGGCGCGGGACAGGTCGTCGACGAACTTGCCGCTCTTGTCGAAGCACTTGGTGGCCTGGAGGACACCGGCGCCGTCGGCGAGCATGCGCAGCTTGCCACGGCCGTGCTTGAAGCCGTGCGGCGGAACCCAGCGGTAGAGCAGCCCGTTCGGGCCGGCCGCGTCCTCGGTCAGGTAGGCGTGGCCGAGCTTGGGGTCGATGACCACAGCTTCGTGGGCGTACCGGCCGAACGCCTTGATCGGACGCGGGTCGCGGTTGGCGCGCTCGTCGTACGGGTCGACCTCGAAGACGTAGCCGTGGTCCTTGAGCAGACCGTTCTTGCCGGCCTTGTCCTCGGTCTCCTCGCAGGTGAGCCAGGTGCCCCACGGGGTGGCGCCACCGGCACAGTTGGTGGACGTGCCGGCGATGCCGACCCACTCGGCGGTGCGACCGTCGCGGCGGGTCTCGACGACGGTGCAGCCACCGGCGGCGATCGGGTCGTAGACGAGGCCCTCGGCGAGCGGGACGGGGTGCTCCCAGCCGGCCCGGGTGCCGCTCAGCTCGTGGTTGTTGACGAGCAGGGTGACGCCACGCGGGCCCTCGAAGGCGGCCGTGCCGTCGTGGTTGGAGGGGGTGTACTCGCCGGATTCCAGCTTGGTGACACCGCTGTGGGTGACGATGCGGTACGAGAATCCGGCGGGCAGCGCGAGTATGCCCTTCGGGTCGGAGACCAGCGGCCCGTAGCCGGGCTCGTCGCTGTGGTCTCCGTGGTCATGACCGTGGTGGTCGTCTTGGCCGTGGCCGGACTCCTGCGCGGCGAGGGCACCAGGCGCGGTGGCCAGAGCGGCGACGGTACCGGTCAGGGCGATACCCGCGCCGGTGAGGGCGGACTGCTTGGTGAATTCCCTGCGCGTGAAGGGCATCACGAACTCCTGGAGCTGCTGGGACGGGTGTTTGCGGCCTCACGCTCCCGCCCCTGCACGAACACCAGTTGAACTGAGGGCGTCTTCGAGCGGCATCCTTTCTGTGAACCTTCACAGAGTCCCTACCGCCGTCCGCCGCTCGACTGCCCGGCCCGCCGGCCGCCACTCGACTGCCCGGCCTGCCGGCCCGGCGCCCGGCCGCCCCGCTCAACCGCCCGAACGCGACCGTGCCTTGAACGCCGCCTTCCGCGCTTCCTTCGCCTTCTTCTTGTCGCTGTGCAGCTGCCCCATCGCCTCCAGGACGTCCGCCGTCGCCGGGTGCGCCACCCGCCACGCCTCGTCGAAGAAACCGCTGTGCTGGCCGGAGAGACCCTCGACCAGCTCCTGGAGCTCGTCCAGATCGCCTTCCGCCTCCAGTTGGGCGGCGATCGTGTCGATGGCGAGCCAGAAGATCATCGACTCCGGCGGCGGGGGTACGTCGGCCGCGCCGCGCTCGGCGAGCCAGACCCGGGCGAGGCCGCCCAGCTCCGCGTCGTCGAGCACCGCACGGACCGCGGGCTCCGCCTCCGCGCCGACCAGGGCGAGCGCCTGCTGACAGTGCAGCCTGCGCAGTGGGGCCTGCTGGTCCGCACCGCGTGCCGCGTCCAGCAGTTCGCCCGCGGCCCCGTCCGCGCCGCGGCGGGCGAGCCACTGCTCGACCTCGCTGCGCGCCGCCGCCTCCGGGTAGTACGCGATGCCGCCGAGGAGCGTGTCCGCGCTCGCGTCCACGAGATCGCCGACAGCCGGGGCGTCGATGCCGGCCTCCCGCATCCGGGCCCGGATGCCGTACAGGCCGAGGGGGGTCAGTCGCACCATGCCGTACCGGCTGACGTCCTCGTCGTCGGCGGGCGGCTGGGCCTCCTCGTCCTCCTCGACGAGCAGCGTCTCGTCCACCGGCCGGTAGGCGACGATCCCGATCGGTTCGAGAAGCCGGAACTGGTCGTCGAGGCGCATCATCGCCTCCGACACCTGTTCCAGGATGTCGTCGGTGGGCTCGCTCATCTCGTCGGGCACGATCATCGACGCGGCGAGCGCGGGCAGCGGTACGGGCGCCTCGCCCTCGCTGCCGTCGCCGACCGTGAGCAGATACAGGTTGCCGAGCACGCCGTCGAGGAACTCGGCTTCCGCCTCCGGGTCCCAGTCCAGGGAGTCGAAGTCGATCGAGCCGTCCTCACCGACGAGATCGGCGAAGTCGTCGAAGACGGGTGCGGTGGCGTCGGCGTGCACGGCTTCCAGGCCGTCGAGCCAGATGGCGAGGACGTCCTGCGGGGAGCCGCCGGTCAGCAGCCCCAGGTTCTCGCCCGCGCTGACGGTCCCCTCGGCATCGTCTCCGGCGTCGTCCCCCTCCGGGTCGTGGACGTCGAGGAGCCCGGTGTCGACCGCGAGCCGCCACGCCTCACTGGCCTCCGCGGCACCGTCCTCGTCCGCCGCCAGCCCGAGGTGCTCGGCCGCGGCGGGCAGCTGCGCCTCGACGAGCTCGCCGCCCGCGCCGACCCGGGTCCCGGGTCCTGCCCAGCGGGCGAGCCGGACGGCCCGGGCGAGCAGCGGCGCGGCGAGCGCGTCCCGTGCCAGCTCCGCCTCGGAGTGCAGCCGTACCGGTGGCAGGGTGGGGCGCTCTGCGGACATCAGGTGGTTCTCCTCGGACGTACGGGGGTGCGGGCTCGGACCGACCCGCAGGGGGCGGTGGTCCCAGGCCGACCAAGCGTAGACGCATTTCGCCCCTGCCACTCGGCCTCCATGAGGGACAGCGACCGCGCACCCGTCCGACCTCGACAACTGCCGTGCACGGTGCGGGAATCGACGCGTTCGGACACCCTCTCGTCCGCCGCCCGTGCTCCCCGGAGCCCGTGCCGCATCCCGCTTCGTCCGCCCGGACCACCGCCGGCCCGCAGGCGCCGCGCTCGCGCTCGTGGTCCCCGGTCCTCGCCTTAACCGGCCGCCCGCAGACTGAGCGCGGGCGAGTAGCGGTGCACACCGCCGCCGCTCACCCCCGGGTACGACTGCACCCGCTCCCACTGCGGTGTCTTCGACCCGACGCCGTCGCCGGGAGCGGCGATCGCGTCGATGTGCGCCTGCGCACTCGCCCATTCCGCGTAGTTGAGTGCGCGGGTCCCGTCGACGCTCACATGGAAGTGCCCGGAGATACCGCCGGGCGCGGGCGCCGGATCCGTACCGAGCGCCTCGAACACGGTGTCCACCCAGTCCCGTTGACGCGCCTTGTCCGGCCCGTCGAACTCGACGTCGACGATCACGACGCATCCGGGCTCACGGGCGTCGCCGTCGCTCGGCGCCGTGGAGCGGTAGAGCTCGTACGTGTGCAGTCCGAGCCGGCGTATCCCGGGCACGGAGGCATCGATGTCGGCGTTGCGCGCGTCCCGTCCGCTCGCGAGGAACTCCTGATATGCGCCCTCACCGCTCCACTGCGAGTAGTGGAACAGCGTCTTCCCGTCGTCCCCGGCGTGCACGGTGTACGAGAGCAGCCCCGGGTGCGGCCAGTCCCGGATGCCCCATGCCTCACGGATGGCCTCGACCGCCTGCCGCTGCCGCGCGCGGGTGCCGACGTCCCAGGTACTGGCCTTGACGAGGCCCACATCGCCCCGGGCGACATCGGGACGGGACTCGAACTGCACGCTCATGACGGCCCTCCTCACCGGGGCACCCCTGCGGTGCTCCGCTGACGACCACCCTGATACGTCAAGCACACTCGAGGTCAACCACCGGTTTCACGGGCGGCGGCCGGCCGTGCGGCCGCACCGTATCCGGCTGCTGAGCGCGCAGGTGCCCGTGCCAGACTCCGAGGCGTGATCCTTCGCACCGCCATCCGCGCCGACCTGCCCGCCGTCCTCGCGCTCCTCATGGACGAGAACCGGGTCGTCGACCCGGCCTCGGTCGTGGTAGACGAGGCGTACGAGAAAGCCTTCGCCGACATCGAGAGCGATCCGCGCAACGAGATGCTTGTGCTGGTGGACGGCGACACCGTGCTGGGCTGCCTGCAGGCCACGTACATACCGGGGCTCGGGAAGCGCGGCGAGGAGCGGGCGCTGATCGAGGCGGTACGGATCAGGGCCGACCGGCGGGGCGGCGGGCTGGGGCGGGAGCTGATGAAGCAGGCCGTCGACCGGGCCCGGCTGCGCGGATGCGCGCTGGTGCAGCTGACCAGCAGCAAGCGGCGCGCCGACGCGCACCGGTTCTACGAGTCGCTGGGCTTCGACCGCAGCCACGAAGGTTTCAAGCTCGCCCTCTGAGCCGCCCGGCGGCGCTACTGGGGTGACGCGGTGCGCCAGGCGGTCATGTTCAGCTCGTCGAGCAGCCGTACGTCGCTCCCCTCCAGCGGGAAGGTGCGCGCCTCCAGCCCCGGGGCCGGTGCGATCTCCAGTGCGTCGCCTTCGATGAGGTCGCCGCCGGTCGCGGTGGAGACCCAGGCGAGCAGCGAGTGCAGAGTCCTCCCCGGCTTCAGCGTGATCTCTTTGGGGCCCGGGTCGGTTCCCATGTACGAGGAGCCCGGGTTCACCTTGACCGGCAGCGGTTCACCTTCGTCGTCCAGGACCCGGACGGACGGGTAGCCGTCGACCCGGTACGGCTTCCCGCCGCAGTTGGTGAGGGTGAGCGCCACGGCCCGGTGACCCAGTGCCGCCTGCACCTCGCCCATGTCCACGACGACGCCGGAGGCCGGGCAGCCGGCCCGGGTGGCAGTGCTCGGCGAAGGGGCGGGGCCGGCCACGTCGCCGGTGAGGGGCGGGGCAGTGGACAGGTCACCCGGCTGCAGCTTCTCCGCGTGCACCCGGCCGGGTGTCTGCGAGACGCTCGGCGCCGGCGCAGGCTCCCCCTCGCCCGCCGGCACGAACAATCCGGCGCATCCTGACAGCGACAGGACCGACGCTCCGGCCATGCACGCGGCCGCGACCGCCCTTCGCGTCCGGTTCCCCGTGTTCGCCGTTCCCCGCATGCTCATGCACCCGCCCCCGTATCGGCCTGCCGCATAGGCGTTCGATCATGCCAGAGTGTGGACCGGGCTCCTATGGCCATTGTTCAGCGTTCCTTCCTCTTCACCCCAAGAAGAACTAAGTGGACCTTTACGGTCCCGCCGTCCGACACTTCGGACATGACAGCTTCCGTAGCTCCCTTCGGCCGCGCCCTCTGCGCCATGATCACTCCGTTCACCGCCGACGGCGACCTGGACCTGGACAGGGCCGGGAAGCATGCCGTCGGCCTCGTCGCCGACGGCTGCGACGGCCTGGTGCTCAGCGGAACCACCGGCGAGTCCCCGACCACCACCGACGCAGAGAAGACCGCACTGCTGCGCGCGGTCCGGGAAGCGGTCGGAGACGGCGTACCGCTCGTCACGGGGGTCGGCAGTGCGGACACCCGGCACACCGTGCAGCTGGCGCAGCAAGCCGAACAGGCCGGCGCGGACGGGCTGTTGGTCGTGACGCCGTACTACAGCAGGCCCCCGCAGGCCGCCGTCGAGGCGCACTTCGCTCGCGTCGCCGACGCGAGCGGCATTCCGCTGATGCTGTACGACATCCCCGGCCGCACCGGCACCCGGATCGGGCCGGCGACCCTGTTGCGGCTGGCCGAGCACCCGCGCATCGTGGCGGTGAAGGACTGCGCGTACGACCTGCTCGGGTCGACAAAGGTGATCGGCGCGACCTCGCTCGCGTACTACTCGGGTTGCGAGGAGCTCAACCTGCCGCTGTACGCGGTGGGCGCGGCGGGCTATGTCAGCACGGTCGCCAATGTGGCCCCTCGGCAACTGCGCGCGGTACTCGACGCGTTCGACGCCGGGGACACCGCGGAGGCCGCCCGGCTCAATCGGCTGACTGTGCCGCTCGCCGAGTTGATGATGGCGTCCGGCCTGCCCGGCACCGTGACGGTCAAGGCGCTGCTCGACGCGGGCCCGGTCCGGGAACCACTGCAGCCCGCCGGGCGCGAGGCGGCCGACGGGCTGCGGAAGGCGTACGAGGAACTGCTCGCCGCTACACGTTAGTTGTGGCTGTGCAGGACCTCGTTGAGGCCGTCCCACACCGCGTTGTTCGGGCGGGCCTCGACGGCGCCGGTGACCGAGTTGCGGCGGAAGAGGATGTTCGAGGCACCGGAGAGCTCTCGCGCCTTGACGATCTGGCCGTCCGGCAGCGTGATCCGCGTACCCGCGGTGATGTACAGACCGGCCTCGACGACGCACTCGTCGCCGAGCGCGATCCCGACGCCCGCCTCGGCGCCGATCAGGCAGCGCTCACCGATGACGATGCGCTCCTTGCCGCCGCCGGAGAGGGTGCCCATCGTGGAGGCGCCGCCGCCGATGTCGGAGCCGTTGCCGACGACGACGCCCGCGGAGATGCGGCCCTCGACCATCGACGTGCCGAGCGTGCCGGCGTTGAAGTTGACGAAGCCCTCGTGCATGACGGTCGTACCGGCGGCGAGGTGCGCCCCGAGCCTGACCCGGTCGGCGTCGGCGATCCGGACGCCCTTCGGCGCGACGTAGTCCGTCATCCGGGGGAACTTGTCGACCGAGGTGACCTGGAGGTGCAGGCCGTCGGCGCGGGCGTTCAGCCGCACCTTCTCCAGGTCGTCGACGGCGACCGGACCGAGCGACGTCCAGGCGACGTTGGTGAGGAGACCGAAAAGACCGTCCAGGTTCTGGCCGTGCGGCTGGACGAGGCGGTGCGAGAGGAGGTGCAGGCGCAGGTACGCGTCGTGCGCATCGAGCGGCTTGTCGTCGAGCGAGGCGATGACCGTACGGACGGCGACGACCTCGACACCGCGGCGGGCGTCCACGCCGATGGCCTTGGCCGCGCCCTCGCCGAGCAGGTTCACGGCGAGGTCGGGGGTGAGCCGCTCGGTTCCGGCCGGGCCGGGCTCGGCGGTGAGCGCGGGGGCGGGGTACCAGGTGTCGAGAACGGAACCGTCGCCGGCGATGGTGGCGAGTCCGGCGGCGACGGCGCCGGTGGTGCGAGAAGTCGTGTCGGTCATGACACGAAACCTAACCGGCGAGGCCCCGCCGGAGCCAACCGGTCTCGCCGGACGGTCACCGCGCGGCCCCCGCCGGCCTCGCACGATCCGGTCACCCGGACTGTGCCTGCCGTACGGGTGGCACCTGCCCGGCAGATGCGTCGCGTACCGGCCCCCGCGTGGTTCCCACGCCAGGCCCTCTCAGCCGCCGTGCCGCCAGCACCGCGAGGCCCGCGCCGCCCGCCAGCAGCGCACAGGCCGGCCAGAGCAGCTCGGGCGCGGTGGCGTAGAGCGCGCCGCCGAGCGGTGGCGCCAGCACCTGTCCGCTGATGGAGGCGCCCGCGTACAGACTCTGGAAGCGGCCCTGCGCATGGACGGGTGCCTGGTCGGCGACGTAGGCCGTGGCGGTGGTCTTGTAGAGGATCTCGCCCGCGGTCACCGACGCCATCATGGTGACGGCGAACAGCACCCCGGTCCCCGGGATCAGTGCCGCGAAGCCCAGCCCCACCAGCAACAGACCGGCACCGACGATGCTCAGCGGCGCCCGTCGGCGCAGCGCGTGCGTCACGGGGAGTTCGAGACAGAGGATGACGCCGCCGTTGATGGCGAGCAGCCAGCCGTAGAACTGGGTGCTGCGGCCGTGATCGGCGAGGAAGACCGGCAGGGTCGAGTACTGCTGCCGGTAGACGAGGTCCACGCAGAGGATCGCGGCGAGCAGCACCGGTACCGCGGGCCTTGCCCGCAGCTCCTGCCTGAGCCCTGGCGCGTCGGGGTCGTGGGCCGGCCGGGTGTGTACGGTGCCGCGTGCCGGGAGCACCTTCGATGCGTACACGGCGAAGAGCAGCGTCCCGAGCCCGTCGACGACGAACAGGCAGTCGTACGAGAAGTGGGCGGCGATCAGCGCGCCGAGCGGTGGGCCGACGGTGAAGCCCGCGTTGCCCCCGGCGCGCATCACGGCGAAGCTCTGGCGGCGGCCGCCCTCGGGCACGGAGACGGCGACGAGTGCGGAGTTGGCGGCGCGCACGACGCCGGCCGCGTACTGCGCGAGCGGCAGCACCCCGTACATCGCCGCGATCGGCAGGACCGGCAGGGTGACGAGCGCCGCGCCGCTCACCAGCGCGCCCGCGAGGAGCATCCTGCGGTGGCCGTAGTGGTCGCCGAACCAACCGCCGGTGAAGTTCCCGGCGACCAGGCCGACCCCGCCGATGCCCGCGATCACTCCGGCCTGCGGGACGGTCAGTTCGCGCGGTCCGGTCAGATAGACGAAGAGATAGACGAAGGTGAAGCTGACGACTCCATTGAGGAAGGCGCCGAAGGCCAACAGCCGCACCGTCCGCGGCACGTTCCGCAGCATCCCCATCCCCATCACCCTCCCCAGTGAGTTCCCCTTGGGAACGGACTATGGCAGCATGCTTTCCGCGGGTCAATCCATGGGGAAGAGAACGGAAGAAGACGAAGCAATGCCGCAGCGCACCAGCCTGGCCGACGCCGACTGCGCGATCGCCCAGGCCCTCGATGTCGTCGGCGACTGGTGGACCCTGCTGATCGTGCGGGACACCGCGCGCGGGGTGCACCGCTTCGACGCGCTCCAGCAGGAGCTGGGCATGTCCCGCAAGGTGCTCACCGAGCGACTGCGCCTCCTGGTGGACGCAGAGGTACTGAGCCGGGAGCCGTACCAGGACCGCCCGGCCCGGTACGAGTACCGGCTCACCCCGCGCGGTCGGGCACTGCTGCCTGTGCTGATCGCGCTCCAGGACTGGGGCGACACCTGGGTGACGGGAGACGGAGAGACGATGGCGACGACCACGGAGGCGTCCCGGGAGGCGGCGCGGGTGCACGCACTCGTGGGCACACGCCTGCCCGAGCTGCAACTCCTCGACAGCTACGGCGTGCTGAGCGACCCGGTCGCCGACGCCCCGTACACCGTCCTGTACTGCTTTCCGGGCGCGTACGCCCGCCGGGACGCCTATCCGCCCGGCTGGGCGGAGATCCCGGGCGCGCGCGGCTGCACGCTCGAGTCCTGCACGTACCGCGACCAGTTGGCCGAGTTCACGGCGGCGGGGGCGATCGTGCACGGAGTCTCCACCCAACGCCCGGACGAGCAGCGGTCGTTCGCGGACGCGGAGGGGCTGCGCTTCCCACTGCTGTCCGACGCGGAGCTGGAGCTGGCGGCAGCGCTGCGCCTGCCGACGTTCCGGGTCGCGGGGGTCAGCCGGCTGAAGCGGCTGACGCTGGTGGTGGACCGGGACCGGACGGTCCGCGAGGCGCTGTATCCGATCACGGACATCGAGGCGAGCGTGCGGGCGGCACTGACGGCGGTCGGCGGCTGACCCGGCCGGTCGCGTTCGGCCTGCCGGCGAGCGATGCGCCGACGCCCACCCGGCCCGGAACCGCTCCGCTCCGGCCTGCCCTGGCCGGCCCGGGTCAGCCGATGATCCGGGCCAGCATCTCCCGCGCGTACGCCGCTTCGTACGTCCCGCCCGTCAGCAGCACCTGCAGACAGATCCCGTCCATCAGCGCTGTCAACGCCCGCGCGGTGGCCGGGTCGGTGCGTCCGGCGAGCAGCTCGGCGGTACCGTCCGTCCACTCGGCCGCGACAGGCCGCAGCGTGGGCCGGCGCAGCGCCGCGAGATACAGCTCGTACTCCAGCTCCAGTCGCCCGCGCCCGCCGGAGAACCACTCCCCCAGCAGCCGGGCCAGCTCCTCGGCGAGGTCCGCGTCCGGCGCGAGGAGCGCCTCGCTCTCCCGCATGACGCGGGCGAAGTTCTCGTTCGACCGGCGCAGCGCGGCGATCAGCAGCTCGTCGAGCGAGGCGAAGTGATACGTCGTCGAACCGAGCGGCACATCGGCCTCGGCGGCGACGGAGCGGTGGCTGAGCCCCGCGATGCCCTTGGCGCCCACCACACGGATCGCCGCGTCGATGATGCGGCCGCGGCGCTCGGGGTCGTAACGGCGGGCCATCAGTGGGCTCCGCCCAGATTGAGCACCACCACACCGGCGATGACCAGGGCGATGCCCGCCAGCTTGACCGGGTTGCCGGACTCGCCCATGAACAGGACGCCGATGGTGGCGACCGCGGCCGTGCCGATCCCGGCCCAGATGGCGTACGCGGTACCCATGGACAGCGTCTTGAGGGTCTGCGCGAGCAGCGAGAAGGCCAGCAGATAGCCGGCGACGGTGATGAGCGAGGGCCACAGCCGGGTGAAGCCCTCGCTGTACTTCATGGCCGTCGTCCCGGCCACCTCCGCCGCGATGGCCGCGGCCAGCAGCCCGTATCCCATGCGGGTGAGTGTACGCATCGTTGCGTACATCTGTACACAACGGTGCCGGACCCGGCTCCCCCCCGGCCCGCGGCGGTCGTTGCCGCCGGCCGGGATCCCCTGCCGGGTCCGGACCGCTACGGTGTCCCGACCGGCACACAGCAACGACGACAGACAACGGAGCAGCAGTGGCGCAGGACGCAGGGTGGGGCGGCGGTGTGCCCGGGGGCGGCACACCGTACGGAGGAGCGCCGTACGGGGGGCCTCCCGGGCCACCGGGATGGGGCGGCGGCTGGATGCCGCCGCCGAAGCCCGGGGTGATACCACTCCGGCCCCTCGGCCTCGGGGACATACTCGGTGGAGCCTTCTCCACGATGGGCCGCTACTGGAAGCAGCTGTTCGGCGTGGGCGCGGCCGTGTACGGCGGGGCACTGGTCGTCGTCGGGGCGGCGGTCGCGATCGCGTACTCCGCGGTCAGCGACCCTCTGCACCGGGTCATGGGGCTCTCCTCGCAGCAGAGCCCGCGCACGGAGGACGTCGTGCCGCTGGTGATCGCCCTCGGCGCCGTCTGGCTGGTGGCCGTCCTGGTGCTGATGACCGCCACGGCGATGATGTACGCGACGGTTCCGGCGGTTCTGCAGGACGCGGTTCTGGGCCGGCCGACCACCTTCGGCATCATCTGGCGCCGGGCCTGGGCGCGGGTCCCGGCCGTGATCGGTACGGTGCTCCTGACCTCCCTGGTCGCGGTGGTCCCGGCGGTGCTCATGATGCTCGCCTTCATCGCCATGACGATCACCTTCATCACCCTGGACAGCGGATCCGGCAGCGGGGTGGCGATCGCGGTGGGCATCCTGGGCGCTCTGGCCACCGCCCCGTTGGCGATCTGGCTCTGGGTGAAGTTCTCGCTGGCCCCCGCGGCCGCGGTCTTCGAGGGGCAGCGCCCGATCGCGGCGCTGCGCCGCTCGTCGCAGCTGGTGCGCGGCGACTGGTGGCGGATCTTCGGCATCTCGCTGCTGGCCATGCTCATGGCGGCCGTGGCGAGCTACATCATCCAGCTGCCGTTCTCGATCCTCGGTATGTTCCCCGGCGTGCTCGGCATGGAAAGCCTGGGCTCCGACCCGAATGCGGCAGCGGTCGTTGTCGCCATGAGCGGCTACCTGGTGGTGACGCTGCTGGGACAGCTGGTCAGCCAGCTCGTCTCGGCGACGTTCCCGCAGCTGGTGACCGGTCTGCTGTACGTCGACCGTCGGATGCGCAACGAGAACCTGGGGCCGGTGCTCGCCGAAGCCGCGGCCGTACCCCCGCAGTTCGGCCCGTGAGAACGGGTCGGGCCCGTACACACGGGCCCGACCCGGTACGGGTGCAGGCGGCTCTCAGTCGATGAGCGAGTTCTTCGGGCTCAGCACACAGAATTCGTTCCCCTCGGGGTCTGCCAGCACCACCCAGCTCGCATCGGCGCTCTGGCCGATGTCCGGCCGGGTGGCCCCGAGGCCGATGATCCGCGCGACCTCCACGGCCTGGTCGTCGGGGGCGAGGTCGATGTGCAGACGGTTCTTCACCGTCTTCCCCTCCGGTACGGGGACGAAGGTGATGCCGGGCACGGCGTCCTTGTCGGCGCCGATGACGATTTCGTCATCGGCTTCGAAGAGCAACTTCCAGTCGAGCACCCGGCACCAGAACCGGGCCTGCGACGGCAGATCGTGGGCGTCGACGACGATGGAGTAAAAGGAAACGGCCATGTCCACCAGTCTGCCCGGTGGACATGGCCGTTCGCCATGACAGAACGCGAAGCCGCGCCCGGTCGTCAGCTGCTGACGGTGAACGAGACGGCACGGGACTTCTTCCACTCGGCGTGGTCGAGGTCCTTCGCCTCCGTACCGTCCCCGTACAGGTCGGCAGAGCCGGCATCCGTGATCAGCTGGGCCCGCGCGCCCGGCACCGTCAGGTCCGGCACGTCGACGACGGCCTCCCAGCCGCCCGGGTCGGCGGTCGGCAGATCGGCCCGCTTGACCGGCGCGTGTCCGGCGACGCCGTCCCACGAGTAGAGGGCGTACGGGTCGGAGTTGTCATCGGCCGCCCAGGAACCGGCCACGATCAGATACTGGTCGGCGGCGTTCTTCCGGATGTCCCGGATGCTGAGCCCGCCGAGGTCCAGCTCGATCGGTGTGCCGATGACCGCCTTCGCCCCGCTCCCGGCCACCTTGTCGAAGTTGGTGACGGGCACGACCAGCGCCTTGCCGCCTTCGCTCGGCGGTACGAGCGGGGCACGGAAGCCGAGGTACGCGGTGGTGGTCGAGCCGGGCGCGAACTCCAGTCCCTCGACGTTGAACCCGTCGATCTGCTTGGGCACCTGACCGCTCGCCGTACCCGCGGCGAAGCCGTACCGGTTGCCGTTCGCCTTGTCCCAGGCGACGAGGTCGTCCCGCAGCTTCTTGTACGAGCCGCCGACCGTCAGCTGGGTGGCGGCACCCGATCCGGTCACCGTCGTGGTGAAGACGGTGTTGCGGGCGGATTTGTACTCGCCGTCCTTGTTGTTGCCGAGCGAACCGGTCCAGTAGATGGTGTTCCCGACCCGGGTCGCGCCCTCGATGTCGATCTCCTTGTCCACGCCGAGCGCCGAGCCGACGTCCCAGCTCTTCACGGGTGCACCGGAAGCCGAACGGCTGTACAGCCGCAGCGTGTTGGACTCGTCGTCGGCCACCACCGCATACCCGCCCCCGACATCGACGGCGGCCGAGGCGTCCGAGGACCCGGTGAGGTAGCGCGTGTCGGCGGAGTTCTGCACGGCGGCGGACGCGGCGTAGTGCAGCGTCTTGGTGGCGGTCTTGCCGCCGAGCCCGGTGACCTTGATCGTGAGGTCCGTGTAGCCGCGCGCGTGCGCGGCGACCGTGAGCTGCCGGGTGGCGCCGGTCCCCGTCACGGTCACATCCCCGGTTCCGGCGACGGACGACTTGGAGCTGGCGGACGCCGCCACACCGAGCGCGGTGACATCTGCGCCGCTCTGCGCGACGGTGACGGTGACCACGGGGTCGCCGGTCGCTGCGACGGCGCCGGAAAGGTAGGCGGCCGACAGAGTGATCGTCGGGGTCCCGTAAGTGGCGGCGTGCGCGGGGGAGTTCAGCCCCAGGGTGGCCAGCACAAGAACGCCGGCCGCGGCGGTGGCCGCCCGGCGGTTCTGGAGCGAAAGCTGATGCAGCACAGCGTGCCTCTCGTCGGCGTGATGTCGAGGAGTAGGGTCCGGTTCCCGCGCCAACGGCGGACACACACCTTGCGTACGGCAGACGAACAACGTCGAACGGCCCCCGGCGGAAGCCGGGGGCCGTTCGACGATGCAGGTGTCTCAGACGTTGAAGCCGAGCGCACGCAGCTGCTCGCGCCCGTCATCCGTGATCTTGTCCGGCCCCCACGGCGGCATCCAGACCCAGTTGATCCGCAGCTCACTGACGATGCCGTCGGTCGCGGACTTCGCCTGGTCCTCGATGACATCGGTCAGCGGGCAGGCCGCGGACGTCAGCGTCATGTCGAGGGTGGCGATGTTGGCGTCGTCGATGTGGATGCCGTAGATCAGGCCCAGGTTGACGACGTCGATGCCCAGTTCGGGGTCGACGACGTCGTACAGGGCCTCGCGGACCTCCTCCTCGGAGGCCGGCTTGGTGGTGAGAGTCTCGTTGTCGCTCATGCCGTCTTCCCTTCGGACAGCGCCTGCGCCGTCGCATCCTTCCACGCCATCCAGCTCAGCAGCGCGCACTTGACCCGGGCCGGGTACTTCGAGACACCGGCGAACGCGACCGCGTCCTCCAGCACCTCCTCCATCGCATCGTCCGGCTCCAGCTGGCCCTTCGACTGCATCAGCTCCAGGAAGGTCTCCTGGATCTTCTGCGCCTCGCCCAGCTCCTTGCCGACCAGCAGCTCGTTCAGCACGGAGGCGGAGGCCTGGCTGATGGAGCAGCCCTGACCCTCGTACGACACGTCGGCGATGGTCTCGCCGTCGTACCTCACCCGGAGCGTGATCTCGTCGCCGCACGTCGGGTTGACGTGGTGCACCTCGGCGTCGCCGTCCCGCAGGCCGCGCCCGTGGGGGTGCTTGTAGTGGTCCAGGATCACTTCCTGGTACATCGAATCAAGCTTCACCAGTCAACCCTCAGCCGAAGAAGTTCCGTACGTGTTCCAGACCGTCCACCAGGGCGTCGACCTCGGCAGGCGTGGAGTACAGATAGAACGACGCTCGCGTCGTCGCAGGAATTCCGTACCGCAGGCAGACCGGCCGTGCGCAGTGGTGTCCGACCCGGACCGCGATGCCCTGCTCGTCGAGGACCTGGCCCACGTCGTGCGGGTGGATGTCGCCGAGCGTGAACGAGATCGTGGCGCCGCGGTCCTCCGCGGTGGCCGGACCGATGATCTTGAGGTCCGGGACCTCCAGGAGACGCTTCACCGCGTACTCGGTGATCGCGTGCTCGTGCTGGAAGATCTTGTCCATGCCGATCGCCGAGAGGTAGTCCACGGCCGCGCCGAGGCCGACGGCCTGCGCGATCGGGGGCGTACCCGCCTCGAACTTGTGCGGTGCAGGGGCGTATGTCGACGAGTGCATCGACACGGTCTCGATCATCTCGCCACCACCGAGGAACGGCGGCAGGTCCTCCAGCAGTTCCTGGCGGCCCCAGAGCACACCGATGCCGGTCGGGCCGACCATCTTGTGACCGGTGAAGGCCACGAAGTCGGCCTGCAGCGCCTGCACGTCGAGCACCATGTGCGGGGCGGCCTGCGAGGCGTCGATGCAGACCAGCGCGCCGACCTGCTGGGCACGACGGATGATCTTCTCGACCGGGTTGATCGTGCCCATGATGTTGGAGACCAGCGTGAAGGAGACGATCTTCGTCTTCTCCGTGATGACCTCGTCGATGTCGGACAGGTCGAGACGGCCGTCGTCGGTGATGCCGAACCACTTCAGCTTCGCGCCGGTGCGCTGCGAGAGCAGCTGCCACGGCACGATGTTGGAGTGGTGCTCCATCTCCGTGGTGACGATCTCGGTCTCGTGATCCACCCGGTAGGGCTCGTCGGCCCAGCCGAGCATGTTCGCCACCAGGTTGAGCGACTCCGAGGCGTTCTTGGTGAAGATCACCTCGTTGCGGCTCGGCGCGTTGATGAACGCGGCGACCTTGTCACGAGCGCCTTCGTACAGCGCCGTGGCCTCCTCCGCGATCGTGTACACACCTCGGTGGACGTTGGCGTTGTGCCGCTCGTAGTACTCACTGAGAGCGTCGAGCACCTGGCGCGGCTTCTGCGAAGTCGCCGCGCTGTCCAGGTAGACGATCTTCTTCCCGTCGTGGACCGTACGATCCAGCAGGGGGAAGTCCTTGCGGATCGCCTCGGTGTCGAGGAGGCCCGGCAGCTGTGTCACGCGGAAGCGCCACCCTTCACATATGCCTCGTAGCCCTCGTTCTCCAGCTTGTCGGCGAGCTCGGCGCCGCCGGACTCGGCGATACGGCCGTTGGCGAAGACGTGCACGAAGTCGGGCTTGATGTAACGGAGGATCCGCGTGTAGTGCGTGATCAGCAGCGTGCCGACCTCGCCGGTCTCGCGGACCCGGTTGACACCCTCGGAGACGACGCGCAGGGCGTCGACGTCCAGGCCGGAGTCGGTCTCGTCGAGGATCGCGACCTTCGGCTTGAGAAGCTCCAGCTGAAGGATCTCGTGGCGCTTCTTCTCACCGCCGGAGAAGCCCTCGTTGACGTTGCGCTCGGCGAACGCCGGGTCCATCTGGAGGTCGGCCATCGTCTCCTTGACCTCCTTCACCCAGGTACGCAGCTTGGGCGCCTCGCCGCGGACGGCGGTGGCGGAGGTACGCAGGAAGTTGGAGACCGAGACACCGGGGATCTCGACCGGGTACTGCATGGCCAGGAAGAGGCCGGCGCGGGCGCGCTCGTCGACGGTCATCGCCAGGACGTCCTCGCCGTCCAGGGTCACCGTGCCGCTGGTGATCGTGTACTTGGGGTGACCCGCGAGGGAGTACGCGAGGGTCGACTTGCCGGACCCGTTGGGGCCCATGATGGCGTGGGTCTCGCCCTGCTTCACGATCAGGTCGACGCCCTTGAGGATCTCCTTCGTGGCGTTGTCGGCCTCGACGGAGACGTGCAGGTCGCGGATTTCAAGCGTTGCCATGGGTGACTCAGGACTCCTGGGTGACGGAGACGAGCACATCGTCCCCTTCGATCTTGACGGGGTATACGGGGACGGGGCGCGTCGCGGGAAGACCGGACGGCTTGCCGGTGCGCAGGTCGAAGCTGGAGCCGTGCAGCCAGCACTCGATCATGCAGTCCTCGACCTCTCCCTCGGACAGTGAGACGTTCGCGTGCGAGCAGATGTCGTTGATCGCGAACACCTCGCCCTCGGTGCGGACCAGGGAGACCGGCGTACCGTCGAGCTCCACCCGCTTCGGGGTGTCCTCCTCCAGCTCGCTCAGCGCACAGACTTTGACGAAGGCCATCAGACGGAAGCCTTCAGCTCGGCCTCGATCTTGTCGAGCAGACGGGCCTCGACGTCCGGCAGACCGATCTGCTGGACGAGCTCGGCGAAGAAACCGCGCACGACGAGCCGTCGGGCCTCCTCGGCCGGGATGCCGCGGGACATCAGGTAGAAGAGCTGCTCGTCGTCGAAGCGGCCGGTGGCGGAGGCGTGACCGGCGCCGACGATCTCGCCGGTCTCGATCTCCAGGTTCGGCACGGAGTCGACCCGCGCACCGTCCGTGAGAACCAGGTTGCGGTTCATCTCGTACGTGTCGGTGCCCTCGGCCTTGGCCTGGATGAGGACGTCACCGATCCAGACGGCGTGCGCGTCCTGGCCCTGCAACGCGCCCTTGTAGACGGCGTTGGACTTGCAGTGCGGGGTGTTGTGGTCGACCAGGAGGCGGTGCTCCTGGTGCTGGCCCTTGTCGGTGAAGTACAGACCGAAGAGCTCGGCCTCGCCACCCGTGCCCGCGTAGGCGACCCGCGGGTGGAGCCGGACCAGGTCGCCGCCGAAGGTGACGACGATCGACTTGAAGGTGGCGTCCCGGCCGATCAGCGCGTTGTGCTGGGCGGCGTGGACGGCGGTGTCGTCCCAGTCCTGGACGGAGACGACGGTGAGCTTCGCGCCGTCACCGAGGACGTACTCGACGTTGCCCGCGACGACCGCGTCACCGGTGTGGTCGATGACGACGACGGCCTCGGCGAAGGCTCCGAGCTCGACGACCTGGTGGGCGTAGGCCACACCGCCCTCGCCGTGCACGGCGATCCGGATCGGCTCGGGAAGCACTGCCTCCTTGGCGACCGTGATGACCGAGGCCCGCTCGAAGGACGAGTACGCCTGGGCGGCGACGCGGTCCACCGGGGTGCCGGCCCGGCCGAGCCGGGCGTCGTCACGGCCGACGGTCTCCACGGTGACGCCCTCGGGGGCCTCCACGGCGACCTTGACGGCACCACCGGTCGCGACGGCGGTGCCGTCGTGCAGCCCGCGCAGCCGCTCCAGCGGCGTGAATCGCCACTCCTCCTCGCGGCCGTGCGGGACCGGGAAGTCCGCTACGTCGAAGGACGGGGGCGCACTCGTGCGCGTGGCGACGGTCGACTCGGCGGCCACCGCGATGGACCCGGTGGTGGTGGACCCCGCCGGAATGTTCTGAGCCTCAGCCATGGCTGTCGTAGTGCTCGCTTTCTCTGTCAAAAGTCGGGGGATTCGGTCGTCAGGCTGTGCTAGCCGACCGAACCCTCCATCTGCAGCTCGATCAGCCGGTTGAGCTCGAGCGCGTACTCCATGGGCAGCTCGCGCGCGATCGGCTCGACGAAGCCGCGCACGATCATGGCCATGGCCTCGAACTCGGTCAGACCACGGCTCATCAGGTAGAAGAGCTGGTCCTCGGAGACCTTGGAGACGGTGGCCTCGTGACCCATGGACACGTCGTCCTCGCGGACGTCCACGTACGGGTACGTGTCGGAGCGGGAGATCGTGTCGACCAGGAGCGCGTCGCACAGCACGTTGGACTTGGAGCCCGCGGCGCCCTCGCCGATCTCGACCAGACCGCGGTACGAGGTACGGCCGCCGCCTCGCGCCACCGACTTGGAGACGATGTTGGAGGAGGTGTTCGGCGCCATGTGGACCATCTTGGATCCGGCGTCCTGGTGCTGGCCCTCGCCCGCGAAGGCGATGGAGAGCGTCTCGCCCTTGGCGTGCTCGCCCATCAGGTAGACGGCCGGGTACTTCATGGTGACCTTGGAGCCGATGTTGCCGTCGACCCACTCCATGGTCGCGCCCTCGTACGCCACGGCGCGCTTGGTGACCAGGTTGTAGACGTTGTTCGACCAGTTCTGGATCGTCGTGTAGCGGCAGCGGCCGCCCTTCTTAACGATGATCTCGACAACGGCGGAGTGCAGCGAGTCCGAGGAGTAGATCGGCGCGGTGCAGCCCTCGACGTAGTGGACGTAGGCGTCCTCGTCGACGATGATCAGCGTCCGCTCGAACTGGCCCATGTTCTCCGTGTTGATACGGAAGTAGGCCTGCAGCGGGATGTCGACGTGGACACCCTTCGGCACGTAGATGAACGAGCCACCGGACCACACGGCCGAGTTCAGCGAGGCGAACTTGTTGTCGCCGACCGGGATGACCGTGCCGAAGTACTCCTTGAAGAGCTCCGGGTGCTCCTTCAGTGCGGTGTCCGTGTCGAGGAAGATGACGCCCTGCTCCTCCAGGTCCTCACGGATCTGGTGGTAGACGACCTCGGACTCGTACTGCGCGGCGACACCGGCGACCAGGCGCTGCTTCTCCGCCTCCGGGATGCCGAGCTTGTCGTACGTGTTCTTGATGTCCTCGGGCAGGTCCTCCCAGGACTCCGCCTGCTTCTCGGTGGACCGCACGAAGTACTTGATGTTGTCGAAGTCGATGCCCGACAGGTCCGAGCCCCAGTTCGGCATGGGCTTCTTGTCGAACAGGCGCAGGCCCTTGAGACGGAGCTTCAGCATCCACTCGGGCTCGTTCTTCTTTGCCGAGATGTCGCGTACGACAGCCTCGGAGAGGCCGCGCTTGGCCGCCGCGCCTGCCGCGTCGGAGTCGGCCCAGCCGAATTCGTACGTACCCAGACCCTCGAGCTCAGGGTGGGCAGTCTCCGTGGGGAGCGTCATGCGGGGTTCCTCCCGGCCGTGCTTGCAGATGCGGATGTGGTGGTCTGTGCGCTTGCGGGTCCGCCGCGCGGTACGAACGTCGTGCACACCCCGTCGCCATGGGCGATGGTGGCCAGACGTTGCACATGGGTCCCGAGCAGGCTGGAGAAGATCTCCGTCTCCGCCTCGCACAGCTGCGGGAACTGCTCGGCGACATGTGCGACCGGGCAGTGGTGCTGGCACAGCTGCTCGCCCTGCTGAGGGCCCGGCGCGCTTCGCGCCGTAGCAGCGTACCCGTCGGTGGACAAGGCCTTGGCCAGCGCCTCCGTGCGCTTCTCGGGGGCCGCCGCGTCGATCGTCTTGCGGTAGGCCGCCGACTGGGCGGCGGCCCTCGCGCGGACGAAGGCGACGACCGCTTCGTCGCCCGCGGTCTCGGCGATCCAGCGAAGAGCGTCGGCGGCAAGCTTGTCGTACGACTGGTCGAAGGCGTCCCGGCCGCAGTCGGTCAGGGCGAACACCTTGGCCGGACGGCCGCGGGTCCGCGCCCCGTACACCCGCTGCTCGCGGGCCTCGACGACACGGTCGGAGACGAGGGCGTCCAGATGGCGGCGGACGGCGGCCTGGGTCAGCCCCAGGCGCTTCGCCAGATCGGCGACGGTGGACGGGCCGTGGTCCAGGATGGAGCGCGCGACCCGGTTGCGCGTCGAGCGCTCTCCGGTCGCGAGTTCCTCCTGCGGAGCCTCGCCCTGGTATTTCACAACGCCATTGTTGCGTAATTCCTCCGGCCCTGACAACCACGGTCCGAAACGATCAATGGTGGAGTTCGTCACTTAGGGTCACCTAATTCGGCCCCGGGGGACTCGCCCGCCGGGCCGCTGCCTAGACTTACCGGCCATGAAGAACGAGCCGGTCGTGCAGATCCGTGGCCTGGTGAAGCGATACGGCACCAAGACCGCCGTGGACGGCCTCGACCTGGGCATACGCACCGGTGCGGTCACTGCCGTCCTCGGCCCCAACGGCGCCGGCAAGACCACCACCATCGAGACCTGCGAGGGCTACCGCCGGCCCGACGCGGGCACCGTCCGCGTCCTCGGCCTCGACCCGGTCACCGACGCGGCCGCGCTCCGCCCCCGGATCGGCGTGATGCTGCAGTCGGGTGGTGTCCACTCCGGAGCACGCGCCGACGAGATGCTCCGCCACATGGCGAAACTCCACGCCCACCCGCTGGACGTCGACACCCTGATCGAGCGCCTCGGCCTCGGCAGCTGCGGCCGTACGACCTACCGGCGGCTCTCCGGCGGCCAGCAGCAACGGCTCGCCCTGGCGATGGCCGTCGTCGGCCGCCCCGAGCTGGTGTTCCTGGACGAGCCGACCGCGGGCCTCGATCCGCAGGCCCGCCGCTCCACCTGGGATCTCGTACGGGAACTGCGCGCCGACGGGGTGTCGGTCGTCCTCACCACCCACTTCATGGACGAGGCCGCGGAGCTCGCCGACGATGTCGCCATCGTCGACGCGGGCCGGGTCATCGCCCAGGGCAGCCCGGAGGCGCTCTGCCGCGGCGGCGCCGAGAACACCCTGCGCTTCACCGGCCGCCCCGGACTCGACCTCGGCTCGCTGCTGAAGGCGCTGCCCGACGGCACGCAGGCGGCCGAGCTCACCACCGGCGGGTACCGCATCAGCGGCCAGGTCGACCCGCAGCTGCTGGCCACCGTCACCTCCTGGTGCGCGCAGCACGGCGTGATGCCGGACGGCATCTCCGTCGAGCGCCACACCCTGGAGGACGTCTTCCTGGAACTGACCGGCAAGGAGCTGCGCGCATGAGCGCCGGTACGTACACCCCGCGGCCCGGTGCCGCCCCGCTGCCCCGCATGATCGGTGCGCAGGCCGCGCTGGAGACGCGGATGCTGCTGCGCAACGGCGAGCAGCTGCTCCTGACGGTGATCATCCCGACGCTGCTGCTGGTGCTGTTCAGCGCGGTCGACATCGTGGACACCGGCGCGGGCAGGTCCGTCGACTTCCTGGCGCCCGGCGTTCTCGCGCTCGCCGTCATGTCCACCGCCTTCACCGGCCAGGCGATCGGCACCGGCTTCGAGCGGCGCTACGGCGTGCTCAAGCGGCTCGGTGCCTCACCGCTGCCCCGCTGGGGTCTGATGACCGCCAAGACCCTCTCCGTGCTGGTCACCGAGGTGCTGCAGGTCGTGCTGCTGACGGCGATCGCGTTCGCGCTCGGCTGGTCGCCGCACGGCAGCCCGTTCGCCGTCCTGCTGCTTCTCGTGCTCGGCACCGCGGCCTTCTCCGGGCTCGGGCTGCTGATGGCCGGGACGCTGAAGGCAGAGGCGACGCTCGCCGCCGCCAATCTGGTCTTCCTGCTGCTGCTGGTCGGCGGCGGGGTCATCGTGCCGCTGGACAAGTTCCCGGACGCGGTGCGGTCGGTGCTCGGGCTGCTGCCGATCGCCGCCCTGTCGGACGGCCTGCGGGACGTGCTCCAGCACGGCGCCTCGATGCCGTGGCGGGATCTCGGGATCCTCGCGGTCTGGGCGGTGCTCGGGCTGGGCGCCGCGGCGAAGTTCTTCCGCTGGGAATGACCACGGACGGAACGCTCCGGCCCGACGGTTCGGGGTAACTCGTCCCCCTCGTGAAAGCTTGCACAAGCCGCCGCTTACGATGGTGCGCGTGCCCAAGCTGACCCGAGCCGAAGTCGCTCAAGCCACGCGGAACCCGCTTCTCTGCATCGCCGAACGCTGGACTCCGTCCCCCCGGACGGTCCGCCGGGCGGCGATGTCGGCCGTCGTGATGGCCGTGCTCATCGTGGTGACCGGCGGCGCTGTCCGGCTCACCGGCTCCGGCCTCGGCTGCCCGACCTGGCCCAAGTGCACCGACGAGTCCCTGACCGCGACCAGCGCGATGGGCTTCCACGGCGCCATCGAGTTCGGCAACCGGATGCTCACGTACGTCCTGTGCGCGGCGGTCGGCTGGACGATCATCGCCGCCCGCTCGGCGAAGCCGTGGCGGCGCAGCCTCACCCGGCTCGGCTGGGCACAGTTCTGGGTGGTCATGGGCAATGCGGTGCTCGGTGGCATCGTGGTGCTCGTCGGCCTCAACCCGTACACCGTCGCGGCGCACTTCCTGCTCTCCACCGCGCTGCTCACGGTCGCCGTGGTGACCTGGCAGCGGGTCCGTGAGGGCGACGCCGAGCCCCGTCCGCTGGTGGGCAAGGCGGTCTCACAGCTGACGTGGCTGCTGACGGGCGCGGCCGGTCTGCTGATCGCGGTCGGCACGGTCGTCACGGGGGCCGGACGGCACGCGGGCGACTCCAGCGACGTCCACCGCATCCCGCTCGACTGGAAGATGATCGCGCAGCTGCACGCCGATCTCGCATGGGTCGTGGTGGCGCTGACGGTGGCGCTCTGGTTCGTGCTGAAGGCCGTCGACGCGCCGGCCGGCCCGCAGCGCCGCACCCGTGATCTCTTCCTGGTGCTGATGGCGCAGGGCGTGATCGGTTACGTCCAGTACTTCACCGACACCCCGGAGGTCCTGGTCGGGCTGCACATGCTCGGCTCGTGCCTGGTGTGGATCGCGGTCCTGCGGGTCCTGCTGTCGCTGCGCGAGCGCCCCTCGGCCGTCGCCTCCGTCCCCGGCCCCGCCGCCGAGCAGCCGGAGCCCGCAGCCGCCGGCTGAGCGCAGGGGCCTCGGGCTGCTGATCGTCCTGATCCCGCTCGGGGCCGCGCGCGCCCGCGCCTCGGTCCGGACCGCGGTGCACGAACGTGACGACGCCGCCCGCTTCGCGGATCGGGTGTACGCGACCGGGGATACAGGGACCGGACCTCGAGCACTGCCAGGGGTGCCGATACCTGCCGCCGCACACGGGCACGGGAGAAGGCCCCCGGTCATTTCGCGACGCCCACCCATGTCCGGTCTCCCGGCCGGGCCGGGAAACAGGGCGCCCGCTTCGCTCCGGCGGCCCCATCCCACGGGAAGGCCCCGCAAGGACAAGCGCTGACGCCCTTCACACCAGCCCGTACACCCTGCGCGCATTGCCGGAGGCGATCATCGCGGCGACCCGCGTGGCATCGGTACGCGACCACGCGCCGTCCGCCACCCAGCCGCCCAGCACCCGGCCGAGCGCCTCGCGGAACAGTCGCGCGCCCACCACATGGAGTTCCGGCAGCCCTTGGGCGCCGCTGGAGAAGAGCAGCTTGCCGAAAGGGGCCAGCTCGAGGATCTCCGCGAGGACGGCCGCGGCGCGCGCCCCCGTCCGGCTGAGGGCCGCGCCCACGTCGGCGTACACATGCGGATGGGCGCTCGCGAGCTGCGCGGCGTGCCGGTGGTACGGGTAGCTGTGCAGCAGCACCAGGTCGCTGCCGAGACCGGCCGTGGCGGCGGCGAAGCCCGCCAGCCGCTGCGGGTCGGTGGAGTGCAGATGGAACTGCAGCGGCCGCCCGCAGGCCACGGCGGTCCACAGCAGATGTCGCAGCAGCACCGGGTCGTCGGGGGTCGCGTACGGCGCACCATGGCCGCCACCGCCGGTGCGTGCCGCTCTGCGTTCCGCCTCCCGCCCGGCGAGCCACCGCCCGGCGGCACCGCGCACCGCGCCCGGCCCGGGCGGCCCCGGGTCGGGTTCCAGGCCGTGACGGGCGGCCGCGACGGAGGTGAAGGCGGTGGCGGAGGCGGCGGAGGTGTGCACGGCTTCGGCCAGGTTGACCAGGAAACTCTCGACGGTGCCCGAGGTGTCGGCGATCTGCTCGGCCAGCGACTCCAGGCGGACGAGCTCGCGGGCCTCGGCCCCGGAGGCGACGGCGATCTCGGCGGGGCCTGTCAGATCGCCGCGGAGGCCGGTGTCGACGAGATAGGTGGAGACGCCGGTGGCCCGCAGCAGCCGTCGGCCGGTCTCCAGCACGCCCAGTTCCCGGCGGCGGGCCAGGTAGCCGGCCGGCGGGCAGTGGGGTTCGAGGCCCAGCAGCGGAGGGCACCAGCGGCGCACGGCGAAGCCGGTCTGCGTGTCGAAGAAGGTGGTGCCGGGGGCGGGCTGCCCGCCTGCCGTGGCGGCCGTCGCCAGCCGGGCCTCGAAGGTGCCGAGGCCCAGCTCGGTCCGGAGCACGCCGTGGCAGTGCTGGTCGACCAGATCCGCCACGGGCAGTATGTCGGTCATCCGGGGCTCCCTGCGACGACGTGTGTGTACACGTCCTAACGGGTGAACCCGGTGTCAGGTGTTGCTCCTGCTCCACCGGGGTGCGCCCCGCACTCCGTCGGGTGCCGCCCGGGCGTCCGGTCAGGCCTTTTTGTTGGACGGGCCGCCGACCTGGATCCCGGCCATCCGCGTCCACTCGTAGGGGCCGGTGCGGACCTTGGCGGCGAACTCGCCGTCGAAGGACTCGTGCATCGTGATCCCGGCCTTCGCGGTGGCACTCTCGGCGACCGCGTACGACGGTGCGACGAGGTCGCCCCAGCCGCCGTCCCCGCCGACCAGGACGATGCGGGTGCCCATCTGCCCGATGTACGCAAGCTGCCCCTCGGCGCCGCCGTGCGCCTTGGCGAAGGCGCCGATCTGCTTGGCGAGCCTGGCTGCCCTGCGCTCCGCGCGGGCGGCCTGCTTGCTGTCGTCTACCTGCTGGGTTTCTGCCGTCTCTGCCATGCAACGGATGCTACCGACGGGTAGATCAACTGGCGACGGGCGGGTGACGTGGCATGGGCCACGTCACCCGCCCGTCGGCAGGAGCAGAAGCGGTGTCACCGCAGGAAGGGATCCACCGCGACGGCGACGAACAACAGCGAAACATAGGTGATCGACCAGTGGAACAGTCGCATCTCCTTGAGCTTGGCACCGGACACGCCGGCCTTGGCCCGGTTCTGCAGGCCGTGTGCCTCCCAGAGCCAGAACCCACCGGTCAGCAGCGCCACCGAGGTGTAGAACCACCCGGTGTAGCCGAGCGGGGTCAGCAGCAGCGAGACGGCCACCATCACCCAGCTGTAGATGACGATCTGGCGGGCGACCACCCGGTTGGAGGCAATGACCGGAAGCATCGGAACGCCGACCCGGGCGTAGTCGTCCTTCACCTTCATCGACAGCGGCCAGTAGTGCGGCGGCGTCCAGAAGAAGATGACGGCGAAGAGGATGACGGCGGCCCACGACAGCGAGTTGGTGACGGCGGACCAGCCGATGAGGACCGGCATGCAGCCCGCGATGCCGCCCCAGACGATGTTCTGCGCGGTGCGGCGCTTCAACAACATCGTGTAGACGACGACGTAGAAGAGCAGGGCACCGAGCGACAGCGCCGCCGACAGCCAGTTGACCAGCAGCCCGAACCAGACCGTCGAGATCACCGCGAGGGCGATACCGAAGGCCAGGCACTCGCGCGGGCTCACCATGCCCGTCACCAGTGGGCGCTGCGACGTACGGTCCATCAACGCGTCGATGTCGCGGTCGATGTACATGTTGAGCGCATTGGCACCGCCCGCGGAAAGATATCCGCCGATGGTGGTGGTGAGAACGAGCCACAGGTCGGGCACACCTTGAGCGGCCAGGAACATCACCGGAACAGTGGTGATAAGCAACAGCTCGATGATCCGCGGCTTGGTCAGCGCCACGAATGCCTTGACACGGGCCCCGAACGGGCGATGGCCCCCTGGGCTCGGAGTCAAGGCGACCCCTGCGGGTCGGGACTCGACGGCCGTCACGCACACCCCTGACAGAGAAATCCCAGCAAGCTCCGGGCATGAAGGCCCAGTGAAGACTTGCGCGAACCAGACCACTGTAGACGTTGGGGACAGGCCGTTCTTCGCGGGGGTGGGGTCGTGTTGGAGTGGCACAGAAGTGCTGTGCAGGAGGCGGTGCGGATGCGCCGCGCAGGAGAGGCGCATAAGTAAGGAGTGACGCTCATCGGAGTAGCGCAGAAGTGGCCGGTCGCGCTCATCGGAGTAGCGCAGAAGTGAGCCCTCCCGCTCATACGGGAGGCGAACTTCGCGGGTCGCCTGCACCCTGGAAAGCACCCGGAAATTGCGGCTTCTGTCGGGGGTAGGCTCGACAATGTCCGGTGCGGTCACAGTCACCGGTTTACAACAGTGGAGAGGAGCCCTGACTCAGGGTGAGCACCAAGCCGACCACCACAGACCTCCAGTGGACCGAATTGGACCAGCGGGCCGTGGACACTGTCCGCGTCCTTGCCGCCGACGCCGTACAGAAGGTCGGAAACGGCCACCCGGGTACGGCTATGAGCCTGGCTCCCGCCGCGTACACCCTTTTCCAGAAGGTGATGCGGCACGACCCCGCCGACGCGGACTGGACGGGCCGCGACCGGTTCGTGCTCTCGGCCGGCCACACCAGCCTGACCCTGTACATCCAGCTCTACCTGGCCGGGTACGGCCTGGAGCTCGATGACCTCAAGGCGTTCCGCACCTGGGGTTCGAAGACCCCCGGGCACCCGGAGTACGGCCACACCACCGGTGTCGAGACGACGACCGGCCCGCTGGGCCAGGGTGTCGCCAACGCCGTGGGCATGGCGATGGCCGCCCGCTACGAGCGCGGTCTGTTCGACCCGGAGGCGGCCCCCGGCACCTCCCCGTTCGACCACATGATCTGGGCCATCGCAGGTGACGGCTGCCTGCAGGAGGGCATCTCCGCGGAGGCGTCCTCGCTGGCCGGACACCAGAAGCTCGGCAACCTGGTCCTGCTCTGGGACGACAACCACATCTCCATCGAGGGCGACACGGAGACCGCGGTCTCCGAGGACACCCTGAAGCGGTACGAGGCGTACGGCTGGCACGTCCAGCGCGTCGCCCAGCTGCCCAACGGCGACCTGGACCCGGTCGGTCTGTACAACGCGCTGCAGGCGGCCAAGGCCGAGACCGGGCGTCCGTCGTTCATCGCGGCCCGCTCGATCATCGCCTGGCCGGCTCCGCACGCCCAGAACACCGAGGCCTCGCACGGCTCGGCGCTCGGCGACGACGAGGTCGCCGCGACCAAGAAGGTCCTGGGCTTCGACCCGGAGAAGTCCTTCGAGGTCTCCGACGAGGTCATCTCGCACACCCGTGAGGCGCTGGACCGCGGCCGCGAGGCCAAGGCCGAGTGGGAGAAGGCGTTCGCCGCGTGGCGCACCGCCAACCCGGAGCGCGCCGCCGAGTTCGACCGGATCTCGGCGGGCGAACTGCCCGCGGGCTGGGAGGACAAGCTTCCGGTCTTCGAGCCGGGCAAGGCGATCGCCACCCGCGCCGCCTCCGGCAAGGTGCTCCAGGCGCTCGGCGAGATCATCCCCGAGCTGTGGGGCGGCTCCGCCGACCTCGCCGGCTCGAACAACACCACGATCGACAAGACGTCGTCGTTCCTCCCGGTGGGCAACCCGCTGCCGGGCGCGGATCCGTACGGCCGAACGATCCACTTCGGTATCCGCGAGCACGCCATGGCCGGGGCCATGAACGGCATCGCGCTGCACGGCAACACCCGCATCTACGGCGGCACCTTCCTGGTGTTCTCCGACTACATGCGCAACGCCGTGCGTCTGTCCGCGCTGATGCACCTGCCGGTGACGTACGTGTGGACGCACGACTCGATCGGTCTCGGCGAGGACGGCCCGACCCACCAGCCGGTGGAGCACCTGGCCTCGCTGCGCGCCATCCCGGGCCTGAACATCGTCCGCCCGGCCGACGCCAACGAGACCTCCATCGTCTGGCGCGAGATCCTGCGCCGCTACACCAAGGTGTTCGGCAAGGGCGCCCCGCACGGTCTGGCGCTGACCCGCCAGGGCGTGCCGACCTACGAGGCGAACGAGGACGCGGCCAAGGGCGGCTACGTGCTCTTCGACTCCGAAGGGACCGACGGGCAGAGCGTGGAGCCGCAGGTCCTCCTGATCGGCACCGGTTCCGAGGTGCACCTCGCCGTCGAGGCGCGCGAGGAGCTGCAGGCAGCCGGCATCCCGACCCGGGTCGTGTCGATGCCGTCCGTCGAGTGGTTCGAGGAGCAGGACCAGGCGTACAAGGACAGCGTTCTGCCGCCGTCCGTGAAGGCCCGTGTCGCCGTCGAGGCGGGCATCGGCCTGACCTGGTACCGGTACGTCGGCGACGCCGGCCGGATCGTGTCGCTGGAGCACTTC
This sequence comes from Streptomyces sp. NPDC005262, assembly GCF_042872425.1. Classification (NCBI taxonomy): domain Bacteria; kingdom Bacillati; phylum Actinomycetota; class Actinomycetes; order Kitasatosporales; family Streptomycetaceae; genus Streptomyces; species Streptomyces sp. NPDC005262. The sequence continues at coordinate 155,148 of NZ_JBIAKK010000002.1, forward strand.
GGTGCCTCGGCCGACGCCAAGGTCCTCTTCCGCGAGTTCGGCTTCACCGGCGAGCACGTGGCCGCCGCAGCACGGGAATCTCTCGCCGACGTCACGCGCTGACGCCGTTATACGACTAGTAGGAGATGCAATTCTCATGACAGACGCACTCAAGCGCCTCTCCGACGAGGGCGTGGCGATCTGGCTCGATGACCTGTCGCGCAAGCGGATCACGTCCGGCAACCTCGCCGAACTGATCGACCAGCAGCACGTCGTGGGCGTCACCACCAACCCGTCGATCTTCCAGAAGGCCATCTCGCACGGCGACGGTTACGAGCAGCAGCTCACCGACCTCGCGACCCGCAAGGTCACCGTCGACGAGGCCATCCGCATGATCACGACGGCGGACGTCCGGGACGCAGCCGACATCCTGCGGCCGGTCTTCGACGCCACGGACGGCCAGGACGGCCGGGTCTCCATCGAGGTCGACCCGCGGCTGGCCCACCACACCGACGCCACGATCGCCGAGGCCAAGCAGCTGGCCTGGCTGGTGGACCGGCCGAACACGCTTATCAAGATCCCGGCGACGAAGGCCGGCCTGCCGGCCATCACCGAGGTCATCGGCAAGGGCATCAGTGTCAACGTCACGCTGATCTTCTCGCTGGAGCGCTACCGCGAGGTCATGGACGCCTACCTGGCGGGCCTGGAGAAGGCGAAGGCCTCGGGCCTGGACCTCTCCAAGATCCACTCGGTGGCCTCGTTCTTCGTGTCCCGCGTGGACACCGAGATCGACAAGCGGCTCGACGCGGTGGGCACCGACGAGGCCAAGGCGCTGAAGGGCAAGTCGGCACTCGCCAACGCCCGGCTGGCCTACCAGGCGTACGAGGAGGTCTTCTCCTCCGACCGCTGGGCCGCCCTGGACAAGGTGCAGGCCAACAGGCAGCGTCCGCTGTGGGCCTCCACCGGCGTGAAGGACCCCGCGTACAAGGACACGCTGTACGTCGTCGACCTGGTCGCCCCCGGCACGGTGAACACCATGCCCGAGGCCACCCTGAACGCCACGGCCGACCACGGGGAGGTCACCGGCAACACGATCGCCGGCACCTACGCCCAGGCGCGGGCCGAACTCGACGCCGTCGAGAAGCTCGGGATCTCCTACGACGACGTCGTGCAGCTCCTCGAGGACGAGGGCGTCGAGAAGTTCGAGGCGTCGTGGATCGATCTGCTCAACTCCACCGAGGCGGAGCTCAAGCGCCTCGCCCCTTCGGAGGGCTGACCACTTTGTCTGGTGTTCCCGGAGCCAACCCGCTCCGTGACGCCCAGGACCGCCGGCTCCCGCGTATCGCGGGGCCGTCGGGCCTGGTCATCTTTGGCGTCACGGGCGATTTGTCCCGTAAAAAGCTGATGCCCGCCATCTACGACCTGGCCAACCGCGGCCTGCTGCCGCCGGGCTTCTCGCTCATCGGCTTCGCACGCCGTGAGTGGCACGACGAGGACTTCGCGCAGGAGGTCCACGACGCCGTCAAGCAGCACGCGCGTACGCCGTTCCGGGAGGAGGTCTGGCAGCAGCTCATCCAGGGGATGCGCTTCGTCCAGGGCAACTTCGACGACGACGACGCCTTCGAGACGCTCAAGGCCACCATCCAGGAGCTCGACAAGGAACAGGGCACGGGCGGCAACTTCGCCTTCTACCTGTCCGTGCCGCCGAAGTTCTTCCCCAAGGTCGTCCAGCAGCTCAAGAAGCACGGGCTGGCGGAGCAGAAGGAGGGTTCCTGGCGACGCGCTGTCATCGAGAAGCCCTTCGGCCACGATCTCGCCAGCGCGCAGGAGCTCAACCAGCTCGTGCACGATGTGTTCCCGCCCAACGAGGTCTTCCGGATCGACCACTACCTGGGCAAGGAGACGGTCCAGAACATCCTGGCGCTGCGCTTCGCCAACACGATGTTCGAGCCGATCTGGAACCGGTCGTACGTCGACCATGTCCAGATCACGATGGCCGAGGACATCGGCATCGGCGGCCGGGCCGGCTACTACGACGGCATCGGGGCAGCCCGTGACGTCATCCAGAACCACCTGCTCCAGCTGCTGGCGCTGACGGCGATGGAGGAGCCCGGCTCCTTCCACCCGAAGGCCCTGGTGACCGAGAAGCTCAAGGTGCTCACGGCGGTGGAGCTGCCGGCGGACCTGGGCAAGCACACCGTGCGCGGACAGTACGCGCACGCGTGGCAGGGCGGCGAGGAAGTGCTCGGCTACCTCGAGGAGGACGGTATCGACCCCAAGTCGAAGACCGACACCTATGCCGCGATCAAACTGACGATCAACAACCGCCGCTGGGCGGGCGTGCCGTTCTACCTGCGGACCGGAAAGCGGCTCGGCCGCCGGGTCACCGAGATCGCGGTCGTCTTCAAGCGCGCGCCGTACCTGCCCTTCGAGTCCGGTGCGACGGAGGAGCTGGGCGGCAACGCCCTGGTCATCCGGGTGCAGCCGGACGAGGGCATCACCGTGCGCTTCGGCTCCAAGGTCCCCGGCACCTCGATGGAGGTCCGGGACGTCACGATGGACTTCGCCTACGGCGAGTCCTTCACGGAGTCCAGCCCGGAGGCGTACGAGCGGCTCATTCTCGATGTGCTGCTCGGTGACGCCAACCTCTTCCCCCGCCACCAGGAGGTCGAACTCTCCTGGAACATCCTCGACCCGATCGAGGAGTACTGGGACAAGCACGGCAAGCCCGCGCAGTACGCGGCGGGCACCTGGGGTCCGGCCGAGGCGGACGAGATGCTCGCACGAGACGGACGGAGCTGGCGTCGGCCATGAAGATCGATCTCACGGAAACCACTTCCAGCAAGATCAACCAGGCGCTGGTGTCGGCCCGGCGCGCCGCCGGCTCCCCGGCCGTCGGCATGGTGCTGACCCTGGTGGTCGTCACCGACGAGGAGAACGCGTACGACGCCCTGAAGTCGGCCGGCGACTCCTCGCGCGAGCACCCCTCGCGCATCATCGCGGTGATCAAGCGGGTCAGCCGCTCGCCGCGCAGCCGGCGCGACGCACGGCTCGACGCCGAGGTGCGGGTCGGTTCCGACTCGGGCTCCGGCGAGACCATCGTGCTGCGACTGCACGGTGAACTTGCCAACCACGCCCAGTCGGTGGTCCTGCCACTGCTGCTGCCGGACGCCCCGGTCGTGGTGTGGTGGCCCGAGGGCGCGCCCGAGGACCCGGCCAACGATCCGCTGGGCGCACTCGCCCAGCGCCGGATCACGGACGCGTATTCGGCGGAGCACCCGAGCGCCGAACTGGCAGTGCGCGCCAAGTCGTACACCCCGGGCGACACCGATCTGTCCTGGACCCGCATCACGCCGTGGCGCTCGATGCTCGCGGCCGCACTCGACCAGAAGCCCGCCGAAGTCGTCTCGGCGACGGTCGAGGGCGAGTCCGAGAACCCGAGCTGTGAGCTGCTCGCCATGTGGCTCGCGGACCGGCTGGGCGTGCCGGTGGAGCGCACGCACTCCCAGGGTCCCGGTCTGACGGCCGTACGGATGCAGACCAAGGGCGGCACCATCGTCCTGGACCGGCCCGACGGTTCGCTGGCCACGCTCTGCATGGAGGGTCAGCCTGACCGCGCGGTGGCGCTCAAGCGACGGGACACCGCCGAACTGCTCGCCGAGGAACTGCGGCGTCTCGACCCGGACGTCATCTACGCGTCCGCGGTCAAGTTCGGCGTGGACCGGCTCGGCGGCACGGCGGAGCCGAAGCCCGGCGAGCCGGAGCAGCCCGCCTCGGCCGCCGCACCGGCAGCCGCGAAGAAGACTGCGGCGAAGAAGGCGGCAGCGAAGTGAGTGCCCCTCAGCTTGTCGTGCACCGCGACAAGGAGCTGATGGCGCAGGCCGCCGCGGCCCGGCTGATCACGAAGATCGTGGACGCCCAGGCCGCGCGCGGTCACGCCTCGGTGGTACTCACCGGCGGACGCAACGGCAACGGTCTGCTGGCCGCTCTCGCCGAGGCGCCCGCCCGGGACGCGATCGACTGGTCGCGGCTCGAACTGTGGTGGGGCGACGAGCGGTTCCTGCCGGAGGGCGATCCGGAGCGCAATGTCACGCAGGCCCGCCAGGCTCTGCTGGACTCGGTGCCGCTGGACCCGTCACTGGTCCATGCGATGCCCGCGTCGGACGGCCCCTGGGGCAACGACGCCGACGCCGCCGCGGCCGCGTACGCCGACGAACTGGCCGCCGCGGCCCGTCCGGAGGACCACGGCCCGGTGCCGACGTTCGATGTGCTGATGCTGGGCGTGGGCCCGGACACGCATGTCGCGTCGCTCTTCCCGGAGCTGCCCGCGGTACGGGAGACCGAGCGCACCGTCGTCGGTGTGCACGGCGCTCCCAAGCCGCCGCCCACCCGGGTCTCGCTCACGCTGCCCGCGATCCGGGCGGCGCGCGAGGTGTGGCTGCTCGCGGCCGGCGAGGACAAGGCGGAGGCCGCGGAGATCGCGCTGTCGGGCGCCGGGGAGATCCAGGCACCGGCGGCGGGCGCGTACGGACGCAGCCGCACTCTGTGGCTGCTGGACGCTGCGGCGGCCTCCCGGCTGCCGCGCGCACTGTATCCGCCGGCCTCTCCCTAAGCGGTCGTCAGCACCGCTGTACGTCGGGCCCGGTCCGCTCCCAGGGGCGGACCGGGCCTTCGCCGTGAAAGGCTCCGCCCATGGTGCGTATCGGAACCGTGGTGATGGGTGCGACGGACGTCCGCCGGGCGGCCGACTTCTGGACGGCGGCGCTCGGTCATGTGGAGCGTGAGCCGGCGACGGACGACTGGGTGGTGCTGATGCCGGCCGACGGGCAGGGCGTCGGGCTGGCCCTGGGGCTGAGCGAGACCCCCGTGCAGGAGGTCCCCCGGGTCCATCTGGATCTGTACACCGAGGAGCAGGACGCCGAGGTGCAGCGGCTGCTCACGCTCGGGGCGGCCCGGGTCGACTGGCAGCTGTATCCGCAGGACCCGGACTTCGTGGTGCTCGCGGACACCGAGGGCAACCGCTTCTGCGTCATCGACACGACGCACGGCTGACCTGGTCGGGCGGTCGGCGCGGCGCCGCCTTGGAAAAGGTCTCCAGCAGCCCTGGTAAGGCCTCGCAGGCGAAGCCGGTGCCCCCCTTGGGGGCCGCGGCCGCCGTACGAGCCACCCACGGGGAAGAGGACGGCACACGCCGCGCCCGGGACGGCCACGGTCAGCGGCCTCCCGGCCACCACCGGCCGACGGCGCTCGGGCCCGGCGTGCTGTTCGGCGGCCGGGGCCGCCCGCCCTCTCCCCCGGGGTCGTCCGCCTCAGCGACCCCTGCGCGTGCGGTACACGGCGACCAGCGCGGCGGTCGAACTGTCCAGCTGCTCGCCCCCCGCCGCGGCCGATGCCGCCGTCCCGGTCAGCACCGGTTCGATCTTCTTGGCGAGGACCTTGCCGAGCTCGACACCCCACTGGTCGAACGAGTCGATGTTCCAGACGGCACCCTGGACGAAGACCTTGTGCTCGTACAGCGCGATCAGCTGGCCGAGGACGGACGGCGTCAGCCGGTCGGCCAGGATCGTGGTCGTGGGGTGATTCCCCCGGAACGTCTTGTGCGGCACGAGCTCCTCGGCCACGCCCTCCGCACGGACCTCGTCCGGCGTCTTGCCGAAGGCGAGCGCCTGGGTCTGGGCGAAGAAGTTGGCCATCAGCAGATCGTGCTGGGCAACCAGCCCGGGCAGCAGGTCGGCGACCGGCTCGGCGAAGCCGATGAAGTCGGCCGGGATGATCTTGGTGCCCTGGTGGATCAGCTGGTAGTAGGCGTGCTGCCCGTTGGTGCCGGGCGTGCCCCAGACGACCGGCCCGGTCTGCCACTCGACCGGATGGCCGTCCCGGTCCACGGACTTGCCGTTGGACTCCATGTCCAGCTGCTGCAAGTAGGCGGTGAACTTGGACAGATAGTGGCTGTACGGCAGCACGGCGTGCGACTGGGCATCGAAGAACTCGCCGTACCAGACACCCAACAGGCCGAGCAGCAGCGGGGCGTTGGCCTCCGGCGGAGCGGTGCGGAAGTGTTCGTCGACGAGGTGGAAGCCGTCGAGCATCTCGCGGAACCGGTCCGGGCCGATGGCGATCATCAGCGAGAGGCCGATGGCCGAGTCGTACGAGTAGCGGCCGCCGACCCAGTCCCAGAACTCGAACATGTTGGCGGTGTCGATGCCGAACTCCGCGACCTTCTCGGCGTTCGTCGACAGTGCCACGAAGTGCTTCGCGACGGCGTCCTGGTCGGCGCGCAGTCCGGTCAGCAGCCAGTTGCGGGCGGAGGTGGCGTTGGTGATGGTCTCGATCGTGGTGAACGTCTTCGACGCGATGATGAAGAGCGTCTCTGCCGGGTCGAGGTCACGGACGGCCTCGTGCAGGTCGGCGCCGTCGACGTTGGACACGAAGCGGACGGTGAGCGAGCGGTCCGTGAAGGAGCGCAGCACCTCGTACGCCATGGCGGGACCGAGGTCGGAGCCGCCGATGCCGATGTTGACGACGTTCTTGATCCGCTTGCCCGTGTGACCGGTCCACTCCCCCGACCTGATGCGGTCGGAGAAAGCCGCCATCTTGTCGAGCACGGCGTGCACGGCAGGCACCACGTTCTCGCCGTCGACCTCGATCACCGCGTCGCGCGGGGCGCGCAGCGCGGTGTGCAGGACGGCGCGGTCCTCGGTGGTGTTGATCTTCTCGCCACGGAACATGGCATCCCGCAGCCCGGCGACATCGGTGGCGTCGGCGAGCTCGCGCAGCAGCCGGAGCGTCTCGTCGGTGACCAGGTGCTTGGAGTAGTCGAGATACAGATCGCCGACCCGGAGGGTGTATCCGGTGCCGCGCTCGGGATCATCCGCGAACAGCTGCCGCAGATGGGTCTGGCCGAGCTGCTCACGGTGCTTGCCGAGAGCAGTCCATTCGGGCGTCTGATTGAGCTTGGTTCGGCTTTGTGCGTTCATCCCGGATATCAGCCCACTTCTTCTCGTGCCTGCACATGCCCCGCTGCCCCTCCAACTTAATTGATCAGAGGGGTGGACGAGGCGACAGAGAGCTGCGGCGCCGACAAATGCACTCCGGCCGGGCACCCTGGGGGTGACCGGCCGGTGAACAACTCTTAGATTTCGCCCCGGAGTTTTGCGAGGGCCTCGGCGAGGATGGCCTCGCCGTCCGCATCGCTGCGCCGCTCGCGTACATACGCGAGGTGCGTCTTGTACGGTTCGGTGCGCGGCGGGTCCGGCGGGTTGTCCCGGTCCTGTCCGGCCGGGAAACCGCAGCGCGGGCAGTCCCAAGTCTCCGGTGTCTGCGCGTCACTGGCGAAGCTCGGCTGCGTCTCGTGCCCGTTCGAGCACCAGAAGGAGATGCGGAGGCGCGGCGCGGACTCGCCCCGCTCGGCCTCCCCCATCGGCCCCGCTCCGACCCGGCTTCCCCGGATCGCGTTGCCACTTGCCACGGTCGTAACTCCCTGCGTGATGGTGCTCGAAGATGCCCCAGTCTACGTAAGGCCCAACGCGCGTCCAGTGAAAGGAGTTACACCCTCACCGGGAATCGCGGACGACGGGTCAGTTGTCCAGCTTCATCAGCAGACCAAGCACAATAATGCACGCGAACCATCCCAGACCGACCACCACGGTGATCCGGTCGAGGTTTCGCTCGGCGACCGACGAGCCACCGACGGACGACTGCATACCGCCACCGAACATGTCGGAGAGGCCGCCGCCCTTTCCCTTGTGCATCAGCACCAGCAGCATCAGCAGCAGGCTGAAGACGATCAGGGCGATCGAGAACCCCATAACCACGGCTGGTCCCTACTTTCCGGAATTCCCTTGGACTGCTCTAACGGATCTGACGGACAACGGGGGCCGGGAGGACGCACCTCCTCGGCCCCCGCAAGGGTACGACGGATCCGCGCTACCGCATACTCACTGGTCGCGGAAGCGGACGATCTTGACGAATTCGTCCGCGTCGAGAGCGGCGCCACCGATCAGGGCACCGTCGATGTCGGGCTTCGCCATGATCTCCGCGACATTCCCCGACTTCACCGAGCCGCCGTACTGAATGCGGACCGCGTCGGCCAGCTCCTGGGAGTACAGCTCGGCGAGCCGGCCGCGGATGGCCCCGCAGACCTCCTGGGCGTCGTCGGCGCCGCAGACCTTGCCGGTCCCGATGGCCCAGACCGGCTCGTACGCGATCACGATGGACTCGGCCTGCTCGGCCGGAATCTCCTTGAGCGCGCCGTCGACCTGCGCGAGCGTGTGCTCGACGTGGCGGCCCGCCTCGCGGACCGACTCCTCCTCGCCGACGCACAGGATCGGGGTCAGGCCATTCCTGTACGCGGCCTTGATCTTGGCGTTGACGATCTCGTCGGTCTCGTGGTGGTACTGGCGGCGCTCGGAGTGACCGATGGCCACGTAGGTGCACTTCAGCTTGGCCAGCATGGGACCGGAGATCTCGCCGGTGTACGCGCCGGAGTCGTGCGCCGAGAGGTCCTGGGCGCCGTACTTGATCTTCAGTTTGTCGCCGTCGACCAGCGTCTGCACGGAGCGCAGGGCGGTGAAGGGCGGCAGGACGGCGACCTCGACGGCGTCGTAGTCCTTGTCGGCCAAGGCGAAGGCGAGCTTCTGGACGTGTGCGATGGCCTCGAGGTGGTTGAGGTTCATCTTCCAGTTGCCCGCCATCAGCGGGGTACGGGTGCTCATGAAAGGTCAGTCCTCCAGTGCGGCGAGGCCGGGAAGCGTCTTGCCCTCGAGGTATTCGAGGCTGGCGCCGCCACCGGTCGAGATGTGGCCGAATGCGTTCTCGTCGAAGCCCAGGATGCGGACGGCCGCGGCGGAGTCGCCACCGCCGACGACACTGAAGCCCTCGGAGTCGACGAGGGCCTGGGCGACTGCCCGGGTGCCCTCGGCGTAATCGGGGTGCTCGAAGACGCCCATCGGACCGTTCCAGAAGACGGTGACCGCGTCGGCGAGCTTCGAGGCGTACAGCTTGTTGGTCTCGGGTCCGTTGTCCAGACCCATCACACCGGCCGGGATGGCATCCGCGGGCACGGTGGTGTGCGGGCTCGGCGCCTTGGTCTTGAGGTCGGGGAACTGCTCGGAGACCACGACGTCGACGGGGAGCACGAACTCCACGCCCTTCTCCTCGGCCCGCTTCAGATACTCCAGCACCGCCGGGATCTGGTCCTCCTGCAGGAGGGAGCTGCCGACCTCGTGGCCCTGGGCCTTGAGGAAGGTGTACGCCATGCCGCCGCCGATGAGGATGCGGTCGGCCCGCTCCAGGAGGTGGTCGATGACGCCGAGCTTGTCGGAGACCTTGGAGCCGCCGAGCACGACGGCGTACGGGCGTGCGACGTCCTCGGTGAGCTTCTTCAGGACGCCGACCTCGGTGGCGATCAGGTCGCCCGCTGCGTGCGGCAACCGGGCCGGGAGGTCGAAGACCGAGGCGTGCTTGCGGTGGACGGCTCCGAAGCCGTCGCCCACGTACACATCGGCGAGCTCGGCGAGCTGATCGGCGAACGCGCCGCGCTCGACGTCGTCCTTCGACGTCTCGCCGGGGTTGAAGCGGAGATTCTCGATGACGGCGACCTTGCCGTCGGTGAGCGCGGCGACCGTGGCGCGGGCGGACTCGCCGACCGTGTCGGTCGCGAAGGCCACATCGGCGCCGATCAGCTCGCCGAGCCGGGCGGCGGCGGGGGCCAGGGAGAACGCCGGGTCCGGGGCGCCCTTGGGGCGGCCCAGGTGCGAGGCGACGATGACCCGGGCACCGGCCGCGGCCAGCTTCTCCACGGTCGGCTGGACGGCGCGGATGCGGCCGTCGTCGGTGATGGTGGTGCCGCTCAGCGGCACGTTGAGGTCCGCGCGGACGAATACGCGCTTGCCGGTGACCCCTTCGGCGAGAAGTTCGTCGATCGTCTTCATCTTGCTGGACTCCTTGGAGGGCGTTGAAGCATGCAACGGGGCTCGAACGGCGCTGCGCTGCGCTGTCCGAGCCCCTTGCTCACATCGAGGTGCCTGCCGATTCGACGGTCAGAGCTGGCTGCCGACGAAGACGGTCAGGTCGACGAGGCGGTTGGAGTAGCCCCACTCGTTGTCGTACCAGCCGATGACCTTGACCTGCGTGCCCTCTGCCATGGTGAGCAGGGAGTCGAAGGTGCAGGAAGCCGGGTCCGAGACGATGTCCGAGGACACGATCGGGTCCTGGGTGTAGACGAGCTTGCCCTTGAGCGGGCCTTCCTCGGCGGCCTTCTGGAAGGCCGCGTTGACCTCGTCGCGGGTGACCTCGCGCTCCAGCGTGATGACCAGGTCGGTGACGGAGCCGGTCGGGACCGGGACGCGCATCGCGATGCCGTCGAGCTTGCCCCTGAGCTGCGGGAGCACCAGAGCGGTGGCCTTGGCGGCACCGGTCGTGGTCGGGATGATGTTCTCCGCCGCGGCGCGGGCGCGACGCAGGTCGGAGTGCGGGAAGTCCAGGATGCGCTGGTCGTTCGTGTACGCGTGGACCGTCGTCATGAGGCCCTTGACGATGCCGAAGTTCTCGTCCAGAACCTTGGCCATCGGCGCGACGCAGTTGGTGGTGCAGGAGGCGTTGGAGATGACGTGGTGGTTGGCCGCGTCGTACTTCTCCTCGTTGACGCCCATCACGATGGTGATGTCCTCGTCCTTGGCCGGAGCCGAGATGAGGACCTTCTTGGCGCCGCCCGCGATGTGCTTCTCGGCATCGGCCTTCTTGGTGAAGATGCCGGTCGACTCGATGACGATGTCGACGCCCAGCTCACCCCAGGGGATGTCGGCCGGGTTGCGCTCGGAGAGCACCTTGATGGTGTGGCCGTCGACGGTGATGCTGTCGGCGGTGTGGCTGACCTCTGCCTTCAGACGACCCAGAATGGTGTCGTACTTCAGCAGGTGGGCCGTGGTCGCAGTGTCACCCAGGTCGTTGACAGCCACGATCTCGATGTCCGCACCCTGCTCCAGCAGCGCGCGGAAGTAGTTACGACCGATGCGGCCAAAGCCGTTGATGCCTACGCGGATCGTCACGAACCGATCTCCTCGTTAGGTACGCCGGGTTTCGACGCCGGCGAGTTGTATGGGATGTCCCCGACCGCCTCCGACCCTACCTCTCCGTGGGCCCTGGAGTGACATCGTGCGGGGCCGTAAGCGCCGCAAAGGCCCGTACTCCCCAGTAGGAGTACGGGCCTCCGGTTGCTCGGCCTCGCGTGCAGTGACGATTACGGAGTGTCAACATCCCCAGGGGTGGCGGGCGTTCCGCCTTCGGCCGGGATTCACCTCAGCCCACCAGGCCGTCGGCGAGCTCCTCGCTGAGCGTGGACTCCGTCCCCGGGATACCGAGGTCCTGGGCCCGCTTGTCGGCCATGGCCAGCAGGCGTCGGATCCGGCCGGCGACCGCGTCCTTGGTCAGCGGCGGGTCGGCGAGCGCACCCAGCTCCTCCAGGGAGGCCTGCTTGTGCTCCATGCGCAGACGTCCGGCCGCTGCGAGGTGCTCGGGCACCTCTTCACCCAGGATCTCCAGGGCGCGTCCCACCCGGGCGCCTGCGGCCACCGCGGCCCGTGCCGAGCGGCGCAGGTTGGCGTCGTCGAAGTTGGCGAGCCGGTTGGCGGTGGCCCGGACCTCACGGCGCATCCGCCGCTCCTCCCACGCCAGCACCGACTCATGGGCGCCGAGCCGGGTGAGCAGGGCGCCGATCGCGTCGCCGTCGCGGACCACGACCCGGTCCACGCCGCGTACCTCACGGGCCTTCGCCGCGATGGAGAGCCTGCGGGCCGCGCCGACCAGTGCGAGCGCCGCCTCCGGGCCCGGGCAGGTCACCTCCAGCGAGGAGGAACGACCCGGCTCGGTGAGCGAGCCGTGCGCCAGGAAGGCACCGCGCCAGGCCGCCTCGGCGTCGCAGGTGGCCCCCGAGACCACCTGCGGCGGCAGGCCGCGGATGGGCCGGCCGCGACCGTCCACCAGCCCGGTCTGGCGGGCCAGCTGATCGCCGCCCGCCACCACCCGTACGACATAGCGGGAGCCGCGCCGCAGCCCGCCGGGGGCCATCACGATCAGCTCCGAGCTGTGCCCGAAGATTTCGAGAATGTCCCGCTTCAGCCGACGCGCCGCCATTGCGGTGTCCAGCTCCGCCTCGATCACAATCCGGCCGCTCACCAGGTGCAGCCCGCCCGCGAACCGAAGAATCGCCGAAACCTCTGCCTTCCTGCAGCAGGTCCGGGTCACGGGAAGCCGAGAGATTTCGTCCTTCACCGCTGGCGTCATCGCCATGGGCCGATCCTTCCATGCATCCGAAAAATACGGTCGTACGCGGCAGCCAACAGCTCCGGATCATGGATCGGAACGCCGTCGGGTGAGGCCACCGGCGCCAGCTCGACCGCGGCGCCGAGCCGCTTGGCGGCATCGGCGAGGGACTCGCGATCGGGCACGGCGGCTTCGTCGGCCAGCACCACGTCCAGGGCGAGTTTAGGGGCGTGTCGTCCCAAAACCTCCAAATGACGCTGCGGAGAGAAGCCATCAGTTTCGCCGGGCTGCGGTGCCAGGTTGAGCGAGAGGACCTTACGGGCCTTCGTCACGACGAGCGCGTCGAGCAGTTCCGGGACGAGCAGATGCGGGATCACCGAGGAGAACCAGGATCCCGGGCCGAGCACCACCCAGTCCGCGTCGAGGACCGCCTCGACCGCCTCCGGGACGGCCGGCGGGTCGTTCGGGACGAGGTGCACGGACTGCACCTCACCAGGGGTCAGTGCCACCGTCGCCTGGCCGCGCACCGTGTCCACGGCGTCCGGGCGGGCCGGGTCGTGGCCCCGTACGAGCGCCTGGAGCTCCAGCGGCACGGCGGACATGGGCAGCACGCGGCCGTGCGCACCGAGGAGCTTGCCGACCAGGTCCAGGGCCTGGACATGGTCGCCGAGCTGCTCCCAGAGGGCGACGATCAGCAGATTGCCGACCGCGTGCTCGTGCAGATCACCCTTGGACTGGAAGCGGTGCTGGATGACCTGAGCCCAGGTCTGGCCCCAGTCGTCGTCGCCGCAGAGCGCGGCGAGCGCCTTGCGGAGGTCGCCGGGCGGCAGGACGCCGAGCTCCTCACGGAGCCGGCCGCTGGAGCCGCCGTCGTCGGCGACGGTCACCACGGCGGTGAGATCGCCGGTGATCCGGCGCAGCGCGGCGAGCGACGCGGACAGGCCCATGCCGCCGCCGAGTGCGACGACCTTGGGCTGGGCGCCACGCTTGCGGGCGGAGAGCGCGGAGGTGGCTCTGCGCAGCCGCCGCAGGCGCAGATTGCGGCTGGTCACTCGCGCCCCATGTCCCGGTGGACGAGGACGGTCTCGATGCCTTCGGCGGCGAGCCGGGCCGCCAGCTTCTCGGACATCGCGACGGAGCGGTGCTTGCCGCCCGTGCAGCCGACGGCGATCGTCACATAACGCTTGCCCTCACGGCGGTAGCCCGCGGCAACCAGCTGGAGCAGCTCGGTGTACTGGTTGAGGAACTCCTTGGCGCCAGGCTGGTTGAAGACGTACGCCGAGACCTCCTCGTTGAGTCCGGTGAACGGGCGCAGCTCGGGGACCCAGTGCGGGTTGGGCAGGAAGCGGCAGTCGGCCACCAGGTCCGCGTCGACGGGCAGCCCGTACTTGAAGCCGAACGACATCACCGTGGCGCGCAGCTCCGGCTCCTCGTCACCGGCGAACTGGGCGTCCATCTTGGCGCGCAGCTCGTGCACGTTGAGGCTGGAGGTGTCGATCACCAGGTCCGCGTCGCCGCGCAGCTCCCGCAGCAGGTCGCGCTCGGCGGCGATGCCGTCGACGATGCGGCCGTCACCCTGGAGGGGGTGCGGCCGGCGGACCGACTCGAAGCGGCGGACCAGCGCGTCGTCGGAGGACTCCAGGAAGACGATCCGCCGGGTGACGTGCCTGGCCGCGAGGTCGGCGAGGGACTCCCGCAGGTTGTCGAAGAAGCGGCGGCCGCGCACGTCGACGACGACGGCGATCCGGGCCACATTGCCCTGGGACCGGGCGCCGAGCTCCACCATGGTGGGGATCAGGGCGGGCGGCAGGTTGTCGACGACGAACCAGCCGAGGTCCTCCAGACACTTGGCGGCGGTGGATCGCCCGGCGCCCGACATGCCGGAGATGATCACCAGCTCGGGGATGGCCGCGGCGGCATCGCCCGTCTCGGTCGTGGTGCCCGTACTCACGTGTCCTGCTCCGTCTGCTCGGTCCGTGCCGTCGTGCGCGCGGTCTGTGCCGTCGTGCGCGCTCTCCTGCTCGTGCGCGTGTTCCTGCTCGTGCGCGTGTTCCTGCTCGTGTTCGTGCTCAGTCATGACGTACTGCCCCCGTCGTCCTCTTCAATGATCTCTCCTGTCGCCGTATTCACGGCAGGCGCGGCCGGGGTGGTCGAGGCGAGGGCGACAGCCACTGATTCCGCCGTCCTGCGGCCTATCCCCGGAACCTCGCAGATCTCGTCGATTGTCGCCTGCTTCAGCTTCTTCACGGAGCCGAAATGCTTGATCAACGCCTGTTTCCGGGTCTCGCCGAGGCCGGAGACCGCGTCCAGCGGGCTGGAGCGGATGCGCTTGGCCCGCTTGGCGCGCTGATAAGTGATGGCGAACCGGTGGGCCTCGTCGCGGACGCGCTGCAGGAGGTAGAGGCCCTCGCTGGAGCGGGGCAGGACCACGGGGTCGTCGTCATCGGGCAGCCACACCTCTTCGAGGCGCTTGGCGAGGCCGCAGACGGCGATGTCGTCGATCCCCAGCTCGTCGAGGGCCCGCTTGGCCGCGGCGACCTGCGGCTGGCCGCCGTCGACCACGACGAGCTGCGGCGGGTAGGCGAACCTCTTGGGGCGGCCGTCGTCCTCGCGGGGCTCGTTGTCGAAGGGGTCGCCGTCCCCGGCGGCGGCGTCCGGGGCCGGTACGGCTCCGGAGGGCGCCGGGCTCTCCTCCCACTCCCCCGTCCGCTCCTTCTCCTGGAGGTAGCGCCTGAAGCGGCGGCTGATCACCTCGTGCATCGAGCGGACGTCGTCCTGCCCCTCGAAGCCCTTGATCTGGAAGCGGCGGTACTCGCTCTTGCGGGCCAGACCGTCCTCGAAGACGACCATGGACGCGACCACGTCGTCGCCCTGGAGATGGGAGATGTCGAAGCATTCGATGCGCAGCGGCGCCGTATCGAGGCCGAGCGCCTCGGCGATCTCCTCCAGGGCACGGGACCGGGTCGTCAGATCGGAGGCGCGCTTGGTCTTGTGCAGCCCCAGGGCCTGCTGGGCGTTGCGCTGGACCGTCACCATCAGGTTCTTCTTGTCGCCGCGCTGCGGGATGCGCAGGCTGACCTGGGAACCCCGGCGGCCGGCCAGCCACTGGGAGACCGCTTCGGGGTCCTCCGGAAGGGCCGGGACGAGGACCTCCTTGGGGACGGAGTCGCCCGTCTCCTCCCCGTAAAGCTGCTGCAGGGCGTGCTCGACGAGGCCCGCGGTGTCGACCGCCTCGACCTTGTCGGTGACCCAGCCGCGCTGGCCGCGCACCCGGCCGCCGCGGACGTGGAATATCTGCACGGCGGCCTCGAGCTCGTCCTCGGCGACCGCGATCAGGTCGGCGTCGGTGGCGTCGGCCAGGACGACGGCGCTCTTCTCCATGGCCCGCTTGAGGGCCTCCACATCGTCGCGGAGCCGGGCCGCCCGCTCGTACTCCATATCTTCGGCCGCCGCCATCATGTCCTTCTCCAGCCGGCGGATGTACGTGCCCGTGCGGCCGGCCATGAAGTCGCAGAAGTCCTCCGCCAATTCGCGGTGCTCCTCGGGGGAGACCCGGCCGACGCAGGGCGCCGAGCACTTGCCGATGTAACCGAGGAGGCAGGGGCGGCCGGTCCGCGCTGCGTTCTTGAAGACACCGGCGGAGCACGTACGGACGGGAAAGACCCGGAGCATCAGGTCGACGGTCTCGCGGATCGCCCAGGCGTGCCCGTACGGACCGAAGTAGCGCACGCCCTTCTTCTTGGCGCCGCGCATGACCTGGACCCGCGGGTACTCCTCGTTCAGCGTGACCGCGAGATACGGATAGCTCTTGTCGTCGCGGTACTTGACGTTGAACCGGGGGTCGAACTCCTTGATCCAGGAGTACTCCAGCTGCAGCGCCTCGACCTCGGTGGCGACGACGGTCCACTCGACGGAGGCGGCCGTGGTGACCATCGTGCGGGTGCGCGGGTGGAGACCGGCCAGGTCCTGGAAGTAGTTCGCCAGGCGCTGGCGCAGGCTCTTCGCCTTCCCGACGTAGATCACCCGGCGGTGCTCGTCGCGGAATCTGTAGACCCCCGGGGAGTCGGGGATCTGTCCCGGCTTGGGGCGGTAGCTGGAGGGGTCTGCCATGGTGCCCACCCTACTTGCGGGCGGTGACAGTGCGGTGTCCTCCGGGGTGATGCCGTGCTCCGGGGTGCGGGGTGGGGGAGCGCGCCCCGGAGCACGGGTCAGCGGGCGCCGTCACCGTTCAAGGAGCATCAACCGTTGTCGGGAGCAGGTCAACACGCTTCAATGCGGGGGAACAGCGCGGTGTGAACGGTGTGGCGGCATGCGTGAACGGTCCGCCCCCGGCCACCTGCCGTCCCGCTCCCGCCGGCGCGGTCTTCCCGCCCCGTGCCGTGAATGTTCACTGGAGGCACGTCATGCAGCGCACCGAGGCCGAACTGGCGCAGGTGCTGCACACCGGCCCGTTCCATCTGGCGCTGCGCACCGCCTTCTCGGTGCGTGGGCTGCCGCTCCAGCGGGTGCAGCACCACCTCGCACACCGCGGGGTCAAGGTCGGCGTGACCAGCCTGAGTTACTGGCAGCAGGGGGCCCGGCGCCCGCAGCGCGCCGAGTCCCTGCGGGCGGTGAAGGCGCTGGAGGAGGTGCTGGAACTGCCGGGGAACTCGCTCCTCCGGCTGCTCGGCGCCGGGGACGCCCGCGCGGACGCCGAGCGACCGGCCGGCCGTTCGTACCGCTCCCTGATGGAGGCGTCCGGCGCGGTGGAGCGGTTGCTCGACGCGCTGGAGTCACCGGCCGACGGCGGGCTGCACACGGTGGGGCACCAGGAGCGGGTACGGATCGGGTCCGACCGGGAGCTGCGGTTCCGGGAGTCGCAGCACGTCGTGCGCGCGCACCGCGACGGGATCGACCGCTATCTCGCCGTGTACCGCGGTGATCCGGGCTGCGACCCCGCGCGGGTCGACGTGGCGGCCCGGGAGAACTGCCGGACGGGCCGGGTCCGCTGGGACCGGGAGGCGGGGGTGCTCGTCGCCGAGCTGCTCTTCGACACCCGGCTGCGGGCGGGTGAGACGTACCTCTTCGGCTACGGGTTCGACGACGGTACGGGCGGTCCGTGCGGCGAGTACGTGCGCGGCTTCAGCTTCGGCGGCGGACAGTACGTGCTGCAGGTGCACTTCGACGAGGACGCGCTTCCGGTACGGTGCCGGCGGTTCGCCCAGGCCTCGGTGGGGGCTCCGCGCGGCGGCCGTACGGACCTCACACTCACCGGCCGGCACCGGACCGTGCACCTGGTGGAGCAGGGGGTGCGGCCGGGCCTGGTCGGCATCGACTGGGACTGGGAGTGACGACCGCCGGTCCCCGTGTGCCAGGCGTCAGGCGTCAGGCGTCAGGCGTCAGGCGTCAGGACCGGCTATCAGCTTTCCGCTCTCGACCCTGACCGGGACGGAGGGCAGCGGCACCGTCGCCGGGCCGTGCACCGCCTCGCCGGTCGTCGTGTCGAAGCGGCTGCCGTGGCAGGGGCAGTTCCCCTCGTTCTTCTCGACCTTGTCCAGCAGACAGCCCGCGTGGGTGCACTGGGCGCTGAACGCCTTGTACTGGCCCTTGGCCGGGCAGCTGACGACGACCCGCTGCTCGCGGTAGAGCTTGGATCCGCCGACCGGTACCTCGTCCGCGGCACCGAGCTCGACGGGGGCGGTGGGCGTGGGCGTCTGGGCGTGCCCGAGCTTCGACTCGGTCGAACAGGCGGCCACTCCCAGCCCGGCGACACCGGCGAGAGCGGCACCCTTCAGCACGGTACGGCGGGCGGGCTGGCCGGACATGCGGACTCCACTGGGTGTGAGGGGTAGGGCGAGGGTGTCAGGGAAGCGCCGGGTACCGGGGCACCAGAAGGCTTCGGGGATACCAGGGGCACCACAGGAACCACAGGAACCACAGGAACCACAGGCATCGGTGACAGAAGTGACGATACCGGCGGAGAAGGACAGCCTTGCGGCCGGGCCGGTCCTGGACGATCGCACCTGGTCACAGACCCACGCGAGAGGGCGGCTCCCGTCCGGGAACCGCCCTCTCGACGCCGCGCGGATCAGGCCTTGCGCGTGCGGGTCGCCTTCTTCGCCGCGGGCCTCTTCGCCGCAGCCGCCGTCGCCGAAGCCGTCTTCGCCGTCGCCGTCTTCCTCACCGGGGACGACTTGGCGGCCACCGTCTTCGCCGCCGCCTTCCGTACCGGCTTGCGCGCCGCCGGCACCGCCGCCTCGCTCACCCGGACCGGGTCCAGGACGCCCTGCAGGAACTTGCCGGTGTGGCTCGCCGGGACCATGGCGACCTGCTCCGGCGTGCCTTCGGCAACGACCAGACCACCGCCGTTGCCACCCTCCGGACCCATGTCGATGACCCAGTCCGCGGTCTTGATGACATCGAGGTTGTGCTCGATGACGATCACCGAGTTGCCCTTGTCGACCAGCCCGGACAGCACCTTGATGAGCTTGCTGATGTCCTCGAAGTGCAGTCCGGTGGTCGGCTCGTCCAGGACGTAGACCGTGCGGCCGGTGGAGCGCTTCTGCAGCTCGCTCGCGAGCTTCACGCGCTGCGCCTCACCGCCGGAGAGCGTCGGCGCGGACTGGCCGAGCCTGACGTATCCGAGGCCCACCTCGTGGAGCGTACGGAGGTGGCGGGCGATCGTCGGGACGGCCTCGAAGAACTCCAGGCCCTCCTCGATCGGCATGTCCAGCACCTCGGCGATGGACTTGCCCTTGTAGTGGACCTCCAGGGTCTCCCGGTTGTAGCGCGCTCCGTGGCAGACCTCGCACGGGACGTACACGTCCGGCAGGAAGTTCATCTCGATCTTGATCGTGCCGTCGCCGGAACAGTTCTCGCAGCGGCCTCCCTTGACGTTGAAGGAGAAGCGGCCCGGCAGATAACCGCGCACCTTCGCCTCCATCGTCTCGGCGAACAGCTTGCGGACATGGTCGAAGACGCCGGTGTACGTCGCCGGGTTGGACCGGGGCGTCCGGCCGATCGGCGACTGGTCGACGTGCACCACCTTGTCGACCAGGTCGTCTCCGTCGACCCGGGTGTGCCGGCCGGGGACCGACTTGGCGCCGTTCAGCTCGCGCGCCAGGTGGGTGTAGAGGATGTCGTTGACCAGCGTCGACTTACCCGAGCCCGAGACACCGGTGACCGCCGTGAGTACGCCCAGCGGGAACGAGACGTCGATGTCCTGGAGGTTGTTCTCCCGGGCTCCGCGCACCGTGAGCCGACGGGTCGGGTCGGCCGGGCGCCGGATGTCGGGCATCGGAATGGACTTCTTGCCGACCAGATAGTGGCCGGTGATCGACTCGTCGTTGGCCAGCAGTTCCTTGAGCGATCCGGAGTGGACCACCTTGCCACCGTGCTCACCGGCGCCCGGGCCGATGTCGACGACCCAGTCGGCGACCTTGATGGTGTCCTCGTCGTGCTCGACGACGATGAGCGTGTTGCCCATGTCACGGAGGCGGACCAGGGTCTCGATCAGCCGGTGGTTGTCGCGCTGGTGCAGCCCGATCGACGGCTCGTCCAGCACGTACAGCACGCCGACGAGGCCGGAGCCGATCTGGGTGGCGAGCCGGATGCGCTGCGCCTCACCGCCGGACAGGGTGCCTGCCGCGCGGTTGAGCGAGAGGTAGTCGAGGCCGACGTCGACCAGGAACCTCAGCCGCTCGTTGACCTCCTTCAGGACCCGCTCGGCGATCTTCTTGTCGCGGGCGTTCAGCTTCAGCCGGCCGAGGAATTCGGCGCACTCGCTGATCGACATCGCGGAGACCTGGGCAATGGACTTCTCCATCACCGTCACCGCGAGGACGATCGGCTTCAGCCTCGTGCCCTCACAGGTCGGGCACGGCACCTCGCGCATGTAACCCTCGAAGCGCTCCCGGCTGGAGTCGCTCTCGGCCTCGGAGTGCCGCCGCTTGACGAACTGCACCGCACCCTCGAAGGCCGGGGTGGTGTAGGCGCGCTCGCGCCCGTAGCGGTTGCGGTAGCGGACCTCGGTCTGGATCTTGTGGCCGTACAGCAGGGCCTTCTTGGCGCGCTGCGGCAGTCCGGCCCACGGGATGTCCGTACGGAATCCCAAGGCGTCGGCGAGGGCGCCGATGAGCCGCCCGAAGTACTCCTTGGTGTGACCGTGCGACCAGGGGTGGATCGCGCCCTCGTCGAGTGACTTCTCCTCGTCGGGGACGATCAGCTCCGGGTCGACCTCCATCCGCGTACCGATACCCGTGCAGTCGGGGCAGGCACCGAAGGGCGAGTTGAAGGAGAAGGAGCGCGGCTCCAGCTCCTCGAAGGAGAGGTCGTCATAGGGGCAGTAGAGGTGCTCGGAGTACATCCGCTCACGCTCGGGGTCATCCTCGGGGAGGTCGACGAAGTCGAGCACGACCATGCCGCCGGAGAGACCGAGTGCCGTCTCGACCGAGTCGGTCAGCCGGCGCTTGGCGCTGTCCTTCACCGTGAGGCGGTCGATGACCACCTCGATGGTGTGCTTCTCCTGCTTCTTGAGCTTGGGCGGCTCGGCGAGGTGGATGGTCTCACCGTCGACCCTGGCCCTGCTGTAGCCCTTGGTCTGCAGATCGGAGAAGAGGTCGACGAACTCGCCCTTGCGCTCGCGCACCAGCGGCGACAGCACCTGGAAGCGGCTGCCTTCGGGCAGCGCGAGCACCTTGTCGACGATGGCCTGCGGCGACTGGCGGGAGATCGGCCGGCCGCACTCGGGACAGTGCGGCTTGCCGATCCGGGCGAAGAGCAGCCGGAGGTAGTCGTAGACCTCGGTGATCGTGCCGACCGTCGAGCGCGGGTTGCGCGAGGTCGACTTCTGGTCGATCGAGACGGCGGGCGACAGGCCCTCGATGAAATCGACGTCCGGCTTGTCCATCTGGCCGAGGAACTGCCTGGCGTACGAGGAGAGCGACTCCACGTATCGCCGCTGGCCCTCGGCGAAGATCGTGTCGAACGCCAGCGATGACTTGCCCGACCCGGAGAGCCCGGTGAAGACGATGAGGGAGTCGCGGGGGAGGTCGAGCGAGACGTTCTTGAGGTTGTGCTCGCGAGCGCCACGGACGATGAGACGGTCGACCACGCCGGTCCGCACCTTTCTAGAGAGAAGTGGGGGAACTGAGCCCCCGTCCCAGGGTATGGGGGGCGCCACAGCGATGTACGAAGCTTTCGAGTCCGAGCGTATAGCACGCGCATTCGATTTACGGACGGCCGATATCTCCTTCACCCGAATGAGTGGCGACGCTAGGCTCGACCACATGATTGATCATGCGCACGACCTGGAAGCCGTACGTGAAGCGACCGATCGGCTCCTCAGCGCGACGGGCAAATTGGACAACATCACAGTGGCGGGGCCGTCGCGGCTGCCCGGCTGGAGCCGGGGCCATGTTCTTGCGCACCTCTCTCGTAACGCCGACGCGCTCGTAAATGTTCTCCAGAGCCGCCCGATGTACGCAGACAGCGAAACCCGCGACCGTGACATCGAGCGTTACGCACCCCGGCCGCTCGCCGAACAGCTGGCCGATGTGCGCGAGAGCGCGGCCCGCTTCCTGGCCGCGGCCGCCGAGCCGGCGGACTGGTCGCGCACGGTCACGATGCGCAACGGCGTGACGGACTCGGCGTCCCGTATCCCCTTCCGCCGCTGGATCGAGGTCGAGCTGCACCATGTCGACCTGGGCATCGGCTACGAGCTGGAGGACCTGCCGGACGAGTTCGCGGTCCGCGAGATCGACTTCCTCGCGGAGCGGTTCGGCGGACACCCGGAGGTCGTGTCCACGGGTATGGCTGCCGCCGACGGCAGGTCCTGGACCACAGGCGGCGGCGCGGAGGGCGGGCCCGTCGTGGTCCACGGCACGACGCCGGAGCTGCTGGGCTGGCTCTCAGGGCGCCGCGACGGGTCCGCACTCACCGTGGACGGTGGCCACCTCCCCGTACTGCCCCCGCTATAGGCTGAGGCGTATGACGTACAGCGGAGCGGTCAAGGTCGGCGGACCTGCGGATGTGCACGAGTTGACGGATCTGATGATCTCCAAGGTCGCCGTCGGCCCGATGAACAACAACGCCTATCTGCTGCGCTGCCGGGCCACCGGCGAGCAGCTCCTGATCGACGCGGCCAACGAGGCCGGAACCCTGCTGCGGCTGATCGGTGACGACTCCATCGCGTCCGTCGTCACCACCCATCAGCACGGCGACCACTGGCAGGCGCTGGCCGAGGTGGTGGCGGCCACCGGTGCGCGTACCTACGCCGGGCGGTACGACGCCGAGGGCATCCCGGTCCCGACCGATGTCCTCGTCGACGACAACGGCACGATCCGGGTGGGGCAGGTCACGCTGACCGCTCGCCATCTGGTCGGCCACACCCCGGGCTCCATCGCGCTCGTCTACGACGATCCGCACGGCGCTCCGCACCTGTTCACCGGGGACTGCCTCTTCCCCGGCGGGGTCGGCAATACGCACAAGGACCCCGAGGCGTTCGCGAGCCTGCTCCACGACGTGGAGACCAAGCTCTTCGACCAGCTGCCCGACGAGACCTGGGTCTATCCGGGCCACGGCCACGACACCACGCTCGGTGACGAGCGACCGCAGTTGCCCGAGTGGCGCGCACGCGGCTGGTGAGGGAAAGGCAAGGGCGAGCGGCTCTGCCGCCCGCCCTTGGTTCCCCCGCCCGGATCAGGCGTCGATGCTGGAACTCTTCTCCGCCGCCCGGCCGGCCTCCGCGGCCTCCGCCGCCTCCTGCTTCTTGTTGGCGATGAGGCTGGTGATCGTGGTGATCACCAGTACCGCGCAGATGAAGCCGAGCGAGACGGGGATCGAGATCTCGGGGACATGCACCCCGGACTCGTGCAGGGCGTGCAGCACCAGCTTGACGCCGATGAAGCCGAGGATGACCGAGAGCCCGTAGCTGAGGTGCACCAGCTTCTTCAGCAGACCGCCGATCAGGAAGTACAGCTGTCGCAGTCCCATCAGCGCGAAGGCGTTGGCGGTGAAGACGATGTACGGGTCCTGGGTCAGGCCGAAGATCGCGGGGATCGAGTCCAGCGCGAACAGCACATCGGTGGTGCCGATGGCGAGCATGACGACCATCAGCGGGGTCAGGACGCGCTTGCCGTTGTTCCTGATGAAGAGCTTGGTGCCGTGGTACCTGTCGGCGACACCGAAGCGGCGCTCGATCGACTTGAGGAGACGGTTCTCCTCGAACTCGTCCTCCTCCTCGTCGGCCCGCGCCTCCTGGATGAGCTTCCAGGCGGTGTAGATCAGGAACGCGCCGAAGATGTAGAAGACCCACGAGAAGTTCGCGATGACCGCGGCGCCCGCGGCGATGAAGATCGCCCTCAGCACCAGGGCGATCAGCACACCGACGAGCAGCACGCGCTGCTGGAGGTGGGAGGGCACCGAGAACTTGGCCATGATCAGGACGAACACGAAGAGGTTGTCGACACTGAGCGACTTCTCGGTGATGAAGCCGGCGAAGAACTCTCCCGACGCCTGAGTCTCGCCGAAGACCAGCAGGCCGAGCCCGAAGAGGGCGGCCAGCGCGATCCAGACGATCGTCCAGATTCCGGCTTCCTTCGTCGTCACGTCATGTGGTTTGCGCCCGATGAAGAAGTCGATGGCAATAAGGGCTGAAAGACCAAGAATGGTCAGTACCCAGAGGGTTCCTGAAACGTCCACTGCGCCTCCGGCAGTTCGCTACGGCTACTGATCAGCGTCGTCGCTGCCGGAGGTCTCTTCCACCCGGGCGCACGGGATGCGCACCGCGGGCCGACGCCCCGGGACCGGTCACAGTCCGTACTGACGGGCACGTCGCGTATGGGAGTACTCCCCTCCGTCCAAGGAACAGTACAGGGAATACCAAGAAAAGGTAAAGCCCAGGGTAAAGATCACCCAAAAGCCCAGGTCAGGGAGTGCTAGAGAGGCCTTTGCGCTTAAGGTCGCCGGCCCGTGCGCCGGGCAGCGGCCACCTGGGCGAGGACCTGCTCCAGGACCCGGCTGCCGGCCGGCGTCCTCAACGGCTCGTACGTCCAGGCATGGCCGACCCAGGGATCGGCCAGGTGGTCGTCGGCGACCGGGGTGATCCGCAGCAGCGACCGCCACAGCGGATCGAGCACCGGCCCGTAGGCACTCGCGTCCTCCCGGTCCGCGACCATCAGCAGATGAACGCCGACCGAGGGCCCCTCGTCGGCCAGATAGCGCAACTGGGTGACGGCCCGGTCGTCGAAGCCGTGCGGGAAGTCGTTGACGATCAGCAGTTGCTCGGCTGTGTCCAGGTCAGGCGGGAGCGAGTCGGCGGCGCCGGCCCGGATCGCCATCTGCACCAGATCGACCCGCCGGGTGAGACGGGCGAGGACCGATGCCACTCCCCCGGCACCGGCGGCGGGCGGCCCGGCGAGCACACCGGAGTTCACCAGAGGCGCGAGCGCTGCCGCCGCCGAGCCCGCGGCGTCGATGACATGGACGGAGAACTCGCCCGCGGGGTAGACGGCGAGCAGCCTGGCGGCGTGCGCGACCGCGTTGTCCATGGCGAGGCGGCGGAGCCGGTCCGTATCGATCAGAGCCGCGGCTTCGGATGCCGTACGCCCACTGTCGACCCAGATGCCGCGCTCGAGCGGCAGTCGTACGAGCAAGGGGATGTGCAGGCCGGGGTTCTCGGGCAGATGGAGGTCACCGATCCGCAGGGCCATGGGGATCTCCATGGGGACGCGGTAGGCATGCCACACGGGGTTGTCCCAGGCCGCGAACGCGGCGGGGAGCGCGGGCTCGACGACGGCGGACTCCGCGGCGAGCTGCGCGAGATCACGGTCGAGCGCCTCACGGGCCCGGTCGGTCAGCTGGTCACGCTTGGCGCGGGCCTCCTGGCGGGCCCGGTCGCCCGCCCCGCCGATCCTGTTGCGCGGATCGGACAGCGCCCGGTCGAGCTCCTGGTCCATGCGGGACTCGGCGAAGTCGACGGCGCTGCGGTACGCGGCGGTGGTGCGGGCCAGGTCCTCGAACATGCCCCACACCTGGTTGTAGAGGCGCTCCTCCATGGACCAGCCGGTCGCGTCCCCGGCGACGGGCTGCGCGGGCCGGCCAGGTTCGGCGGGGGGTGCGGTGGGCGGGGGCGGCGGGGGCGCGGTCGCCTGGCGGCGTGGGTGCGCGTAGTTGATGGGCCCCGTGGCGGGACCCGCGCCCGGCCCCGCAGCGGGGCCGCCCGCGGGGGAGTCCGTGGTGGGGCCCGTGGGGGCTGTGGGCCGGGTGGGTGCGGGGCCGGCCGGCGGGTCGACGGACGGGGCCGCGTCGCCGATCGCCGCAGTGTGGCGGACCCGGTCCCCCTCCGGGGTGCGAGGTGGGGGCGGCGCCACCGAGCGGGCCATACCCCGGGCGACCGCCTCGTGGATCGACCGGGCCAGCTCCGCCGCTCCCGACACCCCCTGGTCGGCGAGCATCGCCGCCAGGCCGCCCGCATATCCCTGGCCGACCGCGCGGACCTTCCAGTCACCCTGCCGCCGGTAGAGCTCCACGGCGGCGACCGCTGACTCGGCGTCGAGGCCGGTGAGTGTGAAGGTGGCGATCTCGGTGCCTTCGAGGCCGGTGACGGCGACGAAGGGCGCGGCGACCGCGCCGAATCTGACCGGACCGCCGGCCTCCATGGGCAGGGCCAGCAGCACGGTGACGCGGTGCACCGCGGCAGGCACGGCGTCGAGATCCACGGCCAGCCGGTGGTCGGCGGCGGCCTGCTTGGACACTTCGAGCCCGGGCAGCTGGGGCGAGCCAGGGTGGGCGATCCACTCGATGCCGTGCACGGTGCCCCGCTCGTCGCCGAGCGTGGCACCGGCCACGACGGGCGTACCGGCCGATACCCGGATCTCCAGACGGGTCTGGGGCAAGGTGTGGTTCTGCCCCCGGACCAGCTCGGCCGTCATTGCCCTGTCCCCTCGACGAGTTGATGCTGCGCGATCCGCTGCCGCGATCCGCCGTGCCGCGCGATGCCGTGCATGTGGTGCGGTGCATGTGGTGCAGCTCCCGGCGGCCGATGCCTCCGGGAGCTGCGCGTACCGATTCCGGACCCGGTCGGTCCGGCCGTGCCTACAGGTGCGGCAGGATCGCCGGCATCAGGTCCTGGAACGTACGGCCGTTGGCCGGGTTGCCGAGGGCCGTCATCTGCCACCCCGCGCCGATGCGGTGCACCTTGGCCATGATCTGGGCGGTGTACTGACCGCCGCCGTCGAGCGTGTAGCGGGCAAGCTCCTGGCCGTTGGTCTCGTCGACGATGCGGCAGAAGGCGTTCTGCACCTCCTGGAACGTCTGGCCGGTGAAGGAGTTCACCGTGAAGACGATCTGGTCGATGTGGACCGGCACGCGCTGCAGGTCGACGAGGATCGCCTCGTCGTCGCCGCCCGAACCGGCACCCCCGACCAGGTTGTCGCCGGTGTGCTTGACCGACCCGTCGTCGCTGACGAGGTGGCGGAAGAAGACCACGTCGACCGGCTGCTTGTCGGCGAACAGCACCGCCGACGCGTCCAGGTCGATCTCCCGCGTGCGCGAGCCGAACAGACCGCGGCGCGGCGCCGCCTGCCAGCCGAGTCCCATCCGTACCGCAGTCAGGGTCCCCCCGTCGCTCTTCTGCAAGCTGATGGCCTGACCCTTGGTCATGTTGACCGTCACGCGATGTCCCCTCTCCCCTTGCCCCGCATCCGTCCGTGCGCGGTTTCCCAGCACCCTACGCAGTCACGCCGAAGGCGCAGCAGCCTTGGACCGTTTTTGTGTCGGTCCTGCAACACACGCCGGTACGGCAGGTCAGGCCAGGCCCGCCTCGCGCATCTGACGCAGCTCCTTCTTCAGCTCGCCGACCTCGTCGCGCAGTCGGGCGGCCACTTCGAACTGCAGGTCCGCGGCGGCTGCCCGCATCCGGTCGGTCATCTCCTCGATGATCCCGGCGAGTTCGGTCGCGGGCCGGTCGGTGACCACCGCGCCGGCCTTCTTGGCGCCGGCCGCCCGGCCCGCCTTGCCCGCCTTGCCGGCGAGCGCGGGGACCGGCGCCTTGTCGCCCTTCGCCTGGCGGTAGCCGGTGCCGAGCAGCTCCTCGGTGTCGATCTCCTCGCGGGCGATCGTCGCGACGATGTCGTTGATCTTCTTGCGCAGCGGCTGCGGATCGATGCCGCGCTCGGTGTTGTACGCGATCTGCTTCTCCCGGCGACGGTTGGTCTCGTCGATGGCCTTCTCCATCGCCGGGGTGATCTTGTCGGCGTACATATGGACCTGGCCGGACACATTGCGGGCCGCGCGGCCGATGGTCTGGATGAGAGACGTCCCGGAGCGCAGGAAGCCCTCCTTGTCGGCGTCGAGGATGGCCACCAGGGACACCTCGGGCAGGTCGAGCCCCTCGCGCAGGAGATTGATCCCGACCAGCACGTCGTACTCACCGGCGCGCAGTTCGCGCAGCAGCTCGATGCGGCGCAGCGTGTCGACGTCACTGTGCAGATAACGGACCTGGATGCCCAGCTCCAGGAAGTAGTCCGTGAGGTCCTCGGACATCTTCTTGGTGAGGGTGGTGACCAGGACCCGCTCGTCCTTCTCGGTGCGCTTGCGGATCTCGTGCACCAGGTCGTCGATCTGACCCTCGGTGGGCTTGACGACGACCTCCGGGTCGACGAGGCCGGTGGGGCGGATGATCTGCTCCACGAACCCGTCGCCGCGGGACAGCTCGTACTTGCCCGGGGTGGCGGAGAGATAGACGGTCTGGCCGATCCGCTCCACGAACTCCTCCCACCTCAGGGGACGGTTGTCGAGGGCGGACGGCAGCCGGAAGCCGTGGTCGACGAGGCTGCGCTTGCGGGAGGCGTCACCCTCGTACATCGCGCCGATCTGCGGCACCGTGACATGCGACTCGTCGATGACGAGCAGGAAGTCCTCGGGGAAGTAGTCGAGGAGGGTGTTGGGGGCGGTGCCGGGCTCACGGCCGTCCATGTGCATCGAGTAGTTCTCGATACCGGAGCAGGTACCGATCTGGCGCATCATCTCGATGTCGTACGTGGTGCGCATCCGCAGCCGCTGGGCCTCCAGCAGCTTGCCCTGCTTCTCCAGCTCGGCAAGGCGGAGCTCCAGCTCCTGCTCGATGCCGTTGACGGCCTTCTCCATGCGCTCGGGTCCCGCCACGTAGTGGCTGGCGGGGAAGACGTAGAGCTCGTCGTCCTCGCTGATGACCTCGCCGGTGAGTGGATGGAGGGTGGAGAGCGCCTCGATCTCGTCGCCGAACATCTCGATGCGGACGGCGAGCTCCTCGTAGACCGGGAAGATCTCGATGGTGTCGCCGCGCACCCGGAAGGTGCCCCGGGTGAACGCGATGTCGTTGCGGGTGTACTGGATCTCCACGAAGCGGCGCAGCAGCTGGTCGCGGTCGATCTCGTCGCCCACCTTGAGCGGGACCATGCGGTCCACGTACTCCTGCGGCGTACCGAGACCGTAGATGCAGGAGACCGAGGCGACCACGACCACGTCGCGGCGGGTGAGCAGCGAATTCGTCGCGGAGTGGCGCAACCGCTCGACTTCGTCGTTGATCGACGAATCCTTCTCGATGTACGTGTCCGACTGCGGAATGTACGCCTCGGGCTGGTAGTAGTCGTAGTAGGAGACGAAGTACTCGACGGCGTTGTTGGGGAGCAGTTCGCGGAACTCGTTCGCCAGCTGGGCCGCGAGGGTCTTGTTCGGCGCCATCACGAGGGTCGGGCGCTGGAGCTTCTCGATCATCCAGGCGGTGGTCGCCGATTTCCCGGTGCCGGTCGCGCCGAGCAGCACCACATCCTTCTCACCTGCCCGGATGCGCCGTTCCAGCTCGGCGATGGCCGTGGGCTGGTCGCCGCTGGGCTGGTAGGGACTGACGACCTCGAAAGGCGCCACCGAACGTTCGATCTTCGAAACGGGCCGCATGGAACCACCGTACGACCCCCCACTGACAACCGGGGTCCGGTCACCGGTCCCGCGACGGCGGGGTGTGCTGACGCTGCGACTGGAAGGACGCCGGGTCGGCGTAGGTGCCGAACCGCGGGACCTGCCGCTGGACGGGGATGCCGGGGGCCCGGCCGATGCCGTGGGTGCCCTGTCCCGCCAGGTCGGTGCGGTCCGGCTCGCCCATCACCATCAGGGGATCGAACATCACGACCACGGCGGCGAGCAGGAGGAAGCAGCCGGGGCCGATCAGCAGCGGGATCAGGGGTGCGGTCGGCGGGCGGTCGGCCGCGTTGCCGGTGACGGCGGAGTGCAGATGGACACTGAGTGCGGCCATGCCCGTGTAGTGCATCCCGCTCACCGCCACGCCCATCACCACACTGGCACCGAGGCTGGGCAGGAAGCCGCGGATGGAGACGGCCGCCCAGAGTGCGACCGTCGCGGCGACCACGGCGATGACGACGGAGAGCGCGACGGTGAGCGTGTCGTACTCGAACTGCCCCCGGAGGCGCATTCCTGCCATGCCGAGGTAGTGCATGGTGGCCACGCCGAGGCCGGTGATGGTGCCGCCGGTGACCATGGCCATCCAGGTCACGCCCTGGTACCCGACGATGAAGATGCCGATGCCGACCATGACGATCGCGACGGCCAGGCTGGCGAAGGTGATCGGGACGTCGTACTCGATCGGCACCTCGTCGACGCTGAATCCCATCATCGCGATGAAGTGCATGGTCCAGATGCCGGAGCCTATGGACGTCGCCCCGAGAGCCAGCCAGCCGGCCTTGAAGGAATGCTCGGTCCGCAGCGACCGCGTCGTGCAGCGCAACCCCAGGGCCGCGCCGAGGCACGCCATGAGGAAGGCCGCAGCGGGCGTCACCATCCCATAGCTGAAGCCGTCGATTGTGCCCTGCATGCTCGTACGCCCTTCGAGTGAAGCCCGGGTTCGGGGTGACCCTAAGGCGCAATGCCCGGCAAACAAACAGAAGACCTGCATTTTATCGGCAGCTCAATCGGCCAGAGACCCGGTCTCGGCTCTTCCGTTCATGTCGTGGCCATCCTTCGCCGGTCCGTCGTTCGGGGGCGGCTGTCACTCTCGGCCCGGACGGAACTCTGACGCAAGGAGTACACGTGTACGCACGCACCGCCACCGCCTCCCTCGCCGCCGCCGCCCTGCTGGGCGCCGGCGCGCTGCTGCTGATCCCCCACTCGCAGGCCTCGGATTCCGGAACGGACACGGCTGCGGGTGCGCGCATGGACACGAGCACGGAGAAAGTCATCCGGACCGTCGTGAACACGCGGGCCATTCCGACACCCGGTGCCCCGGTCGTCCTCGCCCACCGGGGTGCATCGGCGTATGCGCCGGAGAACACCCTGGCCGCCGTCGACCGGGCCAACCACCTCGGCTTCGACTGGGTGGAGAACGACGTCCAGCTCACCAAGGACGGAGTGCTGGTCGTCATCCACGACACCGACCTGAAGCGGACCACCGACGTCGAGAAGGTCTTCCCGAAGCGCGCACCGTGGGCGGTCAAGGACTTCACGGCCGCGGAGATCGCCCGACTGGACGCGGGCAGCTGGTTCGGCGCCCGGTACGCCGGGACCCGGATCCCCACGCTCACGCAGTACCTGGACCGGATCGAGCGCAACGACCAGAACCTGCTGCTGGAGATCAAGAGCCCGCAGAGCTACCCGGGCATCGAGAAGGAGACGCTGCGGGTGCTGCGCCAGAAGGGGTGGCTGGACGCCCGTCACGTCAGGTACCGGCTGGTGATCCAGAGCTTCAGCGCCGGCAGCATCAAGAAGGTGCATGAGCAGCGTCCCGACGTCACCACCGGTTTCCTGGGCACCCCCGCGGTTGCCGATCTGAAGACGTACGCGGCGTTCACCGACCAGATCAACCCGTCGTACGGGTCGATCAGCTCCCGCTATGTGGCGGCGGCGCACGCGCTGGAGGGCGCGCACGGCAGGAAGCTCCGGGTCAACACATGGACGGTCGACGACGCGGCCACCGCCAGGAAGGTGGACGGGTTCCACGTCGACGGGATCATCACCAACACCCCTGACGTGGTGCGCAGGGCCACCGACTGACAGCCGGCGGAGCATCTCCTCCTGCGCTGTCGGTGGCCGGCCGTACGGTGGTTTCCATGAACAGCAACGGGGATGCCGGCAACGACACCGGTGGGACCGTCGAGTGGACCGTCGTCGGCAGCGACATCGGCCCGCTGCTCCTCGCCGCGACGGGCGCGGGGCTGGTGAGCGTCGTCTTCCACGCCGTCCCGGCGGTGCGGGACAGGGCGGTCGCGCAGCTGCGGGCCCGACTCGGTGCGGAGCCGGTGGAGACACCTGGCTCCGGCCGCCTCACCGAGCCGGTACGCCAGCTCGCGGAGTACTTCACGGGTTCGTTGCGGGAGTTCTCCCTCCCGCTGGACTGGTCGTTGACGTCCGGCTTCAACCGTCAGGTGCTCCGCGAGCTCGCGGCGGGTGTGCCGTACGGAACGGTCGTCGGGTACGGGGATCTCGCCAGACGTGTCGGACAGCCGGGAGCGGCCCAGGCGGTCGGGGCGGCCATGGGGTCCAACCCGCTGCCGGTGGTGGTTCCGTGCCACCGGGTGGTGGAGAGCGACGGCGGGCTGGGCGGCTTCGGCGGCGGCCTGGAGACCAAGCGGCAGCTGCTGGCGCTGGAGGGGGTCCTGCCGCAGCCGCTGTTCTGAGGCCGCTCGCCACGGCCGCCCCCGGACCCGTTTTCGCACCTGCATGCGAGCTGGCACACTCGGTCGGTGACCAACGCCCTCGACGCACCTGACACCCCCGCCGGGCCCGGCTCTCCCGTCACCGCGGCGGAACTCCCCGCCCTGCGGCGCCGGACGTCGGCGGTGCTCATCGCCAGCCAGATACTCGGCGGGCTCGGCGTGCCCATCGGTATCGCGCTGGCCCCGGTACTGGCGACGGAGGTGAGCGGATCGGAGGCGCTGTCCGGTCTCGCCCCGACGGCGTCGGTGACCGGTACGGCGCTGCTCTCGCTGCCGCTGGCCGCGCTGATGACCTCGCGGGGCCGGCGCCCCGGCCTCGTACTGGCCTATCTGATCGGTGCGCTCGGCGCGGCCCTGGTGGTCCTGGCCACCGTCGTGGGCAGTTTCCCGTTGCTGCTGCTCGGCATGGCCGGGTTCGGTGCCGGTTCGTCGGCCAATCTGCAGGCCCGCTTCGCCGCCGCCGACCTGGCCGAGCCGGACCGTCGAGCACGGGCGATCTCCACCGTCATCTGGGCCACCACGATCGGTTCGGTCCTCGGGCCCAACATCGCGGCTCCGGCGGGCCATGTCTTCCGTGGCACATCCATATCCGAGACGGCCGGACCGTTCCTCATGGCGGCGGCGATCTTCCTGCTCGCCGCGGTGGTGGTCGGGGTGCTGCTGCGGCCCGATCCGCTGCTCACCGCACGGGCGCTGGCGCCGCAGGACGGCCGGTCCGCGGGCGGCCGTTCGCTGCGTGCCGGCCTGGCGGCGGTGCGGGCCTCGCCGATGGCCCGGCTTGCGCTGCTGACGGTTGCCGTTTCGCACACCGCGATGGTGTCGATCATGGTGATGACCCCGGTCCACCTGGGCCACCACGGCGCGGACCTCGAGCTGATCGGCCTGGTCATCAGCGGTCATATCGCGGGCATGTACGCGTTCTCGCCGGTGATGGGCTGGCTCGCCGACAGGTTCGGACGGCTCGCCGTGATCGGACTGGCGGCCGGGCTGCTGTCCTGTGCGGCGCTGCTGGCCGGCACCGCCGGCCCCAGCCACGGCCGGACGGCCGCCGGCCTGTTCGTGCTCGGTCTCGGCTGGTCGGCGGGGCTGGTCGCCGGGTCGGCGCTCCTCACCGACTCCGTACCGCAGCCCGCCCGCGCCGCCGTGCAGGGCCTGTCCGACCTCACCATGAACACGGCGGCGGGCATCGGCGGTGCGGTCGCAGGGGTGATCGTCTCCCAGGCGAGCTACGGCTGGCTGAACGCGGTCGGCGCGTGCCTGTTGCTGCCGATGGCGGCACTGACACTTCGCCGCGCGCTGACCCGGCCCGCCGCCGCCTGACCGGGCGGGATCCGCAGGACCGACATCGCGGGACGGGGGCCGCGAGGCAGGACAGCCCCGTCCCGGCCCGGCCAGGGACAGACCTCGGGACTTCAGAGGCTGATGTGGTACGCCTTGCGCAGCGTCTCGTGCACGGTCCAGGTCGTACGGTCGCCCTCGCGCAGGACGCAGGCGTCACCGGGACCGATCTGCAGTGTCGCGCCGTTCTCGACCGCTACGGTCGCGCGCCCGCTGACGACCACGAACAGTTCGTCTGCCTCGGTGTCGGTGACCACGCCCGGCGTGATCTGCCAGATGCCCCGCACCTGCTTGCCGTCGGCGGACTCCCACAGCACCTTGCCGGTCACCACGGGCTCACCCGAGACGATCTGCCCGGGGTCGAGCGGCTCCGGCTCGAGCTCGGCGTCGGGGATGTGCACGGCGAAGGAGGTGGGAGCTTGATCAAATATGGTCATGGCCGGTCACCCTAGCGACCGCTGCAGGACGTCTCGCGACCAGGACCGGCCGCAGGGGCCGGACCCGCCCGACTCGTGCCGCACGGTCCGACGGCCGTTCGGGTCCCGGGGCACGTTTGAGGGAAGCCCGGCCGCGACAGGGATGTGGACATGTCACTGAATGCGCCGGACAGCGCCCACCCGTACGTACCGGTCCTCTCCGCCGAGGTACAGGAGGCCCTCGCAGCGCACCGCCCCGCCGTGGCCCTGGAGTCGACGATCATCGCGCACGGGCTGCCGCGCCCTCGAAATCGGCGGGTCGCGGAAGAGCTGGAGGGGCTCATGCGATCCGCGGGCGCCGTCCCAGCGACCATCGCCGTACTGGACGGACGAGCCCATATCGGCCTGGACAAGGACCAGTTGGAAAGGGTTGCCGACGATCCGGCGATGCGGAAGCTCGGGCACCGCGACCTGGCACCGGCACTGGCGGCCGGTGCGAGCGGGGCGACGACCGTGTCCGCGACCGCGTTCCTCGCGGCCCGCGCGGGCCTGCGCGTCTTCGCGACCGGCGGCCTCGGCGGCGTACACCGGGACTGGACCGCGACCCAGGACGAGTCCGCGGATCTCCGGCTGCTTGCCGGCACCGACATCACGGTGGTGTGCGCCGGCGTGAAGTCGATCCTGGACGTCCCGGCCACGCTGCAGCGCCTGGAGACGCTCGGGGTCGGCGTGCTCGGCTACGGCACGGAGTACTTCCCCGGTTTCTATCTGAGCAGCTCGGGCGAGCCCGTCGACTGGACGGTGCGTACGCCGGAGGAGGTCGTGGAGGTGATGCGGGCCAGGGAGACCCTGGGCGGTCCCGCCGCGGCGCTGATCGTCGCCAACCCCGTGCCGCAGAAGGATCAGCTGGATCCCGCCCTGCACGACCGGGTGCTGACCCAGGCGCTGGACGCGTGCCGGGAGCGCGGCATCGTGGGGCAGGCCGTCACGCCGTTCCTGCTGGACCACCTGATGCAGCAAACGGGAGGGGCTTCGTTGGAGGCCAACCTGGCGGCCGTACGCGGAAACGTATCCCTTGCTGCGCGGATCGCGGTTGCCCGGTCCGCCGCCGGGCACGGAACAGCCGGGCCGATGGCGGCGGCCGCGCAATGACCGACGGCGGTCTCCTCGTCGTCGGGGACGTGGTCACGGATGTGGTGGCGCGGCACGGGGGGCCTCTCGTGCACGGCACGGACACGGTGGCCCGGATCAGCACGCTGCCGGGTGGGGCCGGTGCCAATGTCGCCTGCTGGGCGGTGCGTTCGGGCTGCCGGGACGTACGACTGCTGGCACGGGTGGGCGCCGACTCCGCCGCCTGGCACGAGGATGTGCTGCGCCGGGCGGGGGTACGTCCGCTGCTGGCCGTGGACGACGAGGCGCCGACCGCCACCGTCGTCGCGCTCGTCGACTCCGCCGCCGAGCGCACCTTCCTCACCGACAGCGGCGCCGTGCTGCGTCTGTCCCCCGACAACTGGTCGCCTTCGATGCTCGACGGCATCGCCCATCTTCATGTCTCCGGCTACCTCCTCTTCGCCGCCACGAGTCGCGCGACGGTCCTGCTCGCCCTGCGGGAGGCCCGGCGGCGTTCCATCCCGGCGAGCGTGGACCCCGCCTCCGCGGGCTTCCTCGCCGAGCTCGGTGTCGGCCCGTTCCTGACGGCCGTGGAGGGGACGGAGCTGCTGCTGCCGAACGCGGACGAGGCCCGGCTTCTCACCGGCCTTCCCGAAACAGCCGATGCCGCGGCCAAGTTGAGCCTTCTGATTCCCAAGGTCGTCGTCACCCTGGGCGAGGAGGGAGCCCTGCTGGCCACCGGAGGGACGGTGACCGGGCGTGTTCCGGCCGTCCCGGTGCGCGGAGCGGTGGACTCGACGGGGGCCGGCGACGCCTTCACCGGAGGGTTCCTTGCGGCACGGCTGGCCGGGGCGGACGACGCCACGGCCACGGCGGCGGGCTGCCGGTCGGGGGCCGAGGCGGTCACGACGGTCGGCGGCCGCCCCGGTACGTGACCTCGAGGCCTTTTCCTGACCGGACAGCCTCTAACTCTCCTGGGGCAGACCGGTCCAGGCCGGATGGAGCGGATCGTCGGCCCGGACGACCACGTCCGCGCGCCCGGCGGGCGCCACCTCGTTCTCGTACCGCGCGAAGGCCGGCAGGGTCCACCGCCCGCTCTCCTCGGTACGCCGCCGCAACGCACCGGGCGAGAGCCGCAGGTGGACGCTGGCGTCGAACGGGAACCAGTGCCCGAGCAGCAACGGCCCATGTACCACCAGCACACCGCCCTCCGGGAGCCGCTGGTACGGACTGCGGGTGGCCCGGTCCGTCGCAGGGTCCCAGAGATCGGGCAGCACGCGCCCGCTGCCGCCCGCCTCCAGCGGTCCGAAGACCTCGCGCCACAGCGCACCCGTGTCCAACCAGCTGTCGAAGTACGAGTCGGGGTCCTCCTTGCCGTACTCGTACCGCAGACTCGCCGGGCGCAGGAACCCCTGGGTGGACACGACGAACACCGCACGGCCGCGGATCCGCAGCGCCTCGGCGACACGCTCCGCCAGCTCCCCGGTGCGGGCGGCCGGAGCGCCGTCGACAGCGACCTTGAGC
Organism: Streptomyces sp. NPDC005262; assembly: GCF_042872425.1. Lineage (NCBI taxonomy): Bacteria > Bacillati > Actinomycetota > Actinomycetes > Kitasatosporales > Streptomycetaceae > Streptomyces > Streptomyces sp. NPDC005262. The sequence goes on from NZ_JBIAKK010000002.1 coordinate 191,458, forward strand.
CACGGCCCGCCGTCGGCCGGCCTCAGCCCGTCGGCGTGCGCGGCAAACGCTTCGGCCAGCCGTTCCCAGGTGATCGGTTCAAGTCGCACCCGTCCATCATCGCTCCCGGCGCCGTGCGCCGGCGGCGAGGGGCTGCCCGCAGTTCCGCTCGGGATCCGCAGGGTGGGCGCCGAGCACGCGCAGCGTCCCCGGAGGCGTACGGGGGACGCGGGACGCTCGCCGGCCGACGGCCGGCGACGGCGGTGGGCGAGCGTCCCCCCTCATGTCACCTCTTCGCGCCGCAGTCCACCGCATCGGCGTCGTCGGAGAGCGCACTGCCCTCGGGCAGGAGATAGGTCACCCAGAGCACGACCGGCTCGGTGCCGAGGTTACGTCCGATGTGGCGGTGGTGGGCGCCGGCCGGCTCGATGAACGACGTGCCCGCGGGCGTCACCTCGACCGAGCAGTCGTCCAGTGTGCGCGTCAGCGTCCCCGATTTGACGACCGCGATCAACTGACCGCTGTGGGTGTGCCAGCCTGTGGAGCCGCCCGGCTCCACAGTGATCGTCCGGAAGGTCACATCCGTACGGCCCTTCGGCGTCTTGACCTTCAACTTCCCGGTCGACGTGCCCTTCGCGACCATGGTGCCGCTCACCCCGCTGCCGGGGGTGGCGACGGCCGCCGACGGTGCGAAGCCAAGTGCGGCCACGCAGCCACCGACGACCAGGGCCTTACCGAGTCGCACCTGCTGCCCGCGCTGATCCTGCCGTTCCCGCCGCTCCTGTTGTCTGCCGATCCTCATGCGAACCCTCTCCGCCTCGACGTCCGGGACATCCCAAATGCCCCGACGCTACCCGGAAGTTGACACGCGGAATCATCCGGACACGACGGTCGTGCGACAGTCACACGATGGTCATTCGCCTCGAAGCTCCGCTGCCAGCGGCCCCTCGCCCACGACCTCGATCCGTCCGTCCTTCACGACCTCGGCGAGCGTGCAGTCGCCCCGCCCGAGCGCGAGGCAGAGCTCGACGTCGAGCGTGATCCGGGCATCGGCGTGAGCGGCGGGCCCATCCCCGTACACCCCCTCACCGTCGGCCGGTCCACCCACCCGCACGTGGAACTCCCCCTCGTCGAGGTGGACTTCGACGACTCCTCGGTGAGTCAGACCCTCCAGCACCCGCAACAGCGGAAGCGCGAACCAGTGGGCCCGCACCGCGTCCGTCGGCCGCCGTTCGCCGATCGCGGGCGCGCCCCACTCGGCGAGCGCGGCGAGGACCGGCAGCAACCCGTGGCCGCGCTCGGTCAGTTCGTACACCGAGGCGGCGGCGGGCGGCGGCAGCCGTCGGCGGGTGGCCAGGCCGCTCTGCTCCATGTCCTTGAGGCGGGAGGCGAGGACGTCCGTACTGACGCCGGGAAGGTCCGCGTGCAGATCGGTGTAGCGGCGTGGTCCGGCCAGCAGTTCACGGACTATCAGCAGGGTCCACCGGTCGCCGACGGAGTCGAGGGCCCGGGCGGTGGCGCAGAACTGGTCGTAACTTCGGCGGCGCGCGGAGCGTGCGGGCGGCTGCTGCTGACGTGGCATGCGACGCAGTCTAGACATGTTGTTGGACTTTCCAAGCCCGAGCTTGGTAAAACCAAGTATCGCAATCAGGTCGGGGAGGCCACCGCATGGAGTTCCGGCAGTCCAGCAAGCTCAACGAGGTCTGTTACGAGATCCGGGGCCCGGTCATCGAGCACGCCAACGCCCTGGAGGAGGCGGGCCACAGCGTCCTCCGCCTCAACACGGGCAACCCCGCGCTCTTCGGTTTCGAGGCGCCGGAGGAGATCGTCCAGGACATGATCCGGATGCTCCCGCAGGCCCACGGCTACAGCGATTCGCGCGGCATCCTCTCCGCCCGTCGCGCGGTGGCGCAGCGCTACCAGGCGATGGGCCTGACCGATGTCGGGGTGGACGACATCTTCCTCGGCAACGGGGTGTCCGAGCTGATCTCCATGTCCGTACAGGCACTGCTGGAGGACGGCGACGAGGTGCTGATCCCCTCGCCCGACTATCCGCTGTGGACCGCGGTGGTCACCCTGGCGGGCGGCAAGGCCGTGCACTACACCTGCGACGAGGCGTCGGACTGGAACCCGGACCTCGCCGACATGGCGTCGAAGATCACCGACCGCACCAAGGCCGTCGTGATCATCAACCCGAACAACCCGACCGGCGCCGTCTATCCGCGCGAGATCCTCGAAGGCATCCTCGACCTGGCGCGCAGGCACGGTCTGCTGGTCCTCGCCGACGAGATCTACGACCAGATCCTGTACGACGACGCCGAGCACCACAGTGTGGCGGTCCTCGCCCCCGACCTGGTCTGCCTCACCTTCAGCGGTCTGTCCAAGACGTACCGGGTGGCGGGGTTCCGCTCCGGCTGGATGGTGGTGTCGGGTCCGCAGCAGCACGCCGGCAACTATCTGGAGGGCCTGACCATGCTCGCCTCCATGCGGCTGTGCCCGAACGCGCCCGCCCAGTACGCCATTCAGGCGGCGCTCGGCGGCCGGCAGTCCATCCGTGAGCTGGTGGCGCCGGGCGGCAGGCTGTACGAGCAGCGCAACCGGGCCTGGGAGAAGCTGAACGAGATCCCAGGGGTGTCGTGCGTGAAGCCGAAGGGTGCGCTGTACGCGTTCCCGCGCATCGATCCGAAGGTGCACAACATCGTCGACGACGAGAAGTTCGTCCTCGATCTGCTGCTGCGCGAGAAGATCCAGGTGGTGCAGGGCACCGGCTTCAACTGGCCGCGTCCCGACCACTTCCGGATCCTGACCCTCCCGTACGCTGACGATCTCGACGCGGCGATCAGCCGCATCGGCCGCTTCCTGAACGGATACCGTCAGTGACCTGCCCCACCTGCCGGCTGCCCGTCCACACGCAGTTCGCCTCGCCCGGACTCGTCGGCGCGATCGTCGAGGGCGGACTCGATCCGGCCGACGACCCGGGCTGGGCGGACTCCGGGGCGGACTCCCCCGCCGAGTACGCGCGCTGGGCAGGTCACCTGTGCGGTGCGACCTGTCTGCGTATGGCGCTCGGCTCCGGCGCCCCGAAGCTGTTCGCCCTGCGTGACGGGGCGCTCAAGTACGGGGCGTACACGGAGGATACGGAGGGGGCGATCCGGGGCCTGGTCTACGCGCCCTTCGCGGAGTACGTGCGCGAGGTGCACGGCCTCGAAGCCACGGTCCACCGCCACCTGTCCACTGACGAGATCGTGGCCCTGCTCGACGAGAGACGGACGGTGATGGCGTCGGTGCACTACGGGATCCGGCATCCGGAGCGGCCTGCTCCGGGCCGGGGCGGGCACCTGGTGCTGGTGACGTCCCGTACCCCGGACGGCAACGGCGTCCACTTCCACAACCCGTCGGGCACGACGGCCACGACTCGGGCCGCGGAACTGCCCCTGATGGACTTCGAGCGCTTCTTCGCCGGACGCGGGGTATCGCTCGCGGGCGACACACGGCAGGGGCCGGAAACGGGAGCGGGCCCGGGGGCGTAGCCGGCCCCCGGGCCCTGAGTGATGCCGCCCATTCGGCACGCCGGCACTTTTAAGAGCCCGGGTCAGTCGTAATGTCGCCGCGTCCTTCCTTTAGACGACCGCAGATCGAAGCTCCGCGGGTTGGAGTCGAACCAACATCTCGACGCGCATGGGCCCGAGCCCGTTTGATCCGGCGATCGGCGGCGAATGCTGAGTCTGGAGCAAGAGTCTGAGATTGATCGCGGTCTGCCTCTGCCATTTGGGCCACCCCGGCCCGTGCGGCCGCACCGACCGAATCGGTGCGGCCCGAATGCCGGGGGGAGGACTCGAACCTCCACCGGAACCGCGTCGTCACGACAAGCTTCAGTTTCAGCTTGCGCTCCTCGCGCACCCCGGCCGTGACGATGTGGCCGGGGAATCCATGGTCGGTCACCCGAAGAGGTAACCGAATACCGCATCACCCACCCGCTGGTCGGTGACCTCCACGCCGTTGGCCTCCTCGCGGGCGAACTTCACGGCCTGCTGGAGCTTCTCCACCCGGTCCAGAAGTTCATTGATACGCCGCGCGGGAAGAGACCCGGAGAACTTCACGGTCGTCCAGTAACCGATCGGCACGTCCTCGTAGTACACCTCGACCTGCGCCGGGTGCTTCTCGGTGGCCTCCGCTTTTACATGGTTGCGGGGCACCTTCTTCGTGCGGAGCGTGCGGACCGGCTCGGTCTTCCAGGAGTCCGTCGACGGGTCCTGCGTCCACGCCTCAGCAGCGTCGAGCACCGGCAGCTTGCGCACGAAAGTGTTGATGTCCGTCAGCTGCTTCTCCAGAAAGAGCAGATACGACACCGGGACATCGGCGACGAGCACCCGGCCGTCGACCTTCACATCCGCGCGGGCCGCACAGTTCGCCCAGTCCTTCGTGGCTGTGACATCGAAGAGCCGGGTCAGCGTCGCCGCGGTGTTCCGCAGCACGTCCTCGGCCTTGATCTGCACCAGTGTCGACTCCGGCGGAAGCTGTTCACCCTCTTCGTCCTTCGGCTGATAGGTCCGGGAGATCCCGGCCAGCAGCCCGGCCTTCTGGAGGCCGTGATGCGCCGCCGTCAGGTCCTGGTGAGCCTTGGACTTGACGCCTTTCTCCACTGCGATGATCTGATTGAGTTTTGCCACGTCGAGGAAGTTAGCATCGCCAATCCGCCCCGTACGAAGGGTTTTTGCGGCGGTACTCCGCTTCCCGCGCACCTGCCTTCACCGGTACGGGTGGTTTCCACCCGATGCCCATGTCCTGCCGCTCTCCGGCGGGGGCCGCTTGCCACAGTGAGCCGCGCGCAGTCCGCGCCGCCCCCTCCGAAAGGCCCCTCCGTTGCCGCTCCTCCCCCGCTCGACCGGCCGCCGGTGCAACGAAAGCGCTGACGGCGGTGACAGCCGGCGCCGCCTGAAGGAGCACACCGCGCTGACCGCGGCGGCCGCCGCCCTCGCCGTACTGGCCGTGGGCACACCCGTCGCCTACGCCACACTGGACAGCGGCTCGCCCACCGCCTCGCGGTCCGCTCCCTCGGGCATCGCCGCCCGTGGCAAGGCCTATATCGAGACCAGGCTGTTCTTCGGTACGGAACGCCCGGACGGCGGACCCGATGTGACCGACCAGCAGTTCCTGGCCTTCGTCGACGAGGAGGTCACCCCGCGCTTCCCGAGAGGCCTGACCATCCAGGACGGCCGCGGTCAGTGGCGGGACTCCCACGGGGCGATCGAGCGGGAGCGCAGTTACGAACTGACCCTGCTCTACCCGGCGACCGAGGCACGCCTGCGCGACGAGCAGATCGAGCGGATCCGCAACGCGTACGAGAACGCGTACGCCCAGGACTCGGTGGCCCGGCTCGAAGAGCGCACGACCGCCGACTTCTGACGGGACCGAAGCCGGCGCCACGGGCCGCCTCCCACCTGCACGCCGACTGCTCTCCGGCGGCGAACAGCCCGCGGGCCACTGCACCGGAGCCAGGCGGTGCCGGTGGTCAGCGGCCGAGCAGCGCCGTGAGTGCGCCCACCGGGTCCACGTCCGGCATGGCGCGGGGCCACCAGTCGTCCTTGCCCTGGTCGGATTCGTAGCCGTACCAGCGGCCGTCGTGGCCGAAGCGGAGCTGGAAGGTGCCGACGGGGTGGGTGAGGTGGTTGCGCCAGGGCTGGAAGCGGGGGAAGTCGGCGGCCGCGAGGGCGGGGCGGGCCCGGTCGAAGGGACCGGCCGGGGGGTCCCACGGTGTCTCCAAAACCTGCAGGCCCTCGGCGCCGCCCTGACGCCAGGCGGCGACGGCACGGGCCAGGTCGGTGGTGGTACGGCCGGTGGCGTAGGCCAGTTCCCGGTAGAGGGCGCGGGTGGTGGCGGTGAGTCCGGCGGTGGGACGGGCCGCGGCGAGCCGGACGGCGTCCTGCCAGGGCGTGAGCCCGGAGAGAGGGTCCTGGCCGGTGGTGAGGAGAGCGTGCGCGCGGGCGGCCGCGTCCGTGGCGAGGTGGTCGAGGGAGAGCGGGTCGCGGGCGCCGGGCAGCTGCGGGTACGAGGGTGGCTGGCCGGGCTGCGACGGTACCGCAAGCGGGGCGGGCAGCGGCGGGAGGAAGCGGTCGGCCAGGGCTTCGCGCGCCGGTACGGAAGGAGTGGTGGGGGCCGTGGGGCGCTCCCGGGCACCGTGGGCCGCGCTGCGCCGGCCCAGCTCCTCGACGAGTTCGCGCTCACCGCGTCCGCGCAGCAGCAGGAGGACGAACGGGTCGGTGTCCAGCAGGCGGGCCATCTGGTAGCAGAGGGCTGCGACGTGCTTGCAGGGCCAGCCGTGGTCGGGACAGGAGCAGCTCGGGTCGAGGTCGTTCGCGGCGGGCAGCAGTCCGGTGCCCGTCTCGGCCGCCGTGTCGACGAGGGTGTGCGGCATCTCCTTGGCGAGCAGCGCGGCGAGATGGTCCGGCCGGGCGGCGACGGCGTCGAGGAAGGTGTCCCAGCCGGTGTCGGTGAGGGGGCGCAGCCGCAGCTCGGCTCGGTACGGACGGGGGCGGCTGCCCTGGACGTAGGCGACGACGCGGCCGGGGGTGACGGTGATCGCGGCGACATGGCCGCTGTCGGCGTAGGTACGGCCGCGGGCTAGCCGGCCCTCGTCCATCGACAGGGACTCCAGCGCCGCCACCCAGGAACGCCCCCACCAGGAGTCCGCGAACGGCTCGTCGCGGTGGGACGTGCGGGGCGGAACCGCCTCGAAGGTGCGCCGCAGGTCGTCGGGGCCCGGACGGGCTCTGACGTACGACGGGGACGAGGGCTGGGAGCGGGGGCTCATGAGGGCCTCCGGAGGGAGACGAGATCGGCGAGGTCGCGGTCGCTGAGTTCGGTCAGCGCGGTCTCTCCGGTGCCGAGGACCGCGTCGGCCAGGGCCTGCTTGGCCGCCAGCATCTCGCCGATCCGGTCCTCGACGGTGCCTTCCGCGATCAGCCGGTGCACCTGGACGGGCTGTGTCTGCCCGATGCGGTACGCACGGTCCGTGGCCTGTTCCTCGACGGCCGGGTTCCACCAGCGGTCGTAGTGGATCACGTGTGCGGCGCGGGTGAGGTTCAGCCCGGTGCCGGCGGCCTTGAGGGAGAGCAGGAAGACGGGCACCTCGCCGGACTGGAAGCGGTCCACCATCCGTTCCCGCTCGGCCACCGGCGTTCCACCGTGCAGAAGCTGGGAGGGGACGGCCCGCGACGCGAGGTGCGCGGAGAGGATGCGGGCCATCGTCACGTACTGGGTGAAGATCAGCACGGAGCCGCCCTCGGCGAGGATCGTGTCGAGCAGCTCGTCGAGCAGGGCGAGCTTGCCGGAGCGGCCGATGAGGCGGGTCGGTTCCTCCTTCAGATACTGCGCCGGGTGGTTGCAGATCTGCTTGAGCGAGGCCAGCAGCTTCATGATCAGACCGCGGCGGGCGATTCCTTCCGAGGCCTCGATGAACGCCATGGTCTCGCGCACCGCCGCCTCGTAGAGCGTGGCCTGTTCGCGGGTGAGGAAGACGGGGTGGTCGGTCTCCGTCTTGGGCGGCAGCTCCGGGGCGATGCCCGGGTCGGACTTCTTCCGGCGCAGGAGGAACGGCCTGACCAGCCGGGAAAGGCGCTCGACCGCGTCGTCGTTACCGAGTCCTGCCGCGGTGCCGGTGTTCTCGACGATCCGGGCGTGCCGGGCGCGGAACGCCTTGAGCGGGCCGAGCAGTCCGGGGGTGGTCCAGTCGAGCAGGGCCCAGAGCTCGGAGAGGTTGTTCTCCACGGGGGTGCCGGTGAGGGCGATCCTGGCCGGCGCCGGGATGGTGCGGAGCGCCTTCGCCGTGGAGGAGTGAGGGTTCTTCACATGCTGCGCCTCGTCGGCGACGACAAGTCCCCAGCTGTGGGCGGCGAGTTCGGTCGCGCTGGAGCGCATCGTGCCGTACGTGGTGAGGACGAAACCGCCGTCGGGGTCGTCGAGCGTGCGGCCGGTGCCGTGGAAGCGGCGCACGGGGACACCGGGGGCGAAGCGGTTGATCTCACGGTGCCAGTTGCCGAGGAGGGAGGCGGGGCAGATCACCAGGGTGGGTGCGGGGTGCGCGCGGTGCAGATGGAGGGCGATGACGGTGATGGTCTTGCCGAGTCCCATGTCGTCGGCGAGACAGCCGCCGAGGCCCAGCGATGTCATGCGGTCCAGCCAGGCCAGGCCGCGCAGTTGGTAGTCGCGGAGCGTGGCGTCGAGCCCGGGCGGCGGCGTGATGGCCGTGTCGTCGGCGAGTATGCGGGTACGGAGCTCGGCGAGTGCACCGGCCGGCACCGCCTCGACCTGCCGGCCGTCCACCTCCGCGCTGCCGGTCAGCGCGACGGCGAGGGCGTCCACCGGATCGAGCAGCCCGAGCTCCCGCTTGCGCGCCTTGCGTACGAGCGCGGGGTCGACGACGACCCACTGGTCCCGCAGGCGCACCACCGGCCGGTGGGCCTCCGCGAGGATGTCCATCTCCCGCTCGGTGAGCTGTTCGTCGCCGAGGGACAACTGCCAGTTGAAGGCAAAGAGCTGCTCGGCGTCGAAGAACGAGGTGCCGTCGGTGGCCGAGCCGGGTGCGGGCCGGACCACGGCGGAGGCGGTCAGGGAACGGACGAGCTCGCGCGGCCAGTGGACGCTCACCCCGGCCTGTGCCAGCCGCGCCCCGGCGTCGCTCAGCAGCTCGTACAGTTCGTCCTCGGTCAGGGCGAGCACATCGGGGGCCGGCTGGTCCAGCAGCCGCTCCAACGGCGCCCAGACGCGGGCGGCACGGCGCAGCGCGAGCACGGCGTCGATCCTGGCCCGGGGACCGAACGGCTCTCCACCGCCGCCGTTCCACAGCGCGGCGGCGTCGATGACGTAGGTCGGGTCCGCCAGGCTGTGCACCTGCGTGATCGCCGCGGCGGCGTGCCGGGCGGCGCCCGGGTGGACGTCCGGGGAGCTACCGGAGGCCTCGGGCCCGTCCTTGCCGGCAGCGGTTTCATCGACCGCCTCCCCGGCTTCGGGGTTCCCGTAGGTGTCGGCCGTGTCGAAGAGCTCGTACGCCGACAGGTCGAGGCGGAGCGACACCCGTACCCCCGCGTCCAGACCGGCCGCGACCTCGACGGCCCAGTCGCGGGCCCGGGGCAGATGCTGGGCCTCGCGGGCCGCGAACGGGGCACCCGTCGCGTATGCCGCGGCGGGCGTCCTGGGCAGGGTGTCGGCGACCGCGTCGAGGAAGGCGCCGATCAGCGACTCGGGGTCGGGGAGCCGGAGCGGTGCGCGGTCCGGGAGCGGGACGGCGTAGGCCTCGGGCGGCATGGCGGCGGCGACCGCCCGCAGATGGGCGACGTCCTCGGCGTCGCGCGGTCCGGCCCGCCAGGCGTCGTGATCGTCGGCCGTCAGACCGGGGACCAGCCTGCCGCGCGCCACCAGGTTGAGCGCATGGAGTGCGGCCGCGCCCCAGCAGCGCGCGGCCGGGTGGGCGGACTGCTGCTGCCGGGCGCGGGCCAGCAGGGGCACGGCATCGGCGATGGGCAGCAGCACGGCGGGTACCGTCCGGCGGCGGACGTCGTCCTGCTGTCCGTGGCGTCGCACCACCGTGATCTCGGTGGTCTCGGCCGCGGTCGCTCCGTGGGCTCCGCCGATCACCGGCAGCGGTCCGCCGTCCGGGTCCCAGAAGGCGACGCGTCCCTCTCTGGGCAGTGGAGCGGGCAGGAAGACAGCTGCACAACGCAGGAGGCGGGCAGTTGCCGCGTCCTGCGTCCGCTGCTGTACGTGGGGTGCCGAGGTCATCGCTCCCCTCCCCTCCCATCCCGCCCTTGATCGTCCGACCCTCTCGATCTCTCTTTCTCTGCGAGTCTAGGCGGGGGGTCCGACAACCGGTCACGCACCGGCATTCGCGCAGGTCAGTGCCTGGCCAGCGGCTTGGATCGAGTGACCCGCGCGGGCCCGGACGGGGTGGGCGCAGGAGCGGGCGCAGGCGTCACGGGCGGCGGCGGCTGCGACTGTTGTTGTTGCGACTGTTGTTGCTGAGGCTGAGCTTGAAGCTGCGCCTGCTGCTCCGTCGGTACGGGCTGCTGCGCCCGCTCCAGGAAGCGGAGCAGCTCCACCGGGAACGGCAGCACCAGCGTGGAGTTCTTCTCCGCGGCGACCGCGACCACGGTCTGCAGCAGTCGTAGCTGGAGCGCGGCCGGCTGGGAGGACATCTCCTTCGCCGCTTCTGCCAGCTTCTTCGATGCCTGGAGCTCGGCGTCCGCGTTGATGACACGCGCGCGCCGCTCCCGGTCGGCCTCTGCCTGGCGCGCCATCGAGCGTTTCATCGTCTCCGGCAGCGATACGTCCTTGATCTCCACCCGGTCGATCTGGACGCCCCATCCCACGGCCGGACTGTCGATCATGAGCTCCAGCCCTTGGTTGAGCTTCTCCCGGTTGGACAGCAGATCATCCAGGTCGCTCTTGCCGATGATGGAGCGCAAGGACGTCTGCGCCATCTGCGACACCGCGAACTGGTAGTCCTCCACCTCCACGACCGCGCTGGCCGCGTCGACCACCTTGAAGTAGATGACCGCGTCCACCCGCACCGTCACGTTGTCCCGTGTGATGCCGTCCTGCGCGGGCACCGGCATCGTCACGATCTGCATGTTGACCTTGTGCAACCGCTCGATACCGGGAAGCACCATGGTGAATCCCGGTCCGCGCACATCGCTGCGCAGCCTGCCGAGCCTCAGCACGACGCCCCGTTCGTACTGCTTGACGATCTTCGCAGCCGCTGCCACGTAGACCACACCCGCGGACGCGGCCGCCACCAGGGCGACCACCAGTTCTTGGACCATGACGGCCCCCTGCCAGCCGGATACGTGCACCTCTTGCCGCTATTACCACGGTATGCCCCATATGAACACCGGGCGAACATGGGTCCGCTCCACGGTCACTCGGCAGGCCGCGCACCGGATGCCGGGGCGGCCGGTAACGGGCAGCGTGAACAGCAGTACAGACGAGCCGGACGAGACAGACGAGGACCCGCCCATGCCTGTGATCGATCACCGACGCCGCCGTTTCGGCATCGCTGCCGGGACCGCGCTCCTGACCGTCACCGTCGCGGGCTGTTCGGGCCTCGGCCGCACCGCGGTCGGGCCGGTCACCTACGTCACCGAACGGGACGCCGTGATCATGGTGAACAGCCCCTCCGTGAAGGGGTGCCACCAGCTCGCTCCGGCGGGCGCCAAGGAAGTGCGGAACGGGACCCTGATCGACATCATCCTGTACCGCACACGCGACTGCACGGGTCCGGGGACGACGTACGTCGCCACGACGCTCGCCGACGTCAATCCTGCGAGCGCTCTCCCCTGGCGCAGCTTCAGCACCGTCCACTGACGGGCGCGGGCCACGGACCCGCCGATGCCCCTAAGGGCTGTCCCGTACTGTCCTGCCAGTCCCGGGCGATCAGGACGACCAGCACGATGAGCAGCGCCGGCATGATCGCGTTCACCGGGTCGAGCAGCGTGAGCTGGACGCTCCGGCCAGCAGCCCGACGAAGGCCGTCGCCGCCACCCCGGACAGCAACGGCACCAGCAGGGCGACGGCGCCCGCCATCTCCAGGGCTCCGATGAGGTACATCGCGCCATGGCTCCAGCCCATCCGGTCGAAGGACTCGATCGCGGACTCATGGGCGATCAGCCTGGCGAACGCACTGAAGGCGAAGAACAGGGCGAGCAGGACCCGCGCGACGGTGAGCGCGACCGCACCCCGGCTGCGTGCCGCTGTCGCCCCGGTGGCGGTGTTCGTCGTGGTCTCGGACATCTGGGTCTCCTCGGGAAGCGTCGCGTGGTGTTGCGTACGCAAGGAAAGACCCCACAGCGGTCCGGGACTCATCGCGTCCCGGACGGCCGATCTTCTCGGTTCCCGTCGCCGGGGCGACTACCTGGGCACGGCGCGTACCCACACCCCGTCGTCCGTCAGATAGCGGTCGACGGCGAGTCCGGCCGCCTCCAGGTGCCCCTCGAACTGTTCCTTCGTCAGCTCCCGCGACAGGAACGTCTGGGTCCATCGCGCATCGTCGAAGATGTACTCGGCGTGCACCGAGTTCACCCCGTCGCCGACGGGGTCCGCCGAGACGATCCGCACGGTGTATCCAGCCGGATCGACCCGCTCCCGGGGCAGATCCGTGTGGTAGTCGGCGCCCTCGCGCTGAAGGAGTACGACGCCGCCGTCCCTGACGTATCTCCGGCAGGTCCGCAGCATGGCGTCGCGTACCGGGTGCTCGCTCGTGTGCACCAGGAACGACGCCAGCATCACCACGTCGAACGTCTCGTCGCCGAGCTCGAGCGACTCGATGGGGCTCCGCACCGTGCGCGCGCCCCGAATGTGTTCCAGCATCTGCGCCGACTCGTCCACGGCTGTGACCTCGAAGCCTCGTGCGACCAGCGGATGGGTCACCCGGCCCGCCCCGCAGCCGAGCTCCAGAATGCTCGCACCGGCGGGCACCGCCGCCTCGATCACGTCCGGTTCGGCCCCGACGGACAGCCGCGCGTACAGATCGACCGCGCAGCCGTCCGGCGTGATCGAGCCGGGCCCCGTCCCCGAATACCCCTCACGCACCACTGATCCGCTCATGTGCAGCCGAACGAACGGCCGTTGGGCACCGTTCCCGGTCCCGGCGGGGGGGTCCTGGGAAAGCCCCGTCAGCACACCGGATAACGCTCCTGCGGCCATTCCACCGCCTGCTCGAACTCCAGACACAGATCGTCGGCCAGCTCGGCGATCACTGCCCGGCCCTCCGTCAGCACCAGCCAGGACGAAGGGAGTTGCACATCTGCGTGGCGGGCGCCGAGCAGATTTCCGCAGACCGAACCGGTGGAGTCGCTGTCGCCCGAGTGGTTGACCGAGAGCAGCAGCGCCCGAGCCACCTGGTCGGCGCCCGGCAGCGCCAGGGCGCAGTACACGGCGATGGCGAGGGCCTCCTCGGCCACCCAGCCCGCGCCCAGTGACTCCACCTTCTCGGCGGTCGGCGCGCCCTGTGCGGCCAGGTCGACGGCCGCGCGCAGCGCCACCGTCGTCTCCTCGTGTCCCGGGTGGCGGGCCAGCAGCTCCATGGACCGGAGCACGGCGCCCGCCATCGAGTCGCCCTCCATCAGATGGGCGATGATCGCGGCGAACGCACCGGCCGCGTACGCACCCGTCAGGTGCCCGTGGGTGATCTGCGCGCACCGGTACGCCAGCCCGAAGCCGGTCTCCGCTCCCTCACCGATCAGCCCGAAGGGCGCGGACCGCATCACGGTGCCGCATCCCTTGGACCCGATGTTGACCGGTCCGGGACGGCCGAGCGGACCCGTGGGGTCGGGGATGTGCTCGGCCGTGAGCCCGGTCAGGCAGGCGTTGCCGGGGGCCCGGCGCGCGTACAGGAAGCGCTGCTCCCGCAGCCACCCGGTCCGTACGGGGTCGTCCCCGCCACGGGCCGGTGGTGCGGGGTGGTTCTGGGTGTCGAGCCAGCGCAGATAGGCGTTCCGCACGAGAGCGGTCTCGGAGCCGCCTATGCCCTTCGACATCGCCCGGGAATGCGCCCTGATCAGCCCTTCGGCGGTGAACAGGGTCATCTGCGTGTCATCGGTGATCCGGCCGACGGCCCCGTCCGCGTCCGCGACGAGTCCCCGGACACCGCCTTCTCCGTACGCCCTGCGGATGCCGGAGAGCGAGAGGAACTCCACCGGGTTGCCCAGTGCGTCCCCGATCGCACCGCCCAGCAGCGACCCGCGGACCCGGGCCCTGCGGGCGGCGCTGTTCCGCCATCGTGTGCCGTTCACGGACGGTCCCCCACAATCTGTCTCGATGTGCCTCAAAACCGCAGTCGTGGGTCCATCCTGGTAGGAGAGGCGATCGCCATGCGTACCGGTAACGAACCGATGACTGCACGCAGCCCCTTGCGACTGCGGCTGTGCCTGAGTCTATGGGGCATGGCCTGGGCCGTTTTCGGCCTGACGGCCTTCTCCCTGGTCGACCGTCCGGGCTGGGCCGTGGCCTGCGGGCTGCTGCTCCTGCTGACACTGGTGGATCTTGCGGTGATCGTCCACCACATCCACCAGGGCCCGCACTACCAGCCGGGCCGCAACATCCCCCCGTACGAGCCGGACCACGGCGGACGCGGCCGGTACGGACACTGATGCCCCGGTTCGCTCCCGGCGCGTGCACCCGTCGGTTCCGGCGCAGGTACGTGCGACGGGCCGAGGCCGTCAGGCGCCGGCGTCGAAGCGGGCCGCCCGCAGGTACTCCGGGTTGGGGTCGAGGGCGGCGGCCAGCCGGAAGTGCCGCACGGCCGCCTCCGAGCGGCCGGAGCGCTGAAAGGTGCGGGCCAGCGCGAAGTGTGCGAACGCGTTGTCCGGCTCGCGCTCCAGGACGAGTTCGAATTCGAGCTCGGCGGGGCGCAGTTGGGCGGCGGCGAAGAAGGCCCGGGCCCGCAGCAGGCGGGCGGCCGTGTTCTCCGGATGGGCTGCGATCACCGAATCCAGGAGCTTGACCGCGCCCCGTGGATCGCGCGCGGCCAGCAGGCGTTCGGCCGCGCGGAAGTCGATGACGTGGGTTTCCGGGGTCCTCTCGGGCACGCTCGCATCCTTCCCTTCGCTTCCGGTTTTCCAACGTCCGGCCGGGTACCGGTATTCCGGTCCGGTGGTCAGCCGGCGGCCGCCCGCCGGGACAGCTCCGCCCAGACCTTGCGGACCTGCGGCTCCAGCGCCCCGAGCGGCCCGTCGTTGTCGATGATCAGATCGGCGACGGCGCGTCGCTGCTCGCGGGTGGCCTGCGCGGCCATCCGGGCGCGGGCCTCGGACTCGGTCATTCCGCGCAGCCGTACGAGCCGGTCGAGCTGGGTCTCCGGGGTGGCGTCCACGACCACGACCAGGTCGTAGAGGGGGGCGAGGCCGTTCTCGGTGAGAAGGGGGACGTCATGGACGACGACGGAGTCAGAGTCTGCGGCCCGCTCCAGTTCTGCCGAGCGGGCACCGACCAGCGGGTGGACGATCGCATTGAGTGCGGCGAGCCGGTCGGCGTCGGAGAAGACGATCGAACCGAGCTTCGGCCGGTCCAGGGTGCCGTCGGCGGTGAGGACACCTGCGCCGAACGCGTCCACGACGGCCGCGAGTCCGGGGGTCCCGGGCTCGACGACCTCACGCGCGATCCTGTCGGCGTCGATCAGCACCGCCCCGTACGAAACCAGCAGCCGTGACACTTCGCTCTTGCCGGCGCCGATGCCGCCGGTCAGGCCCACTTTCAGCATGGTCGGCAGCCTAGTGGGCGCCTCCGGCCGGTCATGGCCCGGTCACAGCCCACCCGTCGGCCGGTCACCGCATCGCACACGCCGGTCCGTCAGGCGTCGCCCTCCCGCTCGGCGAGGAACCGCTCGAATTCGAGGCCGATCTCGTCGGCGGACGGCAACTCGACCGATTCCGCGACCAGGTTGCCGCGCGTCTCGGAGCCGGCGATCGCGTCGTACTGGTGCTCGAGCCCCTCGACGAGCGAGACGAGCTCCTCGTCGCCCTGGTCGATCTGGCGGTCGATCTCGGTCTGTGTGCGGTGCGCCTCCGTGCGCAGCGAGTGGGCGATGCTCGGCAGGACCAGTCCGGTCGCGGCCGTGATCGCCTCCAGCGCGGTCAGCGCGGCGTCCGGGTAGGCGGAGCGGGCGATGTAGTGCGGCACGTGGGCGGCGACACCGAGGACGTCATGTCCTGCCTGCATCAGCCGGTACTCCACCAGGGCCTCGGCGGAGCCGGGGACCTGCGCCTCGTCGAACGGGCTGCGGTGGCCCGGCATCAGGTCCGTGCGATTGCCATGGGGGGTGATGCCGACCGGGCGGGTGTGCGGGACTCCCATCGGGATGCCGTGGAAGTTGACGGCGAGGCGGACACCCAGCCGCTCCACGATCTGCTCGACGGCCGCGGCGAACCTCTCCCACTCCACGTCCGGCTCGGGCCCGGACAGCAGCAGGAAGGGCGCCCCGGTGGCGTCCTGGACCACCCGGACGTCCAGCGTCGGGGTCTCGTACGCCGACCAGCGGTCGCGCTTGAACGTCAGCAGCGGGCGCCGTGCGCGGTAGTCGACGAGCCTGTCGTGGTCGAAGCGGGCCACGACCTGGTGCGGCAGCGATTCGAGCAGGCCGTCCACGATCTGCTCGCCCGTCTCACCCGCGTCGATGTATCCCTCGAAGTGGTAGAGCATGACCAGGCCGGCCGACTCCTGCGCGAGCGCCATGTCGACGACGGCCAGGCCCTTCGGCTCCCATTCGTACAAACTCTGCGGATCAGGCACGGTTACCGCTCCTCCTCGTGTTCGTTGGGAAGAACGCCCGCCGGGGCACAGGCATTCCCTGCCTGTGCCCCTTGACGGGGGTGGTTACGCCAGAACCCGCGCGTGCAGTGCGGTGACCGCCTTCCGTGCGGAGGTGAAGGCGCCGTGCTGCCAGGCATCCGCGTAGCTCAGGTAGTCACCGGCGAAGTAGACGCGTCCGGCGGCCTGGTTGAGCGGTGCGAAGGCCGGCGCATCGGGTCCTCCCGACAGGGAGTGCCAGGAGGCCTCGAGGTACGGGGTCTGCCGCCAGTGGTGGGAGAACGACGTGGCGAGTTCCGTACGGTACTTGTCGCCGTGGATCTTCACGCCCTGGGCGATGGCCCGTGCCTCCCTCTCCCGCGGGGTGAGAGCGGCGTACGCATCGGCGTTGGAGCCGGTGTTGTAGTAGCCGATGATGGTGCCGCGCCGGCCCTGGTGGCCGTAGGACGGGTACCAGATGTGGGAGAGGTCCATGTCGGTCTCGGTGATGCCGCCGTAGATCTGGTGGTCGGTCTCCCACCAGCGGCTCCTGTACTCCAGCCCGATCTTGCCGGCCGACGACGGCTTGCAGGCCTCCAGGGCGCTCTGGACGGCCGGGCCGAGGTTGTGGGCCGTCTTGGCGAGGATGTTGGGCGGCAGGGCGGCGATGCAGTAGTCCGCGTCGACCGTGTGGGTGCGTCCGCCCTGGGCGTACGTGACGGTCACGCCATGGGCCGTGTCGGAGATCTTGCTGACGGCGGCGCCGGTACGGATCCTGCGCTCGCCTATCGCCCGGGTGAGCGCCGCGGGGATCCGGTCCATACCACCGACCGGCTGGAACATCAGCATGGCCTGGTCGTACTCGAACTCGAAGGAGAAGTAGCGTCCGACGCCGCTGGCGAAGACGTCGGAGGCGGACGGCACGGAGCCCAGTTCCTCGCCGGGGGTTCCGGCGGCCGCGGGGTCGATGCGGTAGCCGCGGCGGGGGCTGCCGGTGTAGTCGAGCGTGTCGCCGATGTCGCCGAAGTCCTTGAGGAATTCGAGGAGTCGTTCCTGGTCCTCGGCGGTGATCTGACGGTCGAGGGCGCCCTTGTCGGTGGCCTTGGAGAGGAGTTCGGCGACATAGCCGTACACATCGGCCTTGGCGGTGCGGTAGCGCACCGGGGCCTTCATGCCGGCCTTCTCGTTGAAGATATAGGCGTTGGCGTTCACGTTGGTGAACGTCTCGATGGGGACACCGAGTTCGCGGCAGTAGTCGAGGGTGACCATCCACTGCGGGATCCGGCCGGGGCCGCAGTTCATGTACTGGCCCTCGCTGAACCGTGCGGTCTGCGTGTTGCCGTACAGGTCGGTGGTGGAATCGCCGTTGCGTGCGGTGAAGTTGCGGCCGCCCGTACGACTCCGGGCCTCCAGGACCGTACAGTCGTAGCCGGCCTTGCCCAGTTCGTATGCGGCGGCGAGTCCGGCGATACCGCCGCCGACGACGACGACCTTTGCCGCCCCCTTCCCCTTCAGCGCGAAGTCGCCCTTGCTGGGAGCGCGGAAGGCGGGTTCGCGTTGTGCGGCCTGGGCCGTGGGGGCGAGGCCGAGGGCCCCCATGGTCGCGAACATCGCGCCCGCCCCACCGGTGATCCCGACCTGGCGCAGAAAGCTGCGACGGCTCGCGCCCGTCGCCACGGACGAGTGGTTCGAAGTGTGCGTCATGTCCCGGCTCCCGTTCAGATCTTGACGTTGCCGGGATCCTGACAAGCGCGTGTTACGGCCCGTCAGTTACTCGTGTATCCCGCACGTTTCTCTCTGTTCACCGCGCGACGACAGTCGGCGAACAATGGTCCAGACCTTGACAGGGACACGCCCCCTCCCTATCGTCACCGGGCAACACGTTCAGACATGCGCCCCATATTCATGTACGGGAACGTCTTGCACCTCCTTCGACGGGAAGGCACCCCCATGCGCACCCGCACGCTGTTCCCCGCCCTGCTGGCCACGACGCTCGCGGCCGGATGCCTGGCCCTCGCCTCGGCGGGCGCCGCGGACGCCGCGGACGCCGCCACGGTCATCGACGTGAGCACTGCCGCCCAGCTCAAGACGGCCCTGGCCGCCGTGGTCCCCGGCGACACGATCCGGCTCGCCGACGGTACGTACACCGGCAACTTCAAGGCGACCGTCCCCGGCACCGCCTCCGCCAGGATCACCCTCACCGGCTCGGCCGGGGCGGTCCTCACCGCAGGCGGCGGCTACGGCCTCCACCTCAACGGCGCGTCCTACTGGACCGTCCAGGGAGTGACCGTCACCGGTGGCCAGAAGGGCATCATGGCCGACGCCGCCGACGGGGTGGTCATCGACTCGGTGACCGTGCACGACCTGGACATGGAGGGCGTGCACTTCCGCAAGTCCAGCGCGAACGGCGTCGTCAAGAACTCGCGGATCTACGACACCGGGCACGACGGCCGCGGCATGGGCGAGGGTGTCTACGTCGGCACGGCCGGTGATCTCACCGACCGGAGCGACCAGGTGCAGATCCTGAACAACACGATCGGGCCGGGCGTCGGTGGTGAGAACGTCGACATCAAGGAGGGCACCACCGGAGCGAGGATCATCGGCAACACGTTCGACGGCAGCGGGCTGACCGGGGTGCCAACTACGACGACTCCTGGGTCGACGTGAAGGGCAATGACGTCCTGGTCGAGGGCAACACGGGCACCCGTACGACCAACAACGGCTACGAGACCCACACCCAGCAGAGCGGCTGGGGGTGCGGCACCGTGTTCCGCGACAACGCCTCGGACCTGTCCGGCTCCACGGGCGACAAGCGGATCGCCGTCAACGTCACCAACTACGGCGCGAGCTGCCTGACCACTGTCTACAGCACCAACACGGTCACCGGCGGCAACGGCCTGACCAACATCACGGTCACGCCGTAACCCCTGCCGCCGAAACGAAGTGAGGCCCGCTCCCCGAAGGGAGCGGGCCTCACTTGTCAGCTACTGCAGTCGATGACCGACCGGAGGGTCAGAGCGTCAGCTCTGGCCGCCCGCCAGCTTCTCGCGCAGGGCAGCCAGGGCCTCGTCCGACGCCAGGGCGCCGGCGTTGTCCGCGGACTCCGAGGAGTACGAGCCGCCACCGGTGCCACCGGAGGCAGCCGGGGCACCGCCGGCCGGGGCAGCAGCGCCCTCGGCCGCAGCGGCCTCGTCGGCCTCGCGGGACTTGATGACCTGGGCCTGGTGCTGCTCGAAGCGCTGCTGCGCCTCGGCGTACTGCGTCTCCCACGCCTCGCGCTGGGTCTCGTAGCCCTCGAGCCAGTCGTTGGTCTCGGGGTCGAAGCCCTCGGGGTAGATGTAGTTGCCCTGGTCGTCGTAGGACGCGGCCATGCCGTACAGGGTCGGGTCGAACTCGACCGACGCCGGGTCGGCACCGAAGGACTCGTTGGCCTGCTTCAGCGAGAGGCTGATGCGACGACGCTCGAGGTCGATGTCGATGACCTTGACGAAGATCTCGTCGTTGACCTGGACGACCTGCTCCGGGATCTCCACGTGGCGCTCGGCCAGCTCGGAGATGTGGACCAGACCCTCGATGCCCTCGTCGACGCGCACGAACGCACCGAACGGAACGAGCTTCGTGACCTTACCGGGAACGACCTGCCCGATCTGGTGCGTACGGGCGAACTGCTGCCACGGGTCTTCCTGCGTCGCCTTGAGCGACAGCGAGACGCGCTCGCGGTCCATGTCGACGTCGAGAACCTCGACGGTGACCTCCTGGCCGACCTCGACAACCTCGGAGGGGTGGTCGATGTGCTTCCAGGAGAGCTCGGAGACGTGCACGAGACCGTCGACGCCACCGAGGTCCACGAACGCACCGAAGTTGACGATCGAGGAGACGACGCCGGAGCGGACCTGGCCCTTCTGCAGGGTCGTGAGGAAGGTCTGACGGACCTCGCTCTGGGTCTGCTCGAGCCAGGCGCGGCGGGACAGGACCACGTTGTTGCGGTTCTTGTCCAGCTCGATGATCTTCGCCTCGAGCTCCTTGCCCACGTAGGGCTGAAGGTCGCGGACACGACGCATCTCGACGAGCGACGCCGGGAGGAAGCCACGGAGGCCGATGTCGAGGATGAGACCACCCTTGACGACCTCGATGACGGTACCGGTGACGATGCCGTCTTCTTCCTTGATCTTCTCGATGGTGCCCCAGGCACGCTCGTACTGAGCGCGCTTCTTCGAGAGGATCAGGCGGCCTTCCTTGTCCTCCTTCTGGAGAACCAGGGCCTCGATCTCGTCACCGACCTTGACGACCTCGTTCGGGTCGACGTCGTGCTTGATCGAGAGCTCGCGGCTCGGGATGACGCCTTCGGTCTTGTAACCGATGTCGAGGAGAACCTCGTCCCGGTCAACCTTGACGATGACACCGTCAACGATGTCGCCGTCGTTGAAGTACTTGATCGTCTCGTCGATCGCCGCGAGGAACGCGTCCGCGTCGCCGATGTCGTTGACCGCAACCTGCGGAGTGGTGGCGGTGGTCTCGGTGCTGCTCGTCATGTGGGAAAGGGCTCCGGTACGGACAGTGAGTCGTAGGTACTGCTACGCCGAGAGCCCGTATCGCCTCTGCAGAAGCCGGACAGCCTGGGAAGCACCCGACCCGCGAGCGGGAGGCGCCTCGTGAACCGAGGGGACATGCAACAGACGCAAGCGCGGCCTGCTAGGTCTGAGGCGCGCAGGCTCGCAGCGCAACTTGTAGCATACGGGGGCAGCCGGGCAGGGTCAATGCGCGAAGGCGCACACCCGGGGCATAAGGGCCGAAACCCGACACAATTCTTGTTCTCCGAGGCCACATCGGCCCCGGCCGTGTTGCGTGAGTACGGTTCCGTACGCACAGATGCCCCCAAGGTACGTACCGCGTCCGACGGGGTGAAGGCAAACTACAACGACGGACACGATGAGCCAAGAGATCTACACCGCCGAACCGGAAGCGACACGCCGCAGTGCCGGGGAAGCGGAGAGCAGCCGGGCCAGTCGCGGCTGGTGGGACCGGCACGCCGACGAGTACCAGAGCGACCACGGCGCCTTCCTCGGCGACGATCGTTTCGTCTGGGGTCCGGAGGGTCTCGACGAGGCCGATGCCGGTCTGCTCGGGCCCGCCGAGTCGCTGAGCGGCCTGGCCGTCCTCGAAATCGGTGCGGGCGCGGCGCAGTGCTCGCGCTGGCTGGCGGCCCGCGGTGCCCGCCCCGTCGCCCTCGATCTCTCCCACCGCCAGCTCCAGCACGCACTGCGGATCGGCGGCGGGGTGCCGCTCGTGGAGGCGGACGCCGGGACGCTGCCGTTCCGGGACGGCTCCTTCGACCTGGCCTGTTCCGCCTACGGCGCGGTGCCGTTCGTCGCCGACCCGGTCCAGGTCTTCCGCGAGGTGCACCGGGTGCTGCGCCCGGGGGGCCGCTGGGTTTTCTCGGTGACGCACCCGATCCGCTGGGCGTTCCCCGACGAGCCGGGCCCCGAGGGTCTGTCGGTCGCCGCCTCGTACTTCGACCGCACTCCGTACGTGGAGCAGGACGAGCAGGGCGACGCCGTGTACGTCGAGCACCACCGGACGGTGGGCGACCGGGTGCGGGACGTGGTGGCCGGCGGGTTCCGGCTGGTCGACCTGGTCGAGCCGGAGTGGCCGGCCTGGAACGACCAGGAGTGGGGCGGCTGGTCCCCGCTGCGCGGAAACCTGATCCCGGGCACTGCAATTTTCGTCTGCGTACGCGACTGAGCACTCCTGCCGCACGGCGTACGGGACCGTGCGCCGTGCGGGTCCTACGGGACCGGGCGCCCGCCGTGCGGCACCGCGGGCCGGCCGTACGAGACTGGGGGGCGTGATCCGTACCGACGCCCTCGACCGGCTGCCCGTCCGTACCGCCGTGCCCGCGCTCCGGCAGGCGCTCGACGACCGGGGTGTCGCGGTGCTCTGCGCACCGCCCGGCACCGGCAAGACGACGCTGATCCCGCTGGTGCTCGCGGGCCTGGTCGGCGGCGGCCCCGCACGCCGTGTGGTGGTCGCCGAGCCGCGCCGGATCGCGGCCCGGGCGGCGGCGCGGCGGATGGCGTGGCTCCTCGGGGAGCAGACCGGGCGGCGCGTCGGGTTCACCGTGCGCGGGGAGCGTGTCGTGGGGCGCGACACGGTGGTGGAGGTCGTGACCACCGGCGTGCTCCTGCAACGACTCCAGCGCGACCAGGAGATCGCCGGGGTCGATGCGGTGATCATCGACGAGTGCCACGAACGGCATCTGGACGCGGACACGGTCGCCGCGTTCCTCCTCGATGTGCGGGATGCGATCCGGCCCGATCTGCGGCTGGTCGCCGCGTCGGCGACGACGGACGCGCAGGGCTGGGCCAGGCTGCTCGGCGACGCACCGGTGGTCGAGGCGCAGGGCGTGTCGCACCCGGTGGAGGTGGTGTGGGCCCCGCCGGTGAGGCCGGTCAGGCCGCCGCACGGAATGCGGGTCGACCCGGCGCTGCTGACGCATGTCGCCTCGGTGGTGCGCCGGGCGCTCGCCGAGCGGGACGGCGACGTGCTGTGTTTCCTGCCGGGCGTCGGCGAGATCGGCCGCGTCGCGACACAGCTGGCGGGGGTGCCCGCAGAGGTTCTGCAGGTGCACGGGCGGGCTCCGGCGGCCGTGCAGGACGCTGTGCTGGCGGGTTCGTCGGAGGGCCGCCGGGTGGTGCTCGCGACCTCCGTCGCCGAGTCGTCGCTGACGGTGCCGGGGGTGCGGATCGTCGTCGACTCCGGCCTGGCCAGGGAGCCGCGTACCGATCACGCGCGCGGGCTGAGCGCGCTGACGACCGTACGGGCCTCGCAGGCCGCGGGAAGGCAGCGGGCGGGCCGGGCGGGGCGTGAGGCGCCGGGGTCGGTGTACCGGTGCTGGGAGCAGGGGGAGGACGGGCGGCTGGCCCGTTTCCCGTCGCCGGAGATCAAGGTGGCCGATCTGGCGGCGTTCGCTCTGCAGGCGGCGTGCTGGGGCGATCCGGACGCGTCGGGTCTGGCGCTCCTGGATCCGCCGCCGGCCGGCGCGATGGGCGCGGCCCGCGAGACGCTGACGGCGGTCGGCGCGGTGGACGCGGACGGCCGGGTGACCGACCGGGGTGTACGGATGTCACGGCTGGGTCTGCATCCACGGCTGGCGCGGGCACTCCTGGACGGTGCGGCCGAGGTCGGCGGCCGCCGCGCGGCCGAGGTGGTGGCGCTGCTGAGCGAGGAGCCGCCGCGGGAGTACGGGGACGATCTGGCGGCCGCACTGCGTACCGCACGACGGGGCGCGGACGGCTATGCGGCGCGCTGGCGGCAGGAGGTACGGCGGCTGTCGTCGTCCATCGAAGGCAGCGGCGAGGGCTCCGGCCGGGGTGGTTCGGACGATGCGGCCGTCGGCCTGGTGGCGGCGCTGGCGTTTCCGGAACGGGTGGCGCGGGCCCGCGGCGAAGGGGCCTTCCTGATGGCGTCGGGGACGGGCGCGGACCTGCGGGACGGGTCGCGGCTGCGCAGTGCGCCGTGGCTGGCCGTCGCGGTCGCGGACCGGCCGGCGCACGCGGCGTCCGCCCGGGTGCGGCTCGCCGCCGTCATCGACGAGGGCACGGCGCGGCTGGCCGCCGGGCATCTGCGGTTCGCCGGTGAGGAGGTCCGCTGGGTGGACGGCGACGTGGTGGCACGCTCGGTGGAACGGCTGGGCGCCGTCGAACTGTCGGTGCGTGCGCTGAAGCAGCCGCGGCCCGAGCTGGTGCGGGCGGCGCTGGTGGACGGGCTCGGGCGCGAGGGCCTCGGGCTGCTGCGCTGGACCCGGGAGACCGGACAGCTGCGCGAGCGGCTCGCCTTTCTGCACCGGGAGCTGGGCACCCCGTGGCCGGATGTGTCGGACGGTGCGCTGCTGGCCCGTACCGAGGAGTGGCTGGAGCCCGAACTGACCCGGGCCCGCCGCCGCTCCGACCTGGCCAGGATCGACGCGGGGCAGGCGTTGCGGCGGCTGCTGCCGTGGGCGACCGGCGAGGCGGCCCGGCTGGACGAGCTGGCACCGGAGCGCATCGAGGTGCCGAGCGGGTCGCGGGTCCGGGTGGAGTACGGCGGCGAGCAGCCCGTACTCGCGGTGAAGCTCCAGGAACTGTTCGGTCTCACCGAGACACCGAAGGTGGCCGGGGTGCCCGTCCTCGTCCATCTGCTCTCCCCCGCGGGCCGCCCGGCGGCGGTCACCGCGGATCTGGCGTCGTTCTGGCGGGACGGATACCGGGCGGTGCGGGCGGAGCTGCGCGGCCGCTACCCGAAGCACCCGTGGCCGGAGGACCCGACGACGATGGAGGCGACCCGGCACACGGCGGCGCGGCTCAGGCGGGAGTAGGCGCCGGATCCGGCGTGGGTGCGGCGGCCGGCTCCGGCTGCCGGCCGTCCGGCCGCCGGGACCGCGCCTCCAGCCACAGTGCGAGCGCGAGCAGCCCGGCGGCGAGCACCAGGAAGCCCCACGGCAGGTACGAGGTCAGCAGCAGGATCAGCACCCGCTGGGACTTCACCAGGGCGACGGTGTACTCGATGTAGTCCTCGCGCATCTTCACGTGCCCGGCGAACGCGGTGACCGTGTCCTGGGGCATGCCCATCGCCTTCGCGTTGCGCAGCTCCTCCTTGTGGATCTCTTCGCCGTTGACGGGCGCGCCGGTGACCGGGTCGACCCAGAACATCCGCTTGGTGGTGTACCAGCGGGTCATGCCGGTCTTGGCGACCTGCTCGGCGGTGACACCCTTGATCGGCATCTTCTTCGGCATCGGGACCTCGGTCCAGGGGATGGTCTGCTCGAAGTAGTAGACGTCCATGCCGCGGAACTTCCGGGTGCCCTTGTAATGGATGGGCGAGGTGGTGCGGCTCTGGGCGTCGAAGTACTCGTAGTCGCGCTTCTGGGTGAGGAACGGCCACTTGAACTCGATGCCCTGGCGCTCGACCGGGTCGCCGTCGACCATCTCGCCGGTGGCGTGGACGGGGGCCTGGCTGTGCGCGTCGAAGATGTAGCGCTCGGGGATCTCCGAGACCATCTTGCCGTTCGGGTCGACGACGTAGCTGAGTCCGTCCCAGACGACGACGTCACGCCCTGCGCTGCGCTCGATCTTCTCGGACGCCTCCACATTGCCCTTGAGGGTCTGCACGATGGTGACCTTGGGGACCTGCTTGACCTTCATGCCGTCGTTGTAGTCGAGGAGGGTGGCGGGCTTCGCCTCCAGCACCATCTCCTGGTACTGGCTCGGGGGGATCTTCGCCAGCCTCGGGAAGGCGTACCAGCGCAGCAGGGGTGACAGGGCGGCGAAGAACACGGCGAAGGCCAGGAGTACGAGGCCGGCTCGGCGGCGCATGGCGCCCTCCCTCTACTTCTTGGGGCCGGGGACGGTGGTCAGCAGGGGTTGGGGCGAGGTCTCGCCGGGGGGTGCGCCGATCGCGCTGATGGTGAACACGAGGGCGAGGGCCGCGGCCAGCCCGATGGCGGCGGCGATGACGGCACGCATGCTCGGCCTCCCGGAGAACGCTGATCTGATGGGTCGTCAGGATTGGGGCACCGTAGCAACGCGGGCGCGAGATGAGAACACGTGGAGCAGCCCCCGTGCCGGGTGGTGGCACAGGGGCTGCTCGGTGAACGCGGTGCGGGCGCGTCAGGCGGCGGGAGCCTCGACCGTGAGCTCGATGACGACCGTGGCGCCGCCCTCGGTGGTCAGGCGGAGCTTGTACGTGCCCGCGGTGTCGTCCGCGTAGATCTTCGGGAGCCGCAGCGTGCCGTCGGCGTCGGTCTTCAGCTCCGTCAGGGTGCGGACCGTCTTGCCGTCTGCGTCCTTGAAGTACGGGCCCTTGTCGTTCTCGGCCGGAGTGTCCCCGTCGGTGATCATCGTGGCGGTGACGGCGACGCCGGACGCGATCGCGCCCTTGTAGGTGGCCTTGACCTCGACGGCGTCGGCGAACTCGGCGCCGGGCGCCGCGGCCAGTGCCGTGTCGTCGGTCCTGGCGATGGCGTCGGCCTGCCGGGCGGTGACGGTCGCGGTGTAGGCGACGGCCGGCAGCGAGCGGCCGGTGGCGATGGCCCGGACGGTGAACTCGCCCGTCGTCTCGCCCGCCTGCAGCACCGGTGCGGTCACCGTGCCGTCGGATCCGGTGGGCAGCGTGACCGCACTCTTCCCGCCCTCGAAGCGGGCGTCCGTGTCACCGGCGATGGTGAACGTCACGGACACCTTGGCGAGCGGCCCGCCGAGGCTGTTCTTCGCCCGCACCTTGATGCGTTCGGCGAACGCGTCGCCCGCGGTGGCGGTCAGCGCACCGGTGCCCGCGTTCTCCACACCGGCGAGGGTCTGGGACGGCTTGGGGGGCGGGGTGGACGGGGGCGTGGAGGGCTTCGGGCCGGTCGAACCGCCACCCGGTTTCGACGGCCTCGGGCCCGGCCCGGGGCTCGCGGGCGGGGTCGGGGACGGCGAGCTGCCGGGGCCCGCGCTCGGGCCCGGGCTCGGGTCCGTACCACCGTCGAGGGGCGGCGGGACGACGCCGGTGCCGTCGGGGACCTCGTGCGTGCCGCGCTTGTAGTAGTCGAACCAGGAGCGGACCGTACGCAGGTATTCGTTCGAGTGGTTGTAGCTGAGGACCGCCCGGTCGAGATCGGCCGCGAGCGCCAGATCGCGGGAGCCGGCGCAGAGGTAGTGCCCGGCGGCGAGTGCCGCGTCATAGATGTTGTTGGGGTCCTTGCGGCCGTCGTCGTTGCCGTCCTGGCCCCAGGTCGCCCATGTCGACGGGATGAACTGCATCGGGCCGACCGCACGGTCGTGCGTCGAGTCCCCGTCGTACGCCCCGTTGTCGGTGTCCTTGATCATCGCGAAGCCCTGGCCGTCGAGGACCGGGCCGAGGATCGGGGAGAACGTGGTGCCGTTCGCGTCGACCCGGCCGCCACGGGCCTGGCCGGACTCCACCTTGCCGATCGCGGCGAGGAGTTGCCACGGCAGCCGGCAGGCGGCGTCGCTGCTCGCGATGGACTGCTCTGCCTTCTTGTACGCAGCCAGCACCGAGGCCGGTATGCCGGACTCCGCGCTGCCGGTGATCGGCAGATTTGTCGACGTGCCGGGCTTGTTGGGGGTCACCAGCGGCGGCAGGTCCGTGTAGTACGGAGAGTTGCCGGTTGCCGCGCTGTCGTCGGACGGTGCGGACCCGGCTGTGCGCTGGTCACCGCCGCCACCGTCCGGTGCGAGCACCGCGCCGGGACCCTGTGACGCGGAGAGCGCCGCCACAGCAACTGCGGCCACCGCAGTGGTGGTCGCCCCCCGGCGCAGTCGGCGACCGAATTGCGCTGCCATACGTCTGGTCCCTCCCCATCGACGGCTGCCCGCGCTCCCCAGCGCGAGGACTCAGGCGACCCTACGGCAACTTGCGCCGCCCGAACACAGTGGCCTGACCGATTTTTATTGGTATTTCACGTTCCGGACTGCAAGTTGAACAGCAGGCGTCGGGTGTCCATCGGATCCGCACCACAGTGCTCGCGCATACTTGCGGCCATGCCGTTCACCCTCAGCCACGCCGCTGCCGTACTGCCGGTCGTCCGGCGCAACGGCACCGCTCGCGGCCCGTTCTTCGCTTCGGCGCTCGTCGCCGGTTCGTTCGCCCCCGACATGACGTACTACGCGGATACGGCCGTCCCGGGCGCGATGGAGTTCGGTCAGGTCACGCATGCGGTGTGGGGCGTGTTCACGGTGGACGTCCTGATCACCGCGGCCGTGGTGGCGCTGTGGCTGCTGCTGCGCGAACCGCTGGTGGCGCTGCTGCCGCAAGCGTGGCAGGGGCGCGTGCACACCTTCGTACGCGGAGAGCGGCAGGGCCCGTGGAGGGTGCGGGACGGTGCGTGGTTCGTCGTGTCGGCGGTTGTCGGGGCGGGCACCCACGTGGTGTGGGACGCGTTCACCCATCACGACCGGTGGGGTACCCGGCTGGTGCCGGTCCTCAATGAGAACGTCGGCGGCTTTCCGGTGTTCCAGTGCGTGCAGTACGGCAGTTCGGCAGTGGCACTGACCGTGCTCGCCTGGTTCACCGCGTCCGGGCTGCGGCGGACCGGGGCGCGGCCCGCCCCACCGTCCGTACCGGTCCTCGACCGCCGCGCGCGGTGGTGCGCGGGCGTTCTGCTGAGCGTCTGCGTTCTCCTCGGCATCGTCCACCGGTGCGCCCGCTGGTACGCGTACTTCGGGCACGTCGACACACCGCTGGACATCATCCCGACCGCCTGCTTCGGCGCCGGAGCAGGCCTTGCGGTCGGCCTGGTGGTGTACGGAACATGGATACGGCTCCGGGCCCGGCCCCGGGACGAGCCTCCCACCGCCGGCGCACCACGCGGCAACCGGTCAGACCTCATGACCAGCCCGCCGGACAGCCCCTGAGGGTGTCCGGCCGCTCGGGCCGGACACCTCCGGGAACACCTGCGCCGGTGCGGGCGCCGTCAGTGCGCCGCGGACTCCCAGTCCGCGCCGACACCGACCGAGACGTCCAGCGGGGCACGCAACTGCACCGCCGTCGACATCTCGTGGCGCAAGATCTCCTCGACCTGCTCCCGCTCGCCCTTGGCGATCTCCAGCACGATTTCGTCGTGGACCTGGAGCAGCATCCGCGACGTCAGCTTCGCGTCGGTCAGCGCCCGGTCGACGTGGAGCATGGCGACCTTGACGATGTCCGCCGCCGTGCCCTGGATCGGCGCGTTGAGTGCCATCCGCTCGGCCGTCTCACGGCGCTGCCGGTTGTCACTGTTCAGGTCCGGGAGGTAGCGGCGGCGGCCGAACACCGTCTCCGTGTAGCCGGTGGCCCGGGCCTCCTCCACCACCCGGCGCAGGTAGTCACGGACACCGCCGAACCGCTCGAAGTACGTGTCCATCAGGCCGCGCGCCTCGCCCGCCTCGATGTTCAGCTGCTGCGAGAGACCGAACGCGGAGAGCCCGTACGCCAGTCCGTAACTCATGGCCTTGATCTTCCGGCGCATCTCCGGGTCGACGGCGGACTTGTCGACGCCGAAGACCTGCGACGCGACCGTGGTGTGCAGGTCCTCGCCGGACGTGAACGCCTCGATCAGGCCCGCGTCCTCCGACAGGTGGGCCATCACCCGCAGTTCGATCTGGCTGTAGTCGGCCGTCATCAGGGTCTCGAACCCGTCGCCGACGACGAAGCCGCGCCGGATCGCCCGGCCCTCGTCGGTGCGGACCGGGATGTTCTGCAGATTGGGGTCGGTCGACGAGAGCCGGCCGGTCGCCGCCACCGTCTGGTTGAACGTGGTGTGGATACGGCCGTCCGCCGCGATCGTCTTGACCAGGCCCTCGACCGTGACCCGCAGCTTCGCCTGCTCGCGGTGACGCAGCATGATGACCGGCAGCTCGTGCTCCGTCTGCGCGGCCAGCCACGCGAGCGCGTCCGCGTCCGTCGTGTAACCGGTCTTCGTCTTCTTCGTCCTGGGCAGGCCCAGCTCGCCGAAGAGGACCTCCTGGAGCTGCTTGGGCGAGCCCAGGTTGAACTCGCGGCCCACCGCCGCGTGCGCCTCCTTCACCGCCTGCTGCACGGCGCCGGCGAACTGCTGCTCCATCGATTCGAGGTGCTCGCGGTCGGCCGCGATGCCGTGCCGCTCCAGACGGGCCAGCAGCGCGGACGTCGGCAGCTCCATGTCGTGGAGCAGCTCGGCCGCACCGACCTCCTGCAGCCGGGCGGTGAACGCCTCCCCGAGGTCCAGGACCGCGCGGGCCTGCGCCATCAGCGCGTCGGCCTCCGCCTGGTCGTCCGCACCGAACGCCAGCTGCCCGTCCGCCGCCGCGGGGGCCAGCTCCCGGCCCAGGTACTCCACAGCCAGCGCGTCCAGCGCGAACGAACGGCGGCCGGGCTTGACCAGATAGGCGGCCAGCGCCGTGTCCATCGTGACGCCTTCGACCTGCCAGCCGTGCTCGGGGAACACCCGCATCGCGCTCTTCGCGTTGTGCATGACCTTCGGCTGCCCGGCGTCCGCGATCCACGCGGCGAAGGCCCGCTCGTCCGCCTCGTCGAGCCGCGCCGGGTCGAACCACGCCGCCGCCCCGTCGGCCGCGGCCAGCGCGATCTCCGCAACACTGCCGACGCCCAGCGCCCACGTGTCGACCGTGGCGACACCCAGCGGCTGCCCGCCGTGCTCGGCCAGCCACGGCACGAGTTCGCCCGCAGCCAGCACCGCACCGTCCAGTTCGATGCCCGCAGCAGGTGCCGGAGCCTCGTCCTCCGCAGCCCCCGGATCCACGGCGAGCAGCCGCTCACGCAG
This sequence comes from Streptomyces sp. NPDC005262, assembly GCF_042872425.1. NCBI lineage: Bacteria > Bacillati > Actinomycetota > Actinomycetes > Kitasatosporales > Streptomycetaceae > Streptomyces > Streptomyces sp. NPDC005262. The sequence continues at coordinate 221,990 of NZ_JBIAKK010000002.1, forward strand.
GCTCGGATTACGGATCTCCAGCACGTCCAGCACACCCGTGACCGCCGAGCGGTCGTACGGCGCGCGCTCCAGGTCCTGCGGAGCCTTCGCCAGCTCCACGTCACGGACCATCTCGGTCAGCCGACGGTTCAGCTTCACGGACTCCAGATGGTCCCGGAAGTTCTGCCCGGCCTTCCCCTTGACCTCGTCCGCACGCGCGACGAGGTCGTCGAACGAACCGAACTGGTTGATCCACTTCGCCGCCGTCTTCTCCCCGACGCCAGGAATACCCGGCAGGTTGTCCGACGGGTCCCCGCGCAGCGCCGCGAAGTCCGGGTACTGCTGCGGTGTCAGCCCGTACTTCTCCTCGACCTTCTCCGGGGTGAACCGCGTCAGCTCCGAGACGCCCTTCGTCGGGTACAGCACCGTGACGTTGTCCGTGATCAACTGGAACGAATCCCGGTCACCGGTGACGATCAGCACCTCGAACCCGGCCGCCTCCGCCTGCGTCGCCAGCGTGGCGATCACATCGTCCGCCTCGAAGCCATCGACCGCGAAACGGTCGGCGTGCATCGCGTCCAGCAGCTCGCCGATCAGCTCGACCTGCCCCTTGAACTCGTCCGGCGTCTTCGAACGATTCGCCTTGTACTCGGGGAACTCCTGCGACCGCCACGTCCGGCGCGAGACGTCGAACGCCACCGCGAAATGCGTGGGCGCCTCGTCACGCAACGTGTTCGCCAGCATCGACGCGAAGCCGTACACCGCGTTCGTCGGCTGCCCCGCCCCCGTCGTGAAATTCTCCGCAGGCAGCGCAAAGAACGCCCGGTACGCCAGGGAGTGCCCGTCCATCAGGAGCAGGCGCGGTCGGTTGTCTGCCGTCTTCTTCGATGCCGTCTCAGCCACGCCCCCGATCCTGCCACGGACCACTGACAATCCGGACCGCAGACCACTCGCCCGGTACCCGCTCCGCGCCGCGTGACACGATCGACGGCAGGAACAACCACAGGAACACATGCAGCGACACCGCGCAGGTTCGCAGCTGGCTCAAAGGGGAGCACAATGGCCACCAAGCCGCCCACCGGTGACCCGGTCCAGGACGCACCGCACGTCGAACCGGCCCAGCACTCCGCTGCCGGAATTCCCGCCGTCGCCCACAGCCTGCGCATCGCCCAGCAGCAGATGGGCCTCCGCCGCACCGCCCGGACCCTCCTCAAGGTCAACCAGAAGGACGGCTTCGACTGCCCCGGCTGCGCCTGGCCCGAGGGCGACAAACGGCACACCGCCGAATTCTGCGAGAACGGCGCCAAGGCCGTCGCCGAAGAAGCCACCCTGCGCCGCGTCACCCCGGACTTCTTCGCCGCACACCCCGTCGCCGACCTCGCCGGCCGCAGCGGGTACTGGCTCGGCCAGCAGGGCCGCATCACCCAGCCGATGTACCTGCCCGAAGGCGCCGACCGGTACGAAGCGGTGACCTGGGAACACGCCTTCGACGTCATCGCCGAGGAACTGCGCGCCCTCGACTCCCCCGACGAAGCGCTCTTCTACACCTCCGGCCGCACCAGCAACGAGGCCGCGTTCCTGCTCCAGCTGTTCGCCCGCGAGTTCGGCACCAACAACCTGCCGGACTGCTCCAACATGTGCCACGAGTCGTCCGGCTCCGCGCTCATGGAAACCATCGGCGTCGGCAAGGGGAGCGTCTCCCTCGAAGACCTCCACGACGCCGACCTGATCATCGTCGCCGGACAGAACCCCGGCACCAACCACCCCCGGATGCTCTCCGCCCTGGAGAAGGCCAAGGCCGCAGGCGCCAGGATCATCTCGGTGAACCCGCTGCCCGAAGCCGGACTCGAGCGGTTCAAGAACCCCCAGACCCCCCAGGGCATGATCAAGGGCACCGCACTCAACGACCTGTTCCTGCAGATCCGCATCGGCGGCGACCAGGCCCTCTTCCGGCTCCTCAACAAGATGATCCTGGAGACCGAAGGCGCCGTCGACGACGCATTCGTGTCCGAACACACCCACGGCTACGAAGAGTTCGCGGCCGCCGCCCGCGCCGCCGACTGGGACGAGACCCTCACCGCCACCGGCCTCGACCGCAGCGCCATCGAGCAGGCCCTCGCCATGATCCTCGCCTCGAAGCGCACCATCGTGTGCTGGGCCATGGGCCTCACCCAGCACAAACACTCCGTGCCCACCATCCGCGAAGTCGTCAACTTCCTTCTGCTGCGCGGAAATATCGGCCGTCCCGGCGCCGGAGTCTGCCCCGTCCGCGGCCACTCCAACGTCCAGGGCGACCGCACCATGGGCATCTTCGAACGCCCCGCACCCGAATTCCTCGACGCCCTCGACAAGGAGTTCGGCATCACCTCGCCGCGCCACCACGGCTACGACGTCGTCCGCTCCATCCAGGCCCTGCGCGACGGCGACGCAAAGATCTTCTTCGCCATGGGCGGCAACTTCGTCGCGGCGACCCCCGACACCCGCGTCACCGAAGCCGCCATGCGCCGCGCCCGCCTCACCGTCCACGTGTCCACGAAGCTCAACCGCTCGCACGCCGTCACCGGCCGCCGCGCCCTGATCCTGCCCACCCTCGGCCGGACCGACAAGGACATCCAGGCGAGCGGCAAGCAGTTCGTCACCGTCGAGGACTCCATGAGCATGGTCCACGCCTCACGCGGCAACCTCACCCCCGCGAGCCCCCACCTGCTCTCCGAACCCGCCATCGTCGCCCGCCTCGCCCGCGCCGTCCTCGGCCCCGGATCCACCACCGACTGGGAAGAGTTCGAGAAGGACTACGCCACGATCCGCGACCGCATCTCCCGCGTCGTCCCCGGCTTCGAGGATTTCAACGCCCGTGTCGCCCGCCCCGGGGGCTTCACCCTCCCGCACCCACCGCGCGACTCCCGCCGCTTCCCCACCACCACCGGCAAGGCGAACTTCACCGCGGCCCCCGTCGAATACCCCCAACTCCCCGAAGGCCGACTGCTGTTGCAGACCCTGCGCTCCCACGACCAGTACAACACCACGATCTACGGTCTCGACGACCGCTACCGCGGCATCAAGGGCGGCCGCCGCGTCGTCATGGTCAACCCCGACGACGCCCGCGCCCTCGGCCTCACCGACGGCGCCTACACCGACCTCGTCAGCGAATGGAAGGACGGCACCGAACGCCGGGCACCCGGTTTCCGCATCGTCCACTACCCCACCGCCCGCGGCTGCGCCGCCGCCTACTACCCCGAGACCAACGTGCTGGTCCCCCTCGACTCCACCGCCGACACCAGCAACACCCCCGCCAGCAAGTCCGTCGTCGTCCGCTTCGAGAACATCCAGAGCCGGAGCGTCCAGGAGCAGGACATAACGCAAGAATCCGCACCCACCTCCCGCTAAGCGTTCGCTCAGTCGTCTGATAAGAACGATGCACACAGCAATAAAGCTATGAACCACCGCAGACGATCGGAGCCGGACCCCATGGGCGAGCACACCGCACCCAAGTTCCCCCAGGAGATCATCGACGAGTACGCCGCACTCGGCGTCGACCTGCCCGCCCTCTTCTCCGCCGGCCACCTCGGCGAACGCATGGGCGTCCAGATCGTCGAAGCCTCCGCGGACCGCGTCGTCGGCACCATGCCCGTCGAAGGCAACACCCAGCCCTACGGACTCCTGCACGGCGGCGCCTCCGCCGTCCTCGCCGAGACCCTCGGCTCCGTCGGCAGCATGCTCCACGGCGGCGCCACCAAGCTCGCCGTCGGCGTCGACCTGAACTGCACCCATCACCGAGGGGTACGGAGCGGACTCGTCACCGGCGTCGCCACCCCCGTACACCGCGGCCGCTCCACCGCCACGTACGAGATCGTCATCACCGACGAACAGGACAAGCGCGTCTGCACCGCACGCCTCACCTGCATGCTCCGCGACGTCCCCAAGCCCGCCGCCGCCTGACGCACCGGCACCGCACCACACCTCTGCCCGGCCCGGATCACAAACCCGGCCGGGCAGAGCCATATCCACCCACAACCACCCGTCCTGACACGGGAGTTGAGCAACATTCGCACCCAACGCCCTTGACCGTGAGACCCGTTGTATGGCCCACTCAACATTCACACACACCCCACGGACACCACGGGGCGTGGACCACATAGCCCCCCGGCGTAACACTGCGTAACAAGCACGCAATACCCGGGCACCACGGGGCGGCACCCCAACCCCGGCCCCCGGCCGCCGGGCACTTCGTCGCGCCCTCACCACCCCCCGCGACGCGACAGCACCAAGATCGCTTCAAGCCCCTTAGCAGAGCTGCGCGTTCTCAGAATGCGGTCACTTCACCGTCCGGTAAAAAGCCGTACATGTCCCCACAGCCACCTCAAGCCTTCCTCAACGTCATAACAAGACAGTCACATCCTCCGCCGACCCGTCCCCGACCCCGCCACCTGCGCCTAGAGTCACGGCCAGTCACCGCGCCGCCGGGCGCGTCTGCTGCACGGCCCTGTACCAACCCAGTACGGCCCGGCGAACGACACGGCACCTCAAGCAGAGGAGGCCGCGCCAGGGAAAGGACTTTTCGTGCGACACCGTTCTTTGCTCATCCTCACCACAGTGCTCACCACCGGAGCACTGACGCTCACCGCCTGCGGGTCGCGCGACGACAGCAAGAACAGCAGCGGCGGCGGCGACACCCAGACCGTCGTCATCGGCGTCGACGCGCCCCTGACCGGAGACCTCTCCGCGCTCGGCCTCGGCATCAAGAACTCCGCCGACCTCGCCGTCAACCTCGCGAACAAGAACAAGACGGTCCCCGGCGTCACGTTCAAGCTTCAGCCCCTCGACGACCAGGCCCAGCCCTCCGTCGGAGGACAGAACGCCCAGAAGTTCATCGACAACAAGGACGTCCTCGGCGTTGTCGGCCCCCTGAACTCCAGCGTCTCGCAGTCGATGCAGAAGCCGCTCAACGACGCCAGCCTCACCCAGATCTCCCCCGCCAACACGGGCACCGAGCTGACCCAGGGCAACGACTGGAAGACCGGCAAGAAGCAGCGCCCGTTCAAGACCTACTTCCGCACCGCCACCACGGACCAGATCCAGGGTGCCTTCGCTGCGAAGTACCTCTTCAACAACGCCAAGATCAACAAGGTCTACCTGATCGACGACCAGAAGACCTACGGAGCCGGCCTGGCCGCCTCCTTCAAGGCGACGTTCACCGAGCTCGGCGGCAAGATCGTCGGCGCCGACCACGTCAACCCCGACGACCGCGACTTCAACGCCGTCGTCACCAAGGTCAAGAAGTCCGGCGCCAAGGCCGTCTACTACGGCGGTGAGTACCCCGCCGGCGCACCCCTGAGCCAGCAGCTCAAGGACAGCGTCCAGATCCCGCTCATGGGCGGCGACGGCATGTACAGCGCCGACTTCATCAAGCTCAACAAGAAGGCCCAGGGCGACATCGCCACCTCCGTCGGCAAGCCCGTCGAGGAGCTCGACTCCGCCAAGAAGTTCATCGCCGACTACAAGACGGCCGGCTACAAGGACGCCTACGAGGCCTACGGCGGCGGCACCTACGACGCCACGATGGCCATCATCGAGGCCGTCAAGGCCGTCGTCGCCGCCAACGACGGCAAGCTCCCCGAGGACGCCCGCGCCAAGGTCCTCGACGCGGTCGGCAAGGTCAACTTCGACGGCGTCACCGGCCCCGTCTCCTTCGACGAGTACGGCGACACCACCAACACCATGATGACCGCCTACCAGGTCGACGGCGGCAAGTGGGTCTCCAAGCTCAGCGAGGCCTACAAGTAGGACTGACCAGGCCCTCCCGGTCACGCAGCAAAGCAACCAGACCGCGCGGGAGCGCTACCAGCGCTCCCGCGCGGTGCCATATCCGAACCACTCCACGGAGGCCCTGCGGTGAACGAACTGCCGCAACAGCTGGCCAATGGACTCATCCTCGGCGCGATGTACGGTCTCATCGCGATCGGTTACACGATGGTCTACGGAATCATCCAGCTCATCAACTTCGCCCACGGCGAGATCTTCATGATCGGAGGCTTCGGAGCTCTCACCGTGTACCTCTGGATGCCGGCCGGCTCCAACCTCCTCGCAATCGTCCCCCTCATGATCATCGGCGGCGTCATATGCTCCGTCGCCGTCAGCGTCGCCGCCGAACGCTTTGCCTACCGGCCGCTGCGCACCGCCCCCAGACTCGCCCCGCTGATCACCGCGATCGGACTCTCCCTCGCACTCCAGCAGGCCATCTGGAAGTGGTATCCCAACGCCACGAAGGACCACCCCTTCCCCCAGTTCAAGGGCGAAGCCTTCGACCTCTTCGGCGCCAACATCCAGCGCGGTGACCTCTTCGTCCTCATCGCCGCACCCGTCTGCATGATCGCCCTCGGCCTCTTCGTCTCCAAGACCCGCTCCGGACGCGGCATGCAGGCAACCTCGCAGGACCCCGACACCGCCAAACTCATGGGCATCAACACCGACCGCATCATCGTCATGGCCTTCGCCATCGGTGCCGCGTTCGCAGCCGTCGCAGCCGTCGCCTACGGGCTCAAGAACGGCCAGATCGGCTTCCGCATGGGCTTCATCATGGGCCTCAAGGCCTTCACCGCAGCCGTACTCGGCGGCATCGGCAACATCTACGGCGCCATGCTCGGCGGAGTCGTACTCGGCGTCGCCGAATCCCTCGCCACCGGCTACATGAGCGACGTCCCCGGCATGGACCTCTTCGGCGGCGGCGCCTGGAAGGACGTATGGGCCTTCGTCCTCCTCATCGTCGTCCTGCTGCTCCGGCCCCAAGGCCTGCTCGGCGAACGCGTCGCGGATCGGGCGTGATACGGATGACCACCCAGAACACACTCATCCCACTGCCCGCACCGATCGCCCGCCTCGCCACCGCCGCAGGCGCCGCCATCGCCCTCGCCGGCACCTTCCTCGCCTGGACCTGGACCACCGACTTCCCCGGCGACCTCACGGTCACCGGCTACCCCGGCGGCCTCCAGATCCTCACCCTCACCGGCGCGGCCCTCACCCTCCTCTTCGTACTCAGCGGATACGACATCCGAGGACTGCGCTGGCTCACCCCCGGCGGCACCAACAGCCCCGTCCGGCTCCTCGCCCTCGGCACCCTCGGCACCACCGGCTACACCATGGGGGCCATCGCCTACGAGCTCGGCGGCATCGTCAACCTCGAACCCGGCGCATGGGTCAGCGGCATCGGCGCACTCATCGCCACCATCGCCGCACTCGCACTCCCCAGCGACGAACCCCTCTCCCAGCACGAACCCCGGCCGGGCGCCTGGCAGCGCTTCCGCAACAGCCTCGCCGCACCCGCCGCAACCCGCGCCAAAACACTCCCCGCCTGGGCCGAAATCCTCATCATCACAGCAGCCTTCGGCACCATGCTGTACGTCTTCACCTACGGCATCGGCATCCCCACCGAAGACTCCGAACAGTTCATCGGCTTCCTCATCACCGCAGCCTTCGCGTTCACCGCCATCACCCGTGCGGGACTCATCTCCCGCATCACCGCGCTGACCACGAAGCACCGCAACGTCGCCCTCACCGCAGCCCTGGTCGCAGCACTCTGCTTCCCCTTCACCCAGGACACCGCGGAATACACGCTCATCGGCGCGAACATCCTCATCTTCGCGACCGTCGCACTCGGCCTCAACGTCGTCGTCGGCCTCGCCGGCCTCCTCGACCTCGGCTACGTCGCCTTCCTCGGCGTCGGGGCCTACACCGCGGCACTCGTCTCCGGCGCCCCCCTCGCCGCCATCGGCGTCCACTTCCCCTTCTGGGCCGCCGTCCTCACCGGAGCCGCAGTCTCACTCGTCTTCGGCGTCCTCATCGGCGCCCCGACCCTCCGACTGCGCGGCGACTACCTCGCCATCGTCACCCTCGGCTTCGGTGAAATCTTCCGCGTCACCGTCAACAACCTCAACGGCAACAGCGGACCCGACCTCACCAACGGCTCCCAAGGCATCCCCAGCATCCCGGACCTCAACCTCTTCGGGATCGACTTCGGACTCAGCCACGACATCGGCCCGTTCACCCTCAGCAGGCCCGCCAACTACTACCTGCTGATGCTCGTCGTCACCGCCGTCGTCGTCCTCGTCTTCCGCCGCTCCGGAGAATCCCGCATCGGCCGCGCCTGGGTCGCCATCCGCGAAGACGAAACCGCCGCCACCGCCATGGGCATCAACGCCTTCCGGCTCAAGCTGCTCGCCTTCGCCCTCGGCGCCACCCTCGCCGGCCTCGCCGGCACCGTCCAGGCACACGTCAACTACACCGTGACGCCCGAGCAGTACCAGTTCGCCGGCTCCGTACCCCCGAACTCCGCCTTCCTCCTCGCCGCCGTCATCCTCGGCGGCATGGGAACCCTCAGCGGACCCTTCGTCGGCGCCGCACTGCTCTACCTCATCCCGGCCAAACTCCAGTTCATGCAGGACTACCAGCTGTTCCTCTTCGGCATCGCGCTCATCCTCCTGATGCGCTTCCGCCCCGAAGGCCTGGTCGCCGACCGCAGGAAACAGCTCGAATTCCACGAGAACGACACCATCGACGTACCCGAACCACGGCAGTCCGAAGAAACCGGCGCCGGCATCGCCAAGGCGGGGGCGTGACCACCATGACCACCACCACACAAACCGCCACCACCGTCCTCGACGCAAGCGGCGTCACCATGCGCTTCGGCGGCCTCACCGCCGTACGCAACGTCGACCTCACCGTCAACGCAGGTGAAATCGTCGGCCTCATCGGACCCAACGGCGCCGGCAAAACCACCTTCTTCAACTGCCTCACCGGGCTCTACGTCCCCACCGAAGGCACAGTCAGCTACAAGGGCACCGTCCTGCCGCCCAAGCCCCACCTCGTCACCCAGGCAGGCATCGCCCGCACCTTCCAGAACATCCGACTCTTCCCGAACATGACCGTTCTGGAAAACGTCCTCGTCGGACGCCACACCCGCACCAAAGAAGGCCTCTGGTCCGCCCTCCTGCGCCTCCCCGGCTTCACCAAAGCCGAGAACGCCAGCCGCGAACGCGCCATGGAACTCCTCGAGTTCATCGGCCTCCGCACCAAGGCCGACCACCTCGCGCGCAACCTCCCCTACGGAGACCAGCGCAAGCTGGAAATCGCCCGCGCCCTCGCCAGCGACCCCGGACTCCTCCTCCTCGACGAGCCCACCGCCGGCATGAACCCCCAGGAAACCCGAGTCACCGAAGAACTCATCTTCGCCATCCGGGACCAAGGCATCGCCGTCCTCGTCATCGAGCACGACATGCGCTTCATCTTCAACCTCTGCGACCGAGTCGCCGTCCTCGTACAGGGCGAAAAACTCGTCGAAGGCACCTCCGACGTCGTCCAGAGCGACGAACGCGTCGTAGCCGCCTACCTCGGCACCCCCTTCGAAGGCGCCCCCGGCTCCGAAGAAGTCGCCGAAGTCGAAGCCGCAGAAGCCGAAGCACACGCCGAAGCCGCAACCACGGAAGCGGAGCCCGCCGAAACGGCAACCGCCACCGACGACGACACAAGCACCACCCGCACCGAAGAGGAGGACACCCGATGACCGCACTGCTCCAGGTCGAAGACCTCCGCGTCGCCTACGGCAAGATCGAAGCCGTCAAAGGCATCTCCTTCACCGTCGAAGCCGGCCAGGTCGTCACCCTCATCGGCACCAACGGCGCAGGAAAGACGACCACCCTGCGCACCCTCTCCGGCCTCCTCAAGCCCATCGGCGGCCAGATCCTCTTCGAAGGCAAACCACTCACCAACGTCCCCGCCCACAAGATCGTCTCCCTGGGCCTCGCCCACTCCCCCGAGGGACGCCACATCTTCCCCCGGCTGACGATCACCGAGAACCTCCTCCTCGGCGCCTACCTCCGAAACGACAAAGCAGGCATCGAAAAGGACATCCAGCGCGCCTACGACCTCTTCCCCATCCTCGGAGAACGAAGGAAGCAGGCCGCCGGTACCCTCTCGGGCGGCGAACAGCAAATGCTCGCCATGGGCCGCGCCCTCATGTCCCAGCCCAAACTGCTCATGCTCGACGAACCCTCCATGGGCCTCTCCCCGATCATGATGCAGAAGATCATGGAGACCATCGTCGAGCTGAAGGCCCAAGGCACCACCATCCTGCTCGTCGAGCAGAACGCCCAGGCCGCACTCTCCCTCGCCGACCACGGCCACGTCATGGAGGTCGGCAAGATCGTCCTCTCCGGCACCGGCCAGAACCTCCTCCACGACGAATCCGTCCGCAAGGCGTACCTCGGCGAGGACTGACCCACCCCTTCACACGGAAGAGGCCCGCCCCCCGATCGATCCGGGGTGCGGGCCTCTTCCGTACGAACCTACGCGACTACTCGCCGTCCTTCGACGCCCGCCGCTTCTCCTCGGCATCCTCGATCAACGCCTCGGCCAGCTGCTGCATCGACAGCCGACGATCCATCGACGTCTTCTGAATCCACCGGAACGCAGCCGGCTCCGACAGCCCGTAATCCGTCTGCAGAATGCTCTTCGCCCGATCCACCAGCTTCCGCGTCTCCAACCGCTGCGCAAGATCCGCGACCTCGGACTCCAGCGCCTTCAGCTCCGCGAACCGCGACACGGCCATCTCGATGGCCGGCACCACGTCGCTCTTGCTGAACGGCTTCACGAGATACGCCATCGCCCCGGCGTCCCGGGCCCGCTCCACGAGGTCGCGCTGCGAGAACGCGGTGAGCATCAGAACAGGCGCAATGGACTCCTCGGAGATGCGCTCGGCGGCGGAGATACCGTCGAGGATCGGCATCTTCACATCGAGAATCACGAGGTCGGGCCGGTGCTCCCGGGCGAGCTCGACCGCCTGCTCGCCGTCTCCGGCCTCGCCGACGACCGCGTAGCCCTCTTCTTCGAGCATCTCTTTGAGGTCGAGGCGGATGAGAGCCTCGTCCTCGGCGATGACGACGCGGGTCGTCAGCGGCGGGACGTGCGACTTGTCGTCGTCGGCGACGGGCTGGGGCGACTCGGGCGTGGTCACGGGGCTCCTCGTTCAAGACAGGGGTACTGCTGCCAAGAGCCTACCTAGCTGCGGTAAGGTGGACGCTCAGCGGGTCGAGGGAAACCTTCGATTCAGCGAGCCCCGGTAGTCCAATTGGTTAGAGACAATGGATTCAAAACCCATCCAGTGTCGGTTCGAGTCCGACTCGGGGCACTTTTCCTTCGATTCCAAGGTCGCAAGGTAACGGCAGGGCTTCACTTGATCGTGTGATCGCCTCACTAAGCCTGCTCGCGAGCTCCATGATCCGCCAGACTCGACCCTGTGTACGACCTTGATACGCGCAAGCGCGCTCTGGATCTCATCGCCCAGGGTTTCAGTCAGAACTCCGTAAGCAAACAGACCGGCATCTCCCGGGCTGCCATCCGTTCGTGGCAAACACGAATAGAACCCCTCGGCTGGAACCGCGCCGCTGATTGTCCAAGGTGCGACGACCCACCGAGCGATCCCGAAGACCCCGCCGCTTATTCCTATTTGCTCGGCCTCTATCTCGGCGACGGCTGCATCACCCACGCGAGAAGGGGCGTGTACTTCCTGCGTATTGCCTGCGCCGATGCCTGGCCCGGCCTCATCGACGCCTGCGCCGAAGCCATGCAGCTCGTGCGCCCTGGCAACAAAGTGTTCCGGGTTCAGCGTCAGGGCTGCCAGAACGTGACCTGCTACAGCAAGCACTGGCCCTGCCTCTTCCCCCAGCACGGCCCAGGCAGGAAGCACAACCGCGAGATCGCTCTCGAGCCCTGGCAACAGAAGATCGTGGACGCTCACCCGTGGGAACTCATCCGCGGCCTGATTCACTCCGACGGATGTCGCATCACCAACTGGACCACCCGACTCATCGCCGGTGAGCGGAAGCGTTACGAATACCCCCGGTACTTCTTCACCAACAAGTCGGACGACATCCGCAAGCTGTTCAGCGACACCCTCACCGCCGTCGGGGTCGAGTGGACGACCCTCTCACGCGGGGGCAACCCGCTCAACATCTCCGTCGCCCGACGGGCGTCCGTCGCTCTCATGGACGCTCACGTCGGGCCGAAGCACTGACGACCGAGCTACTTGGGGCTGTCGTCCTCGCCGATGTGGTGCACGCGTACCAGGTTCGTCGATCCCGCGACGCCGGGCGGGGAGCCGGCCGTGATGACCACGATGTCGCCCTTCTCGCAGCGGCCGATCCGCAGGAGTTCCTCGTCGACCTGGGCGACCATGGCGTCCGTGGACTCGACGTGCGGGCCGAGGAAGGTCTCGACGCCCCACGTGAGGTTCAGCTGGGAGCGGGTGGCCGGGTCCGGGGTGAAGGCCAGCAGCGGGATGGGTGAGCGGTAGCGGGAGAGTCGCTTGACGGTGTCGCCGCTCTGGGTGAAGGCGACGAGGAACTTCGCGCCGAGGAAGTCGCCCATCTCGGCGGCCGCGCGGGCGACCGCGCCGCCTTGGGTGCGGGGCTTGTTGCGGTCGGTGAGCGGGGGCAGGCCCTTGGCGAGGATGTCTTCCTCGGCGGCTTCGACGATGCGGGACATCGTGCGGACCGTTTCGATGGGGTATTTGCCGACGCTGGTCTCGCCGGAGAGCATGACCGCGTCGGTGCCGTCGATGACGGCGTTGGCGACGTCGGAGGCTTCGGCGCGGGTGGGCCGGGAGTTGTCGATCATCGAGTCGAGCATCTGGGTGGCGACGATGACCGGTTTGGCGTTGCGCTTGGCGAGTTTGATGGCGCGCTTCTGGACGATCGGGACTTGTTCGAGGGGCATTTCGACGCCGAGGTCGCCGCGAGCGACCATGATGCCGTCGAATGCGGCGACGATGTCGTCGATGTTCTCGACGGCCTGGGGTTTTTCGACTTTGGCGATGACGGGTAGGCGACGGCCTTCTTCGTCCATGATGCGGTGGACGTCGTCGATGTCTTGTCCGCTGCGTACGAAGGAGAGGGCGATGATGTCGGCGCCGGTGCGCAGGGCCCAGCGGAGGTCTTCGATGTCCTTGTCGGAGAGTGCGGGGACGGAGACGGCGACGCCGGGGAGGTTGAGGCCTTTGTTGTCGGAGACCATGCCTCCTTCGATGACGGTGGTGTGGACGCGGGGGCCGTCGACGTGGGTGACTTCGAGGGTGACGCGGCCGTCGTCGACGAGGATGCGTTCGCCGGTGGTGACGTCGGTGTGGAGGCCTTCGTAGGTGGTGCCGCAGGTGTTGCGGTCGCCTTCGGTGGGTTCGACGGTGATGGTGAAGGTGTCGCCGCGTTCAAGGAGTACGGGGCCTTCGCGGAAGCGGCCGAGGCGGATCTTCGGGCCTTGAAGGTCGGCGAGGATGCCGACGCTGCGTCCGGTTTCGTCGGAGGCTTTGCGTACGTGGCGGTAGCGCTGTTCGTGTTCGGCGTAGGAGCCGTGGCTGAGGTTGAAGCGGGCGATGTCCATTCCGGCTTCGACGAGTGCCTTGATCTGCTCGTATGTGTCGGTGGCGGGGCCCAGGGTGCAGACGATTTTTGCTCGGCGCATGGTTTGAGCCTAGACCTTACCTACGGGTAGCGATTTGGGTCTGCGTGTCGACTCAACAACCTTTGGGTGAAGGCTTTTTGACAAGGGTTGAATTGTGCACGGGGGCGCTCTGATGAGCATTCTGTTCATAGTTTTTGGGGTGTCGTGGTGAGGCGGGGGTTCACCTCGGCGTGGTGGTGGCGGTGCCGGTATCGGGGGTCGGGTTCGAGGTTCGCCGCGGCCGGCGAGGCGTGGGTGGTCGGGGGTGCCGTAGGGGGCTGGTGTGTGGGTCGTGCGGCAGTTGCGGCATCGGGGGTGTGAGCCGTGTGGTCATCAGATAGAAACCTGCGGGGGGTGTTGCCGGGTGCGGCTGGTGGGTCATTATCTACGCGCGTTGTGTACTGCGAGATCTGATCTGTGGGAGACGAGATGCCGCTGAACCGTAGGACGTTCCTGGGCACATCGGCTGCGGCCGGGGCCGGTGTGGCGATGGCTGGGGGTGTGGCTGTGCCTGCCGAGGCTCACGGTCGTGGTCATGGACGTCCGCCGAAGCGGTATTCGTTCACGGTGATGGGTACGACCGATCTGCACGGGAATGTCTTCAACTGGGACTACTTCACGGACAAGGAGTTCGACGACAAGGCGCACAACGACGTGGGTCTGGCGAAGATCTCGACCCTGGTGGACCAGGTCCGTGCGGAGAAGGGCCGGCACAACACCCTGATGATCGATGCGGGTGACACGATCCAGGGAACTCAGTTGTCGTACTACTACGCGAAGATCGATCCGATCACGGCGAAGCGTGGTCCGGTGCATCCCATGGCGCAGGCGATGAACGCGATCGGGTATGACGCGGCAGCGCTGGGCAACCATGAGTTCAACTACGGCATTCCGGTGCTGCGGAAGTTCGAGGAGCAGTGTGATTTTCCGCTGCTGGGTGCGAATGCGCTGGATGCGAAGACGTTGCGGCCGGCGTTCGCTCCGTATGTGATCAAGCGGATGCGTACGCCGCACGGTCCGGATGTGAGGGTGGCGATTCTGGGTCTGACGAACCCGGGGATCGCGATCTGGGACAAGGTGAATGTCAGCGGCAAGATGGTGTTCCCGGGGCTGGAGGAGCAGGCGGCGAAGTTCGTGCCGCGGCTTCGGTCCATGGGGGCGGATGTCGTGATCGTGTCGGCGCACTCGGGGACCAGCGGGACGTCGTCGTACGGCGATCAGGTTCCGTACGTGGAGAACGCGGCGGCTCTGGTGGCGGAGCAGGTGCCGGGTATCGATGCGATTCTGGTCGGCCATGCCCATCTGGAGATCCCCGAGTACTTCGTGGAGAACAAGGAGACGGGCAAGAAGGTGGTGCTCTCCGAGCCGTTGAAGTGGGGGCAGCGGCTGACGCTGTTCGACTTCGATCTGGTGTGGGAGAAGGGTCGCTGGGTGGTGGAGCGTGCCGGTTCGCAGGTGCTGAACTCCAACACGGTGGCCGAGGACCCGAAGATCACTGGCCTGCTGGCCGATGAGCACAAGAAGGTCGTCGCGTACGTCAATCAGGTCATCGGTACGTCGACGGTGGCGATGACGACGGCGGAGGCGGCGTGGAAGGACGAGCCGATCATTGATCTGATCAATGTGGTTCAGGCGGAGACGGTGAAGGCTGCTCTGGCTGGTGGCGAGTACGCGTCGCTTCCGGTGTTGTCGCAGGCGTCGTGTTTCTCGCGTACGGCGCAGATTCCGGCCGGCGACGTGACGATCAAGGATGCGGCGGGGCTGTATCCGTTCGAGAACACGCTTGAGGCCCGGCTGTTGACGGGTGCGCAGATCAGGGACTATCTGGAGTTCTCGGCGCGGTATTACGTGCAGACGGCGGCTGATGCTCCGGTGGATACGGCGAAGTTGACGAATGCGGACAACACGCCGGATTACAACTACGACGCGGTGTCGGGTCTGACGTACGACATCGATATCGCGAAGCCGAACGGTTCGCGGATTGTGAATCTGTCGTTCGAGGGCAAGGCGATCGATCCGGCGGCTCAGTTCGTGCTGGCCGTGAACAACTATCGGGCGAGCGGTGGCGGTAATTTCCCGCATGTGCCGGGTGCGAAGCAGGTGTGGGCGAATTCGGAGGAGATCCGCAACACGATCATTGCGTGGGTGCAGGCGAAGGGTTCGGTGGACGGTTCTCAGTTCGCTTCGGTGGACTGGCGGCTGACGCGGGACGGTAAGCCGGTGTTCTAGCGGTTCTGTGGTTGAGCGGCCGTCTCCTTTCCGGGAGGCGGCCGCTTTTTTGTGCGCTGTGGGTCAGTTGCCGTGGACGAGGGGGATGAGGCCGGGGTGCTGGTGGGGGATTTTGGGGGTGTTCTGGGGGGTGAGGCCGAAGGTGGTGAAGGCGGTGCGTTGTGGGAGGGGGTAGGCGTTGGTGTCGGTGAGGTTGTTGAGGATGGTGGCGCTGCGCCAGGCGGCGAGTCCGAGGTCGGGGGCGCCGACTCCGTGGGTGTGGCGTTCGGCGTTCTGTACGTAGACGTTTCCGGTGACGGTGGGGTCGAGTTCGAGGCGGAAGTGGTCGTCGATGCGGGGGCGTCCGCCGGTGTCGCGGCGGATGTGGGGGGCGAGGCCGGTGAGGATGCGGTCGAGGGGGCGTTCGCGGTAGCCGGTGGCGAGGACGACTGCGTCGGTGGTGAGGCGGGTGCGGGTGCCTTGTTGGGTGTGTTCGAGGTGGAGTTCGACGCGGGTGTTGGCGAGGCGGCCTGCGGTGCGTACGTGGACGCCGGGGGTGAGGGTGGTGTCGGGCCAGCCGCCGTGGAGCGTGCGTCGGTAGAGCTCGTCGTGGATGGCGGCGATCGTGTCGGCGTCGATGCCTTTGTGGAGTTGCCATTGGTGGGGGACGAGTTCGTCGCGTACGTGTTCGGGGAGTGCGTGGAAGTAGCGGCTGTAGTCGGGGGTGAAGTGTTCGAGGCCGAGTTTGGAGTACTCCATGGGGGCGAAGGCGTGGGTGCGGGCGAGCCAGTGGAGTTTTTCGTGTCCGGCGGGGCGTGCGCGGAGGAGGTCGAGGAAGATTTCGGCGCCTGACTGGCCGGAGCCGATGACGGTGATGTGTTCGGCTTCGAGGAGTTGCCGGCGGTGGTGGAGGTAGTCGGCGGAGTGGATGACGGGGACGGTTTCGGCTTCGGCGAGGGGTTTGAGGGGGTCGGGGATGAAGGGTTCGGTGCCGATGCCGAGGGCGATGTGGCGGGTGTAGGCGCGGCCGAGGGCTTCGGCTTCGCCGTGGGTGTCGAGTTGGGTGAAGTCGACTTCGAAGAGTTGGCGTTCGGGGTTCCAGCGGACGGCGTCGACCTGGTGGCTGAAGTGGAGTCCGGGGAGTTGGTCGGTGACCCAGCGGCAGTAGGCGTCGTATTCGGCTCGTTGGATGTGGAATCGCTCGGCGAAATAGAAGGGGAAGAGGCGGTCGCGGCTGCGTAGGTAGTTGAGGAAGGTCCAGGGGCTTGCGGGGTCGGCGAGGGTGACCAGGTCGGCGAGGAAGGGGACTTGGAGGCTGGCGCCGTCGATGAGGAGGCCGGGGTGCCAGTGGAAGGCGGGGCGTTGTTCGTAGAAGGTCGCCGCGAGGGGGTGGGGGTTGCCGGGGATGCCGTGGGCGAGGGCGGCGAGGGAGAGGTTGAAGGGGCCGATGCCGATGCCGACGAGGTCGTGTGGCTGGTCGGGGTCGGGGCTGGGTCGGTCGGTCATCGGGGTGTGCTGCCTTTCTTGAGGTCGTGGGCGAGGTGGGTGATGTGGTCGAGGAGGGTTTGGAGGTCGTCGGAGGTGGTGTGGGGGTTCAGGAGGGTGGCTTTGAGCCAGAGGCCGTTGTGGGTGTGGGCGCGGCCGAGGACGGCTTGGCCGTTGGTGAGGAGGGTGCGGCGGATGGTGGCGACGGTGTGGTCGTCGGTGTGGGTGGGGCGGAAGAGGACGGTGGTGATGGTGGGGCGGTCGTAGAGGTCGAGGGTGGGGGTGTGGGTGATGAGGTCGGCGAGGTGGTGGGCGGTGTCGATGGTGCGGTCGATGAGGTCGGCGAGTCCGGTGCGGCCGAGGGCTTGGAGGGTGACGGCGATTTTGAGGGCGTCGGGTCGGCGGGTGGTGCGTAGGGAGCGGCCGAGGAGGTCGGGGAGGCCGGCTTCGGTGTCGTCGTGGGCGTTGAGGTAGGGGGCTTGGTGGTGGAGGGCTTCGAGGTGGTGGTGGTCGGGGACGGCGAGGATGCCTGCGGGGGCGGGTTGCCAGCCGAGTTTGTGGAGGTCGAGGGTGACGCTGTGGGCGCGGTGGAGGCCGTGGAGTTTGGTGCGGTGGGTGGGGCTGAAGAGGAGGGGGCCGCCGTAGGCGGCGTCGATGTGGAGTTCGGCGCCATAGGTGGTGCAGAGGTCGGCGATGTCGTTCAGGGGGTCGATCTGGCCGGTGTCGGTGGTGCCTGCGGTGGCGGTGACGAGGAGACGTTGGTGGTGGTGTCGGCTGAGGGTGTTTTCGAGTGCGGTGAGGTCCATGACGCCGGTGGGGGCGGGGATGGTGAGGGGTTCGGGGAGGCCGAGGAGCCAGGTGGCGCGGTTGATGCTGTGGTGGGCGTTGGTGGCGCAGATGGTCTGTACGGGGCCGTGGCGTTCGCGGGCGAGGAGGAGGGCGAGTTGGTTGGCTTCGGTGCCGCCGGTGGTGATGAGGGCGTCGGGGTGGGGGTGGTGGGGGTAGATCTCGTGGGCGAGTGCGGTGGTGGTGGCGGCTTCGAGGGCTGAGGCGGCGGGTGCTTGGTCCCAGGAGTCCATGGAGGGGTTGAGGGCGGAGGCGGCGAGGTCGGCTGCGGTGGCGAGGGCGAGGGGTGGGGTGTGGAGGTGGGCTGTGCAGTGGGGGTGTGCGGGGTCCGCGGAGCCTTGGGTGAGTGCGGTGACGAGGGTGCGCAGGGCGTGGTGGGGGCCGGTGCCCTGGTCGGGGATGACGGGGTGGGTGGCGGCGTGTATGCGGGTGGTGGTGGTCGGGGGTCCGCCGGCGGGGATGGGGCCGTTTCTTCGGTGGGCTCCGTCGTGGAGTGCGGTGAGGACGGTGTCGAGGAGGGGGCGCAGGGCGTCGGGTCCGGTGGTGGATCCGGCGAGGGGTGGGGTGGGCATGGGTGGTGGGGCCCTTCGGGTGCGCGCATGGGTGGACATGCCAGCTTGTCCGGGTTTCTGGTGGCGCGGCCGGTGAGCGTGGTGATCTGAACTCGAAAGGGGGACGGGTGGTGGGGGGTGGGGGGTTGTCGCAGGTGCTGGTGGTATGGGTGTGCCCGGCGACTCCCCTTGGGGTGGCGCCGGGCACGGGTGCTGCGGTGTGTGTGGGTGTGGTGGGTCAGCGGGCGTTGCGTACGGCGAGGGCTCGGCGCAGGTCGTCGATCTGGTCGGTGAGTTTGCGGTGGAGGGCGGGGATGAGGGTGGGGTCGTTCAGGGCTTGTTCGCCGTGGTGCAGGTTGTCGGTGTCGATGGCGTAGTGGGGGAAGGCGTAGCGGCCTGCGGCTTCGGCGATGGCGGGGCCGCGGCGGGCGGCGAGTGCGGTGGCTTCGGGGTAGTAGCGGGGGACGTAGTCGTGGACGAGGTCGGCCTGTTCGGGTTGCCAGAAGCCTTGGGCGGTGGCGCTGAAGAGGTAGTTGGAGAGGGTGTCGTCGTTGAACAGGCTGTGCCAGGCGGTGGCTTTGGCTTCGGGGGTGGGGAGGGCGGCGCGGCAGCGGGCGGCGCCTTCCTGGCCGGTGGCGCTGGGGTCGTGCCGGAGCTCGGTGGCGATGGTGGTTTCGTCGGTGGCGCCGAGCACGGCGAGTCGGGTGAGGATGCGCCAGCGGAGTTCGGGGTCGAGTTCGGGGCCGCCGGGGACGCTGCCGTCGGTGAGCCAGTCCTGGATGGTGTCGGGTTGGGTGGCCGCGTCGATGAGGTGGCGTACGGCGGTGAGGCGGAGGCCGGGGTTGGTGCCGTCCTCGGTGCGGCGGATGAGGTCGCGGCAGAGGTCGGTGAGGGTGGCGTGGGCGGCGGGGCGGTTGTCGGGGGTGGTGTAGCGGCGGGTGATCTGGGTGTCGGCGAAGGTGAGGACGCCTTGGACGAGGGCGAGGTCGGTCTCGTGCGGGAGGTGGGTGCGGGCTGTGCGGAGGTAGGTGTCGGGGTGGAGTTCGCCGTCGCGGACCATGTCGCGGGCGGCATTCCAGATGACGGCTCGGGTGAGGGCGTCGGGGATGCCGGAGAGGGTCTGGAGTGCGGTGTTCCAGGATTCGGGGTCGAGGCGGACTTTGGCGTAGGTGAGGTCGTTGTCGTTGGGGACGACGAGGGCGGGGCGGCGCCCGGTGTGGTTCTTGGCGGTGTTGTTGTGGGGGACGTCCAGTTCGAAGCGGTCGCGCAGGATGAGGCGGTCGGGTCCTGGCTGGGTGTCGACGGCGTGGTCATAGGCGCCGACGGCGATGCGGTGGGGGCGGTGGCCGTGCTGGTCGATGGTGATGGACCAGGCGCCGTCGGATTCTTCGACGTGGGGGGTGAGGGTGTCGACGCCGGTGGTGCGGAGCCATTGTTCGGCCCAGGCGTGGACGTCGCGGTCGGTGGCTGAGGCGAGGTTGTCGATGAAGTCGGCGAGGGTGGCGTTGGCGAATTTGTGTCGGGCGAAGTGGGTGTTGATGCCGCTGAGGAAGTCTTTTTCGCCCAGCCAGGTGACGAGTTGACGCAGGGCCGATGCGCCCTTGGCGTAGGAGATGCCGTCGAAGTTGAGCATGGCGGACGCGGTGTCCGGGACGGCGCCGGGGTCGGGGGCGACGGGGTGGGTGGAGGGGCGTTGGTCGGCGTCGTATCCCCATCCCTTGCGGGCTACGCCGAAGTCGACCCAGGTGTCGGTGAAGCGGGTGGCTTCGGTGAGGGTCTGGTAGCCCATGTATTCGGCGAACGACTCGTTGAGCCAGATGTCGTCCCACCAGGCGAGGGTGACGAGGTCGCCGAACCACATGTGGGCCATTTCGTGGGCGATGACCATGGCGCGGGTCTGGCGTTCGGTGTCGGTGACCGCTGAGCGGTAGATGAATTCGTCGCGGAAGGTGACGAGCCCGGGGTTCTCCATGGCGCCGGCGTTGAATTCGGGGACGAAGGCCTGGTCGTAGGAGTCGAAGGGGTAGGGCTCGTCGAATTTCTCGTGGTAGCGGTCGAAGCAGGCGCGGGTGATGTCGAGGATTTCGTCGGCGTCGGCGTCGAGGTGGGGGGCGAGGGAGCGGCGGCAGTGGATGCCGAAGGGCAGTCCGGCGTGCTGGGTGGCGACGGAGTGCCAGGGGCCGGCGGCGACGGCGACGAGGTAGGTGGAGATCAGTGGTGTCGGGGCGATGGTCCACTGGCCGTTGCCGGTGTGTTCGGCGATGCCGTTGCCGAGGACGGTCCAGTCCTCGGGGGCGGTGACGGTGAGGGCGAAGACGGATTTGAGGTCGGGCTGGTCGAATGCGGCGAAGACGCGTTGGACGTCTTCCATGAAGAGCTGGGTGTAGAGGTACGTTTCGCCGTCGGTGGGGTCGGTGAAGCGGTGCATGCCTTCACCGGTGCGGGAGTAGCGCATGGCGGCGTCGATGCGCAGTTCGTGCGGGCCGGCGGTGAGTGCGGTGAGGGGGTACCGGTTCTCGGTGAGGTCGGCGGGGTCGAGGGGGTGTCCGTCGAGGCTGATGGAGCGCAGGGTGGCGGGCTTGAGTTCGACGAAGGTGTCTCCGGCCGCGAGTGCGGTGAACTGGATGACGGTGCGTGAGTCGAAGGTGTCCTCACCCGTGGTCAGATCGAGGTCGATCGTGTACCGGTGTACGTCGAGGAACTGGGCTCGGGTCTGCGCTTCGTTGCGCGTCAGTACGGACATGGATCCATGCTGCCGCATGGCGTAGGGGGTGCGCAGTGGGGTTCTCGCAGGGCTGAGTGCGCGGTGGGCGGGGTGCGGTGGGGGTGGGCGGCTGCGCGGCTGCCGGTGGCCGTTGAGGGCTAAGATTCTTACCCATTGTGTTCCTGCACGGAGGGTGCCCGGGATGGCGAAGAAGACGGCTTCCGCGACGCGGCAGGATGCGGTGGCGTCGATCGTGGAGGACTGGCGGCGGGAGCGGCCGGAACTGGATACGGCTCCGCTGGAGGTGTTCGGCCGGCTGCATCGGGCGTTCTTGCGGTACAGCGCGGCGATTTCGCGGCCGGTGGAGCGCAAGGGCCTGTCGATGGCGGGTTTCGATGTGCTGACCGCGTTGCGCAGGGCGGGTGCGCCGTTTCGTCGTACGGCGGGTGAGCTGGCGGATTCCGGGCTGATCAGTTCGGCCGGTGTGACGTTGCGGATCGACCGGCTGGAGAAGGACGGGCTGATTCTGCGGGAGCGGGATCCGCAGGACCGTCGGGTGGTGCATTCGCGGTTGACGGATGAGGGGCTGTCGACGATCGACGAGTTGTTCTCGGAGCATCTGGAGAACGAGCGGCGGATGCTGGCGGGGCTCACTCCTGCGGAGTGCCGGCAGTTGGCGCGGTTGTTGGAGAAGTTGGAGCGGTCTGTGCTGGCGGCGGAGGAGGGGGCGGGCGAGGAAGGGTAGGGCCGGGGTCGCCTGGTGGCCGCCTTCTCCTCGACAGCCGGATGTGCTCGATCTGCCGGACGGGTTCGGAGTTGCCCGGCCGGGCCGGTGCGTGAACGTCGATCGCCGGGCGGGCTCGGTGCTCGAGCTCGCCCGGCGATCGGACCGTTCTTTGTCTCGGAGGTGGCTCAGCCGGTGGTGTCCGCTTTGGCCTGGGCCTCTGCTTCCGTGCGGTACATGCGGCGGACGCGGACGACGCCCAGGTCGTGCTGGTACAGGTTCTCGGCCTGGTCGGCGTCGCTGCGGAGTTCTTCGAGCATGATCCGGTCCTGTTCGAGGACGTCCCAGTGGCGGTCCTCAAGCACGGTCTTGTAGAGGAAGCGCCAGGTGTCGCGCTGCCAGTCGGTGACGCGGCGGTAGCGCCAGAAGAACACGGCGCAGCGGTCCTCGTCGATGGGGGTGGCCATGCCGACGATGCCGAACGGGCCGCCGGGGCCGGCGGTGGGCGGGTACGGGATGGTCAGGTCGACCCAGTCGATGCCGGTGCGGCAGAGCTCGACCCAGTCGAAGTTCACGCCGCTCTGGTCGGTCTTCTCGAAGAAGAAGCCGCGTTCGGTCTCGCGGATCCGGAAGCGTGCGGTGGTCTGCCCTTCGGACATGCTGTGCGAGTCGCGGTGCAGGAACGATCCGTGCATGGGGTCGAGGAGGTTCTCGACGGCGTAGCGCCAGTTGACGTTCCACTCCGCGTAGCACAGGAAGGCCGAGACGTCGGGGTCGGTGAGCTGTTCCGGCAGGACGAGGGGGGCCGGTTCGGGGTGCTCGTTGTCGCCGAAGTAGGCGAGGATCGCGCCGCCGGCCTCGATGACGTGGGGTGCGGCGACGAGCTGTTTGCCTTCGAGGTTGCAGCCGGGCAGGCCGGGTACGGCGGCGACGGTGCCGGTGCCGTCGACCTGGACGCCGTGGTACCAGCAGGCGATCCGGTCGCCGAGGTGTTTGCCGAGGGAGAGCCGGGCGCCGCGGTGGGGGCAGCGGTCCTCGAGCATGTGGAGGGTGCCGTCGGCTCGGCGGAAGAGGAGCCATTCCTCACCGAGGAGCGTGACGCGCTTCATGCCGCCGGCGGGGACGGAGCCGGAGGGGCAGACGGCGTACCACTGGTTGCGTATGCCGGTGGTGAAGAGGCGGTCGGCGGTGCGGTTGCCGGGGCGGGCGACTTCGGAGGGCCGGGTGGGCTCGCCGGTGTGTGTTGCGGTGTCGGTGGTCATGGTCGTTTCACGCTCCCAGTCGTCGCATCTCGGTGCGGAAGGTGTCCTCGGTCCACGGGTTGCCGTCGGGGGCGGGCAGGTCGCGGGCGTTGAGTCCGGCGACGAGGCCGGGCAGGTCGTGGGTGCCGCTGCCGAAGACGTCCTCGATCACCGCGGCGAGTTTCTTCTCGTACGGGGTGGGGTCGGCGGTGCGTGCCTGGTGGGGGTTGAGGTACTGCGGGGTGGTCATGTCGGCTCCCTTCGGGGGTGGTTCAGAGGTCGAGGACGAGACGCGGGGTGCAGGCGCGGGAGACGCAGAGCATCATCGAGGCGCCGGCGGCCTTCTCGGTGTCGGAGAGCAGGAAGTCCCGGTGGTCGGGGGTGCCTTCGAGGACTTTGGTCTCGCAGGTGCCGCAGATGCCGTCGCGGCAGGAGGAGGGTACGGAGATTCCGGCGCCTTCGAGTGCGTCCAGGACCGTGGTGTCGGGGCCGACCTGGACGGTGGTTCCGGTGCGGGAGCAGACGACGTCGAAGCCGGTGTCCTCTCCGTCGCGGGGGGCTGCCGTCGGGGCGGCGAAGCGTTCCGTGCGGGCGGTGGGGCAGCGTTCCTCGACGGCGGCGAGGAGGGGTTCCGGTCCGCAGCAGTAGACCTGGGTGTCTGCGGGGAGGTCGCCGAGGAGGGTGTCGAGGTCGATGTGGCCCTGTTCGTCCTGGGGGACGAACTCGACCGATCCGCCGGGAAGTTCGGCGAGTGCGGTGAGTTCGGTACCGAAGGCCATGGACGTGCGGGTGCGGCCGCCGTGGACGAGGCGCCATGGGACGGCGCGGCGGGACGCTTCGCGGGCCATGGCGAGGATCGGGGTGATGCCGATGCCGCCTGCGATGAAGAGGAAGCTGCAGGCGTCGTGGTCGGCGTCGAGTTCGAAGTGGTTGCGGGGGCCTTGGACGCGGAGGGTCTGGCCGGGCCGTAGCTGGGTGTGGATGTGGGCGGAGCCGCCGCGGGATGCGGGCTCCTTGAGGATGCCGATGCGCCAGTGGGTGGGGTCGGCGGGGTCGGAGCACAGCGAGTACTGGCGGATGTGGCCGCCGGTGTGTACGTCGATGTGGGCGCCGGGGGTCCAGGCGGGGAGGGGGGTGCCGTCCGGGTGGGTGAGTTCGATGCCGAGGACGCCGTCGGCTTCCCAGGTCATGCGGTGGACGAGCAGGTCGAGCTGGGGTTCTTGTCCGGTGGTGGTCATCGCGGGTCGCCTCCTTGTCCGGTGGCGGTCGAGGGGAGCTTGACGGGCGGGGTGAATGGCGTGTTCATCGGGCCGAGTGCGGCGAGGTCGATCTCGACGAGGGTGGGGCCGTCGGAGGCGGTGGCTGCCTTGATGACGGGGCCCGCGTCGGCTTCGGTGGCGATCCGGGCGTACGGGAGTCCGACGGCGGCGGCGAGCGCCGCGAAGTCGGGGGTGGTGAGGTCCACTCCGGAGCGGCGGGGGAAGTGGGTGTCCTGCATGTTGCGCAGGACGCCGTAGCCTCCGTCGTTGAAGACGAGGAGGGTGAGGCGGGGCTTCTCCTGGGCGAGGGTGAGGAGTTCGCCGAGGTGGACGGCGAGGCCGCCGTCGCCTGCGATGACGACGGTGGGGGTACCGGGGCGGCCGAGTGCGGCGCCGATGCCCATGGCGAGGCCTTGTCCGATGCCTCCGCCGCGGGGGAAGACGTTGGTCGCCGGGTCGGTGATCTCCAGCAGCCGGTTTCCCCAGGTGGAGGAGGGGATGGTGACGTCGCGGGCGATGACGGATGCGGGCGGGCAGGCGTCGCGGATCGCGTCGTTGACTGCGGCCTGCGGGCCGATCGCGTGCCGCTGGGCGCTGCGGGCGTCGTTACGGGCCTTGCGTACGCGGGCCGGCCAGTCCGTCTCCGTGCCGCTGCTGCTGATGCGTTCCAGGAGGGCCGTGAGGACGGCGGCCGCGTCGCCGTGCAGGGCGCAGGTGGCCGGGTAGACGCGGCCGGGAGCGGCCGGGTCGAGGTCCAGCTGGATGTGTGCCGACGGCAGTTCGAGGCTGTAGTCGGCGGTCTCGTTGGAGCGGAAGTGGGTGCCGATGGAGAGCAGCACGTCGGCTTCGGCGAGAAGGGCGCGTCCGGCGGGGGCGGTGGCGTAGTTGCCGAGGACGCGTTCGTCGGACTCGGGCACGGAGCCGCGGCCGGAGTTGGAGGTGACGAGTCCGGCGTTCAGCGCGTCGAGGAGTGCGGCGAGTTCGGGGCGGGCGCTGTTGGCTCCGCCGCCGGCCCAGACGAGGGGGCGGTGTGCGGCGGCGAGGAGGGCCGCGGCCTCGTCGAGGAGTGCCGGGTCGGGCAGGGCCGGGGGTGAGCTGACCGGTACGGGGGTGCCGGTCAGCTGCTGGGGGGCGAACTGCAGGTCGATGGGCCATTCGACGCTGACGGGGCCGTGCGGGGCGGTGAGGGCGCGGGCGGCGGCGTCGCGGAGGATGTCGCCCGCGTCGGCGGCGTCGGTCACGGTGACGGCGTGGGTGGAGACCGCGCGGAGCATGCCGAGCTGGTCCTTGGTCTCGTGGATGAAGCCGCGTCCGGAGCCGAGGTATTCGCTGTCGATCTGGCCGGTGATGTGGAGGACGGGGGTGCCGGAGCTGAGGGACTCGATGAGGGAGCCGGCTGCGTTGCCCGCCCCGGTGCCGGTGCTGGTGAGGGCGCAGCCGAGGCGTCCGGTGGCGCGGGCGTATCCGTCGGCCGCGTTGACCGCGGCGGCTTCGTGGCGCACGGGGACGAAGCGCAGGTCGCGGTCCACGGCTTCGACGAGCGGCAGGTTGTGCACGCTGACGATGCCGAACACCGTGTCGACGCCGAGTCCGCGCAGCGTCTCGACGAGCAGGTCGCCGCCGTTGGGTTGGGTCATGTCGTTGCGCTCCTGAGGTACGTGAACGGGGGGTGGGGGGTGGGTGTTATGCGATGGATCGGTTGACGCCGCCGCACACGTCGACGGTGGTGCCGGTGATGTACGAGGCCCGGGGTGAGAGCAGGGTGGTGACGGCGTACGCGACTTCGTCGGCGTTGCCGAGGCGACCGAGTGCGATGCCCCGGTCGGCGGCGAGTTCGGCCTGCCAGGCGGCGTAGTCGAGGGGGCTGCCGGATGCCGCGTAGCGGCGTTCCCACTGTCCGGTGTCGACGAGGCCGAGGCAGACGGAGTTGACGCGGATGCCGTCGGGGGCGAGCTCCTTCGACAGGGAGGTCGAGAGGTTGAGGATGCCGGCGCGGGCGGCGCTGGTGGTCATCAGCCGCGTCTCGGGCTGTTTGGCGAGTACGGCGTTGATGTTGACGACGGAGGCGTTGCCGGACTTGCGCAGGTGGGGCAGGGCGGCGTGGAGGGGGTTGAGGACGCCGAAGAATTTGAGTTCGAGTTCGTCGCGCCAGTCGTCGGCGGTGGTCTCGGCGAAGGGTTTCATCCGGGAGGCGCCGGCGTTGTTGACGAGTCCGTCGAGGCCGCCGAAGCGGTCGGCGGCTTCTTCGGTGAACGCTTTGACTGCCGCTTCGTCGCGTACGTCGCAGGGGGCGTGGTGGAGCCTGTCCGGTCCGGCGAGTCCGTCGAGGGCGGTGGCGAGGGCGTCGGCGCGGCGGCCGCAGGTGGCGACGCGGGCGCCTTCGGCGAGCAGCATGCGGACCGTGGCGAGGCCGACGCCGGAGCTGCCGCCGGTGACGAGGATGCTGCGGTCGGCGAGGCCGAGGTCCATCTCGTACTCCTTGGTGTGAGGGGGTGTTCCGGGGCGGTCGCCGCACCGGAGCCCCGTGGGGGGGGTGGTCCGGTGCGGCAGGGTGCCCGCGGGGTCAGTGCATGGTGAAGCCGCCGTTGACGGCGAAGGTCTGGCCGGTGATGTAGCCGGACTCGTCGCCGACGAGGAAGGCGATCAGGCCGACCAGGTCCGCCGGTTGCTGGGGCCGGGAGATCGCCCGGTTCAGCCGGTACAGCTCGTGCCGTTCGGCGGGGATGTCGACGGAGGACTCCCCCTCGGTCAGTCCGGGGGCGACCGCGTTGACGGTGATGCCGACGTCTCCGGTCTCGCGGGCCATGGCCCGGGTCAGGGAGATGACGGCGCCCTTGGAGGCGATGTAGTGGGCGAGGCGGGGTGACCCGTACAGCGCCGCGTCCGAGGCGAGGTTGACGATCCGGCCGCCGCCGCCCGCCTTCATGAGCGGCAGGAGGGCGCGGGCGACGAGCCAGGGACCGCGGGCGTTGACCGTCATGATGCGGTCCCACGCCTCCACGTCGATCTCGTGGAACGGTTTCCCGCCGACCGCGTTGGCCAGACCGGCGTTGTTGACCAGGCCGTGGAGCCTGGTGCCGTCGCCGGCGAGGGTGGCGGCGAGGGCGTCGACGGAGTTCGGGTCGGCGACGTCGAGCGGGTGGAAGTCGGCGGTGATGCCGTCGGCGCGCAGGTCGTCGGCGGCCCGCTTGCCGGTCCGTTCGTCGAGTTCGGCGATGACGACGCGGTAGCCGTCGGAGCCGATCCGGCGGGCCGCGGCCAGTCCGAGGCCGCGGCCGGCGCCGGTGACGACGACCGTACGAGAACCGTCCGCTGTGCGGGGGGTGTCGTCGGCGGCCATCAGTCGCGGGTGATGCCGTGCATCGGGGAGTGCTCGGGGTACGTCGGGACCTGCGGCTTCCGGGTGCCGATGATGACGCAGAACAGGGCGTCGGTGTCGCCCTCGTTCTTCAGCGAGCGGGCCACTCCGGCGGGCACGACGATCATGTCGCGGTAGCCGAGGGTGCGGTACTCGACCTCGTCGGCGCCGCGGTGGATGCCGACCCGGACCTGGCCCTCGAGGACGAAGAAGGCTTCCTCGACGTCGTGGTGGGTGTG
Source organism: Streptomyces sp. NPDC005262 (assembly GCF_042872425.1). Classification (NCBI taxonomy): domain Bacteria; kingdom Bacillati; phylum Actinomycetota; class Actinomycetes; order Kitasatosporales; family Streptomycetaceae; genus Streptomyces; species Streptomyces sp. NPDC005262. Next base: position 250,069 of record NZ_JBIAKK010000002.1, read on the forward strand.
CTCGGGGCCCTCGGCGCCGGGCGGCAGCAGCATGTTGGAGAAGGTGAAGCCGCCGGACGGGATGATGCGGTTGTCGTTCTCGTGGTTGCCGGTGGCGCCGGAGCCGACGTAGCGGATCTGGGCGCGCTTGTACTGGTCGCCGGCCTTCGCCTGGAAGGAGAGGGTGTTCCAGTCGGGCTCGCGGGAGTCCTTGGTGGCGATGAGCGAGTCGGTGTACTTCGCGAGGTCGCCGTCGGTCTCGTAGGGGGTGTTGTCGATGGGCACGGGTTGCTCCTCGGTTCGTTGGTGCGGGTGGGGGCGGGCCGTCGTCACGCGGGGGTGCGGGCGACGACGTGGAGGTGGGCGCGGACCCAGGCGTTGAAGGCCTCGGGCCGTTCCTGGTTGGAGAGGTGTCCGGCGCCGGAGAGGGTCACGTACACGGACTTGGTGAGACCGCCCGCGATGGCTTGGGACTCCTCGGTTCCGGTGACGGTGTCCTGCTCGCCGCAGAGGACGAGGGCCGGTGCGTTGACGGCGGGCAGGTCGTCGGTGAGGTCGGCCTCGGCCATCGCGTCGGCGGCGTAGCCGTATCCGGGGGTACGGATGGAGGCGGCCATCGTCGCCACGACGCGTTCGACGAGTTCGGCGGGGGCGTCGGCGGAGACGAGGCGCGGGCCGCGGGCCGCGGCGAAGGCGTCCGGGCCCTCGGCGGCGAGCTGTGCCGCGCGGGCGCGCATGGCGGCCGCCTTGTCCGGGTGGATGCCGGAGCCACGGCTGGAGTCGGCGACTATCAGCGACTCGACGAGGTCGGGGTGGCGGGCTGCAAGGCGCAGGGCGATGACGCCGCCCCAGGAGACGCCGAGGACGTGGGCGCGGCCGCCGCGGTCACGGATCAGCGCGGCCGCGGTGTCGGCGTAGCCGTCGAGGCCGGGGGCCCGGCCGGGGTCGGCGGAGGCCGCGTACCCGGGGGCGTCCCAGGCGACGACCCGTACCTGGTCGGAGAGTCCGGCCAGTTGCGGGGCGAAGGCGGCGGAGGAGGAGCCGATGCCGTGCAGGCAGAGCAGCAGCGGTGCGTCGGGGTCCCCGGCCTCCTGGGTGTGGACGGCCGCGGTGGTGAGGGTGGCGGTCACAGGATCTGTCCTGACCGGCCGACGACGGCTGCGAGGCTGCGCAGCACGGCGTGCGGCACGACCTGGCTGGTGGCGGGGTTCGTGGCGTCGGGCCGGTGGGCGACCTCGAAGCGGTAGGTGCCGTGCGGGCCGTCCGCCTCGATGACGTGCCGGGTGAGGGCGGCGGCCGGGTCGGCGACGACGACGACCTCGACGAGGTCGGGGTCGCCGGTCGCGAGGGCCACGGACGCGGCGACGTTGGTGGACTTGGGGAACTTCACCGGAACGTCGCGGGCGGTGCCGCGCATCACCTCGACCGGTCCGGTGGTGGTCCGCAGCCGTTCGGTGAGTTCGGCGTCCATCCACGGCTGATGGAGGGTGGTGGGCAGTTTGGTGGTGGTCAGGCGTACGGAGGTGAGGTTGCCCAGCCCCGTGACGGCCTGTAGGAGGTCGAGTCCGCCGACGGCGCCGCCGGTGAAGTAGACGCGTCCGGGGCCGGCTGTGCGCAGCCGCTCGACGAGTTCGGGGTCGACGAGCGCTCCGGTGGAGGCGATCAGCAGGTCGGTTCCGCTGTCGAGGACCCGCTCGGCCCACTCCCGTACGACGGCCTGGCCTGCGGCTTCGACGATGAGGTCGCAGACGGCGAGGGCGTCTTCGAAGGACAGCTGGGGTGCGGGGGCGTCGACGAGGGGCCGGTTGTCGATGATGCAGGTCAGTTCGGCGCCGGGGATGTGTCCCTCGGCGAGGGCGGTGCCGACGACACGTCCGATGGCGCCCCAGCCGACGAGTCCGATGCGTCGCGCGGGTCGCGTGGGGTGCGCGGTGCGGTCGACGGAGGTGGGTCGGTCGGTGGTGGTGGTCATGCGGACACCTCGTCGGTGGTGGGGGCCAGTGGCCCGGGATCGGGTTCGCCCGCCATGTGGCAGCGGATCTTCTGGGACGGCGGACCTGCTGTCCCCCACAGGTCGGAGAGGTCGGGGGTGCGCCGCCAGACCTTGGCGATCCAGGCGTCCTCGACGATCTGGGCGACCTCGGAGGTGTATTCGCAGACGAGTCCGGCGGGGTCGGTGAAGTACGAGAAGGTGTTGTTGCCGGGTCCGTGCCGGCCGGGCCCCCACTGGGGGTTGATGCCGTGGTGGCGGAGCCGGCCGAGGCCGCGCATGAAGTGGTCCACCGATGTCATCTCGTACGCCACGTGGTTCAGTGACGCCCACGCGGCCTGGTTGAAGGCAATGCAGTGGTGGTCGGCGTTGCAGCGCAGGAAGGCCATCTGGTGCTCGGACCAGTCGGAGACGCGCAGCCCGAGGACCGAGGTGTAGAAGGCGACGGCGGCGTCGATGTCGGCGGTGTTGAGGACGGTGTGGGTGACGCCGACGGGGACGGCGGCGTCCCGGCCGCGCGGGGTGACGGCGTGCGTCTGGGCGCTGAGCTCGATGAGCCGGCCCTCGGGGTCGGTGAAGCGGAGTCCGTATCCGCCGCCGACCTGGTCGAGGGGGCCGGGACCGGCGACGGGGGCGATGCCCCTGGCGAGGAGGCGGCGGGCGGCCTCGTCGATCTCGGCGGGGGTGGCCACGGCGAAGGTGATGCGGCCGAGGCCGTTGCGTTCGCCGCGGGTGAGGGCGAGGACGTGGTGTTCTTCACCGGCGCCGCGCAGCCAGGCGGCGTCGCGGTCCTGCTCGACGGGTTCCAGACCCCACACCTCGGTGTAGAAGTCCGTGGACTCGGTGAAGGCGGGGGTGTGCAGCTCGACGGAGCGCAGGGCGCGCAGCCGGGCGACGGGTTCGAGCGGGACGGCGGCGGGGCGGGCGTGGAGGTTCTCGTACGCCGTGCGGTTCTCGTCGGTCATGTGGTTCTCCGGCTCCTCGTCTGTCGGCATCAGTTGGCGGCCCAGGGCAGCGGGGCGGTGCCGGTGCCCCAGTAGAGGGACTTCTGCCGCTGGTAGCCGCGGATCAGGTCGCGGCCCTTCTCGGTGCCGATGCCGCTGTCCTTCAGCCCGCCGAACGGGGTGGAGATGCTGAACTGCTTGTACGTGTTGATCCAGACCGTTCCGGCGTCGATACGGCGGGCGACCCGCCAGGCCTTGGCGTGGTCCCGGGTCCACAGTCCGCAGGCGAGGCCGTACACGCTGTCGTTGGCCTGGGCGACGAGGTCGTCCTCGTCGTCGAAGGGCAGGGCGACGAGCACGGGTCCGAAGATCTCTTCCTGGCAGACCCTGGCGGTGTTCGGGAGGCCGTCGAGGACGGTGGGGAGGTAGTAGGCGCCGTCGCGGTAGGAGTCGCCTTCGGGGGCCGCTCCCCCGCACCGGACGGTGGCGCCTTCCTCACGGGCCAGGTCGACGTAGGCGGCGACGCTGTCACGGTGCTTGTGGTGCACGAGAGGGGCGACCTGGGTGTCCGGGTCGGTGCCGGGTCCGACGCGCAGCTTCTCGGTGCGGGCGACGAGTTCACCGACGAATTCCTCGTACCGCGAGCGGGCGACGAAGAGCCGCGATCCTGCGATGCAGCTCTGGCCGCTGGAGGAGAAGACGCCGTACATGACGCCCGCCAGGGCCTGCTCCAGGTCGGCGTCGTCGAAGACGATCGTCGGCGACTTGCCGCCGAGTTCCAGCGACACGGGGATCAGCTTGTCGGCGGCGGCGTGCGCGAGAGTGCGGCCGGTGCTCGTGCCACCGGTGAAGGTGATCTTCCCGACGGCCGGGTGGCGGACGATCGCGTCGCCGATGACGCTGCCGCGGCCGGGCAGCACGGAGAGCAGTGCGGCGGGCAGCGCGGCCTCGGTCAGCGCCTGGTGGACGAGGCGGCCGAGGGCGAGGGCGACGAGCGGGGTCCACTCCGCGGGCTTGAGGAGGACCGCGTTGCCCGCGGCGAGCGCGGGGGCGAGCTTCTGGGCGTCGCTGGCGATGGGCGAGTTCCACGGGGTGATCGCGCCGACGACGCCGATGGGCTCGTGGACGCTCATCGTGACGTACGGGCCGCGGGACGGGGTGATCGCGTCCTCCGCGGTCTCCAGTGCGGCGGCGGTGTAGCGGAAGGTGCCCGCGGCGCTCAGTACGAGGGCGCGGGTCTCGGTACGGCACTTGCCGGTGTCGGCGGTCTGCAGGGCGGAGAGCCGGTCGGCGTCGCGCTCGACGAGGTCGGCGATGCGGTGCAGCAGCCGGGCCCGCAGATGGGCGGGCAGCTCACGCCAGGCGGGGTCGTGGGCCGCGTGGACGGCGGCGGTCACGGCGTCCTCGACGTCGTCGAGGGATACGGCGTGCACGGTGGCGATGACCTGGCCGGTGGCCGGGTCGACGGTCTCGATGGGGGCACCGCGGCCCTGCCGCCACTGCCCTGCGACCAACACTTCGTCGGCAAGCATCAGTTGGCCTCCTGCAGTCGATACGGTTACCTCAGAGCTAAAAATCTAAGCGCTTAAATAATTCACCGCAAGACCCCTTCGTAAAAACTCTTTTGCCCTGGAGGTCTTGACGACCTCCACCCCCGGCCCGATAAAACTTAAGCCCTAAGAAGCTAGGTCCCTTAGAGAGCAGCCGACGGCAGTGGTGGGCGGTCTCACAAGCTCACGAGCCCCGCACCGCCATGCCGTCCCCGTACGCTCAGCTCACTCCCGTACACCCCCGCTCTCCCGCACGCCTGGCTCCCCAACCGCTCCGCCCCCACGCGGAGCAGGAGGAACCCTCGATGACCCGGCCCACCGCCGCCACCCGCGAAGCCGTCACCGCCCGTGACGCCATAGCCGCCCGCTTCGAGCGGCTGCCGGCCTCCCGCTGGCACGTCACCGTCCGCCTCGTCGTCGGCGTCGTCACCTTCTTCGAGGCCTTCGACCAGCTGCTGATCGCGTACGCACTGCCCGAGCTCCGGCAGGAGTGGCACCTGACCGACGGCGATGCCACGTCGGTGCTCACCGTCGGCTCGGTCGGCATGCTCATCGGCGCGCTGCTGTCGGGCCGGCTGGCCGACAGGTTCGGCCGGGTCCGGGTGATCGCGTACTGCGTGGCCGCCTCGGGACTGGCCGGCCTCGCCCTCGTGGCCTGCACGTCGCTCACCCCGTTCCTCGCACTGCGCTTCGTTCAGGGGCTCGCGATCGGCGGTGAGGTGCCGGTGGCCGCCGCGTTCATCAGCGAGATCACCCGGAGCTTCAAGCGGGGCCGCTTCGTCCTGCTGTACGAACTCGTCTTCCCGGCCGGACTGACCGTCGGCGCCCTGGCCGCCGCGTGGCTGGTGCCCGCGGCCGGCTGGCGCGTGATGTTCGCGGTCGCGGCCGTCCCCGGGCTGCTCGCGTTCCTCGTCCAGCGCACCGTTCCCGAATCGCCGCGCTGGCTGGCGGACCGTGGGCGGACGGCGGAGGCCGAGGCGGTCATGGACGAGATCGAGGCGAAGGTGTCGGCCGCCACGGGCGAACCGCTGCCGCCGGTCCGGTACTCCCCCGGACCCCCGGCACATCCCGGGTCCCCGACGGCCAAGGCGGCCACCGCCGCGGAGCGCACCGCCACCGGGCTGCGTTCCCTGTTCACCGGCCGCTACCGCCGCCGCACCCTGGTGGTGGGTGCGATCTGGTTCACCGGCTACTTCGTCAACTACGGCGTGACGTCCTGGCTGCCCAGCATCTACAAGGACGGGTACGGCCTCACGCTCTCCGACGCCCTGCTCTACTCCACGGTCACCTCGGTCGCCGGACTGCTCGGCTGCCTGCTGGTCGCACTCACCGTGGACATCCTCGGCCGCCGCAAGATCTTCGCGATCTTCCTGGGGGGCTCCGCCGCGCTCCTGCTGACCCTGGCCGCACTCGGCGCCCACAGCCCCGCCCAGGTCCTGATCTGGACCTCGCTGTCGGCCGTCGGCTTCTTCGGATCCAACATCTGCCTGTACCTGTACACGCCGGAGCTGTACCCGACCCGGATGCGCGCCCTCGGCTGCAGTGTCGGCGGCGCGGTCAATCGCCTCGGCGTGATCCTGGGACCGATCCTGGTCGGCGCGGTCTACGCCGCCGGGAACAACGTCGCCGCGGTCTTCGTGATGCTCGGTGCGGTGGCGCTGGTCGGCGCGGTGGTGGCAGGCGCCCTGGCCGAGGAGACGGCCGACCGGCCGCTGGAGGAGATCTCCCCCTGACCGCCCCGCGCACCGCGCTCGCGACGTCGTCTGCGGGCCGCCCGGTGCCGTTCGGTGCGATCAGCGCCCGCGCCGCGGCGCCGGCGCGCGGTGTGTCCCCGCAGACGGGAGCCCGCGCGGGGGGTCACCGCGCCGCAGCGGACATCTCCTCGGGACGCCGGTGGTGGAGGAGGACGACCCCGTTGCCGAAGCTCCGGGTCCCGACGAGCCGCAGATCGCTCTTCACGTCCGCCGGACCGAACAGCGGCTTGCCCCGGCCGATGAGGACCGGATGGACGTAGACGCGGTACTCGTCGATCAGATCGTGCTTCCTGAAGGCCGCGGCGAGATCGGCGCCACCGAGGGACAGGTCCCCGCCCGGCTGCGCCTTGAGCGCCATGATCTCCTCGGGGACGACGTCCCGCACCACGGTGGTGTTCCAGTCGGCCCGCTCCAGGGTCCTGGAGAACACGAGCTTGGGCATGTCCCGCCAGATACCGGCGAACTCCGCCATCGGCCCGGCATTCGAGGGGTCGGCGTCCGCCGTCGGCCAGAACCCGGCCATCAGCTCGTGGGTGACACGACCGCTCAGAAAGCCGCCCATCGCTGCGAGTTCCTCGTTGAAATGTCTGTGCAACTCGTCGTCGACCAGGTGCCAGCCGATGTCGCGGTCCGGCCCCTCGATGAATCCGTCGAGGGATACCGACATCATCAGGATGACTTTTCTCATCACGGTCCTCGCCGACCATCGGGGTTCGGGGGTCCAACGGCTCGGGCCGGAGGTACGCCGACCGGGCCCTCTCGATCAGGCAGTCGGCCCCGACGGGAAGGTCCCGCTCGACAGCTCCGCGGCCCGTTCCTTGTCGTACGCGACGAACGCCGTCAGCACAAGCCCCGACGGCACCGCCCAACCTGCCCACCGGGACGACGACAACGCGGAACGCCACCCGGTCGGTGGAGGACGGCGGGGAGCGGACGGACGCGAGGGATTCACCCCTCAGCGGCTGCGCCGCCGGCCGGAGGGTCGCCGGCGATCCGCTCATGGTGCCTGATCACTTCAGCGATGATGAAGTTGAGGAGCTTCTCCGCGAAGGCCGGATCCAGCCTCGCGTTCTCCGCGAGGCGCCGCAGACGGGCGATCTGTTCGGCTTCGCGGTCGGGGTCGGCCGGCGGCAGCTTGTGGTTCGCCTTGAGATGGCCGACCTGCTGGGTGCACTTGAAGCGCTCGGCGAGCATGTGGACAACAGCAGCGTCGATGTTGTCGATGCTTTCGCGGAGCCGGTTCAGTTCCGCGCGTACGGACTCGTCGGTGTCGCTGGTGGTCATGGTCGACGAGCTTAGACGGCCGGGGCCGGGGCCCTGCCGCGGGACAGCCCTCAGGGACTGATCATCGGTGGGTGGTCCGGGTCGGGGATCGTGTCGCTCCAGCCGCCCGGTACGGCGCGGCCCTGCTGTTCACGGAAGCGGACCGGGGCGGTGCCGACGCGGCGGGCGAACAGGCGGGAGAAGTAGGCGGGGTCGTCGTAGCCGACGCGGCGGGCGACCGCGGCGACGGGCAGTTCGGTCGCGGCGAGAAGTTCCTTGGCGCGGCCGAGACGGATGCCCAGGAGGTAGTCCTTGGGGCTGCAGCCGGCGCCGCGTCGTACCGCGGTGCGCAGTTCGGCGGGCGTCATGTTGTGCCGGGCGGCGTGTTCGGCGACCGAGAGCGGCTGGAACGCATCGCGGGCGAGAGCCTTCAGGACCGGGTCGCCGTCGGGGCTGACATCGGCGCGGGCCCGGCGCAGGGCGACGAGGAGTTCATGGACGGCGGCGCCGGTCTCGACCTCCAGCAGCGGGTTGCCGCGTCGGGCCGCGCGGACGATCCGGCTCACCGCGGCGCGCGGGCCCGCCGTGTCGGCGAGGGGGACGAGGGGGCGGTCCGGTTCGATGTAGCCGAGTTCGGTGTACGTGGCGGTGGCGGGGCCGGTGAAGTCGACGAAACTCTCGTCCCAGCCGGTGCCCGGGTCGGCGCCGTAGTGGTGCGGGGTGCCGGGGGTCAGCCAGATCAGGCTGGGGGCGGTGACGGGCAGCCGGCGGCCGTCGGGGCTGCCGAACCAGCCGCTGCCCGAGTGGATCACGACGGCCACGTGGTGGTCCAGGGTGCGGGGGCCGACCGTGGGCAGCGCGCCGTGCTGCAGGCCGACCCCCAGGCAGACGAGGCCCAGCCGGTGGTGGAGCGGGCTGGGCGTGAAGAAGCGCATCCAGGTGTGGTACGTCGACATCGGCTTTCCTTCCCCCGCTCCGCTCGGCCGGGGTCGGGTCGGTGATCTGCGCGTTGTGTCCAAACAGCAGCGATCTTTGTCCATGGACCGGCCGCACGCCAGGGGGCGAGGGTGGCTGCAGCATTCCTCCCGGGTCCGCCCGCTCCGTGGTGCGTACCGTCGTGCGGCCTCGGGGCGCGCGGCTTCGGGGGTGGGACCGGCGCAACAGGAGAGTACGAGCACGATGGCTGACTTCACCGTGGGGGACGACCACTTCCGGCTCGACGGGAACCCCGTACGCCTGCTGTCGGGGGCCCTGCACTATTTCCGGGTGCATGAGGCGCAGTGGGATCACCGGCTTTCGATGCTTCGGGCCATGGGCCTGAACTGTGTCGAGACGTACGTTCCGTGGAACGCCCATGAGCCGGAGCCCGGTGTGTTCCGGGACGTGGCGGCGCTGGGCCGGTTCCTGGACGCGGCGCACCGGGCCGGACTGTGGGCGATCGTCCGCCCGGGTCCGTACATCTGCGCCGAGTGGGAGAACGGCGGGCTGCCGGTCTGGGTGACGGGGCGGTTCGGGCGTCGCGTGCGAAGCCGGGAGGCCGGGTATCTGGGGGTGGTCGAGCGGTGGTTCGCACAGCTGCTGCCGCAGGTGGTGGAGCGGCAGATCGACCGCGGCGGCCCGGTGATCATGGTCCAGGTGGAGAACGAGTACGGCAGCTACGGCACCGACGCGGTCTATCTGCGACGACTCGCGGACATGCTGGGCGAGCAGGGGGTGAGCGTTCCGCTGTTCACGTCCGACGGGCCGGAGGACCACATGCTGACGGGCGGATCCGTGCCCGGTCTGCTCGCCACGGCGAACTTCGGGTCGGGGGCGCGTGAGGCGTTCGAGGTGCTGCGCCGGCATCAGCCGAAGGGTCCGCTGATGTGCATGGAGTTCTGGTGCGGCTGGTTCGGGCACTGGGGTGCTCCGCCGGTCGTAGGGGAACCCGTGCAGGCCGCCGCCGCGCTGCGGGAGATCCTGGAGTGCGGGGCGTCCGTGAACATCTACATGGCGCACGGGGGAACGAACTTCGCGGGCTGGGCGGGGGCCAACCGGTCCGGTCCGCTGCAGGACGAGGACTTCCTGCCGACGGTGACGTCGTACGACTACGGCGCCCCGATCGACGAGTACGGGCGGCCCACGGAGAAGTTCTGGCTGTTCCGGGAGGTCCTCGCCGAGTTCGCGGACGGTCCGCTTCCTGATCTGCCGCCGGAGCCGGCCGGGCTCGCGGCGCCGGTGCGGGCGGAGCTGACCGGGTGGGTGCCGCTGTCCGGCGTGCTGGAGGTGCTGGGCGACCCGGAACCGGCGGAATCCGGCGTTCCGCCGACGTTCGAGGAGCTGGGCGTCGACCGGGGTCTGGTGCGCTATCAGGTGGACGTCCCTGGTCCGCGGCAGCCCTACACGCTGGGGGTGACGGGCCTCCGGGACCGGGCTGTGGTGTACGTGAACGGCGTCCGGGAAGGCGTGCTGGGCGACGGGAGCACCACCCTGGACACGCCCGTGGCCGGGCCCGCGTCCGTCGAGCTGTGGGTGGAGTCGCTGGGCCGGGTCAACTACGGGCCGCGGCTGGGTGAGCCGAAGGGCATCACGGGCGGCGTGCTGCACGAGCGGCAGTACCTGCACGGTGTACGGGCCAGGGCGCTGCGGCTGGCCGCTTTCGACGAGCCGGGCGCGGTGGCCGGGGTGCCGTTCGGGGATGTCGTGGAGGGGCGCACCGGGCTGTACCGGGGGTCGTTCGAGCCGACGGAACCGGGACCCGCGGATCATGCCTGCCTCGAACTTCCGGGCTGGACACGCGGATTCGTCTGGGTGAACGGTTTCTGCCTGGGCCGCTACTGGTCGGCGGGTCCGCAGCAGACGCTGTACGTGCCGGGTCCGGTGCTGCGGGAAGGCGCCAATGAGGTGTGGGTGCTGGAGGTGGAGGGTGCGGGGGCCCCGTACGCGGAGCTCGGCCCGGGTGTGCCCGTCCACATGGGCACACCCGGAAGTGATCGGAGCTGATGCCTCGGCGTCAGAGCGTGGCTGCCGCGGAGGCGATACCGGCTGCGAAGGTCGAGACCTCGCTGTACACACCGGGGTAGCCGGGCTCGGCGCAGCCCTGGCCCCAGCTGACGATGCCCACCTGGATCCAGGCTCCGGCGTTGTCCTTGCGGAACATGGGGCCGCCGGAGTCGCCCTGGCAGGTGTCCACACCGCCGGTGTCGACGTATCCGGCGCAGATCTCGTCGCCGGGGACGAGGTCGCTGCCGTACGCGTCCTGGCAGTCGGCGTCGGAGACGAACGGCACGGTGGCCTTCAGCAGGTAGCGCTGCTGGCCACCGCCCTCGGTGGCGGCACCCCAGCCGGCGATGGTGAAGGTGCCGTTGTTGTACGTGGTGTCGGTGGCGATCTTCAGGGTGGGCAGGTCGATGGGCTTGGCGAGCTTGATCAGCGCCCAGTCCTTGCCCATGCCGTTGTAGCCGGGGGCCTGCAGGACCTTGGTGGACTTGACCTTGACGGCGCCGGCGGACTGCAGGTCGACGACGCCGGCCGTGGCGGTGATGGAGGTGTTCTTGCCCGAGCCGTTCACGCAGTGTGCGGCGGTGAGCACGATGCTCTTGGTGTAGAGGGCGCCGCCACAGCCCATGGAGAGCCGGACCATGAAGGGGAACTCGCCCTGTGCGGCACGGGTTCCGCCTACCACCGGCGTCGGGGCGGCGGACGCTCCGGCGGGCTGCAGGCTGACGGCGGCGAGGACCACCGCGGCTATGACGGAACATCTTTTCAGGGTGCGCAGCAGCTGCTTCAACGAAGTGCCTTCTTTCGTGGGGGGTTCGTGGGGGTGCGTTCGTGGGGGGTGGGTCGACACGCGCCCGGCTTCGACATGTACCCGACAAGGGCGTGAGCCGGATTATCGGGAAGCGCTCACCGACCCCACAAGGTCCACTTTTCGGCCAATGTCACGAACGGCCCTCACTCCCGTCCTCACCACCGACCGGCCCGCATCCCCTTACAGTGGAGGCCGGTTGAGCGTCACGGAGGGGGTGCGGGCGTGACAAGCGACAGTCCGGTGGTACATGGCTTCCCTCATCTCGACACCGTCCGGTCCGCGATCACCGCGCTGTACCGGAGGCTGTCCTACGACGGTGTCCGCAGTTACGCCCCGAGCCTCGTGCCCGCCGACGCGGCCTTCTCCGACCAGGACGATCTGCATCTCGGCGCGCAGCGGGTGGCGCGGGCCATGGTCCAGCACCTGCATCTGCCGGACGCCCGCATGATCGTCGCGTTCCGGGCGATGGAACATGCGGGGAGCGTCGAACTCGCGGCGGGCCCCGAGTACTTCATCGAGCTCAACGACCGCTTCCGCACCCACCGCAGGGACATCGGCGCCGCGCTCTCGCACGAGGTCATGCATGTGCTGCTGCACCGGCTCGGCCTGGAGTTTCCCGGTACACGCGACAACGAGATCCTCACCGACACCGCGGCGGCGTACCTGGGCGCGGGCTGGCTGCTGCTCGACGCGTTCCGGGAGGACGGCACGTCCAGCCAGAAACTCGGCTACCTCACCCCGGAGGAGTTCGGGTACGTCCTGGCCAAGCGGGCGTTCGCCTTCGACGAGGATCCCTCACCGTGGTTCACCAGCCCGCAGGCCTACGAGGCGTTCGCGGCGGGGCGGGCGCGGGCGGAGCAGGACGCCCGGCAGCCACCGCTCACGGCGGCGGGGTGGGCGGGTCGGCGGCGCTACGCGAAGGTCCGCCGGTACGCCCAGGACCACCCGGGCACGGCCGCGGCGCCCGCCCCCGGTGTTCCGTACGCCTTCGAAGGCGGTCCGGACGGGCTGCGGGTCTCGTTCGCGTGCCCGACGTGCCTTCAGCGGATCCGGGTCGCGGTGCGGGGGCGGGTGCGGGTGCGGTGCGCGCTCTGCCGCACGGTGCTGGACTGCGACACGTGAGTTTGGGCGGTGGGGTCGGTGCGCCCGCCCGTGGGCGGTGTCCCCTTCCCCCTCTTCCCGAAGCCGGGGTGCACCGCCCCGGACCCCCGCTCGTGATCCGCCGGAGAAGCTGGTTCTCCCGCATTGCCGGCACCTTCCTCCCGTCACCGCACCCCGTACACCGGCCGCACCGTCCCCGCCTCCGCCAGCAGTTTCCGGGCGGCCTCCCCCGCCTCCGCCGGCGCCCACCGCGCACCCCGGTCCACGGAAGGGCCCGGGCGCCAGCCCTCCATCACCGTGATCCGGCCCGCCTCCGCCTCGAAGACCCGTCCGGTCACCCCGTCGCTCGCGGCCGAGCCCAGCCACACCACCAGCGGTGACACGTTCTCGGGCGCCATCGCGTCGAACGCCCCCGCCCCCTCCCCCGGCGCCGCCATCGTCTCCGCGAAGGTCTGCTCGGTCATCCGGGTACGGGCCGCCGGGGCGATCGCGTTGACCTGGACCCCGTAGCGGCCCATCTCCGCCGCGGCGACCAGTGTCAGGCCGACGATCCCGGCTTTCGCGGCGGAGTAGTTGCCCTGGCCGACGCTGCCGAGCAGCCCCGCACCCGAGCTGGTGTTGATCACCCGGGCGACGGGTGTGCGGCCCGCCTTGGCCTCGGCCCGCCAGTGCGCCGCCGCGTGTTTCTGCGTGAGGAAGTGGCCCTTGAGGTGGACGCGCAGCACCGCGTCCCAGTCGTCCTCGTCGAGGTTGACGAGCATCCGGTCCCGCAGGAAGCCCGCGTTGTTGACCAGAGTGTCCAGCCGCCCGTAGGTGTCCAGCGCGGCCCCGATCAGCGAGGCCGCGCCCGCCCCGGTCGCGATGTCACCGTCGTGGGCCACCGCCTCGCCGCCCGCCGCCTCGATCTCGTCGACCACCTGCCGGGCGGGTCCGGGGGACGACCCGCCGGCCCCGTCGAGTCCGACTCCCAGGTCGTTGACCACGACCTTCGCCCCCTCGGCGGCGAACGCGAGAGCGTGGGCCCGGCCGAGCCCACGCCCGGCCCCCGTCACGATCACCACACGGCCCGCGCAGAGCCCCGCACCGTGTCCGTCGCTGCTTGCGGTCATCTCACATCTCCTTGTTGGCGATGCGGGGGCAGGCTGCTACCTTCCACACCTAACAAATGTTTGGTGGAAAGGTAGCTGATCCGCTCATGGGTGTCTCCACCGCAAGCCCCGTCAAGGGCGTATCCGTCGTCACCGTCGACCACCCGCCCGTCAACGCCTTGCCCGTGCGGGGCTGGTACGACCTCGCGGACGCACTCCGCGCGGCGGGCCGCGACCCCGAGGTCCGCTGTGTCGTCCTGGCCGCCACCGGGCGCGGGTTCAACGCGGGCGTCGACATCAAGGAGATGCAGCGCGACTCCGGGCACGACACCCTGATCGGCGCCAACCGCGGCTGCTTCGAGGCGTTCGCCGCGGTGTACGAGTGCGAGGTGCCGGTCGTCGCCGCAGTGCACGGCTTCTGCCTCGGCGGCGGCATCGGTCTGGCCGGCAACGCCGACGCGATCGTGGCGAGCGACGACGCGACGTTCGGCCTGCCCGAGCTGGACCGGGGCGCACTCGGCGCCGCGACGCATCTCGCCCGGCTCGTCCCGCAGCATCTGATGCGCACGCTGTACTACACCTCGCGCACCGCCACGGCTGCCGAGCTGCACGCCCACGGTTCGGTCTGGAAGGTCGTCCCGCGTGCCGAACTCCAGGACGCGGCACTGGAGCTGGCGGGTGAGATCGCCCGTAAGGACGGGTATCTGATCCGGCTCGCCAAGGCCGCCATCAACGGCATCGACCCGGTGGACGTCCGCCGCAGCTACCGCTTCGAGCAGGGCTACACCTTCGAGGCCAACCTCAGCGGAGCGGCCGACCGAGTCCGTAACACCTTCGGCAAGGAGGCATGACGGTGACCGACAAGACCATGACGGCCGACGAGGTCGTCTCCCGGCTCAGCAGCGGCATGACGATCGGCATCGGCGGCTGGGGTTCGCGCCGCAAGCCGATGGCGCTGGTGCGTGCGCTGCTCCGGTCCCGGATCACCGATCTCACCGTGGTCTCGTACGGCGGCCCCGACGTCGGACTGCTCGCCGCCGCCGGCCGGATCCGCAAACTGGTCGCGGCCTTCGCCACTCTCGACTCGATCCCGCTCGAACCGCATTTCAGAGCGGCCCGCCAGCGCGGCGACCTCCAGCTGACGGAGGTGGACGAGGCGATGTTCATGTGGGGACTGCACGCCGCCGCGAACCGGCTGCCGTTCCTGCCCGTCCGGGCCGGTATCGGATCGGACGTCATGCGGGTCAACCCCGGTCTGCGCACGGTGCGTTCGCCGTACGCGGACGGCGAGGAGTTCGTCGCGATGCCGGCCCTGCGGATGGACGCGGCGCTGGTCCACCTGAACCGCGCCGACCGGTCCGGCAACGGCCAGTACCTCGGACCCGACCCGTACTTCGACGACCTGTTCTGCGAGGCCGCCGACACCGCGTACGTCTCCTGCGAACGGCTCGTCGAGACGGCCGAACTGACCGCGCGGGCCGCCCCGCAGACCCTGCTCGTCAAGCGGCACTCGGTCACCGGTGTCGTCGAGACCCCGAACGGCGCGCACTTCACCTCCTGCGTCCCCGACTACCCGCGCGACGAGGCGTTCCAGAGGGCCTACGCCACCGCGGCCGCCGACCCGGCCGCCTGGGCGGCGTTCACCGCCCGCTTCCTGCCCGCCGACGGCAGCGAGAAGAGCTATCAGTCGGCCGTCCAGACCTGGCACGAGGAGCAGAAGTGACGACCGCTGAGACCACGCCCCCCGGCACCCGGCCCGCCACCCGCGCCGAGTACTGCGTGATCGCCTGCGCCGACGCCTGGCGCGACGACGGCGAGGTGCTCGCCAGCCCGATGGGCCTGATCCCGTCCGTCGGCGCCCGCCTCGCCAAGCGCACCTTCTCGCCCGATCTGCTGCTGACCGACGGCGAGGCGATGATCGTCGGCCTCGACGGCACACCCGAGGGCTGGCTGCCTTACCGTCTGCACCTCGCCATGGTCACCGGCGGCAGGCGCCACGTGATGATGGGTGCCGGCCAGATCGACCGGTTCGGCAACCAGAACATCTCCTGCATCGGCGACTGGGAACAGCCCGCCCGCCAGCTGCTCGGCGTGCGCGGCGCCCCCGTCAACACCCTGAACAACCCGGTCAGTTACTGGATCCCCAAGCATTCCACCCGGGTGTTCGTCGAGCGCGTCGACATGATCAGCGGGGTCGGATACGACAGCGCGGCGGCCGCCGGCCCGTCGGCGACCCGCTACCACCGCATCCCGCGTGTCGTCACCGACCTCGGCGTCCTCGACTTCGCGACCGCGGACCGCTCGATGCGCCTCGCCTCGTTGCACCCGGGTGTCACCGCCGACCAGGTCCGCGAGGCCACCGGTTTCACGCTGACGATCGCGGACGACGTCCCCCGCACCCGCGAGCCGACCGCCGAGGAACTCCGGCTGATCCGCGAGGTCATCGACCCGGAGGGCAGCCGTGACCGCGAGGTCAGGGCCTGATGGATCCGATGCGCACGCCCCTCACCGAGCTGGTCGGCGTCCGGTACCCGATCGTGCAGACCGGCATGGGCTGGGTCGCCGGGCCCCGCCTGGTCTCCGCCACCGCCGAAGCCGGTGCGCTGGGCATTCTGGCTTCCGCCACGATGACCGTGGAGCAGCTGCGTGCGGCGGTACGGGAGGTCAAGTCCCGTACGCAGGAGCCGTTCGGGGTCAATCTGCGCGCCGATGCGGGTGATGCGCGCGAACGCGTTCGGATCGTCGTCGACGAGGGTGTGAAGGTGGCGTCGTTCGCGCTGGCCCCGTCGCAGGAGCTGATCGCCGAGCTGAAGGACGCGGGGGTGGTCGTCGTTCCTTCGGTCGGCGCGCGGCGTCACGCCGAGAAGGTCGCGGCGTGGGGCGCGGACGCGGTGATCGTGCAGGGCGGCGAGGGCGGCGGGCACACGGGCGAGGTGGCCACGACGGTGCTGCTGCCGCAGGTGGTGGACGCGGTGGACATCCCGGTGATCGCGGCGGGCGGCTTCCACGACGGCCGCGGGCTCGTCGCGGCACTGGCGTACGGGGCGGCGGGCATCGCGATGGGTACGAGGTTCCTGCTGACGTCGGACTCGACGGTCCCGGACGCGGTGAAGGCCCGCTATCTGGCGGCGGGTGTCATGGACGTCACGGTCACCACGGCCGTGGACGGGCTGCCGCACCGGATGCTGCGTACGGAGATGGTCGCCGCGCTGGAGCATGCGGGCCGCACCAGGGCCCTGGTCCAGGCGGTGCGCCGGGCGGCGGGCTTCAAGCGGATCTCGGGGCTCAGCTGGTCCCGGATGGTGCGCGACGGTCTCGCGATGAGGCATGGCAAGGATCTGTCCTGGAGCCAGGTGCTGCTGGCGGCCAACACCCCGATGCTGCTGAAGGCATCCATGGTCGACGGCCGGACGGACCTGGGGGTGATGGCGTCGGGCCAGGTGGCGGGCGTCATCGAGGACCTGCCGAGCTGTGCGGAGCTGGTGGGCCGGTTGGTGGAGGAGGCACAGCGGACGTTGGAGGCGTTGGCCTCGATCGCCGGACAGGCGGATACGTCAAGCCTGTCCGGCGATTGAGACCGGCGTCCGGGGTGGCGCGCCGGTGCGGTGACCCGGTCCTCGACCTGTCACCGCACCGCGTACGCGGCTAGGCCGCCCTGCGGCCTCGCGCGGCCGCGCCGCCGTTGCTTCGCCCGGAGCCACCCGCACGCCCCGCACCTGCGCCCGCACCGTTGCCACGGCCCGAGCCGCCGGCCCGAACCGCTCCACCGGCCCGAGCCGCACCGCCCGAGCGCATCTCGCCGCCGCCCTGAGCGGAGCCGGATCCGGTGCCGGCACCGGATCCGCCGCGACGGCCACGGCCCCGGCTGCCCGCGCGGAACGTACCGCCGGTTCCGGCACCCGCACCCCCCGGCCGCGTGCGCGGCTTCGGCTGCGTCGGCTGGGGGACCTCGACCACGACCGCGATGCCGGACGGCTCACGGGCCCCGGTGATCCGGGTGAGTTCCTCGTCGCTGGACTTGATCCGGGTGGTCCGCGGAGCGATGCCCGCGTCAGCCATCAGCCGGGTCATCTCCCGCTTCTCCTCGGGCAGCACCAGCGTGACGACGCTGCCGGACTCCCCGGCACGCGCCGTGCGCCCACCGCGGTGGAGGTAGTCCTTGTGGTCCGTCGGCGGGTCCACGTTCACGACCAGGTCGAGGTCGTCGACGTGGATGCCGCGGGCCGCGACATTGGTCGCCACGAGCGCGGTGACCTGGCCGTTCTTGAACTGGTCGAGCGTCCGGTTGCGCTGCGGCTGGGACCGTCCGCCGTGCAGGGCGGCAGCCCGCACACCGCTGGCCAGCAGCCGCTTGGCGAAGCGGTCGGCAGCCCGCTTGGTGTCCACGAACATGATCACCCGGCCCTCGCGGGCGGCGATCCTGGTGGCGACGGCCTTCTTGTCCGTCTCGTCGGCCACATGCAGCACGTGGTGCTCCATGGTGGTGACGGCGCCCGCGGACGGGTCGACCGAGTGCACGACGGGGTCGGTCAGGAACATCTTGACCAGCCGGTCGATGTTCTTGTCCAGGGTCGCGGAGAACAGCATCCGCTGTCCGTCCGGCTCGACCTGCTTGAGCAGCGCGACGACCTGCGGCATGAAGCCCATGTCGGCCATCTGGTCGGCTTCGTCGAGGACGGTGATGGAGACCTGGTCGAGCCGGCAGTCGCCACGCTCGATGAGGTCCTTCAGCCGGCCGGGCGTGGCGACGAGCACCTCGGCGCCGCGTCGCAGCGTGCCGGACTGCTTGGTGATCGACATGCCGCCGACGACGGTGGCGAGGCGCAGGTTCACGGATGTCGCGTACGGCGTCAGCGCGTCGGTGACCTGCTGGGCGAGCTCGCGGGTCGGGACGAGGACGAGCGCCAGCGGGGCGCGCGGCTCGGAGCGCCGGCCGGCGGTGCGGGCGAGGAGCGCGAGACCGAAAGCCAGGGTCTTGCCGGAGCCGGTGCGGCCGCGGCCGAGGATGTCCCGGCCGGCGAGCGAGTTCGGCAGGGTCGCGCCCTGGATCGGGAAGGGGTCGGTGACGCCCTGCGCGGCAAGGGTCTTCAGCAGGGCGGCGGGCATGTCCAGCTCGGCGAACGCCTCGACGGCGGGCAGTGCGGGGGTCATGGATTCGGGCAGGGCGAATTCGCCCTGCGGCGGCGTGGCCCTGCGACGGGGCGACGCCTTGCCGGATCCCTTGCCGGAACCCTTGGCGGTTGCCTGTGCCGGGGCCGTGCCGCGCCCCCTCGACGGGCGAGTGCGGGCGGTTCGGTCCTGGCGTTCGGAGCGGGTCATACGGAATTGCCCTCCTGGGGATTCCTGGGAACTACTGGGGACTGTCCGGGACTTTCGACGCACCCCCGGGACAGCACAAGCCGGGACCCGCACCTTCACGGTGCGGGCCCCGGCTGCGAGGTACGCGTCGCGGCAATTAGGCCGGGACGATGTTCTCCGCCTGCGGGCCCTTCTGGCCCTGCGTGACGTCGAAGGAGACCTTCTGGCCCTCCTGGAGCTCACGGAAGCCCGAGGTGGCGATGTTGGAGTAGTGGGCGAAGACGTCGGCGCCGCCGCCGTCCTGCTCGATGAAGCCGAAGCCCTTTTCCGAGTTGAACCACTTCACGGTTCCAGTAGCCATGTCATTCTCCTAAAGAGGTGCAGTGCCGGAAATCCGCACTTTACGAATTCCAAGTCGCCGCATTGAGCCCCATCCGGAGAAAGCCGGAAAACAATAATGCGCCTGAGGAAGCATTCCCGTCAGGCGCACATAAAGTTCATGGGTACCAAAACTGCAACTCGGCAACCGTAGCACGTTCTGCGGATCCGCGGTGTGATCCGCCCCACCGCCGCGCGGCGCGGTCACCCGGAAGCCTTGGTACGCCCGGCTCAGAGCCTCTCGATGATCGTCACGTTGGCCTGTCCGCCGCCCTCGCACATGGTCTGCAGGCCGTAGCGACCGCCCGTGCGCTCCAGCTCGTGCAGCAGCGTCGTCATCAGCCGGGTGCCGGTGGCTCCGAGTGGGTGACCGAGCGCGATCGCCCCGCCGTTGACGTTGACCTTGTCCGGGTCGGCGCCGGTCTCCTTCAGCCAGGCCAGCACCACCGGTGCGAACGCCTCGTTGATCTCGACCAGGTCGATGTCGTCGATGGTCATGCCGGCCTTCTTCAGCGCGTACGCGGTGGCCGGGATGGGCGCCGACAGCATCCGTATCGGGTCCTCTCCGCGTACCGAGAGGTGATGGATGCGGGCGCGCGGGGTGAGGCCGTGTTCGGCCACGGCGTGTTCGGAGGCGATGAGCATCGCGGCGGCCCCGTCCGAGACCTGGGACGAGCAGGCGGCGGTGATCGTGCCGCCTTCCAGGACCGGCGGGAGTGCGGCCATCTTCTCCAGGGTGGTGTCACGGCGCGGTCCCTCGTCGACGGTGACGTCCGCGTAGGCGACGGTCTCGCGGGCGAAGCGGCCCTCGTCGACGGCGCGGATCGCCCGCCGGTGGGAGCGGAGCGCGAACTCCTCCATGTCGCGGCGGCTGATGCCCCACTTCTCGGCGATCAGCTGGGCGCCGTGGAACTGGTTGACCGGCTGGTCGCCGTACCGGGCGCGCCAGCCCTCACTGCCGGCGTACGGGCCTTCGGTGAGGCCGAGGGGTTCGGCGGCCTGACGCGAGGCGAAGGCGATGGGGATCTGCGTCATGTTCTGGGTGCCGCCCGCGACGACCAGGTCCTGGGTGCCGGAGAGGACGCCCTGGGCGGCGAAGTGGACGGCCTGCTGCGAGGAGCCGCACTGACGGTCGATGGTGACGCCGGGGACCTCTTCGGGCAGTCCGGCGGCCAGCCAGCAGGTCCGGGCGATGTCGCCGGCCTGCGGTCCGACGGTGTCGAGGCAGCCGAAGACGACGTCCTCGACGGCCGCCGGGTCGATGCCGGTGCGCTCGACGAGGGCCCGCAGGACATGGGCGCCGAGGTCGGCGGGGTGGGCGGCCCCGAGGCCACCCTTGCGGCGGCCGACGGGGGTGCGTACCGCTTCGACGATGTAGGCCTCGGCCATGGCTGCTGCTCCTCAGTGAGCTCGGTGGGGTCAGGAGTCGAGGGCGATGCCGTCCAGGACCATCGAGAGGTACTGGCGGGCGATCTCCTCGGGGCTGTGCTGTCCGCCCGGCCGGTACCAGGAGGCCGCGACCCAGACGGTGTCGCGGACGAACCGGTACGTGAGCCGGATGTCGAGGTCGGCACGGAAGACCTCGGCGGCGACGCCGCGTTCGAGCGTGCCGAGCCAGGCCTTCTCGAACTTCTGCTGGGAGTCGGCGAGATAGGCGAAGCGCGGCTGGGTGGCGAGGTGCTTGGACTCCTTCTGGTAGATGGCGACGGCTGCGCGGTGCCGGTCGATCTCCCGGAAGGACTCGGTGACGAGGGCCTCGATCGTCTCGCGGGGGCCGAGGTCTGCGGCGAGCACCGCGTCGTACCCCTCCCAGAGTTCGGTGAGGAAGGTCGAGAGGATCTCGTCGATCATCGATTCCTTGGAATCGAAGTGGTAGTAGAGGCTGCCCGCGAGCATGCCCGCCTCGTCCGCGATCCTGCGGACGGTGGTGGCGTTGTATCCCTGCGCGGCGAAGACCTCGGCGGCGGTGTCGAGCAGTTCGCGGCGCCGCTCGGGCGAGGGGGTCACCTGGGGCTTCTTCTTGGTAGGCACCCGCCCATTCTCCGCCGGTGCGCCGCCCGCTGCGGACGCCCCGGCGGGTGTCCGGTCAGGCATGCCGGCTGCTGACGGGGACCACTTCGCCCGTCATGTACGAGGAGTAGCCGCTGGCCAGGAAGACGATGACGTTGGCGATCTCCCAGGGTTCGGCATACCGGCCGAAGGCCTCCTTGCGGGTCAGTTCATCGAGGAGTTCGGCGGAGGTGACCTTCACCAGGTGCGGGTGCATGGCGAGGCTGGGGGCGACGGCGTTGACCCGCACGCCGTATGCCGCGGCCTCGACGGCGGCGCACCGGGTGAGCGCCATGACGCCTGCCTTCGCGGCCGCGTAGTGGGCCTGGCCGGCCTGGGCGCGCCAGCCGACGACCGAGGCGTTGTTGACGACGACGCCGCCGCGGCCCGCGGACCTGAGGGAGCGCAGGGCTGCGCGGGTGCAACGGAAGGTGCCGTTCAGAGTGACGTCGAGGACCTTGGACCACTGCTCGTCGGTCATCTCGGTGAGCTCGGCGGTCCCGCCGAGTCCGGCGTTGTTGACGACGATGTCGAGGCGGCCGTGGGTCTGTTCGGCGTGGGCGAAGAGGGCCTGGACCTGGGTCTCGTCGGTGACGTCGCAGGGCAGTGAGGTGACGTTCGCGGCACCGAACTCCTCCGCGAGCGCCTGCTCGGTCTCCTTGAGCCGGCGGGCGTGGGCGTCGCCGATGGCGATGCGGGCGCCCTCCTCCAGGAACTTACGGGCGGTGGCGCCACCGATCCCGGCGCCGGCGGCCGCGGTGATGACGGCGGTGCGGCCGGCCAGCAGCTGGTGTCCCGGTATGTACTGCGGTGCGCTCACGCCCTGACTCCTCGGGTGCCCGGTTCCTCGACGGCCTCGTGCCCGTACGTTAACCTACCAAACACTTGTTAGGGAAGATGGGCCCGATGACGACAGAGAGGGCAGGCGGATGGATCTGACCTTCACCCCCGATCAGGACGCGTTCCGGACCGAGGCCCGGCAGTGGCTCCGGGCCCATGTGCCCGCCGGACCGCTGCCCTCCCTGGAGACCGCGGAAGGTTTCGCCGCGCACCGGGAGTGGGAGGCGCGGCTGTACGCGGACCGCTGGTCGGTCGTCTCCTGGCCGTCCGCGTACGGCGGCCGGGGCGTCGACATCTTCAAGTGGCTGATCTTCGAGGAGGAGTACTACGCGGCGGGCGGCCCAGGCCGGGTCTCGCAGAACGGCATCAACCTGCTCGCCCCGACCCTCTTCGACCACGCGACGGACGAGCAGCGGGCCCGGGTCCTGCCGCCGATGGCCAGTGGTGAGGTGATCTGGGCGCAGGCCTGGTCCGAGCCGGAGTCGGGCTCGGACCTGGCGTCGCTGCGGTCGCGCGCGGTGCGCACGGACGGCGGCTGGCTGCTGTCGGGGCAGAAGACCTGGTCGTCGCGGGCCGCGTTCGCGGACCGGGCGTTCGGGATCTTCCGTACGGACCCCGAGGCCGCCAAGCCGCACCACGGGCTGACCTATCTGATGTTCGACCTGTCGGCGCCGGGGGTCGTCGTCCGGCCGATCGGGCGGCTCGACGGCAAGCCGGCCTTCGCCGAACTCTTCCTGGACGAGGTGTTCGTACCCGACGAGGACGTCATCGGCGAGCCGGGCCAGGGCTGGCGCATCGCCATGTCGGCCACGGGCGACGAGCGCGGGCTGACGCTGCGCTCCCCCGGCCGCTTCCTGGCCGCCGCGGACCGGCTGGCCGAGCTGTGGCGTACCCACGGCGACCCGTCGGACACGGCGATGCGGGACCGGGTCGCGGACGCGGTGATCGGGGCGCGTGCGTACCAGCTGTTCACGTATGCCCATGCGTCGCGCTTCGCGGCGGGCGAAGCGTGTCCCCCCGCTCGGACGGAGCCGAGAGCGGGGGGCAGCGGCGCCGAGTCGAGTCTGAACAAGGTGTTCTGGTCGGAGTACGACATCGCGCTGCACGAGACGGCGCTCGATCTGCTCGGCCCGGACGGCGAACTCGCGGAGGGCGAGTGGGCGCAGGGATACGTCTTCTCCCTCGCGGGCCCGATCTACGCCGGTACGAACGAGATCCAGCGGGACATCATCGCCGAGCGGCTGCTCGGCCTGCCGAAGGGACGGCGCTGATGCGATTCCTCCTCGACGACGGGCAGCGGGACTTCGCACGCTCGCTGGACTCGATGCTGGCGGCCGCGAAGACGCCCGCGGCCGTCCGGGCATGGGGCGCCGGGGACCACGGACCGGGGCGGGCCCTGTGGGCGCGGCTCGCGGAGGCGGGGGTGTTCGCGCTCGCGATACCGGAGGCGTACGAGGGTCTCGGACCGCTCCCGGTGGAACTCGCGGTGGCCTTCCTGGAGCTGGGGCGGCACGCGGTGCCGGGGCCGGTGGTGGAGACGGTGGCGGCGGGGATACTGCTGAGCGGGGTGGGGGGCCCGGTGGCGAAGGAGTGGCTGCCCCGGATCGCGTCGGGGGCGGTGTCGGCGACGCTCCTGCTCGACGACGGGGCGTTCGCGCTGGACGCGGACGCCGTGGACGCGGTGTTCGCGGTGTCGGGGGACGAGCTGCGGCTCGCGCCCGGACACGGTCCGCTCCGCGCTTCGTCGGATCCGGCGCGACGGCTGTTCCGGGTCGAGCCCGGCGGCCAGGTGCTGGCCTCGGGACCGCGGGTGGTGGAGGCGGCCGGCGCGGCCGCGGACTGGGCGGCGTTCGCCACGGCGGCGCAGGCGCTCGGGACGGGCGAGGCACTGCTGCGGGCCACGGTCGCGTACGTGAAGCAGCGGACCCAGTTCGGGGTGGCGATCGGATCGTTCCAGGCGGTCAAGCATCGGCTGGCCGACACGCTGATCGGCCTGGAGTTCGCCCGGCCGCTGCTGTACGGGGCCGCGGCGGCGCTCGCCGAACGGGAGCCGCGCGCGGGAGCGGATGTGGCGGCGGCGAAGGTCGTGGCGGGCGAAGCGGCGTACGCGGCGGCGCGGGCGGCGCTGCAGCTGCATGGGGCGGTGGGGTATACGGAGGAGCTGGATCTCTCGGTGTGGGTGCGGAAGGCGGGGCCGTTGCGGGATGCCTGGGGGGCGCGGGGGGATTGCCGGGAGCGGGTGGTGACCGGGGGCGCCCGGTGGCCGCTTCGCACTTGATCTCCCGCCATGGTCCGAAGTCCCAAGCGCATGGGACCCCCCTCGACGGGGCTTGATCCTCCCGCTCGGCGGACTTGACGTGGTCCGGGCGGGCGGAGCCGCCCGGACCCGCCTGCCCGACCCGGCCCGGTCGATTCAGGTCGCCCGGCGCGGGGCGCTGTCGTCATTTCCGCGGACAAGCGTGCGCAGCGGGGTGCCCGGGCGCCAGGTCTGGACGATCAGTTCCTCGCCCTTCAACCCCGTGCGGACCACCTCCGTCAGTTCCGTGCGGAACAGGTGGAACGGCTCCGGCGGCTTGGCCTCCTCGACGAAGCGGGCCAGGACGTCGGCGTCGGTCTCCTCCACCGCGCGGCCGGAGATCCGGACGTCGGCGTCGGCCATCGTGTCGTCCGGTCCCGGGTTGGCCTGCACCGCGAACCGCGGATCTCGCCGCAGGTCGAGTGCCTTGCGCGAGTTCGGCATCATGCCGAGCCACAGCTCACCGAAGCGGAAGTCCACCTCCAGTCCGGTCACACGCGGCGAGCCGTCCTTGCGCAGGGTGGCCAGGACGTGGTGCTTGTACAGCCCGAAGCGGGCCCGCACGGTCTCGGCGAAATCCGGCTCCGCCGACTGGAACGCTGCCCAGGAAGTCGATGTCATGACTCCATCGAACCCTTGAATCCCGACATCTTCTGTCCGGTTTTCCGGGCAGCCACCCGATCGGATGCCGTCCTGGGTCGATCGTGTTCTGCTGTACGGGGCACATGGCCGTCAGCGTGGCGGCGGAGAGGGACTGATCCCGCGAACCCGAGGTGATTGACGATGGCGATCTTCGTGCATGCCACTCTGTCGGGCGTCACGGCCGACCAGTACGACGCTCTCCACAGGGAACTTCAGGCACTGCCCGAAGACCCGTTCGCCGGCTGCCTGTCGCAGGTCTGCACAGTGACCCATTCGGGCGTGGAGCTCTTCGACCTGTGGGAGTCCCCCGAGGCCGCGGAGAGGTTCGGCGCCGTGATGCTGCCGATCGCCGAGAAACTGGGCCTGCCCATGACGTCCGGACCGCCGAAGATGTCGCAGACACACCGGTACCGGGTTCCCGGTGCGTGATCGGGACTATCCGACGGACAGCGTGACCAGGAGCGCCCAGCCCTGGGTCCGGAGCACTCCGGGCGACGCGCTGTCGGCGACCACCGCGTCGTAGCGGTCGAGTTCGATGTCCCGGCCGTCGAGCACCGCACCGTCCTCCAGCGCGACGGCCAGGACCGTACCGCCCTGCGGCGCCGACAGCCGGAGGGTGCCGCGTACGACAGCGACCTCCGCCGTCGTACGTTCTCTGCGGTACATCACATTGAGGTTCACGACCGGGCCGCCGAGCAGCCGTCCGTCCGTCTCCAGGTCTCCGGGGAAGTCGTGCGGCCAGTACTGCTCGTCGACGATGTGGTGTTCGCCGCCCACCATCAGATCCATCCCGGCGCCCTCGACCACGGTCAGCGTGCGGTCGACGCCCGGGAACGAGGAGAACGGCCCGTCCGCGGACACGTCGGCGAGACTGACCCGCCAGTCGAAGGCGTCCAGCGGTGCGCCCTCGGGGGACGCGGCGATCTCCCGGGTGACTCCCCCGCCGTTCTTCCAGGGCACGGCCGGGCGGTCGGCCGCCCTCAGCACTCGTAGCGTCACTTGACGATCCTCTGCGCTCGGGCCGCGGCCAGCCAGTGCGGGAATTCGGCGACGAGCCGGTCGTACAGATCGGCGTCCGGGACCTGCCGCGGGTCGAGTCCGGCGTGGAAGAAGCCTGCGTTGTCGACGGGACGCTGTGCGGGAACGGCCAGTTCGTCGAGCTTGTGCAGGAAGTCGAACTGCGAACTGCGCTTGTTGCCGAAGCCGATGAACTGCCAGAACATCGGCAGTTTCGCCGCCTTGCAGAGATAGCGCTCGGCCGCCGTCTTGTTGATCGGACCGCCGTCGGTCTGGAAGACGACGAGTGCGGGCGCGGTCGAGCCACTGTCGATGTAATGGTCGATGACCGCGTCCATGGCCAGGTGATAGCTCGTCTTCCCCATGTGCCCGAGGCTTGCCACGATCTCGTCGACGCGCCCGCGGTGGTTGTCCAGGGCTATCTCGGTGACCGCGTCGATGTCGGTGGAGAAGAGGACGACGGGCACGCGGCCGTCGTCGTCGAAATGGGCCGACAGACCGAGCACCCGGTCGGCGAGGGCCTGGACGCTGCCGTCCTTGTAGTACTCCTTCATGGAGCCGGAGTAGTCGAGGACGAGATAGACCGCCGCCCTCTCCCCGCTCAGCCCGTGCTTCTGGAGCGAGACCCCCGCACTCCTGTAGAGGCTGACCAGCGCGGGCGCCGTCTCCTCGACCTTGCGCAGGCTGATGGCTGCCATCCGGCACTCCGTTCCTGGTACGGGGGTTACGAGGTTACGTCACCGTGGCCGGCCTGCCCTTGTCCGCTCGTACCCGACTGCGGTGCTCCTGGCGGTGTTCGCTATCTTGATCGCCGCCGCCCCACCGGCCCCTGTGACCGCCCACCAGTGAAGGAGCCGGCCATGGAGGCCGCCGTCACCACGTGCTACCGCCATCCGTCGTACGAGACGTATGTGCGCTGTACCCGCTGCGACCGCTACATCTGCCCCGACTGCATGCGTGAGGCCGCGGTCGGCCACCACTGCGTGGAGTGCGTGAAGGAGGGACAGCGCTCGGTCCGGCAGGCGCGCACGGTCTTCGGCGGCGCGGTGTCGAGGACGGCGGTGCCCGTCGTGACATACGTACTGATAGGCCTGAACGTACTGGCGTATCTGGGCGAGCTGGTCCGTCCGGAGATCGTCGACCGGTTCGGGATGCTCGGCGCGGGCCTGAGCGGTCCCGACGGCAGTCAGTACGTGTACGAGAGCGGGAACATCCCCGGGTTCGACGCGGTCGGTGTGGTCGCCGGCGAGTGGTACCGGCTGCTGACCGGGGCCTTCCTGCATCTCCCGCCGGGCGGCTCGTCGTTCGGTTCCCTCCCGTTCGGGGTGCTGCACATCCTCTTCAACATGTACGGGCTGTGGAATCTGGGCCGGATCGTCGAGGAGCAGCTCGGCCGGGGGCGGTATCTCGCGCTGTATCTGCTGTCCGCGGTGGGCGGTTCGGTGCTGGTGTATCTGATCGCGCCGGGCGACACCGCGGTGGGCGCGTCGGGGGCGATCTTCGGGCTCGCGGCGGCTTTCTACGTCATCAACCGGCGGCTCGGAAGGGACATGCAGGCGGTCAACCGGTTCCTGGCCGGGTTCCTGATCTGGATGCTGATCTCCGCGGGGTTCACCTCGTGGCAGGGGCATCTGGGCGGCCTGCTCACGGGCGGCATCGTCATGGCCGTGCTCGCCTACGCGCCCGCGAAGCGCCGTAGCGCCGTGCAGATCGCCGGGTGTGCGGTGCTGTTCGTGCTGCTGGTCGCCCTGGTGGCGCTCAAGACATCACAACTGACCGGTGGGGCGGTGGCCTGAGCCGTCCGGCCGGCGGGTACGGGACGTCCCCGGACGCGCCACGGCGCCTGCCGAATCGTCCGGTCGGGGACGGGCAGGCGCCGCGTTCAGTTCCGTACGCCGTTGTACGGGACGTCTGTTGGTGGTGCTGGTGGTGCTCAGACCGTCAGGGAACGGTCCGTCGGGCGGATCGGGGCCGGCAGCGCGCTGGCCCCGGTCAGGAAGCGGTCCACGCCGCGCGCCGCGGAGCGGCCCTCGGCGATGGCCCACACGATGAGGGACTGGCCGCGACCCGCGTCACCGGCGACGAAGACACCTTCGACGTTGGTGGCGTAGTCCGCGTCGCGCGCGACGTTGCCACGCTCGTCGAGCTTCACACCGAACTGCTGGACGAGGCCGTTGGCCTGGTCGGTACCGGTGAAGCCCATGGCGAGCGTGACCAGCTGCGCCGGGATCCGCCGCTCGGTGCCGGGCTTCTGCTCCAGCTTGCCGTCCTTGAACTCCACCTCGACGAGGTGCAGTGCCTGGACGTTGCCGTCCTCGTCGCCCTCGAAGTGGGTGGTCGAGACGGAGTAGACCCGCTCGCCGCCCTCCTCGTGCGCCGAGGTGACCTTGTACAGCATCGGGAAGGTCGGCCAGGGCTGGTTGGTGTTCCGCTCCTCGCCCGGCTTCGGCATGATCTCCAGCTGGGTGACGGAGGCCGCGCCCTGCCGGTGAGCGGTACCGACGCAGTCGGCGCCGGTGTCGCCGCCGCCGATGACGACGACGTGCTTGCCCTCGGCGGAGATCGGGGAGACCGTCAGGTCGCCCTCCTGCACCTTGTTGGCGAGCGGCAGGTACTCCATCGCGAAGTGCACGCCGTTCAGCTCGCGGCCCGGGACGGGCAGGTCGCGGGAGACGGTGGCACCGGCCGCGATGACGACCGCGTCGTACCGGCGGCGGAGCTTGGCGGCATCGAGGTCCTTGCCGATCTCCACCTCCGTACGGAACTTGGTGCCCTCCGCGCGCATCTGCTCGATGCGGCGGTTGATGTGCGACTTCTCCATCTTGAACTCGGGGATGCCGTACCGGAGAAGGCCTCCGATGCGGTCCGCACGCTCGTATACGGCGACCGTGTGACCGGCCCGGGTCAGCTGCTGGGCGGCGGCGAGACCCGCCGGGCCCGAGCCGATGACCGCGACGGTCTTGCCGGACAGCCGCTCGGGCGGCTGCGGGGTGACGTCGCCGCTGTCCCACGCCTTGTCGATGATCGAGACTTCGACGTTCTTGATGGTGACGGCCGGCTGGTTGATGCCGAGCACGCACGCCGACTCGCACGGAGCGGGGCACAGGCGGCCCGTGAACTCCGGGAAGTTGTTCGTCGCGTGCAGGCGCTCGGACGCGGCCGTCCAGTCCTCGCGGTACGCGTAGTCGTTCCACTCGGGGATGAGGTTCCCCAGCGGACAGCCGTTGTGGCAGAACGGGATGCCGCAGTCCATGCAGCGGCCGGCCTGCTTGCTGATGATCGGGAGCAGCGAGCCCGGAACGTAGACCTCGTTCCAGTCCTTGACGCGCTCGCCGACGGGACGGGTCCTGGCGGCCTCGCGCCCGGTGGTCAGGAAGCCCTTGGGGTCAGCCATTGGTCGCCGCCTCCATCATCTTCTCGGTGGTCTCCTGCTCGGAGAGACCGGCGAGCTCAGCGGCGTCCTTGGCGGCGAGCACTGCCTTGTAGGTGGACGGGATGATCTTGCTGAAGCGGGCCACCGCGGTGTCCCACTCGGCAAGCAGCTTCTCGGCGACGGTGGAGCCCGTCTCCTCCTGATGGCGGCGCACGACGTCGTGCAGCCACTGCTTGTCGGTGTCGGAGAGTTCCTCGATCGCACCGAGGTTGCCGACGTTGACATTGTCGCGGTCCAGGTCGACGACGTACGCGACACCGCCCGACATACCGGCGGCGAAGTTGCGTCCTGTCTCGCCGAGGACGACGGCGTGACCACCGGTCATGTACTCGCAGCCGTGGTCACCCACGCCTTCCGAGACGACGGTCGCGCCGGAGTTGCGGACGCAGAACCGCTCACCGGTGCGGCCGCGCAGGAACAGCTCGCCGCCGGTCGCACCGTAGGCGATGGTGTTGCCCGCGATGGTGGAGTACTCGGCGAGGTGATCGGCGCCGCGGTCCGGGCGGACGATGACGCGGCCGCCGGAGAGGCCCTTTCCGACGTAGTCGTTGGCGTCGCCCTCCAGGCGCAGCGTCACACCGCTGGGCACGAACGCGCCGAACGACTGGCCGGCGGAGCCGGTGAAGGTGATGTCGATGGTGTCCTGCGGCAGACCGGCACCGCCGAACTTCTTCGTCACCTCGTGGCCGAGCATGGTGCCGACGGTCCGGTTGATGTTCCGGATCGCGATCTGGGCCCGGACCGGCTGGGCGTCCTCGGCGCTGTCCGCGTTGAGGGCGTCGGCGGCGAGCTTGATCAGCTCGTTGTCGAGCGCCTTGGCGAGACCGTGGTCCTGCTCGATCTGCTGGTGGCGGACCGCACCCTCGGGCAGCTCCGGAACGTAGAACAGGGGCTCCAGGTCGAGACCCTGCGTTTTCCAGTGCGTGACCGCACGGTCGGTGTCCAGCAGCTCGGCGTGGCCGACGGCCTCTTCGATCGTACGGAAGCCGAGCTCGGCGAGGAGCTCGCGCACTTCCTGGGCGATGAACTCGAAGAAGTTGACGACGTACTCGGCCTTGCCGGAGAACCGGTCGCGCAGGACCGGGTTCTGGGTGGCGATGCCGACCGGGCAGGTGTCGAGGTGGCAGACCCGCATCATGACGCAGCCCGAGACGACGAGCGGCGCGGTCGCGAAACCGAACTCCTCGGCGCCCAGCAGCGCGGCGATGACGACGTCGCGGCCGGTCTTCAGCTGCCCGTCGGTCTGCACGACGATGCGGTCGCGCAGGCCGTTGAGCAGCAGGGTCTGCTGGGTCTCGGCGAGGCCGAGCTCCCAGGGGCCGCCCGCGTGCTTCAGCGAGGTGAGCGGCGAGGCGCCCGTTCCGCCGTCGTGGCCGGAGATCAGGACGACGTCCGCGTGCGCCTTGGAGACACCCGCGGCGACCGTGCCGACGCCGACCTCGGAGACCAGCTTCACGTGGATGCGGGCCGCGGGGTTGGCGTTCTTGAGGTCGTGGATCAGCTGAGCCAGGTCCTCGATGGAGTAGATGTCGTGGTGCGGAGGCGGGGAGATCAGACCGACACCCGGGGTGGAGTGCCGGGTCTTGGCGACCCACGGGTAGACCTTGTGGCCGGGCAGCTGGCCACCCTCGCCGGGCTTGGCGCCCTGCGCCATCTTGATCTGGATGTCGTCCGCGTTGACCAGGTACTCGCTGGTCACACCGAAGCGGCCGGAGGCGACCTGCTTGATGGACGAGCGGCGCGCCGGGTCGTAGAGCCGGTCGGCGTCCTCGCCGCCCTCACCGGTGTTGGACTTGCCGCCCAGCTGGTTCATGGCGATGGCGAGGGTCTCGTGCGCCTCGCGGGAGATCGAGCCGTACGACATGGCGCCGGTGGAGAACCGCTTGACGATGTCGGAGACGGACTCGACCTCGTCGACCGGGATCGCCTCGCGGTCCGAATTGAAGCCGAACAGGCCGCGGAGCGTCATCAGGCGCTCGGACTGCTCGTTCACCCGGTCCGTGTACTTCTTGAAGATGTCGTACCGGCGGTTGCGGGTGGCGTGCTGGAGGCGGAAGACCGTCTCCGGGTCGAACAGGTGCGGCTCGCCCTCGCGGCGCCACTGGTACTCGCCGCCGATCTCCAGCGCGCGGTGCGAGGCGGAGATGCCGGAGGCGGGGTAGCCCTTGGCGTGCCGGGCGGCGACCTCCTTGGCGACGACGTCGAGTCCGGCGCCGCCGATCTTGGTCGCGGTGCCGTTGAAGTACTTCGCGACGAAGCCCTCGTCGAGGCCGACGGCCTCGAAGACCTGGGCGCCGCGGTAGGAGGCGACGGTCGAGATGCCCATCTTGGACATGACCTTCAGGACGCCCTTGCCGAGCGCGTAGATCAGGTTGCGGATGGCCTGCTCGGGCTCGATGCCCTCGATGAACGTGCCGGCCCGGACCAGGTCCTCGACGGACTCCATCGCCAGGTACGGGTTGACCGCGGCGGCGCCGTAACCGATCAGCAGCGCGACGTGGTGGACCTCGCGGACGTCCCCGGCCTCGACCAGCAGGCCCACCTGGGTGCGCTGCTTGGTACGGATGAGGTGGTGGTGGACGGCCGAGGTGAGCAGCAGCGACGGGATCGGCGCGTGCTCGGCGTCGGAGTGCCGGTCGGACAGGACGATCAGGCGGGCGCCGTCCTCTATGGCGGCGTCGACCTCGCTGCAGATCTGCTCGATCCGGGCGGCGAGGGCCTCACCGCTGCCGCTGACCCGGTAGAGACCGGAGAGCGTGGCGGCCTTCATGCCCGGCATGTCGCCGTCGGCATTGATGTGTATCAGCTTGGCCAGCTCGTCGTTGTCGATCACCGGGAACGGCAGCGTGACGCTGCGGCACGACGCGGCGGTCGGCTCCAGCAGGTTGCCCTGCGGGCCGAGCGTGGAGCGCAGCGAGGTGACGAGCTCCTCGCGGATGGCGTCCAGCGGCGGGTTGGTGACCTGCGCGAACAGCTGGGTGAAGTAGTCGAAGAGCAGCCGGGGGCGCTCGGACAGGGCCGCGATCGGCGAGTCCGTGCCCATGGAGCCGAGCGGCTCGCCGGCGGTGCGGGCCATCGGCGCGAGGATGACGCGGAGTTCTTCCTCGGTGTAGCCGAAGGTCTGCTGGCGGCGGGTGACGGAGGCGTGCGTGTGCACGATGTGCTCGCGCTCGGGGAGATCCTCCAGCTCGATCTCGCCGGTCTCCAGCCACTCCTGGTACGGCTGCTCGGCGGCGAGGCCGGCCTTGATCTCGTCGTCCTCGATGATGCGACCCTCGGCGGTGTCGACGAGGAACATCTTGCCGGGCTGGAGGCGGCCCTTGCGGACGACCTTCTCGGGGGCGATGTCCAGGACGCCGACCTCGGAGGAGAGGACGACGAGGCCGTCGTCGGTGACCCAGTAACGGCCGGGGCGCAGACCGTTGCGGTCGAGGACCGCGCCGACCTGGGTGCCGTCGGTGAAGGTGACGCAGGCCGGGCCGTCCCAGGGCTCCATCATCGTGGAGTGGAACTGGTAGAAGGCGCGCCGGGCCGGGTCCATCGAGTCGTGGTTCTCCCACGCCTCGGGGACCATCATCAGCACCGAGTGCGGCAGCGAGCGGCCGCCCAGGTGCAGCAGCTCCAGGACCTCGTCGAAGGAGGCGGAGTCGGAGGCGTCCGGGGTGCAGACGGGGAAGATCCGGTCCAGCTGCTCCGTACCGAAGAGGCTCGACGCGAGCTGGGACTCGCGGGCCTTCATCCAGTTGCGGTTGCCCTTGACCGTGTTGATCTCGCCGTTGTGCGCGACGAAGCGGTACGGGTGGGCGAGCGGCCAGCTCGGGAACGTGTTCGTGGAGAAGCGCGAGTGGACCAGCGCGACCGTGGTGGCGAGACGGCGGTCGGAGAGGTCCGGGAAGAACGGCTCCAGCTGCCCGGTGGTGAGCATGCCCTTGTAGACGATCGTGCGGGCGGAGAGCGACGGGAAGTACACCCCGGCCTCACGCTCGGCGCGCTTGCGCAGCACGAAGGCCTTGCGGTCGAGCGCGATGCCGGCGCTCTCACCGTCCGCGACGAAGAGCTGACGGAACTCGGGCATGGTGGCGCGGGCGCCGCTGCCGAGGAGGTCGGGACTGACCGGGACCTCACGCCAGCCGAGGACCTTCAGGCCCTCCTCGGCGGCGATCTTCTCGAGCTTCTGGACGGCCTCCGTGGAGTCGTCCGCGGGCAGGAAGGCGATTCCGACGGCGTAGCCACCGGCCTCCGGGAGGTCGAAGGTGGCCTCGGCGCGGAGGAATGCGTCCGGTACCTGGAGCAGGATTCCGGCGCCGTCGCCCGAGTCGGGCTCGGATCCCGTGGCGCCGCGGTGCTCGAGGTTGCGCAGTACGGTCAGCGCCTGCTCGACCAGCTCATGGCTGGCCACACCGGTAAGAGTGGCCACGAACCCGACACCACAGGCGTCGTGCTCGTTACGGGGGTCGTACATCCCCTGCTGGGCGGGGCGACCGTCCATGGGCGACCAGGCGTCGGAACGCATTGGCTCTCCCGTCGTCGTCGTGGCATATGCAGTGCCGAGGGACGACGTTGGCCCTCTGCGAAATTTCGTGCAGGTTACATGATGGGCTGCTTCTCAAGAAGCGGATAGCCCGTTCCAACATGCGGACACCGCGAGGAGCGGTGGAGCGGGTCGCAGTCGGAGGATCGGCGCCCGGGGGACCACAGAGAGCAGGCGTCGTTGCCTGCGGTGTCTACGGCTCATGCCCAGTGGCAAAGGAAACGAAACCGCCGAGTAACGGCTACTTATGTGGAGCCCTGTATAGAGACTCATTTTACGTCCGTTGGGGTGGTCCCGCCCAGGGGCGGAACCCAAGACGTACGTCACACGGATTGCCGGCAGATTGCCTGCAGGCGGATCGCACGGGGCGGCGCGGTCGCGGTCAGCCGCCGACGGCCACGCCGAACAGGGTGCCCAGGCCGTACGTGATCGCAGCGGCCGCCCCGCCGAGCACCAGCTGCCGCAGCCCGCTGAACCACCAGCTGCGGGCCGTCACCCTCGCCACCACCGCCCCGCAGCCGAAGAGGCCGACCAGCGCGAGCAGCACCGCAGGCCACATGGCGCTCGCACCGAGCAGGTACGGCAGTACCGGCAGCAGCGCGCCCATCGCGAAGGCGCCGAACGACGAGACGGCGGCGACGAGCGGCGACGGCAGATCGCCCGGGTCGATGCCCAGCTCCTCGCGGGCGTGTATCTCCAGGGCCTGCTCGGGGTCACGGGACAGCTGCCGGGCGACCTCGCGGGCGAGCCCGGGCTCGACGCCGCGGGACTCGTAGAGCGCGGCGAGCTCTTCCATCTCGTCCGTCGGGTGCTTACGCAACTCGCGCCGCTCGACGTTGAGTTCGGCCTCGACGAGCTCGCGCTGCGAGGCCACGGAGGTGTATTCGCCGGCCGCCATGGAGAACGCACCGGCCGCCAGACCCGCCAGACCGGTGATCACGAGCGTCTGCTGGGAGACCGAGCCACCCGCGACGCCGGTCATCAGCGCCAGGTTCGAGACCAGTCCGTCCATCGCGCCGAAGACCGCGGGACGCAGCCAGCCGCCGTTCACATCACGGTGGGTGTGGTTGTCGCGGTGCGCCTCGTGCAGTACGGCGTCGGTCTCGATGATGGCCACAGCTCTCCCCTTCTCCGGCAGCGGGTCCGCTCGCCCCGCCCCCGCTCAACACCTCCGAAAGTACGCACGAAAGGCATCCCCCGCCAGCAAGCCAGGCCGTACTTACCTGCCCCCTGACCAGGTAAGTACGGCCTGCCTTACGAAGGGGATCCCGTCATCCGAGTGGCCCTTTTGTTGCGTTAATCGGCCTCTGTCGGTGCTCCGCGTGGCACAGATCGGACAGGTACGAGAACTGGCTCGGTACGAGCGAAGGGTCGACACGATGGAGTTGATTGCAGGCAATCCGGCAGAACCGCGCACGGGTGGGGGCACGGCGGAGGCAGCCCGGAACGACGCGCACCGCCTCGACGCGAGCCACGCCGGCGGTCCCGGCCGCCCCGGCCGGGCCGACCGGGCCAGGGGCGCGCTCCTCGGCCTTGCCGTGGGCGATGCGCTGGGCGCACCCGCGGAGAACCTGCGACCCTCCGAGATCCGCCGCCGCTGG
Source organism: Streptomyces sp. NPDC005262 (assembly GCF_042872425.1). NCBI lineage: Bacteria > Bacillati > Actinomycetota > Actinomycetes > Kitasatosporales > Streptomycetaceae > Streptomyces > Streptomyces sp. NPDC005262. Next base: position 285,613 of record NZ_JBIAKK010000002.1, read on the forward strand.
GGCCGGATCGAAGGCTTCGTCAGCGACGACCCGGCCGGTACCGACGACACGGAGTACGCGATCTTCTCCGGGCTGCTGCTCGCCCGGCACGGCTCGGCGCTGACCGTCACCCATGTGGAGCGGGCCTGGCATCTGTGGATCGCCGACCTGGACGAGGGGCCGTTCCGCGGCGCCGGGTTCAGCGAGCGCGGCACCCTGGAGAACCTGCGCCGGGGTCTCGCCGCCCCGATCTCCGCCCAGCACCGGCACGCCTGGAGCGACGGACTGGCGATGCGCGCGGCCCCATTCGGAGTCTTCGCCGCAGGCAGGCCCGCGGAGGCCGCGCGCCTGGTCGCGATCGACGGGCAGGTCAGCCACGACGGGGAGGGCATCTACGGCGGCCAGGCTGTGGCGGCCGGGGTGGCCGCCGCGATGGCGGGAGCGGGGGTCACGTCCGTGATCGCGGCCGCCCTGTCCGTCGTACCGATGGATTCCTGGACCGCGCGCTCGCTGAGGCGGGCGGTGACGGCCGCGCAGCACAGGCACCCGGACCGCCTCACGAGAGAACGCGCGGTGCGCTCCGCCGTGGTGGTGGGCGGCTATCCGTGGACGGACCTGGCACCGGAGGCGGTGGGCCTGGCGTTCGGCGCGTTCGCGGCGGCGCGCGGCGACTTCCGTACGGCGGTGCTGACGGCGGTCAACATGGGCCGCGACGCGGACACCACGGCAGCGGTGGCGGGCGCGCTGGCGGGTGCGCTGGGCGGGGTGGCCGCGATCCCCCGGAACTGGGGGCGGGCGATCGGACCGGTCCGAGGCAGCTGCCTGCCGTCGATGCGGGGGCACCACGTCCTGGACATCGCGGAGTTGCTCACCCCCGACGAGACGGACGAGCCGGACGGCGCGGCGAGCTGCGGGGACGGCCGGGACAACGGGACCGGCAACGACAACGGGTCGGGCACAGCGGGCTCAGCCGGCGGGCCCCGCGAGGCCGGCGGCACCCCCGCCGGCGCCCGGCCCCCGGCCGCCCCGGCCCGGCCCACCGACGGCCCCGCCGCCGGGCCGTCGGGGCCGTCCGCCGCGGCCGGACCCGCGGCGGTGGTGTCATGACTACCGCGCGGAACACCGAGCCCCGCCCGGAGAACCGTTCCACCGCGCCCCTGAACCGGCCTCTGCCGGGACGCCGGGCCCGGATCGAGGGGCTGCTGCTCGGGCTGGCCTCGGGGGATGCCGCCGGGTGGCCCGCGGCGCGTCACCGCGCGGCCCGGATGCCTGAATGGACGCGTCGGCTCACCCGGGAGCTCGACACCTTCGCCGAACAGAACGCCACCACCACCCTCCCCGTGCCCATCGCACTCAACCAGCCGCCCGAGCCACTGCGGCTCGGCCCCTCCGACGACGCCGAGTGGGCCGCGTTCGCCGCCGGGACCGTGCTGGCTTCGACGGCCGGTCCGCTGCACGGACTCTCCCCCGACCGCCGGATGCAGGCCGCCATCGACGTCGCGTGGAACGCACTGGCCGCCGAGGTCGCCGCAGCCGCCGCGCGGGCACCCGAGGTCGAGTCGGCGGTCCTCCCGCTGCGTGCCCGGATCTCGGTCCGGGCCGGGCTCGGCAATCTCGCCGCCGGGCTGCGGCCCCCCGCCACCGGCCACGACAACCCGCACTACTTCGACGACGCGGCCTGCGTACGGGCTGCCGTGCTGGCGGTCGTCCATCCCGGCCGGCCCTGGGCCGCCGCCGAACTCGCCGAGTTCGATGCCCGATACACCCAGGACGGCGACGGTGTGCACGGCGCCCGTGCGATGGCCGCCGCGATCGCCGAGGCGCTGGGCGGAGCCGATGTCGACACCGCGGTGAACGCCGCGCTCGTCCAGCTCCCCGAGGGCACCGAGATCGCCCGCAACGCCGCTCACGCCGTCCGGATCGCCCGCGACTTCGTCGGCGAGGCCGCCGGCGCCTTCGCGCTCGTACCCGTGCTGGAGCATCAGATCGTCGACCATGTCTACAGCTACGGGATCGCCGCGGCCGAGACCGTACCGGTCGCCCTGGCACTGACCACGGCGGCCCGCGGCGAGATCGCCCAGGCCGTTCCCGCAGCGGCCTGCCTGTCACGGGTCGCGGACTCGGCGCCCGCCCTGGCCGGCGCGCTGACCGGTGCGCTCGGCGGCGTCGCCGCCGTCCCGGACGGCTGGCGCGAGGCCTGCCGCACCCTCGCGGGATGCGCGCTGCCCCGTCTCGCGGGCACCGATCTCATCGAACTCGCCGGGCTGCTGACAGACACGGAACCAGCCCCTCCGGGTGGACAATTCCGGCATGACGCCGATTCAGAACAAACCACCCACCGCGCTCGGACTGGATGACCGGATCTCCGGCGCCCTCGTCGGCGCCGCCGTCGGCGACGCGCTCGGCGGGCCGGTCGAGGGCCGGCCCCCCGAGCAGATCGTCGAGCGCCACGGCGGCCGGATCACCGGCATCGTGGGCCCGTGGGACGGCGGGGACTGGCGCACCGCCCGCCCCATCGCCCCGTACCACAAGGGCGACGGTCACGTCACCGACGACACCTTGATGACCCATGCGCTGGTACGGGTGTACGGCACCGTACGGGACCATCTCGACGCGTACTGCGTCGCCGACCATCTCGTACCGGAGCTGATCTCGGCCCCCCGCTGGATCCCGGAGCTGGAGGCCGAGGCGCTGCCGCTGCAGCGGATCTTCCTCGCCGAGAAGTGGATCGTCGCCCGATTGCACTACGGCCATGTCGATCCGCGCGAGGCGGGCTCCGGGAACATCGTGAACTGCGGGGCGGCGATGTACATGGCGCCGGTCGGCCTGGTCAACGCCGCCCATCCGCAGGCCGCGTACGCCGAGGCGCTGGATGTCGCGGGCGCCCACCAGTCGTCGTACGGGAGGGAGGCCGCCGGAGTCTTCGCGGCGGCCGTCGCCGCCGCCTGTGCGCCGGGTGCGACACCCGCCACCGTCGTCGACGCCTGTCTGTCGCTCGCCAAGGACGGGACCCGGGCCGCCATCGAAGCGGTCTGCGAAGTGGCCGTACGGTACCGGGACTTCGAGACGGCACTGACACCGCTGCGTACCGCCGTCGCCCCCTTCGACACCGTCGGGCCCGACTACCGGACACCGTCCCTCGGCGCCCGCCGCCCGTCGCGGCTGCACGCCGTCGAGGAGCTGCCGATCGCCCTCGGGATGCTGCTCGTCGCGGACGGCGACTACCGGCACGCGGTGCTCGGCTCGGTCAACTACGGCCGGGACTGCGACTCGATCGCCACGATGAGCGGTGCGCTCGCCGGCGCGCTGCACGGCGAGGCGGCGATCCCCGCCACCTGGGTGAAAACGGTCGCCGAGGCCAGCCGGCTCGATCTGCACGCACCGGCGCGGACCTTGACGGACGTCGCCCGCGAGGTCTTCGTACGGGACAGCGCCCGGCGGCGTACGCACGAGGCTGCGTTCGCGATGCTGGCGGGTACACCGTGACCGTGCGGGTCACCTGGGTGCAGCCGGAGGATCTGATCGGGCATGAACTGCGCCAGGCGGCCGAGGACGGCCGGGACGTGCGGGACATCGAGCGCCGCTGGTACGCGGCGGGCGGCGCCCCCGCCCCGGAGCGCGCGGGCGCGTCGACGCCCCCCGCGCCGCCCGCACTCCGCGCGCTCGCCGAGCGGCTGCTCGACGAACTCGCGCGGCTCGATTCGGCTTCGGCCGTCGACGAACCGACGGATCTGGCCGCGATCCGGGCGGCCTGCCCGCACTGGCCGGCTCCGCGCGCGGAGCTTCCGACGGTCGGCAAGGCCCGGCTGGAGGCGGCCTGGCTGGGCCGCGCCGCCGGCTGCCTGCTCGGCAAGCCCGTCGAGAAACTGCCTCTCGCGGGGATCCGCGCGCTGGCCCGCGCCAGCGGGAACTGGCCGCTCACCACCTGGTTCACCGCCAGGGGCGTGCCCGCCGAGCTGACCACCGCATACCCCTGGAACCGCCGCTCCGCCGCCACCTCGCTCGCCGAGAACATCGACGGGATGCCGGAGGACGACGATCTCAATTACCCACTTCTCACCCTGCTGTTGATCCAGCGGTACGGACCGTCCTTCGCCACTGCCGATCTCGCCCGGCTCTGGCTCGACGAACTCCCCGCCGGCCGGACCTTCACCGCCGAGCGGGTGGCGTACCGCAATCTGCTCGACGGCATCGAGCCGCCGGACACCGCCCGGCACCGCAATCCGTTCCGGGAGTGGATCGGCGCCCAGATCCGCGCCGACGTGCACGGCTGGACACACCCCGGCGACCCGGCGGCCGCCGCCGAGCAGGCCCACCGGGACGCTGTCCTCACGCACACCGGCAACGGCGTGTACGGGGCGATGTTCACCGCTGCCGCGCTCGCCGAGGCGGCCGGCGGGGAGACCGACGTGCACGGCTGTCTCGCGACCGGGCTGCGCGTCGTACCGCCGCGCTCGCGGTTCGCGCACGCGGTCCGCACCGGGATCGACGCGGCCCGCGGGGAGCCGGACTTCGACGCGGTCGCCGACCGGCTGCACGCCGCGTTCGGCGCCTACCACTGGGTCCATGTGCTGCCCAACGCCGCGCTGCTCGCCGCCGCCCTCACCCACGCCGACGGCGACTTCTCCGGCTCCATCTGCCGCGCGGTCTCCGGCGGTTGGGATACGGACTCGAACGGTGCGACCGCCGGTTCGCTGGCCGGTCTGCTGGCCGGCCGGCCCGACGCGCTGCCCGTCCGGTGGACCACCCCGCTCAAGAACCGTCTCGCCACATCCGTCCCGGGTGTCGACTCGGTCGGCTTCGACGCACTCGCTGAACTGACCTATCAGGAGGCACTCCGCCCATGACCGCCATCGCGGTGCTCGGCAGCACCAATATGGACCTTGTCGCCTACGTCGCACGGGCCCCGGAGCGCGGGGAGACCGTCACCGGAAGGGAGTTCCGCACCATCCCCGGCGGCAAGGGCGCCAACCAGGCCGTCGCAGCCGCCCGCGCGGGCGGCGAGGTGCTGATGATCGGCGCGGTCGGCGACGACGCGTACGGCGCACAGCTCCGGGCCGAACTGGAGCACGCGGGCGTCGAGACCGATCTGCTGCACACCGCCGAGGGCCCCAGCGGCACGGCGCACATCGTCGTCGACGACACGGGCGCCAACGCCATCGTGGTGATCCCCGGCGCCAATGGCACCGTCCACACGCTCGGCCACGGCGAGATGGCCGCCATCGGGGAAGCCGATCTGCTGCTCCTCCAGCTGGAACTGCCCCTGCCGGCCGTGGTCGAAGGGGCCCGGATGGCCCACGCCCAGGGGGTGCGGACGATCCTCACCCCCTCCCCCGTACAACCCCTGCCGGACGAGCTCCTGGCCAACGTCGACCTGCTGGTCCCCAATGAGCACGAGGCAGCCGCGCTCTCCGGGAAGAACGAACCCCACGCGGCGGCCGAGATCCTGCTCCGGCACGTCCCCGAGGTCGTCATCACCCTCGGCTCGAAGGGCTGCCTGTACGCGGCCCGGGGCAGCGAAACGGTCCACTTCTCCGCCCCGGAGGTGACCGCCGTCGACACCACCGGCGCCGGGGACACCTTCGTCGGGGCGCTCGCCGTGGCCCTCGGCGAAGGGCGGGCCGTACCGGAGGCCCTGGCCTGGGCGTCGATCGCGGCGGCGCTCTGCGTGCAGAAGCCCGGCGCCTCGACCTCCATGCCGTACCGCAGTGAGATCGACGCCGCATGACCGCGCCCACGGAAGCACCCCTCTCCGCCCTGCGGGTCCTCGACCTCGCCACCCTCTTCGCGGGCCCTCTCGCGGCCACCATGCTCGGCGACTTCGGCGCCGAGGTGGTCAAGGTCGAGCATCCGCGCAAGCCCGACCCGTCGCGTGGCCACGGCCCGACGAAGGACGGCATCGGCCTGTGGTGGAAGCTGCTCGGCCGCAACAAGCGCAATCTCACCCTCGACCTCTCCACGCCTGGCGGGCGCGACGTCCTCCTCCGGCTGGCCGCCTCCAGCGATGTGATCATCGAGAACTTCCGGCCGGGGACGCTGGAGCGGTGGGGCATCGGCTGGGAGGAGTTGCACACCGTCAACCCGCGGCTGGTGCTGACCCGCGTCACCGGCTTCGGCCAGTTCGGCCCGTACGCGAGCCGCCCCGGCTTCGGCACGCTCGCCGAGGCGATGAGCGGTTTCGCCGCGATCACCGGCGAGCCGGACGGGCCGCCGACCCTGCCGCCCTTCGGTCTCGCCGACTCGATCGCGGCACTCGCCACCGCGTACGCCGTGATGGCGGCGCTGGCCGGGCGGGACCGCACCGGGGAGGGTCAGGTCGTCGACCTGGCGATCATCGAGCCGATCCTCACCGTGCTCGGGCCGCAGCCGCTCTGGTACGACCAGCTCGGCTACGTCCAGGAGCGCACCGGCAACCGCTCGCGCAACAACGCCCCGCGCAACACGTACCGCACGTCCGACGGCCAGTGGGTCGCCGTCTCCACCTCCGCCCAGTCCATCGCCGAACGTGTGATGCGCCTGGTCGGCCGGGCGGAGCTGATCGACGAGCCGTGGTTCGCCTCCGGCACCACCCGCGCCGAACACTCCGACGAACTCGACGAGGCGGTCGGCACCTGGATGGCCCGGCACACCCGTGACGACGCGATCTCCGCGTTCGAGAAGGCGGAGGCGGCCATCGCCCCCATCCATGACATCCGGGACGTGATGGAGGATCCGCAGTACCGGGCCCTGGGCTCCGTCGCCGAGGTCCCCGACCCCGAACTGGGCCCGCTCCGGATGCAGAACGTCCTGTTCCGGCTCTCCGGGACCCCGGGCTCGATCCGCTGGGCGGGCCGTCCGCACGGCGCGGACACCGAGGAGATCCTGACCGGGCTCGGCCTGTCAGGACCGGACATTGCCGCGCTACGGGCGGACGGCGTCCTGTGACCGAGGCCGAAGAGGTGCATCTGACGTGGCTGTACGTTCCCGGGGACCGGCCGGACGTGGTGCGCAAGGCGCGCGACTCGGGCGCGGACGTGGTGATCGTCGACCTGGAGGACGCGGTCGCACCGGACCGTAAGGAGTACGCCCGGTCGGCCACCGCCGAACTCCTCACCGAACCGGCCGCCGACACGGCCGTGCCGGTCCATGTCCGGGTCCACACAGAGGCCGACGTCCTGGCCCTGGCCGGGCTGCCGGGCCTCGCCGAACTGCGCCTGCCGAAGATCACGCATGCCGCGACCGTCCACCACATCGCGGCGCTCGCCCCCGGCGTGGCGCTCTGTCCGCTGCTGGAGTCGGCACTCGGCATCGAGCACGCGTACACGGTCGCGGCCTCCCACCCCCAGGTCCGCTCGATCGCCCTCGGCGAGGCCGATCTCCGGGCCGATCTGGGGGTGCGGGACGACCGGGGGCTGGACTGGTCACGCAGCCGGGTGGTGGTCGCCGCCCGCGCGGCAGGCCTCGCCCCGCCGACCCAGTCGGTGTTCCCGGACGTACGGGACCTGGACGGCCTGCGGCACTCCTGCGCGCACGGCCGCGCGCTGGGGTTCATCGGCCGGGCGGCCATCCACCCCCGGCAGCTACCGGTGATCGAGAGGGCGTTCCGGCCCACTTCGGAGGAGATCGACTCGGCCCAGGAAATCGTGGCGGCAGCCCTCACGGAGGCAGGCGCACTGGCACTGCCGGACGGCCGTTTCGTGGACGCGGCGGTAGTGGCGGCGGCCCACCGGACGCTTGCGCTGGCGGAGCGGGTGAGCTGACGGCGAGGACCCCGGTCCCTGCGGCGACCGGGGCGGGGGAAATTCACTCGATCGAGCCCCTCCGGCGGTTGAGCGGTGGGGGCGGGGGCGGCGGAGTTCCCCGGTGGGGGAACGGCGAGGGGCCCGAACCGTCCGGTTCGGGCCCCTCGTACGAGTGGGTGGCGTCAGCCGTTCTTCGCCGCTTCCGCGGTGCCGTTCTTCCCCGGCGCCCGAGCCTCGTCGTCGCGCTCGGCGCCACTGTCGGCCTGCGAGCCCGAGTCCGCGTCCTGCGCGCCCTCGTCCGCAGCCTCGGCGCCCTCGTCCGCAGCCTCCACGCCCTCGGCGGCCTCCGTGGCCCCCGGCTCGACGATCTCCTCGCGCCCCGGCCGCACCTTCGACGAGATCACGATGTAGGTCACCGCCAGGACGAAGACGATCACCGCGGTCCACACGTTCAGGCGCAGGCCCAGAATGTGGTGGGCCTCGTCGACCCGCATGTACTCGATCCACGCCCGCCCCGTGCAGTACGCCGCGACGTACAGCGCGAACGCCCGCCCGTGTCCGAGCTTGAAGCGGCGGTCCGCCCAGATCACCAGCAGCGCGACGCCCACGCACCACAGCGACTCGTACAGGAACGTGGGGTGGTACGTGCCTGCGACCCGGTTGGGGCCTTCGCTGATCTTCAGGGCCCACGGCAGATCCGTCGACTTGCCGTACAGCTCCTGGTTGAACCAGTTGCCCCAGCGGCCGATCGCCTGGGCGAAGGCGATGCCGGGGGCGAGCGCGTCGGCCCAGGCGGGCAGCGGGATCCCGCGGCGGCGGCAGCCGATCCACGCACCGACCGCACCGAGCGCGATCGCACCCCAGATGCCGAGGCCGCCCTGCCAGATCTTGAAGGCGTCGACCCAGTTCTCGCCGTCGCTGAAGTACAGCTGGTAGTCGGTGATGACGTGGTAGAGCCGGCCTCCGACGAGGCCGAAGGGCACGGCCCAGACGGCGATGTCGGCCACTGTGCCGGTTCTGCCGCCCCGGGCGATCCAGCGCTTGTTGCCGAACCAGACGGCGACAAACACACCGATGATGATGCAGAACGCGTAGCCGCGGAGCGGGATCGGTCCGAGATCGATCACGCCGGTCGACGGGCTGGGAATGTAGGCAAGGTCCATGGCAAGGTCGACGCTACCCTGCCGGGCGGGACGTACGGCAACCCGCCCGACAACGTCTGGGTAACGAGCCGGTCATCGGATCCCCGCCCTGGCAGGCCCCGGTCCGGGTCAGGAACCGGTCGGCGAAGGGGTGACCTTCGCCGGCTGCTTCCCCTTGTTCGCCTCGGTGACCCACTTCCTCAGGTTGGCCACGGTGATCGGTTCGTTCCCCTTCTTCGGGAAGATCGATTCGCCGTTGAGCAGTGCGGTCGGCGTGCCCTGGAAGCCGCCGTTCTGGAACGCGGTGTTGGACTTCTTGACCCAGGTGTCGTGCCTGCCGTCCTCCACGCAGCTGCGGAATGCGGGGGTGTCGAGGCCTTCGACCTTGCCCGCCAGCTCGATCAGCTTGCTGCTCTTGCCGAAGGCGTCGTCGGTCTCCGGCGGCTGGTTGCGGTAGAGGACGTCGTGGTACGCGGAGAACTTGCCGACGTTCTGCGCGCAGGCCGCCGCATTGGCCGCGTCCAGCGAGCCGCTGCCGCCGAGATTGCCGTCGATGATCGTGGCCAGGTGGTACTCGACCTTCAGCTGTCCGCTGCTCTCCAGCTGATGGATCGTGTCCCGGAACGCGTTCTCGAACTGCGCGCAGACCGGGCAGCGGAAGTCCTCCCAGACCGTGAGCGTGGACGGGGCATCGCCCGCACCCACCGGGATGGCCAGGTTGTCCTTGCCGGTCGCACCGGACGGCGCGACGACGGGCCCCGCCCCGGTCGCCTTCTCGCCCTTGCCACCCGAATTCGCGGCGATCACGCCGATGACGGCGGCCAGCGCCAGCACACCCACCACGGCGGTGGAGACGATCAGCGTGCGCCGGCGGCGCTCGCGCGCCTTCTCCCGCTCACGCTGCTGCACGAGCCGGTCGCGCGCGGCCCTTTTTCCTTCTTCGTTCTTCTCGCTCACACCCGCAGCAACGAACCGGGGAGGCACGTACGTGCCTCCCCGGTCCCAGGTCCACCCGTTCGGGCGACGCCCGAACTCAGCGCTTTCGAACACCTTCGGCCAGTTCGCCCGCAAGTGAGCGGACTGCGGCCAGTCCGGACTCCTCGTCGGGGGCGTCCAGCATCCGCTTGACGAAGGCCGAGCCGACGATCACTCCGTCGGCGAAGGCGGCGACCTCGGCGGCCTGCTCGGCGTTGGAGACGCCCAGACCGACGCAGACCGGGATCCCGGTGGTGGCACGGGTGCGCCGCACCAGGTCCTGGGCCTGCTCGCCGACCGATTCACGGGTGCCGGTGACGCCCATCAGTGAGGCCGCGTAGACGAAGCCGGAGCCGGCCGCGGTGATGGTGGCGAGGCGCTCGTCCTTGCTGCTCGGCGCGACGACGAAGACGGTCGCGAGACCGTGCTTGTCGGCGTGCTCGCGCCACACGGACGATTCCTGGACCGGCAGGTCGGGCAGGATGCACCCGGCGCCGCCCGCTTCGGCGAGCTCGGCGGTGAAGCGCTCGATGCCGTACCGGTCGATGGGGTTCCAGTACGTCATGACGAGGATCGGGACGCCGGTCGCCTCGTAGGCCTCGCGAACCGTACGCATCACGTCGGCGATCTTCACGCCGCCCCGCAGGGCGATGTCGTCGGCGGTCTGGATGACCGGTCCGTCGAGCACCGGGTCACTGTGCGGCAGGCCCACCTCGACGACGTCGGCGCCACCGGCGACGACGGCCTTGACCGCCTCGATACCGCCGTCGACCGACGGGAACCCGGCCGGCAGGTAGGCGATCAGCGCGGCCCGGTCCTCCGCCTTGGCGGCGGCCAGGGTGGCGCTCAACAGCTCGATGTTGCCGCTCACTTGACGTCCCCCTCGATCTCGGCGCCGTTGTTGTCCGCGTCCGCCTCGACGGTCGCGTCCGTGTCGTACAGCCCGAAGTAACGGGCTGCCGTGTCCATGTCCTTGTCGCCTCGGCCGGACAGGTTGACCAGGAGCAGCGCGTCCTTGCCGAGCTCCTTGCCGACCTCCAGGGCGCCGGCCAGCGCATGGGCGCTCTCGATGGCCGGGATGATCCCCTCGGTACGGGAGAGCAGGCGCAGCGCCTGCATGGCGGCGGCGTCGGTGACCGCGCGGTACTCGCCGCGGCCGATGTCCTTGAGGTACGCGTGCTCCGGGCCGATGCCCGGGTAGTCGAGACCGGCCGAGATGGAGTACGGCTCGGTGATCTGGCCCTCGTCGTCCTGGAGGACGTAGCTGCGCGAGCCGTGCAGGATGCCGGGCTCGCCGGCGGTCAGGGTCGCCGCGTGCTCGCCGGTCTCCACGCCGTGGCCGGCGGGCTCGCAGCCGATCAGCCGGACGTGCGCGTCCGGGATGAACGCGTGGAACAGTCCGATGGCGTTGGAGCCGCCGCCGACACAGGCGATCGCGGCGTCCGGCAGCCGGCCGGTCCGCTCCAGGATCTGCCGGCGGGCCTCGACCCCGATGACACGGTGGAAGTCACGGACCATCGCCGGGAAGGGGTGCGGGCCCGCGACCGTACCGAAGAGGTAGTGCGTGCGGTCGACGTTGGCGACCCAGTCGCGGAACGCCTCGTTGATGGCGTCCTTGAGTGTGCGGGAGCCGGACTTCACGGCGATGACCTCGGCGCCGAGCATCCGCATCCGCGCCACGTTCAGCGCCTGCCGCTCGGTGTCGATCTCGCCCATGTAGATGGTGCATTCGAGACCGAAGAGGGCACAAGCCGTCGCGGTGGCCACACCGTGCTGGCCGGCACCGGTTTCGGCGATGACCCGGGTCTTGCCCATGCGCTTGGTGAGCAGCGCCTGGCCCAGCACATTGTTGATCTTGTGCGAGCCGGTGTGGTTGAGGTCCTCGCGCTTGAGGAAGATCCGGGCACCGCCCGCGTGCTCGGCGAAGCGCGGCACCTCGGTCAGCGCGCTGGGCCGGCCGGTGTAGTTGACCATGAGCTCGTTGAGCTCGGCGGCGAAGGCCGGGTCGGCCTTGGCCTTGTCGTACTCGACGGCGACCTCGTCCACGGCGGCGACGAGCGCCTCCGGGATGAACTTGCCGCCGAACGCACCGAAGTAGCCCTCGGCGCTGGGGATCAGACCCTCGGGGTCCGGAATGAAGAAGTCAGATGACATCCGACGTGCTCCTCGTCATGGCAACGGGTGGGTTCACCGTATGCGTCGTGAGCGAGACGCCGCCGCGACCGAGGGGGTCGGGCGGTGCGGTCGTACGTACGAGAGATGTGGTGCGGGTACGTGGCCGGGGCTCGCTACAGCGCGGTCCCCGGGCGCCATCGCATGCCGTTGACCTGACCGGGCTCGTCTCCGATCACGTACCGCACACGCCGGCCGTGCACCCGGCGCGCGGGGGCGCGGCAGCCACGGGGGCGGCAGCCGCGCGCCAGCGGCGCGTGCGGGTCCCGGGCAGCCGTCACACCGGCGAGGCGCAGGCCTGGCCGGGTGCGGAACACGGGACGGTCGGCGGACACGGTGCGGGTCAGCTCCGTCCGTGCCGCAGGGCCGGGTGGGCGCCCGCGGCGACCAGGTCGGCGACGGCGGCCCGCGGGTCACGGCCGGTGACCAGGGACTCGCCGACGAGCACGGCGTCGGCGCCGGCGTTGGCGTAGGCGATGAGGTCGTGCGGGCCTCGGACGCCGGACTCGGCGACCTTGACGATGGCCGCCGGGATCTCCGGGGCGACGCGCTCGAACGTCGAGCGGTCGACCTTGAGGTCCTTCAGGTTGCGCGCGTTGACACCGATGATCTTCGCTCCGGCGGCCACGGCACGCTCCGCCTCCTCCTCGTCGTGCGCCTCGACCAGCGGCGTCAGACCGATGGACTCGGCGCGCTCGATCAGCGAGACGAGTGCCTCTTGGTCGAGAGCGGCGACGATCAGCAGCGCGAGGTCGGCGCCGTAGGCGCGTGCCTCCCAGAGCTGGTAGGAGGTGACGATGAAGTCCTTGCGCAGGATCGGGATGTCGACCTTGGCGCGAACGGCTTCCAGGTCGGCGAGCGAACCGCCGAAGCGTCGTTCCTCGGTGAGGACGGAGATGACGGACGCGCCACCGGCCTCGTAGTCCGCGGCGAGCGCGGCCGGGTCGGCGATCGCGGCCAGGGCCCCCTTGGAGGGGCTGGAGCGCTTGACCTCGCAGATGACGGTCACGCCCTCGCCACGCAGGGCGGCGACTCCGTCCTTGGCCGCCGGAGCGCGCGCCGCGCGCTCCTTGAGCTCGTCGAGGCTGACGCGCGCCTGCCGCTCTGCGAGGTCGGCGCGAACGCCGTCGATGATCTCGTCGAGCACACTCACGCGAGCGGCCCCCTTCCGGGACGGTGATGAGGGAACAGGATCAGCCATCTCGATGGTATCCGCAGGAGGGCCCCGGACTCACATCCGGCTGACGGATGTCCCACTACCTGGGCATTCACGGCGCCAACATCGATCCGAACGGCAGATTCCGGACGACGGCGAAGATCAGGAGCACGGCGCCGATCCCCCACCAGTAGACCGCCGGCAGATTGATCCGAAGGGGCAGTCCCCTGCTCGCGCGGACCATCCAGACCAGCCACACGACGGCGAAGATCGCGTAACCGACGACAGCAAGGGCGTTGGAGCCCAAGGCCGCGGCGATATCCCCGTGCGCGACGGCGTGGGCGCTGCGCAGTCCGCCGCAGCCCGGGCAGTACAGGCCGGTGAACCGGAGCAACGGGCAGACCGGGTAGTGGCCCGGCTGGTTGGGGTCGACGGCGCCGACGTAGCCGAACGCCGCGACGACGGCGGTCATCACCCCGAGGGGGGTGGCAAGCCGTCGGACGGCCGACCGGGGCACCGGCGCGGGCGGAAAGACCGGCCCGGACGGGTGACCGTGCGGGCCCGGTGCGGCGGCGGGAGAAGGAGAGGCGTCCACGCGGTGATTGTCCCCGGTCACGCGGAAAGGCGCAGCCCGGTCCGGGCTGCGCCTCGCACGATGGGTCCGACCGGGGTCAGGAGGAGACCTGGGCCTGTCCGGCCCGCGCCCTGGCTGCGGCCATCTCGGCCGACTCCTTCGGCATGCCGAGGCCTGCGGCCTTCATCGCGAGACCGACGAGCCCACCGATGAAGATGACCGCGATACCGGCCCAGAAGCCGAGCGGGTTGGCCGCGACCATGAAGACGCCTGCGATGCAGAAGCCGATGAACGAGATGATGACACCGGTCCAGGCGGCCGGGGTGTGTCCGTGGCTGCTGCCCGCCATGAGTTGCTCCTCGTTGGTGTTGCGCTGTTGGTATCGCTGTACGCAAAGCTGGTGCCGCTGTGATGTGCTGCGCTGCCGCTGTGCAGAAAGCTCACCACCATTGTCCCGTACGTGCGGGTACGACGTGAGCTGGGGGTCATACCTCGTGCGTCGGGTCCTCGCCGCGGTCCAGGGCCTTCCACAGGTCCTCGGGCCGGTCCGGGTCCGGAACGGCGCGGGGGGCCTTGCGGGGCCGCGGGGTGCCGTCGCGTTCGTACCGTCCCGACATGGTCGGCCACAGCTTCCCGTACCGCAGGGCGAGCAGCCCGGCGAGGAGTATCAGCAGGCCGCCGACGGCGGTGACGTACGGCCACGCGGTGTGGCTGAGGGCATCGATGGTGGCGGAGGCGTCGCCGGTGGTCTGCGCCGCCTTCTCGTCGAGGGCCGAGCTGTCGGAGGCGCCGAGGTAGGCGCTGACACCGGCCCCGAGACCGCTGAGGGCGAGCAGCCCGGCAACGAGCAGCCGGCCTGCGCTGCGGACGGCGAAGACGGCGACGAGGGCGGCCAGGCCGACGATGGCGAGGGCCGCCGGGAGACCGGTGACGTCCTGGCCGTCGGCGGTCAGCGGAAGGGAGCCGCCGCCGACGGCGGCCTTGCCCTCCGCCCAGGTCTGACCGGAGGCGAGGAGCACGACGGTGGCGCCGACCGCCCCGAGAAGCAGGCCGGCGGCCAGGCTGCGGCGGCTTCCCGTGGCGTCGGGCGCGGTGGCGGCTTGGGCACGGGGCTGGGGTACGGGGACAGCACTCACGTACTCCACTATCCCTTACCTCGTCAGCGTTCGTGGAGGCGGTTGGCGGTATGGACGGCGCGCAGGACCGCGGCGGCCTTGTTGCGGCACTCGGTGTCCTCGGCGACCGGGTCGGAGTCGGCGACGATTCCCGCCCCGGCCTGGACGTATGCCGTGCCGTCCCGCAGCAGCGCCGTACGGATGGCGATGGCGGTGTCCGAGTCCCCGGCGAAGTCCAGGTAGCCGACGCAGCCGCCGTACAGTCCGCGGCGGGTGGGTTCGAGCTCCTCGATGATCTGCATGGCGCGGGGCTTGGGGGCGCCGGAGAGGGTGCCGGCCGGGAAGCAGGCGGTGAGGACGTCGAAGGCGGTACGGCCTTCGGCGACGCGGCCGGTGACGGTGGAGACGATGTGCATGACGTGCGAGTACCGCTCGATCGACATGAAGTCGACGACCTCGACGCTGCCGGGCACACAGACCCGGCCCAGGTCGTTGCGGCCGAGGTCGACGAGCATCAGGTGCTCGGCGCGTTCCTTCGGGTCGGCGAGGAGCTCGTCGGCGAGGGCCTGGTCCTCCTGCGGGGTGAGGCCGCGGGGCCGGGTTCCGGCGATCGGGTGGACCATGGCGCGCCCGTCCTCGACCTTGACGAGGGCTTCCGGGCTGGAGCCCACGACGTCGAAGCCGTCGAACCGGAAGAGGTACATGTACGGCGACGGATTGGTGGCGCGCAGCACCCGGTAGACGTCCAACGCACCGGCCGTGCACGGGGTCTCGAAGCGCTGGGAAGGGACGACCTGGAACGCTTCGCCGGCCCTGATCCGCTCCTTCACGTCCTCGACGGCGTCCTGGAAGGCCTGGCCGCCCCAGAGTGCGCTGTACGGCGGGAGTTCGGACGGCGGGAGGGTGGCGGGGGCGCTCTCGACCGGGCGGGAGAGATCGGCCTCCATCGCGTCGAGGCGGGCGACGGCGTCGGCGTACGCCTCGTCGACGCCGGTCTCCAGATCGTTGTGGTTGATCGCGTTGGCGATCAACAGGACGCTGCCGTCCCAGTGGTCGAGGACGGCGAGGTCCGAGGTGAGCAGCATGGTCAGCTCGGGGAGCTTCAGGTCGTCGCCACCGTGCTCGCCGATCCTCTCCAGCCTGCGCACGATGTCGTAACCCAGATAGCCGACCATGCCGCCGGTGAAGGGCGGCATTCCGGAGTGCAGGTCGCGCGGGGTGTGCAGGGCGTCGATGGTGGCGCGCAGAGCCACCAGCGGGTCGCCGTCGACGGGGACGCCGACGGGCGGGGTGCCGAGCCAGTGGGCCCGGCCGTCGCGGGTGGTGAGGGTGGCGGCGCTGCGTACCCCGATGAAGGAGTAGCGGGACCAGGTGCGGCCGTTCTCCGCGGATTCGAGGAGGAACGTGCCGGTGCGCTCGCCCGCGAGCTTGCGGTAGAGCGCGACCGGGGTGTCGCTGTCCGCGAGGAGCCGGCGGCTGACGGGGATGACACGCCGGTCGGCGGCCAGCTTGCGGAAGGTCTCGAGATCCATGGCGGCTGACCCTACTGCCCGAGCGGGAGTACGTCGGCGTCGAAGCAGGTGCGGTCACCGGTGTGACAGGCGGCACCCGTCTGGTCGACCTTGACGAGGACGGTGTCCGCGTCGCAGTCGAGGGCGACGGACTTGACCAGCTGGATGTGGCCGGAGGTGTCGCCCTTGACCCAGTACTCCTGACGGCTGCGGGACCAGTAGGTGCAGCGGCCGGTCGTCAGGGTGCGGTGCAGCGCCTCGTCGTCCATCCAGCCGAGCATCAGCACCTCACCGGTGTCGTACTGCTGGGCGATGGCCGGAACCAGACCGTCGGCGCCGCGCTTGAGGCGGGCGGCGACGGCGGGGTCCAGGCTGCTGGCGGGCGGGGTACTGGGCGCGGGCGTGCTGGTCATGTGCCCATTGTGCCGTGGCCCCGGAAGCCGTCCGGCAGGACGTCCACTGGGCGGACCGCGGACGCCGGTCGTACCCTGGCCAGCATGTCGACCCATGCAAAGCGTGAACGACTTCTGCTCGCCGACCTGTTGGAGGCGGCGGGCCCCGAAGCCCCGACCCTGTGCCAGGGCTGGACGACCCGCGACCTCGCCGCCCATGTGGTGGTACGCGAGCGCAGGCCCGACGCGGCGGCCGGGGTGGTGCTGAGCCCGCTGAAGAGCCGGCTCGACCGAGTGCAGTCCGAATTCGCCGAGAAGCCGTACGAGGAGCTGATCCAGCTCATCCGTACGGGACCGCCCCGGATGTCACCGTTCGGGCTGAAGCAGCTGGACGAGGCGGCCAACACCGTGGAGTTCTACATCCACGCGGAGGACGTGCGCCGGGCACAGCCCGACTGGTCGCAGCGGGACCTGGACCCGGTCTTCGCCGACGCCCTGTGGTCACGCATGGAGAAGGCCGCGCGGCTGATGGGGCGCAAGGCGCCGGTGGGGCTAGTGCTGCGTCGCCCGGACGGACAGACGGCCGTGGCGCACAAGGGCACTCCGGTGGTGACGGTGACCGGGGAGCCGGGCGAGCTGCTGCTCTTCGCGTCGGGGCGGCAGGATGCGGCGCGGGTGGAAGTGGAGGGCGACAAGGAGGCGGTGGCCCGGGTGAGCACGGCCGAGCTGGGCATGTAGGGCCCCGCGGGGCCGGGTCAGCGCGGGAGTTCCGCGCGGCGCAGCCGGGTGACGATCAGACCGGTCACGGCCCCTGCCCCGCCCAGCGCCGCGCCGGCGGCGAAGACCGGCGCGGTCCCCCAGGTGGCGACGGCCGCGCCGGTCACCGGGTAGCTGAGTGGTGCGATCGCATGGGTGAAGAGCGTCGAGACCGAGGTGACCCGCCCCAGATAGCCGGGATCGGTGGCGGATTGCATCAGCGCCCCGCACAGCGCCCCGCCCAGTCCGGCGAAGAGCCCGACCGCGGCGCCGGTCGCGGCTGCCAGCGGCAACGACGGGACGTACGCGAGGGCCCCGGCGGCGACCGCCCCGACGAGCACGGTCAGGCACATGATCAGCCCGGCGCGGGGCAGCCGCCCGCGGACCGCGAGCAGCAGGGCCGCGGCGCCGGCGCCGATACCGAAGGCGGCTACGATCCAGCCCATGCCGGAGGCGCCCCAGCCGCGTTCTTTCGCGAGCAGGATCAGCCCGAGGTTGAGCGGGCCCGCGAAACCCAGCTCGCTGACGGCGAGGACGAGCACGAGCGGCCCGAGCAGTGGATGGCGCCGGATGTGACGCACCCCGTCGGCCAGTTCGCGCCACGCGGTGCCGGGAGATTCGGCACCCTCCTGGTCGGGCAGGGGCGCGATCCGTACGAGGACGAGCAGAGGCAGTGAGACGGCGAAGAGCACCCCGGCCGCGGCGAATGCGAGCACGGGCCCGCCGAGGGCCACCGCGACCCCGCCCAGCGGTGCGCCGACCACATTGGCGGTACGGGTGGCGAGTCCGCGCAGCCCCTGGATCCGGGCCAGCTGTCCGGCGGTCGTGATCCTGGGCGGCAGAGCTCCCACGGCGGGCAGGAAGAGCGCGTCGACCGCGCCGAAGACGAGCGCGACAGCGATCAGCATCCACAGGCCGGGCGAGGTGAACATCAGCGTGCCGGCCAGGCCCAGGACGACCAGGCAGCGCGCGGCGTCGCTGCCTATGACGAGACGCCGGGGCCCGAACCGGTCTGCCAGGACTCCCCCGCCGAGCATCAGCACGGCCCGGGGCACGGATCCGGCGGCGAGGACGAATCCGGCCTGCGAAGCGGTGCCGGTGCGGGTGGCCGCCCAGGCGAGCGCCATGTAGTAGACGCTGTCGCCGACCATCGACGCGGTGTACGCGCCGAGCCAGCGCAGGACGTTGCCGTCGCGGTGGGCGGGGCGCTCGGGAGCTCTCGTGGCCGTGACGGTGACACTCATGAGGGTCGTCCTCTCGGGTGGCCGGCTCAGGTGCGGAACGGGAATGCGTACAGGTGCATGGCGACGTTCTCGCGCCCTTCGGTGTCCCCCGCCTCGTCGCGGGCCCGGCCGGCCTCCTCGTACCGGTCGATCACCTGGTGCACCTCTCGGTTGAGCGCGGCCAGTTCGTCGGCGGTGAGCCGGGCCAGGTACTCGGAGCTGGAGGCGGCGCTGCGCCATTGCGGCGACCAGCTCTGGGCCGAGTCGAGGTAACGCCGGTACAGCTCGATGTGCTGGTCGAAGGAGAGCCTGCCGACGGCGGCATGCGTGGCGACCTTCTCGGGCGCGTCGCTGAAGTCTTCGTCGTGGAAGTTCAGCCCCTTCGACGCGGGCTGCCACCAGCGCTCGCGGCCGTCCTTGCCCTGCTGCTCGGCCTCCTCGATCAGGCCGTGGTCGGCGAGCTTGCGCAGGTGGTAGCTGACCAGTGAGACCGCTTCGTCGACCAGCTCGGCGAGCTGGGAGGCGGTGGCGGTCCGGGAGATGTAGAGCGCTCGGTACAGCTTCATCCGCAGGGGGTGCCCGAACGCCTTCAAGGTCTCCAGATCCGAGACCCGGCGCGGTTCATTGCTTGCCATGCCCACACCGTAGACAGGAAAGAAAACTTGCACAATATTTATTGCGCAATAAAAGTTGCGCGGTTTCCCGCATGACTGCCGCGATCGGACAGGTGACGGACCGCAGAACGCCGATCGCCGGACGGAACCGCGTATCGGGTCCGTCCGGCGATCGATGACTCCGCGGTCAGCGGACCGGGTGCCCGGCCTCCCGCAGTGCGCCCTTGACCTCGGAGATCCTCAGATCACCGAAGTGGAAGACGGACGCGGCCAGCACCGCGTCGGCGCCCGCCGCGATGGCCGGCGCGAAGTCCGCGAGACGGCCCGCGCCACCGGAGGCGATGACCGGGACGGTCACATGCTCCCGGACCGCCGCGATCATCTCGGTGTCGTAACCGTCCTTCGTGCCGTCCGCGTCCATCGAGTTGAGCAGGATCTCGCCCGCACCCAGCTCGGCGGCGCGGTGCGCCCACTCGACGGCGTCGATGCCGGTGCCCCTGCGGCCGCCGTGCGTGGTGACCTCGAAGGTGCCTTCAGGGGTGCGGCGCGCGTCCACCGACAGCACGAGGACCTGTCGGCCGAACCGCTCGGCGATCTCCCGGATGAGGTCCGGGCGGGCGATGGCCGCGGTGTTCACGCCGACCTTGTCGGCGCCGGCCCGAAGCAACTTGTCGACATCGTCGGCGGTGCGGACGCCGCCGCCCACGGTGAGCGGGATGAAGACCTGCTCGGCGGTGCGGCGCACCACGTCGTAGGTCGTCTCCCGGTCGCCGCTGGACGCGGTGATGTCGAGGAAGGTCAGCTCGTCGGCGCCCTCGGCGTCGTACAGCTTCGCCATCTCGACGGGGTCACCCGCGTCGCGCAGGTTCTGGAAGTTGACGCCCTTGACGACCCGGCCGTTGTCGACGTCCAGACACGGGATGACTCGTACCGCGAGACTCATTGCGCACCTGCCCGGTAGGCCTCGATCTCGACCTCGACGACCAGGCTGGGGTCGACGAAGCCGGACACGATGATCATGGAAGCGGCGGGGCGGACGTCGTCGAACAGCTCCTTGTGGGCGCGGCCGACCTCGTCCACGTCCCGGGCGTGCGTGATGTACATCCGGGTACGGACGACGTCCTCACGGCCGAGTCCCACCTGCTTCAGCGCGTCGAAGGCGACGTTGAAGGAGGCGACGGCCTGCTCGTACGGGCCGCCCGCGGAGATCTGCCCCTTGACCACGGATGTGCAACCGGCCACCAGGACGAGCCCGTTGGACAGCTCCACCGCTCGGGAGTAGCCGAACTTCTCCTCCCAGGGGGCCCCGGAGGAGACACGGCGGACGGAGTCGGTCATGCGGAGACCACCTGCAGCGCCTCCTCCAGGGTGAACGCCTTCGCGTACAGCGCCTTGCCCACGATCGCACCCTCGACCCCGTCGGGCACGAGCGAGGCGATCGCCCGCAGGTCGTCCAGCGAGGAGACACCGCCGGAGGCGACGACGGGCTTGTCGGTGGCGGCGCAGACGTTCTTCAGAAGCTCCAGGTTGGGGCCCTGGAGCGTGCCGTCCTTGGCGATGTCGGTGACGACGTAGCGGGCGCAGCCCTCGGAGTCGAGGCGGGCGAGCGTCTCGTAGAGGTCGCCGCCGTCGCGGGTCCAGCCGCGGCCGCGGAGCGTCGTGCCCCGGACGTCGAGGCCGACGGCGATCTTGTCGCCGTACTCGGCGATGACCTTCGCGACCCACTCCGGGGTCTCCAGTGCGGCGGTGCCGAGGTTGACCCGGGTGCAGCCGGTGGCGAGGGCCGCGGCCAGCGAGGCGTCGTCACGGATGCCACCGGACAGCTCGACCTTGATGTCCATGGAGCGGGCGACCTCGGCGATCTGCGCCCGGTTGTCACCGGTGCCGAACGCGGCGTCCAGGTCGACGAGATGCAGCCATTCGGCGCCGGCCTGCTGCCAGGCGAGGGCGGCCTGCAGGGGGTCGCCGTACGAGGTCTCGGAGCCGGACTCGCCGTGCACGAGGCGGACGGCCTGCCCGTCGCGGACGTCGACGGCGGGGAGGAGCTCAAGCTTGGTGGACATCAGAGTGTTCCGATCCAGTTGGTCAGCAGCTGGGCGCCGGCATCGCCGGACTTCTCGGGGTGGAACTGGGTGGCCCACAGGGCGCCGTTCTCCACTGCGGCGACGAATGGCTCGCCGTGGGTGGCCCAGGTGACCCGCGGAGCCCGGATCCTGGCGTTGGTGACTTCGAGGCTCCAGTCGTGCACGGCGTAGGAGTGCACGAAATAGAACCGTGCCTCGGGGTCGAGACCGGCGAAGAGTTCGGAGTCCTCAGGGGACCGCACGGTGTTCCAGCCCATGTGCGGGACGATCGGGGCCTGCAGCGGGGCGACGGTACCGGGCCACTCGTCGAGGCCCTCCGTCTCCACGCCGTGCTCGATCCCGCGCTCGAAGAGGATCTGCATGCCGACACAGATGCCCATCACGGGCCGGCCACCGGAGAGCCTGCGGCCGATGATCCATTCGCCGCGGGCCTTCTTCAGCCCCTCCATGCAGGCGGAGAACGCGCCGACACCGGGCACCAGCAGCCCGTCGGCATTCATCGCCTTCTCGTAGTCGCGGGTGATCTCGACGTCCGCGCCGACGTGGGCGAGGGCGCGCTCGGCGGAACGGACGTTGCCGAAGCCGTAGTCGAAGACGACGACCTTCTTCTGGTCACTCACAGGTCGCTCCCTCAGTCCCAGAGTCCCTGGATCCGCATGACGCCTGCGACCAGGCACATCACGGAGGCGATCCCGAGCAGCACGATGAGGCCCTTGGGCATCTTCTGCTTCGAGAAGGAGTAGACGCCGCCGGCCAGGAAGAGGCCGACGACGATCAGCACGGTGTTGAGGCCGGTCACAGCGCGCCCTTCGTGGAGGGGAGGATTCCGGCAGCGCGCGGGTCATGCTCACAGGCGTACCGCAGGGCGCGGGCGAGCGCCTTGAACTGGCACTCCACGATGTGGTGGGCGTTGCGGCCGTACGGGACGTGGACGTGCAAGGCGATCTGCGCCTGGGCGACGAACGACTCCAGGATGTGCCGGGTCATCGTCGTGTCGTAGGAGCCGATCATCGGCGCGATGTTCTCCGGCTCGGTGTGCACCAGGTAGGGGCGGCCGGAGAGGTCGACGGTGACCTGGGCGAGCGACTCGTCCAGCGGGACGGTGCAGTTGCCGAAGCGGTAGATGCCGACCTTGTCGCCGAGAGCCTGCTTGAAGGCGGCGCCGAGGGCAAGGGCGGTGTCCTCGATGGTGTGGTGCGTGTCGATGTGCAGGTCGCCTTCGGTCTTCACCGTGAGGTCGAAGAGGCCGTGGCGGCCGAGCTGGTCGAGCATGTGGTCGTAGAAGCCGACCCCGGTCGACACGTCGACCTTGCCGGTGCCGTCGAGGTTGACCTCGACGACTACGGACGTCTCCTTGGTGGTGCGTTCCACGCGGCCTACGCGGGGGCTCATGCGTCGTGCTCCTTCTTGAGTTCGCGTACCGCATCGAGGAACGCGTCGTTCTCTGCCGGGGTTCCTGCGGAGACCCGCAGCCATCCCGGTACGCCGTTGTCCCGGACCAGGACGCCCCGGTCGAGGATCTGCTGCCAGGCGGTGTGGCTGTCGGCGAAGCGGCCGAACTGGACGAAGTTGGCGTCCGAGTCCGTCACGTCGAAGCCGAGGGCGCGCAGTTCGGTGACGATCCGGTCGCGCTCGCTCTTCAGCTGGGCGACGTACCCGAGGAGCGTATCGGTGTGCTCCAGGGCGGCGAGCGCGGTGGCCTGGGTGACGGAGGACAGGTGGTACGGCAGCCGCACCAGCTGCACGGCGTCCACGACCGCCGGGTCGGCGGCGAGGTAGCCGAGCCGCAGTCCGGCGGCACCGAACGCCTTCGACATGGTGCGCGAGAGCACCATGTTGGGCCGGCCCTCGATCAGCGGCAGCAGCGAGGGGTGGTGACTGAATTCGCCGTACGCCTCGTCGACCACGACCATCGAGGGCCTCGCCGCCTGGGCTGCGTCGTACAGCGTGCGCACGGTCTCGGCGTCGACGGCGGTACCGGTGGGGTTGTTGGGCGAGGTGATGAAGACGATGTCGGGGCGTTGCTCGGCGATGGCCTCACAGGCCGCCGCGACATCGATGGTGAAGTCGTCCTTGCGCGGTCCGGAGATCCACCCGGTGCCGGTCCCCCGGGCGATGAGGGCGTGCATCGAATACGAGGGCTCGAAGCCGATCGCGGTGCGTCCGGGGCCGCCGAAGGTCTGCAGCAGCTGCTGCAGCACCTCGTTGGAGCCGTTCGCCGCCCAGACGTTGCCGAGGGCCACTTCGTACCCGGCGGTGCGGGTGAGATAGCGGGCCAGCTCGGTACGGAGCTCGACGGCGTCGCGGTCGGGGTAGCGGTTGAGGTCGCGGGCGGCCTCACGGACGCGCTCGGCGATCCGGTCGACGAGCGCCTCGGGGAGCGGGTAGGGGTTCTCGTTGGTGTTCAGCCGTACCGCAACGTCGAGCTGCGGGGCGCCGTACGGGGACTGGCCGCGGAGCTCGTCCCGGACCGGAAGATCGTCGATCCGGATCGACTTGCTGTTGGTCACTGCTGCGGAACCTTCCGGCCACTGTTCTCGTCCAGCTCGCCTTCGGCGAAACGGGCCTTGATTGCGGCGCCGTGGGCGGGGAGGTCCTCCGCCTCGGCGAGGGTCACGACGTGGTGGGCGACCTCGGCGAGCGCGTCGCGCGTGTAGTCGACGATGTGGATGCCACGCAGGAAGGACTGCACGGACAGGCCCGAGGAGTGGCAGGCGCAGCCACCGGTCGGCAGGACGTGGTTGGAGCCCGCGCAGTAGTCGCCGAGCGAGACCGGGGCCCACGGGCCGACGAAGACCGCTCCGGCGTTACGGACGCGGTCGGCGACGGCGGCGGCGTCGGTGGTCTGGATCTCCAGGTGCTCCGCGGCGTACGCGTTGACGACCTTGAGACCGTCCTCGAGATCGTTGACCAGGACGATCGCGGACTGGCGGCCGGCCAGCGCGGGTTCGATCCGGTCGGTGACGTGCCGGGTCGCGGCGACCTGCGGCTTCAGCTCGGCCTCGGTGGCGGCGGCCAGCTCCTCGGAGTCGGTGACGAGGACCGCGGCGGCCATCGGGTCGTGCTCGGCCTGGCTGATCAGGTCGGCGGCGATGTGCACCGGGTCGGCGGTGGAGTCGGCGAGGATCGCGATCTCGGTGGGCCCGGCCTCGGCGTCGATGCCGATACGGCCCTTGAGGAGGCGCTTGGCGGCGGCGACATAGATGTTGCCCGGGCCGGTGACGAGGTTCACCGGAAGACATTCGGCCGTTCCGTACGCAAACATCGCGATGGCCTGTGCGCCGCCGGCCGCGTACACCTCGTCGACACCGAGCAGGGCACAGGCGGCGAGGATGGTGGGGTGCGGCAGACCGCCGAACTCCTTCTGCGGCGGGGAGGCGACGGCGATGCCCTCGACCCCCGCCTCCTGGGCCGGTACGACGTTCATGACCACGGACGACGGGTAGACGGAGCGCCCGCCCGGCACATACAGACCGACGCGCTCGACGGGCACCCACTTCTCGGTGACCGTGCCGCCGGGGACGACCTGGGTGGTGTGCGTGGTGCGGCGCTGCTCGTGGTGGACGAGGCGGGCGCGGCGGATCGACTCCTCGAGGGCGGCCCGTACGGCGGGATCCAGCCGCTCCAGCGCATCGGCGATCGCCGGGGCCGGGACCCGGACCGAGTCGATCCGTACGCCGTCGAATTTCTCCCCCCACTCGATCACTGCCGCTGAGCCACGATGGCGTACGTCCTCGCAGATGGGGCGCACCGTCTCCAGTGCGGCCTCCACGTCGAACTCGGCTCGGGGCAGCAGGTCGCGCAGGTCGCCGCCCTCGGGGAGGGCACCGCCGCGCAGATCGATTCGAGAGATCACACCGCAATTCTCTCAGACCGCCATCGGCGGCAGTTCGCCCGTATCACTGACTGATACATGTCCCGGCGGTCACAGCCGACTACTCCCGGCCACTGCTGACCACCGGCGTTCACGGCGTCACACAGAGGGAACAGAGAGGGGATAACAACTGCAAGCAGAGGGGGCCCCGGTGGCCGAACCGCAGAACGGCGACATTCCGGACACTCTCACCGCGGCCGAGCTGGGCATGTGGCAGGCCTTCCGAAGCGGCAGCACCTACGATCTGCGCGCCCGCGATCCGCTCCGGGACGATCCGTTCGCGCCGACGGTCTGGGGCGCGGAACGCAGTGTGGACGCACGGGTCGTCGCCCGGCTGCTGCTGAGCGGTCCGCGGGCCCGGCCCGGGCGTGTCGCCGCACTGAAGCTCCGGGGCGTACGGATCACCGGGACGCTGGATCTCGCGGGCGGGCGCGTCGCGCCGTACGTGGAGCTGACGGGCTGCCGTCTGGAGAACGAGGTGGTGCTGCCCGAGTGCCATTTCACGACGTTACGGATGGTCGGCTGCGCGGCGCCCCGGCTGGAGGCGGCCCGGCTGCACACCGAGGGCGATCTGCATCTGCCGCGCTGCCGGATCGAGCGCGGGATCCGGCTCACCGACGCCCACATAGGCACGGATCTGCTGCTCAACCAGATCGAGCTGGGCACCGACCGGCAGGGCCGCGCCCTGGCCGGCGACGGGCTCACGGTCGCACAGGACCTGCAGGCCGAGATGGTGGAGGCACGCGGTGAGCTGAGTCTGCGCGGGGCGAAGGTCGGCGGTTCGATGAGCCTGCGCGGCAGCCGGCTGCGGGCCGGGCGCGGCGGGCGGCGCGCACTGAACGCCCCGCAGCTGACCGTGGAGCGCACGCTGTACATGACCGAGGCCTGGGTGAGCGTCGACACGGGGAACCAGGGCACCACTCCCCCGTACGGCACCGTCATGGCCCCGACCCCGGCGCACGGCACCCGTTCGCAGATCTTCGAGTGCCGCGGCGGGGTGCGGCTGGACGACGGACGGTTCGGTGACGCGGTCGATCTGCACAAGGCGCGGTTCGTGCTGGCGCCCCACGAGGAGCTGTCGCTGCGCCGGATCGTGGCTCCGGAGCTGCGGTTCAACGCGGAGCGGCCGGAGGAGGGCCGGGTCGTGCTGAACGGCGCGAAGGTCGTCACGCTGATCGACGTGTCGACCAGCTGGCCGGGGCCCGGCGGGCTCGCGATGGGCGGCTTCGTGTACGAGAACCTCGTCCCGTACGGGCACTTCCCGCTCTCCCGGCGCCTGGAGTGGGTGGCGGCGGCGACCCCCGAGTACGTTCCGGAGCCTTACGAGCGGCTGGCCGCCGTGCTCCGCAACTGCGGCGAGGACGCGGACGCCCGCGAGGTGCTGCTCGCCAAGCAGCGGCGGCGGCGCGAGACGCTGCCGCCCGCCGCGAAGCTGTGGGGGATCCTGCAGGACTGGACGGTGGCGTACGGCTACCGGCCGGGACGGGCGGCGGTGTGGATGGCGGTGCTCTGGGCGGCGGGGGCGGTGGCCTTCTCGCAGTACGACCCGGCGCCGATCAAGCGGGACGAGCACCCGGAGTGGAACGCGGCGCTGTACGCACTGGATCTGCTGGTACCCGTGATCAACCTCGGGCAGGACGGGTACTGGCGGATGGAGGACGGCTGGCAGTGGGCGTCGGCAGCCCTGGTGCTGCTCGGTTGGATCCTGGCCACCACTGTGGCGGCGGGCGCGTCCCGGCTGCTTCGCCGGGGCTGACCGGCCTCGCCGGATCCGGGCGGCACACCCGCTCCGCCCTGCCGGCCCCGACCCCTTCCGCCGCCCGGCCGGCGCACGTCCCGGCAGCCTTCGCCGGGACGCTCGAACGACCGGCCGACCGACGGCCGAAAAGACGGACACCCACCGCCGGAACAACAGGATCAAGCCAGATTCCATGAATTCCTTTACTTTTTCTTGACCGCCTTCGGGGCAACCCCTGTACTCGGCACCAAAGCTTCACAGCGCCCCTCTGGCGCTGCCCCGACCAGCGCTTTTCAATGGTCTGCACCATGTCATTCCTTCGCGCTCTGCTCCGTACCGCGCGCATGATCCGGCACTCGCCGCGGCTGTCCACGGGACTGCCGGCGGACGATGCGGTGCTGCTCGACGCGCCGGACGAAAGGCTCTCCCCGGCCCTCGTAGCCGCGGCCCTCGGCGAGTACGAGCCGGCCGCCAAACTCCTCGCCACCACACGGGAAGCGGCCGAGTGGGAGAACCGGGACCGCTACCTCAGCCGGCTCGTCACCTTCGCCCGCAACCGTGACGGCTGGCTGAACGACTGGCTCGCCGCCGCTCCGCACGACCCGGACGCCCTGCTCGTCAAGGCCGAGCTGGCGGTCCGCCGGGCCTGGGAGTCGCCCGCCCGCGCGGAGCGGCTGCGCGACGTGGGCCCGCTGATCACCGCGGCGGCGGAGAGCGATCCGCGCGACCCGGTGCCCTGGCGGCTCGCCCTGGACCACGCGCGCGGCACGCATGCCTCGCACACCACCTTCGAGGCGCTGTGGGAGCAGGCGATCCGGCGCTCCTCGCACCACTACGGCTGCCATGTCGCGGCGCTGCAGTACCTCTCCGCCGCCTGGTACGGCTCGCACCGCGAATGCTTCGACTTCGCGGAACGGGCCGCCGAGGACTCGCTGCCCAGCTCGCTGGTGCAGGCGCTGCCGGTGCGGGCCGCGTTCGCGCTGCTGATCGCCGGTCCGGACGTGAAGACGACATCGGTGCTGGAGGAGCGGATCGACACGGCCGCCGATCTGGCGATCACGCTCTCCGCCGCGTTCGAGCCGGGCGATCCCTGGCCGGCCGAGGTCCGCAATCTGCTCGCGTACGTACTGGTCGTGCGGGGCCGGTGGGACGAGGCACTGGAACAATTCCGGCTGATCGGACCCCATGCGACGTCGTTCCCGTGGTCGTCGGTGTCCGACGATCCGCTCGGCCAGTTCCTCGATGCGCGGGACGGGGCGCGGCTCCAGGTGGCCTCCGCGACGCCCTTGTGGAACCGGGCCGGACACAGCCGGTCGCACGGCCATTACGCTTGACCGTTGTGACCACCGCTCGTCTGCCCCTCTTCCCGCTGAACGCAGTGCTGTTCCCCGGCCTTGTGCTGCCGCTCAACGTCTTCGAGGAGCGCTATCGCGCCATGATGCGTGAGCTGCTGAAGACCGATGAGGACGAACCGCGCCGCTTCGCCGTGGTCGCCATCCGCGACGGCCGCGAGACCGCCCCGACAGCCGTCGGCATGCCGGACACCGCCATGGCGCCCGCCGCCACCGAGCGCGGCCCCTCGGACGGCTTCGGCCCCGACCCGGTGCAGACCTTCCACCGGGTCGGCTGTATCGCCGACGCGGCGAAGATCCGGGAGCGGACAGACGGCAGCTTCGAGGTCCTGGCGACCGGCACGACCCGGGTCAAGCTGCTCTCGGTCGACGCGAGCGGCCCGTATCTGACGGCCGAACTCGAAGAGCTCGACGAAGACCCCGGCGAGGAGGCCGGTGCGCTCGCCGAGGGCGTGCTGCGGGCGTTCCGCAGCTACCAGAAGCGGCTGGCCGGAGCGAGCGAACGCTCGCTGACGACGGGCGCGGACCTGCCTGACGATCCGTCGGTCGTCTCCTATCTGGTGGCCGCCGCGGCCGTCCTGGACATCCCCACCAAGCAGCGGCTGCTGCAGGCACCGGACACGGCGACACGGCTACGTGAAGAGCTGACGCTGCTGCGTTCCGAGACGGCGGTCATCCGCCATCTGCCGTCGCTGCCCGCGGTGGACCTGACCAGGGCCCCCACCCACCCCAACTGACCTCCACCACCCGAGGACCCTGCCCCGTGGCGAAGAAGTCGAAGAAGCAGCAGTCCGGCTCCGGCGGTACCCCGGCGACGGTCGCGCTGACCGCGGCGGGCACGCCGTTCACCACCCATGCGTACGACCACGACCCGGCCTCCCCCTCCTACGGCGAGGAGGCCGCCGAGGCGCTCGGTGTGTCCCCGGACCGCGTGTTCAAGACGCTGGTGGCCGACGTTGACGGCAACCTCACCGTGGCGGTCGTCCCGGTGGCCGGCTCCCTGGACCTGAAGGCCCTCGCCTCGGCGGTCGGCGGCAAGCGGGCAGCGATGGCGGACCCGGCGGCGGCGGAACGTACGACGGGCTACGTTCGGGGCGGTATCTCACCCCTGGGCCAGCGCAAGCCGCTGCCCACGGTGCTGGACGCGTCGGCACGGACCCACGAGACGATCTGCGTATCGGCCGGCCGCCGCGGCCTGGAGGTCGAACTGTCCCCGGCCGATCTGGCATCGCTGACGGGGGCGCTGTTCGCGCCGATCGGCCGGTCGTAGGCGCCCTTACGAGCCCGCCCGGCACCGTCGGGCCGGGCGGGAGAAGGCTGCGCGCAGGCGGCCCCTACGGCTTCGTGGGAGGCCCCGGCGTCGCGTTCGTGGGAGGCCCCGGCGTAGCGCCGGGCGTCTGCGCCCCCCAGCTCCCCCACTCCGGCTCCGGATCCCGCGGCCCGAACAACGCCGTCAGCGCCAGGTGCACGACCATCGCCGCCAGCGCCCAGGCCAGCAGCGCCCCCTTCGCATGGAGCTCGAGCGGCGCGTCGAACACCACGCCCTTGCCGACCTCCCGCGCGTGCGCGACCACATCCCGCCCGGGCCCGAACCAGACGCCGACCCCCCAGGCGACCAGCGACCCGAGCAGCCCGCCCAGGGCGAGGCCGGCCACGGGCGCGATCCCGCCCCGCCGGAAGAACCAGAAGACGAGCGCCGCGGCCACCGCACCGAAAGCGAGCGCAAGCAGCACGAACGTGCCGTCGGCCCCGATCGCCTGCTCGCCCTCGCTGTCGCTGAGGAAGACCGCCTGGTTGTCGGAGACCAGCGGGACACGCGGCGCCAGCCACAGCCACAGCAGTCCGAGCGCGACGCCGGCCACCGTCATCAGGACGGTGATCAGGGCTGCCCGCCGCAGGTCCCCCCGAAGGTCGTGCTCCTCCTGCGACTCGAGGAGCATCCCGGGGTGGGAGCCACCGCCCTTCGGCGGAATCTGCCAGGGGTCGTTGGGCGAGGGCCGGTGGGGCGGCGTCAGAGGTGCGGTCACCTTGCCATCGTGCCAGGCGTCCCTGTGTCGTGCCTCACCGGACTGCTGCCCTGCGGTACGCCCAGGTCGCCACGGCCAGCGAGAGAACGCCGACGACCGCGCAGACGCCGAGATCGAGGGCGATGACCGGCCAGTCGGGATGGACGCCGAACGACCGGGACAGGGCCTCCACCCCGTACGTCGAAGGCAGCAGATCGCGGGCCCAGCCGATCGGCGCGGGCATCCGGCCGGCGGGCAGCACCCCGAGCAGCAGCGCCGCCGACATGCCCAGCTGCCCGAGCAGCGTGGCCAGCTCCTGCCGGGGTGCGAGCAGTCCGAGTGCGGCACCGAGCCCGGAGAGCGCGGCCCCGGAGAGCGGGATGACGGCGACCAGCACCCACAGGTGGGTCATCGGCAACTGGAAGAGCACGCTCCCGGTGACCGCGGTGACGATCGTGCCGGGCACGGTGAAGGAGGCGTACGCCCCGGCCGCACCGAGCACCACCGCGGCGGGCGGCACCGGCAGGGTGGCGTAGTGGTCGAGCCCGCCGCTGGCCCGCAGCTGCCCGAAGTACTGGGCGAGCAGGTTGAGCGCGACGAAGGCGACGACGAGGACGCTGGATCCGGCGACCACGGCCCGTGCCTCCGAACCGCCGTCGACGACCCCGCGCATCAGGATCATGATCCCGATGGACTGGAAGGTCGCCACGAAGAGCAGCGGTATCCGGGCGACCCTGGCCCGGGACAGCTGGGCGCGGTAGACGGCGGCGAGGGAGGGGAACAGCTTGGCGCGCGGTGCGAGCCGCGCGACAACGGCGCCCGCGCCGACCCCGGCAGGGGAAACCCCTCCGGTCACCGGCTCGGCACCGGCCACCTCCGCGGGAACGATGCTCGTCACCTGGCGCTGCTCCTGTTCGGTCCTTGCCCGGCCCTGTATCCGTCGCCGATCACGCCGGTCACGCCTTCACCAGCCCCTGTGTCGTGTTCCCGCCGAGCGCCAGATAGACATCTTCCAGGCTCGGCGTCGCCAGCGTGAAGTCGTCCAGTGCGGCGAACGCCGCCCCGCCCGTCACCGCCGCGACCGCCGCCCGCGCCTCGTCCGGCCCGAGCCGCAGCACCCAGCGGCGCCCGGACTCCTGGGCCAGGGCGCGCAGAGCGGCCACTTCGGGTACGTCCAGGGGCGCGCGTTCACGCCAGACGAGCTCGACCCGGACCTCGCCGGCGACGCGCTCCTTGAGCCCGGTCGGGGTGTCGCAGGCGATGACCTTGCCGCGCTCGATGACGGCGACCCGGTCGAGGACGGTCTCCGCCTCGATCACGTTGTGCGTGACCAGCAGCACCGTCACACCGCGCTCGGCGCGCCGCCGGTCGACGGCGGCCCAGACCGCGCGCCGGGCGACGGGGTCCATCCCGGTCGTCGGCTCGTCGAGGACGAGCACCGGGCGCTCCCCGACCAGCGCCGCCGCAAAGCAGGCGAGCCGCCGCTGACCGCCGGAGAGCTTCTTCAGGGGGCGCGTGGCGATGTCGGTGAGGCCGAGTTCGTCGAGCACGGCGTCGCGTGCGGCGCGGGCGTCACGTACCGCGAGTCCGCGCAGCCGGCCGGTGGTCTCGGCGGCGAGCGAGACGGTCAGCTCGTCGAGTGCGGTGGACTCCTGCCCGAGGTAGCCGACCAGCCGGGAGGCCCGCTCGGGGTGGCGTACGAGGTCGTGGCCGAGCATCTCGACGCTGCCGGAATCGGGCCGCATCAGCCCGGTGAGCTGACGGACGAGAGTGGACTTCCCGGCTCCGTTGGGCCCGAGCAGTCCGAAGATCTCGCCGCGCCGGACGTCGAGGCTGATCCCGTCGGTGGCGCGCACCTCAGGGGTGGCGGGTGCGCCGCGGCGGCCGCGGGCGGCGGGATAGGTCTTGACCAGATCACGCACCGCGCACACGGTCCCGGTCGCCGGCTGCGCCTGTGCTGTGCCCGTACTCACGAGGTATGAGGGTACGGGGTCGGATGCCCCGTATTGCGCCCGGGGCTGCCGGACTACTCCGCCGCGGGGGCGTGTTCGGCCGCCGCGCGCACGTCGATCTCGCGCCAGAAACCGGCCCGGATCGCGTACCGGTCGTGTTCGTCGATCTGGTCGTCCTTGTGCGCGAGCAGCCCGAACCGTGCCGCGTACCGCAGCAGCTCGCCGTCGATGCGGTGCGGGATACGTGGGTACATGGTCGACAGTTTCTGCAGATGGACGGTCTCGGGCAGCCGTTCCATCCAGCGCCGGGCAAAGACCTGGCCCACCTCGAAGGGGTCGCCGCCGACGGTGGTGATGTCCTCCTCGCGGTCCGCCCAGCGCTGCTCGGCGGAAGTGAGCTGGGCGAGGGTGGGCAGCGACGCGGTCTCGGCGGGTTCGCCGAGCTGGCCACCGCGCTCCATCCAGCCCTTTTCGGAAGACCAGCGCAGGGTGGCACTCGCCGGGGGCGGGGCGGCGTGGCCCGGCAGGGCGCCGGGGCCGCGGAGGCTGCCCGCCAGGTCCTTCGGGGTGGGGACGCCCCTGCCGCCATGCGCGGCCGGGGCGTGCGCGGCGTCGTTGACGACCGGCTCCGCCGCGCCGTTGCGGGCGGCGGCCGCCTGGGCCTCCGAGGCCCGCTCGGCGGAGGCTGCGAGGGCCGCCTCGGGCAGCGGCGCGGAGAGGATCGCGGCGATCTCGGGACGGGGGGCGGGCGGTGGGGCGCAGCTGCCGCCGTTATCCTTCGCCCGTACGGCCTGGGTGATCCAGGCCCGGTCGAGCACCCGGCGTTCGTCGGCTTCGGCGACCAGGTCCTCGGACTGGTTGTAGTCGCCGTCGGCGGCCTGGACGGCCCACAGATGGACGGCGACGCCGTGTTCCTTGGCGGACATGAGGCCGGGCAGCAGATCGCCGTCGCCGGTCACCAGGACCACATCGGAGCAAGCGCGGTTTCTGGCCAGTTCGGTGAGTTCGGCGTGCATCGCGGCGTCGACGCCCTTCTGCGCCCACCTTCCGTCACTGCGGGTGAGCGCCCCCAGCCTCACGGTCACCCGGGGCATGACCCGCAGCCTGCGATGTTCGGGCTGCGGTACGCGGTCGGGGGCGCCGTCGAACCAGTAGATCCGCAGCAGCGGCTGCGCCGTATCGGCCTCGGCTCGCTCACGCAGGCCCTGGATCAGCGCCGCGTGGTCGACGGTGATGCGGGAACGGGCGGGCTCTCCGGCCAGCAGACTCGCGGCTGCTCCCAGCAGATAGCCGGCGTCCACCAGGACGACGCAACGGTCCACGCGTTCCACCCTCTTCCAGAAATCGGGAACGGGTTCTGCTCAGGGTTTCCTTCGAGTCTGCCCGACGGCAAGAGGCTTGACGGCCGGAACTCGATCATCGGCGTGGCGGATCGGTAAATCCGCGCATGATACCC
This sequence comes from Streptomyces sp. NPDC005262, assembly GCF_042872425.1. Lineage (NCBI taxonomy): Bacteria > Bacillati > Actinomycetota > Actinomycetes > Kitasatosporales > Streptomycetaceae > Streptomyces > Streptomyces sp. NPDC005262. The sequence continues at coordinate 319,405 of NZ_JBIAKK010000002.1, forward strand.
CCTTTACTACGCACGGTAATGATCCAACATGCGGGCTATATCCTGATATGTGAGTCTGACAGCGGTCCTGGCCCCGAGATTCCGCACAGGAGGAACACCATGGCCAAGAACAAGAACCGCAAGCAGAGCAGCCAGCAGGACCGCGCGTCCGCCGCGGAGCGCGGTGCGGAGGAGGCGAAGTCGACGGCTTACGAGTCGCAGATGAAGCCTCAGTCGCAGGCCCAGGGCAGCCCTGCTGATGTTGCCCGTAAGCACCAGCGGCGATTCGGCCACAACTGACCTGTTTTCTCCCGGCCCGGCCTGCAGCCGGTAACCGGAGAGGGGCGCTCCCGCTCTCGCGGGGCGCCCCTCCTGTGTGTGCAGTGCGTGTGCGGTGGTCGCTCAGCCGGCCAGACAGGACGGGCCGAGCAGCACCTTCAGGTCGCCGAAGAGCGCCGGGTCCGGCTGGACCCGGTGCCGGTCGAGCCGGAGGACGGTGGTCTTCCGGGGGCCCTGGAGCTTGATCCGCACCTCGGTGTTGCCGCGGTGGTTGCTGAGCACCTCGCCGAGGCGGGCGACCATCGGCGGCGTGATCTTGACCGTCGGGATGGTGAGCACCACCGGTGCGTTGGTCCCCGCGGACGAGAGGTCGGGGACCTGCATCTCCATCGCGACCAGCCGCGGGATGTCCTCGCGCTTGTCGAGCCGCCCCTTGACGAAGACGACGGTGTCCTCGACGAGTTGGGTGGAGACCAGCTGGTACGTGGCGGGGAAGAACATGCACTCGATGGAACCGGCGAGGTCCTCGACGGTGGCGATGGCCCAGGCGTTGCCCTGCTTGGTCATCTTGCGCTGCAGCCCGGAGATGATGCCGCCGATGGTGACGATCGCGCCGTCGCCGTGCTCGCCGCCGGTCAGCTGGGAGATCGCCGCGTCGGACTTGTCGGACAGGACGTGCTCGATGCCGAAGAGGGGGTGGTCGGAGACGTACAGCCCGAGCATCTCGCGCTCCTGGGCCAGCAGATACGACTTCTCCCACTCGACGTCGGAGAACTCGACGTCGAGCCCGAAGCCCGGCTCGTCGCTGTCCTCGTCGCCGCCACCGAAGAGGTCGAACTGTCCCTCGGCCTCCTTGCGCTTGACCTGCACCACGTTGTCGATCATCGGCTCGTGGTGGGCGACGAGGCCCTTGCGCGTGTGGCCCATCTCGTCGAAGGCGCCGGCCTTGATCAGTGATTCGACGGTCCGCTTGTTGCAGACGACCGCTTCGACCTTGTCGAGGAAGTCGGGGAAGGTGCTGTACTTCCCCTTCGCCTTGCGGCACCGGATGATCGAGTCGACGACGTTCTGCCCGACGTTACGGATGGCCGTCAGCCCGAAGAGGATGACGTCGTCGCCCTGTGCGGCGAAGTTCGACTCGGACTCGTTGACGTTCGGCGGGAGCACCTTGATGCCCATCCGGCGGCACTCGTTGAGGTAGACCGCGGACTTGTCCTTGTCGTCCTTGACCGAGGTCAGCAGCGCCGCCATGTACTCGGCGGGATAGTTCGCCTTGAGGTACGCCGTCCAGTAGGTGACCAGGCCGTACGCGGAGGAGTGCGCCTTGTTGAACGCGTACCCGGCGAACGGGACCAGCACGTCCCACAGGGCCTGGATCGCCGCGTCGGAGAAGCCGTTCTTCTTCGCGCCCGCCTGGAAGAGCACGAAGTTCTTCGCCAGCTCGTCGGCCTTCTTCTTGCCCATCACGCGGCGCAGGATGTCGGCCTCGCCGAGCGAGTACCCGGCGACGATCTGGGCGGCCTTCTGCACCTGCTCCTGGTAGACGATCAGGCCGTAGGTCAGGCCGAGCGTCTCCTTGAGCGGCTCCTCCAGCTCCGGGTGGATCGGGGTGATCTCCTGGCGGCCGTTCTTGCGCTCGGCGTAGTTCGTGTGCGAGTTCATGCCCATCGGGCCCGGCCGGTACAGGGCCGAGACGGCGGAGATGTCCTCGAAGTTGTCGGGCTGCATCTGGCGCAGCAGGGAGCGCATCGGACCGCCGTCGAACTGGAAGACGCCGAGCGTGTCACCGCGGCACAGCAGCTCGTAGGTCTTGGGGTCGTCCAGCGGGACGGAGAGCAACTCCAGCTTGATGCCCTTGTTGGCCTCCACCATCTTGACGGCGTCATCCATGATGGTGAGGTTGCGCAGGCCGAGGAAGTCCATCTTCAGCAGGCCGAGCGACTCGCACTGCGGGTAGTCCCACTGCGTGATGGTGACGCCGTCGGTGTGCCGCACCCAGACCGGGGCGTGGTCGACGATGGGCTCGCTGGACATGATGACGCCTGCGGCGTGCACGCCCATCTGCCGGACCAGTCCCTCGACGCCCTTCGCGGTGTCGATGACCTTCTTGACGTCCGGCTCGCTCTCGTACATCCCCCGGATCTCGCCCGCCTCGCTGTAGCGAGGGTGCTTGGGGTCGGTGATCCCGGAGAGGTCGATGCCCTTGCCGAGGACGTCGGCGGGCATGGCCTTGGTGAGCCTGTCACCCATCGCGTACGGGTAGCCGAGGACCCGGGCGGAGTCCTTGATCGCGTTCTTGGCCTTGATCTTGCCGTACGTGCCGATCATGGCGACCTTGTCGGCGCCGTACTTCTCCGTCACGTACCTGATCACTTCGACGCGCCGGCGCTCGTCGAAGTCGATGTCGACATCGGGCATGGAGACACGCTCGGGGTTGAGGAACCGCTCGAAGATCAGCCCGTGCTCGATCGGGTCGAGGTCGGTGATCCCCATCGCGTACGCGACGATCGAGCCGGCCGCGGAGCCACGGCCGGGGCCCACCGCGATGCCGTTGTTCTTGGCCCACATGATGAAGTCGGCGACGACGAGGAAGTACCCCGGGAACCCCATCTGGATGATGACGTCCATCTCGTACTCGGCCTGCTTCTGCCGGTCCTCGGGGACACCGCCGGGGTAGCGGCGGTTCATGCCGACCCGGACCTCTTCCTGGAACCAGGTGATCTCGGTGAAGCCGTCCGGGATGTCGAACTTCGGCATCAGGTCGCGCTTCTCGAACATCCCGGTGGTGTCGATCTGCTCGGCGACCAGCAGGGTGTTCGCGCACCCCTGCTGCCAGGCGTCGGAGGAGTCGACGGCGTACATCTCGTCCGTCGTCTTCAGGTAGTAGCCCGTGCCGTCGAACCGGAAGCGGTCCGGGTCGGAGAGGTTCTTGCCGGTCTGGATGCAGAGCAGCGCGTCGTGCGCGGAGGCCTCGCTGGCGTACGTGTAGTGCGAGTCGTTCGTCACGAGCGGCGGGATGTTCAGCTTCTTGCCGATTTCGAGGAGTCCGTCACGGACCCGGCGCTCGATCTCGATGCCGTGGTCCATGAGCTCCAGGAAGTACTTGCCCTCGCCGAAGATGTCCTTGTAGTCGGAGGCCGCCTGGACCGCCTCGTCGAACTGGCCGAGCCGCAGCCGCGTCTGCACCTCGCCGGACGGGCAGCCGGTGGACGCGATCAGGCCCTCGGACCACTGGGAGATGGTCTCCTTGTCCATCCGCGGCCACTTCTGCAGCCAGCCCTCGGCGTACGCGTCCGAGGAGAGCCGGAAGAGATTGTGCAGACCCGTCCTGTTCGACGCCCAGATCGTCTTGTGGGTGTAACCACCGGAACCCGAGACGTCGTCGCGCTTCTGGTGCGGCTGGCCCCACTGGATCTTCCGCTTGTGCTTGCGCGACTCCGGGGCGACGTACGCCTCGATGCCGATGATCGGCGTCACCTCGGCCTTCTTCGCCTGATGGAAGAAGTCGTACGCCCCGTGCAGGTTGCCGTGGTCCGTCATCGCGATGTGCGACATGCCCATTTCGTTGCAGGCAGCGAACATGTCCTTGAGCCGCGCGGCACCGTCCAGCAGCGAGTACTGGGTGTGGACGTGGAGGTGCGTAAAAGGCGGCTTGGTCACGGCGTCGGGCCTCCGGGGAAACAAGCAATGACGGACTGGGGGGACAGCGTGGAAGTCTACGTCTCCGGACTGACAGCCGAGGGGCACTCCCGAGTACCGTCACGCGTTGAGAGGACGGAGACGACCGTCCCATTTGTCATGAACGCCAGGTACCAGGAGGCACCCAGAAATGTCGGAAGCGCAGACCGGCGCAGCGCAGCGCGGGGAGCAGATTCTCGAGGTTTTCGACACCGCTTTCGGCCAGCTCCTGGCCGCGGACCCGGCGGCCTTCCGGGTCAAGTTCCGCAAGATGGCGGGCTCGGCGTTCGCCTTCTACCGGGGCACGGCGTGCCTGTTCTACAACGACCTGGAGCGGGAGCGGCACGGCGGCCCGTACCTGGACGACCGGACCGGCCGGGTGTGGATCCACGGTGATCTGCACGCCGAGAACTTCGGCACGTACATGGATGCCAACGGCCGGCTGATCTTCAACGTGAACGACTTCGACGAGGCGTACGTCGGCCCGTTCACCTGGGACCTCAAGCGGTTCGCCGCCTCCGTCGCCCTGATCGGGTACGCGAAGGCGCTGGGCGACGACCAGATCAGCGAGCTCGTCCGGGTCTACGCGGCGGCCTACCGCGAGCGGATCCACGCGCTCGCAACAGGCGCGAAGAACGACGAGGTACCCCCGTTCACGCTGGACACCGCCGAGGGCCCGCTGCTGGGCGCGCTGCGCGACGCCCGGTCGCTGACCCGGTTCTCGCTGCTCGACTCGATGACGGAGATCCGGGACTTCGAGCGCCGGTTCGCGGCGGGCGGCGGCGCGATCGATCTGGACGCGGCGACGCGCTACAAGGTGCTGGCCGCGTTCGACGGCTATCTGGAGACGCTGCCCGAGTCCAGCCTGACCCGGCCCGACTCGTACCGGGTGAAGGACGTCGTCGGCCGTCGCGGCATCGGAATCGGCTCGGCCGGCCTGCCCTCGTACAACATCCTTCTGGAGGGCAACAGCGACGCCCTGGAGAACGATGTGGTGATCTACATCAAGCAGGCGCAGACGCCGGCGGTCTCCCGGCACATCACCGACGCGGCCGTGCGCGACTACTTCCAGCACGAAGGGCACCGCACGGTCATCTCGCAGCGTGCCCTGCAGGCCCACGCCGACCCGTGGCTCGGCTGGACCGAGCTGGACGGCTCCGGGCAACTGGTCGCCGAGGTCTCGCCGTACGCGGTCGATCTGGACTGGTCCGACATCGACGAGCCGGAGGAGATCGCGGCGGTCATCGCCGACCTCGGCCGGGCGACGGCGACGATGCACTCCGCGGCGGACGACGAGAGCGGCCACTCGCTGGTGCCGTTCTCCACGGAGCGGGCGATCGACGCGGCGATCGCGGCGGACGAGGACGGCTTCGCCGCGCTGCTGGTGGACTTCGCGCACAGCTACGGGGCCCGGGCTCGCGCCGACCACCAGATCTTCGTGGACCTCTTCCGCAACGGCCGCATCCCGGGGCTGTGAGCCTCCTCACCGAGCGGCGCCCCCTTTAGGGGTCGCTTACAGGTTCACATGGCACACTCTCGGGCGATGGACATATCAGGGACGCAGCTCAGAGTCGTTCGCGCGGCGCTTTTCACAGCGCTCGTCGTGACGCTCTCCACTGCGTCCCATGTGCTGCTCTCCCAGGTCCCGCTGCCTCTGACGGTCGTCGGCGCACTGGCCGGCCTGGTCTTCGCCGTGGCGTACGCGCTGGCCGGCCGGGAGCGCGGCTTCGGTGCGATCGCCGGACTGCTGGTGCCGCTGGAGCTGACCGCCGACACCGTCTTCACCACCGGCCAGCACCTCTGTTATGGCGCGGCGGGCGGCCCGATCGCAGGCCCGTTGCGTTCGGTCGGCGTGGACGTCCTGTGCGGTGGCGGCGATGTCGGTACCGGGTCCGCGCAGCTCGGCCGCGTCGGCGCGGTGGGCACCCCGCTGGCCTCGGTGACCGGACCCGGGCACGGGGCGGCCGCCCTGCTGGCCTCCCCGGGTCCCGCCGTGCCGTGGCTTCTGCTGGCCGCCCATGTGACGGTCGGTCTGCTGGCCGCGGCCTGGCTGAGGCGCGGCGAGTCCGCGCTCGCGGGTCTGCTGCGGGCGGTCGCCGCCACGGCGTTCCGTCCGCTGCTGATCGCCGTCGCCGTGGTCGGCACGGCCCGCCGCTCCGTGCGCCGCGCGGCTCGGCCGGCGCCGTACGGCCCGCACCTCCTCGCGCACGCCCGTCTCCTCGTGCACTCCGTGGGACGGAGGGGACCGCCGCGCTCGGCCTACGCCATCGCCTGAGCACGCGAGTCCCTGACGACGTACGCCCCACACACCACGGAGAGAACAACCATGAGCAAGCGCAACAGCCAGGCCAACAAGGCAGCCGCCCGTGAGCGGCTGCGCGCCGAGCGCGAGCGCCAGGCCAAGAAGGACAAGGTCCGCAAGCAGGTCGTCGTCGGCCTCTCGGTCGTCGCCGTGCTGGCGGTGGCCGGCGGCGTCGGCTACGGCGTGATGCAGCTGAACAAGCCCTCCCACTGGGAGGCGGCCAAGGACGCGAAGAACGTCACCGCGCCGAAGAACACGTCGGGTACCGACGGCACGACCGTCGTCGTCGGCAAGTCGACGGCGAAGAAGACCCTCGAACTGTACGAGGACTCCCGCTGCCCGATCTGCGCCCAGTTCGAGCAGACCGTCGGTGAGACGGTCCACAAGGACGTCGACGCCGGCAAGTACAAGATCAAGTACATCGGTGCGACGTTCATCGACAACAGCGACAACGGTGAAGGTTCGAAGAACGCGCTCAGCGCGCTGGGTGCGGCCCTCGACATCAGCCCTCAGGCGTTCCTCGACTACAAGTACGCGCTCTACTCCGCGAAGTACCACCCGGAGGAGGCCGACGACAAGTTCGCCAAGGACTCGTACCTCATCGAGGTCGCGAACACCGTGCCCGAGCTGAAGGACAACAAGGCGTTCCAGAAGGACGTCAACGACGGTACGTACGACAACTGGGCGATGAAGATGTCCCAGACGTTCGACAAGAGCGGCGTCCAGGGCACCCCGACGCTGAAGATGGACGGCAAGACGCTCACCGGCGAGGGCACCAAGAACGCCCCCATGACCGTCGCCGACTTCAACACCGCGATCACCGGCGCCCTGAAGGGCTGAGACCGACCCCCCATGTGCCCGGAGGTCCAACTCCGGGCAGCGGGACCCCGACGGGCAGGCGAACTTCCTTTGTTCGCCTGCCCGTTCGGCGTACTCGTGAGTAGGGTTCTGCTCCGTGACCAGTCGACACCTTTCTTCGTCCCTCTCCGCTCCCAGCCGCCGCACGCTCGTGAAGGCCGCTGCCGCCACCGCCGTCGTCGCCCCCGTGCTCGGCGCCGCCACCAGCGCCCGCGCCGCCGACGGGCCCGCCTTCCTGCACGGCGTCGCCTCCGGCGACCCGCTGCCCGACGGCATCCTCCTGTGGACCCGCGTCACCCCCACCCCCGACGCCGTGCCCGGCTCCGGCCGCGGCGCCGACACGGCGGTGCGGTGGGAGGTCGCCGAGGACAAGGAGTTCACCCGGATCGTCGCGCAGGGCTCCACCCTCGCGAGGGCCGCGTCCGACCACACCGTCAAGGCCGACGTCCGGGGCCTGGCCCCGGCATCCACGTACTGGTTCCGCTTCTCGGCGGGCGACGGCGGGGCTGTACGGTCCCCGGCCGGCCGCACCCGTACGGCTCCGGCGCCCGGAGCGGCCACCCCGGGAGTGCGCTTCGGGGTGGTGTCGTGCGCCAACTGGGAGTCCGGCTACTTCTCCCCGTACCGCCATCTCGCCGCCCGCGCCGATCTCGACGCCGTCCTCCATCTCGGCGACTACATATACGAGTACGCGTCGGGCAGTTACCCGGAAGCGAAGTACGTCGTACGGCCGCACGAGCCGAGGAACGAGATCCTCACCCTCGCCGACTACCGGACCCGGCACGGCCACTACAAGACGGACGCCGATCTGCAGACCCTGCATGCCACGCATCCGGTGATCGCGATCTGGGACGACCACGAGTTCGCCAACGACGCCTGGTCGGGCGGGGCCGAGAACCACACGCCGGGGACGGAGGGCTCCTGGGCCGACCGGGCGGCCGGCGCCAAGCAGGCGTACTTCGAGTGGATGCCGGTCCGCGCATCCACCGAGGGCACCGTCTACCGGCGGCTGCGCTTCGGCAACCTGGCCGATCTCCACCTCCTGGATCTGCGCACCTTCCGCTCCCAGCAGTCGACGATCGGCAACGGTTCGGTCGACGACCCGGAACGCACGATCACCGGCCGGGCGCAACTGGACTGGCTGAAGTCGGGCCTGGCCGGTTCGGACGCCACCTGGAAGCTGGTCGGCACATCGGTGATGATCTCGCCGGTCGCGTTCGGCTCCGTACCCGCGCACCTGCTGGAGCCGCTGGCGGGGTTGCTGGGTCTGCCCAAGGAGGGGCTCGCGGTCAACGTCGATCAGTGGGACGGATACACGGACGACCGCAAGGAGCTGATCACGCATCTGCGGGACCGGTCGATCACCAACACGGTCTTCCTGACCGGCGACATCCACATGGCGTGGGCCAACGACGTACCGGTGAAGGCCGCGACGTACCCGCTCTCGGCGTCGGCCGCCACGGAGTTCGTGGTGACGTCGGTGACCTCGGACAACCTCGACGACATCCTGCATGTCGCACCGCAGACGGTCTCCGTGCTCGCCGCGGCCGCGGTCAGGGCCGCCAACCGCCATGTGAAGTGGGTGGACATGGACTCGCACGGCTACGGCGTCCTCGATGTGACCGCCGAGCGCTCGCAGATGGACTACTACGTGGTCTCCGACAAGACGAGGCAGGACGCGACCGCGGCCTGGACGCGTTCGTACCGGACGCTCAGCGGCACCCAGAAGGTCGAGCGGGTGGACCGCCCGGTGCGCTGAACGTCCATTTCCAGCCATGCCGGACCATGTTGACGGCGCATTACATCGCTACGGCGGGTGGCGCGTTCCCTTGCTTCAATGGGGACACACCACCCGCCGGGGTAACACGCGACGTTACGTCCACATCTCAAACTCTGGAACGCACAGAAATATTTCTTCCCCTATCCCCGGTTTGCCCCACGATTGATTGGGCCTGATCGATCCTCCTCCACATGTGACATGCGCACGTAATCTCCCGTCGGCGGGTGAGGAAAATCCTCCCCCACACATCCGCGAGGAGTTTCTGTGCGCACTCTTGCCCGTATATCGCCGCGTATACGTAACCGTGCGATCGGCACCGTCGTCCTGGCCGGAACCCTGGCCCTGGCACCGCTCTCCGCGCCCACCGGCTCAGCCGCCGCCAAGGTGTCCTCCGCCTCCGCCGAGAAGTGCGCCGGCACCGACGCCACCGCGCGCCAGGCCCGCCCCTCGGGCACCAAGCACGCCGCGGACCCCAACGAACTCACCGCGACCCAGGCCAAGGCCATGGACACGCAGTTGAAGGAGAGACTCGCGGACCGCCGGGTCAGCGGAACCACGCTGGCCGCCGGAGCGACCATCCCGGTCTACTTCCACGTCATCCACTCCGGCACCACCGGCAAGCTCACCGCCGGCGACATCAGCAGCCAGATGAACGTGCTGAACGCGGCCTACAGCGGCCAGGGCACCGGGAACACCGACACCGGTTTCCAGTTCTCGCTGGCCGGCACCGACTACACGGACAACGCCGCCTGGTACAACCTCTCCTCGGGCTCGTCCGCCGAGAGGGCGATGAAGACGGCGCTGCGCAAGGGCGGCAAGAACGCGCTCAACGTCTACACCGCCAACCTCGGTGGCGGGCTGCTCGGCTGGGCCACCTTCCCCAGCTCGTACAACTCCAGCCCGAGCATGGACGGCGTGGTGATCCTCGACGCCTCGCTGCCGGGCGGCTCGGCCGCCAACTACGACGAGGGTGACACCGCCACCCACGAGGTCGGCCACTGGATGGGTCTGTACCACACCTTCCAGGGCGGCTGTAACGGCAACGGCGACTACGTCTCCGACACGCCCGCGGAGAAGAGCGCCGCGTTCGAGTGCCCGACCGGACGCGACACCTGCGCCAACAAGACCGGGGTCGACCCGATCCACAACTTCATGGACTACACCTACGACTCCTGCATGTACCAGTTCACCCCGGGCCAGGTGCAGCGGATGAGCGACAGCTGGGCCGCGTACCGAGCCTGATCCACGGTCGAGGCCACCGGCGCCCCGCACACCGTCACGGTGGCGGGGCCCCGGGTCCCTCTACAGGGTGGCGAGGAAGCCGAGCGCGACCTTCCAGGTCAGCTCGGCCGCCGCCGCGTCGTAGTCCGGCAGATCCGGGTCCGTGAAGAGGTGGCCGGCCCCGGGGTAGCGGTAGACCTCGACATCGGCGCCGGTCCGCTGCATCTGCAGGTACCAGGAGTTCAGCCAGTCGTGCGTCTCGAACGGGTCCGGGTCGGCGACATGCAGCTGTACGGGCAGCTCGTCGACCGACGCGTTCTCGGCGATGTCCGACGTTCCGTGGAGCAACAGCAGTCCGCGCGCCTTCTCGTCACCGAGCGCCAGGGTCTGGGCGGTTGACGCGCCGAAGGAGAAGCCCGCGTAGACCAGGCCACGCTCGGAGTAGGGCGCGGCAGCCAGCACCGCGCGCCGGAGCAGTTCGTCCTTGCCCACCTCGTCCTTGAAGGCCATGCCCTCCTCGACGGTTTCGAACGTGCGCCCGTCGAAGAGGTCGGGCACGTACACCTCGTGCCCGGCTGCGCGAAGCCGGGCGGCGGCCGCGTGCACCGCGGGGCGCAGACCGTACGTCGAGTGGAAAAGCATGATGTTCATGGGAGCAATGGTGCCAGTCGCGGCCGACAGTACGGTGAACGACAACACCGCGGCCGACGGTCCCGGCACGCCGGGCGGCACTGCCGTCAGCGCAGGCTCCGAACGTCCAGCTGACGCAGCACCCGGTCGACCACCTCCGGATCCGTCCCCGTCTCGCTGCGCGCCGACAGCACCGCATGGCGGGCCGCGGACATCATCTCGCGCTGGATCCGGCTGACCGCCCGGAGCCGCTCGGCACGCTGCGCATACGCCTCACGCCGGTCCTCGTCGACCATCTCGGGGCTGATCCGCGCCCCCACGTCGTACGCCACCCGCAGCAGCCGCTCCACGACCTCCTGCGGGAACTCCTCGACCTCCTGGATCTCCCTGAGCCGCTGCCGCGCGGCCTTCGCGGCGCGGATCGCCAGATCCCGTTCCAGTGCCGCCTCGGCATCTGTATCCGCGCGGACGCCGAGCCTGCGCACCAGCCACGGCAGGGTGAGCCCCTGGAAGACCAGGGTCGCCATGATCACGGCGAAGGCGATGAAGACGATCTCGTCGCGACCGGGGAAGGGCTTCCCGTCGTCCGTCTTCAGCGGGATCGCGAGGGCGAGCGCCACCGTGGCCACGCCGCGCATCCCGGCCCACCACATGACGACGGTCTCGCGCCAGCTGGCGGGGAGCTCCTCGCTGTAGTCGCGGCGGGTGTGCAGCCGCTTGGCGAGCCAGGTGGCGGGCAGCAGCCAGAACAGCCGTACGCCGACGACGACCGCGACGATCACCAGACCCCAGCCGGTCATCTGCCAGGCGCGGCCGGCCGACGTGCCGAAGACGTTGCGCAGTTCGAGGCCGATCAGGCCGAACGCGACCCCGGTGACAAGGGTGTCGACGATCTCCCAGAAGGTGCGGCCGGTGAGCCGGCCCAGCACGTCGTCCGCGTCGGCGGCGCGTTCGGCGAGGAAGAGCGCGGTGGTGAGTACGGCGAGCACGCCCGACCCCTGCAGCTCCTCCGCGAGCACGTAACTCACGAACGGCACCAGCAGCGTCAGCCCCACCTGGAGAGTCGCATCACCGAGCAGGCCCATGAGTTTGATGGTCAGCCAGCCGAGTGCGAGACCGACCACCACGGCGACCACCGCGGACAGGACCAGCAGCCCGAAGGCGTGCGGCAGCGAGAAGGTGCCGCTGACCGCTGCGGCGATCGCCACGTGGTAGAGCACGATCGCGGTCACGTCGTTGAACAGCCCCTCGCCCTCCAGGACGGAGACGAGCCGGCGCGGCAGCCCGAGCGATCCCGCGACGGCGGTCGCGGCGACCGGGTCGGGCGGGGCGACGAGCGCGCCTAGCGCCACCGCCGCGGCGATGGGCAGCCCGGGGACGATCGCGTTGGCCACGGCGGCGACGGCGGCCGTCGTCACGAAGACCAGGGCCACGGCCAGCAGAAAGATCGGGCGCCTGTTGGCGGCGAACTGCCGCCAGGAGGTGCGTTGTGCGGAGGCGTAGAGCAGCGGCGGCAGCAAGGCCGGAAGAATGACCTCCGGCGGGATGTCCACGTCCGGCACGAAACCGATGAACGCCATGGCCACTCCGGCGAGCGTCATCAGCACCGGCGCCGGCAGTCCGAGACGCTCCCCCAGCGGCACCGTGACCACGGCTCCGAGCAACAGCAGCAGGAGCAGTGCCATCTGGTCCACGATGTGCCTTCCGGAGCGTTCCTGGTGGACGCGGACCGCGCTGGGGTCTGCCGGGGTGACGCGGACGTGTGCCGGGATGCCGTGCCGCTCCGGTCCGTACGACCGGAGCGGGGCCCGCTGTCAGAGAGTGCGGCGCATCGCCCGGTGGGCGATCCCCGCGTCCGCGAACTCCGGGCCGTACGTCACATAGCCGAGCCGCTCGTAGAAGCCGAGCGCGTGGGTCTGGGCGTGCAGGTCCACGGCGACGAGACCGAGCCCGCGGGCCGCGTCCTCGATGGCCCCGACCAGCGCCACGCCGACCCCGAGGCCGCGGGCCCGCTTGGCCACCGCGAGCCGGCCGAGCGAGCCGACGGTGAGGTCGCCACCCGTCTTGGCGGCCACTCCCGCACCGTGCAGCAGCCGTCCCGTACCGAGCACCGAACCATCCGCCGCGACGGCGACGACATGCACCGCGTCCGCGTCGTACGCGTCGTACTCGATCTCCTCGGGCACGTTCTGCTCGCCGACGAAGACCTCCTTGCGGACCTGGAAGCAGGCCGCGAGGTCGCTCTCGTCGACGGCTATGCGGGTGGTGTACGGGGCCGGGGTGCCGGTGGTCATTCGCTCTCCGCCGCGATCTTGTCCAACGCGTTCTGCAGGTCGTCCGGGTAGCTGCTGGCGAACTCCACCCAGCTGCCGTCCGCCGGGTGCTCGAAGCCGAGCCGGACCGCGTGCAGCCACTGCCGCGTCAGCCCGAGGCGCTTGGCCATCGTCGGGTCGGCGCCGTAGGTCAGGTCGCCGACACAGGGGTGACGGTGGGCGGACATGTGTACGCGGATCTGGTGGGTCCGGCCGGTCTCCAGCTTGATGTCGAGGAGGCTGGCCGCCCGGTACGCCTCGATGAGGTCGTAGTGCGTCACGGAGGGCTTGCCCTCGGCCGTGACCGCCCACTTGTAGTCGAGGTTGGGGTGCCGCCCGATGGGGGCGTCGATGGTGCCGCTCATCGGGTCCGGGTGTCCCTGGACCAGCGCGTGGTACTTCTTCTCGACGACCCGGTCGCGGAACTGGCCCTTCAGCACCGTGTAGGCCCGCTCGGACTTGGCGACGACCATCAGGCCGGAGGTGCCGACGTCGAGACGGTGCACGATGCCCTGGCGCTCGGCGGCGCCGGACGTCGAGATCCGGTAGCCGGCCGCGGCGAGGCCGCCGATCACGGTGGTGCCGGTCCAGCCGGGGCTCGGGTGCGCGGCCACCCCGACGGGTTTCATGATCACGACTATGTCGTCGTCGTCGTGCACGATCTCCATGCCCTCGACGGGCTCGGCGACGATCTGCACCGGAGCGGGCGCCTGCGGCATCTCGACTTCCAGCCAGGCGCCGCCCTGCACGCGCTCGGACTTCCCGACCACCGCTCCGTCCACCTGCACCTTCCCGGCAGCGGCCAGCTCGGCGGCCTTGGTGCGGGAAAAGCCGAACATCCGGGAAATGGCGGCGTCGACACGCTCGCCTTCCAGACCGTCGGGTACGGGCAGGGTGCGGACCTCGGGATACGTACTCACCTGTCGAGTATGCCTTGCCCCCGCTAGTCCTTGTGCACGGTGCCGTCTGGGTCCAGGCCCTTGAAGGAAAGGATCACGATCAGGATGCCGCCGCAGACGATGGCGGAGTCCGCGAGGTTGAAGACGGCGAAATGCGCCGGGGCGATGAAGTCCACCACCGCGCCCTTGAAGACGCCGGGCGAGCGGAAGATCCGGTCGGTGAGGTTGCCGAGCGCTCCGCCGAGCAGCAGACCGAGGGCGACGGCCCACGGCAGGCTGTAGAGCTTGCGGGCGAGCCTGGCGATGACCACGATCACCGTCGCCGCGATGACGGTGAAGATCACCGTGAATGCCTCGCCGATGCCGAACGCGGCGCCGGCGTTCCGGATCGCGTCGAACCGCAGCCAGTCGCCGAGGACCTCGACGGGCTCGTGGTGCTCCAGCTTCGCGACCACGATCATCTTGCTGACCAGGTCGAGCAGATAGGCGAAGACGGCCACGGCGAAGAGCACCATGATCTTCCGTTTGCCCTTGCTCGGGACCTCGCCCTGGACCTTGTCCCCGGCGCCCTCGGTCCCTTCAGCTCCAGGGATGTCCGGCGTACCGATGATGCGCTCCGCCTCTGCCACGTGAGTCCCTCAACCTAGGTTCCTGACCGAAGACGAGAGTACGACACGCCGCCCGCGGATCAGCTGCGGCGCTCCTGCTTCTGTTTGTCCTCGACACAGAGAGTCGCCCGGGGGAACGCCTGCATCCGCGCCTTGCCGATCGGCTTGCCGCAGAGCTCGCACAGTCCGTACGTCCCCGCGTCCAGCCGGGCGAGCGCCCGCTCGGTCTGCTCCAGCATCTCCGTGGCATTGGCGGCGAGCGCCATTTCGTGCTCACGGGTGATGTTCTTCGTGCCGGTGTCCGCCTCGTCGTCACCGGCCCCGTTGCCGGAGTCCCTCATCAACCCGGCGAGCGCGACCCCGGAGGCCTCCAGTTCGCTGCGCAGCCGCATGATCTCGCTGGTCAGCTCGGCCCGCGCCTCCGAGACCTCCTCCGGCGTCCAGGGGTCCTCACCCGGCCGTACGGCCAGCTCCCCGGGTTCTGTCGCGGCGGCCCGGGCGGGCGGTACGGGCGCCGCACCCTTGCCGGCCGCGCGGGTCCGGGCTGCGCTCTTCTTGGCTACCACCGTGTGGGCTCCCGTCTCCTCGGCGGCCTCGGCCGCCCCCGTGTCCGCCGCAGCGGTCTTCTTCGAAGCCTTCTTGACCGCGCTCTTCTTCGCAGTGGCCTTCTTGGCCGGAGCCTTCTTCGCCACGGCCTTCTTCGCTGCCGCCTTCTTGGTCGCCGCGCTCTTCGCCGCGGCCTTCCTCGCACTCGCATCCGCAGCGGTCTGCGAGCCCGCCTCCTCGGTCGTCGCCTCGGCCGCCGCGTCCGTGGATCTCGCTGACGCCGACTTCTGTTCGGCGGTCTTCTTCGCCACCATGGCCGCGGCCCCTTCACATATTGTGATCTTGCACGCGAATCGTGCTGGGACGATAAATCGACCCCAGCCCCGCGGCAACGGGGCACGCCGCCGGATCGCCCCTCCTCGTGCCGGATCACCGCGCGCCTGAAACCGTTGTGCCCAGCTCCCCGCCCGGTAATCCGGCTCCCGGCCCCCGCCAGGACTCCGCACGGCCCGTCGCGCCATTCGGGTCACGGTCACGACCCCTGGATAAACCGGTCGGCCGTCGCCCGTACGGGCCCGTACACTGGCCCCAGCGAGAGGCATGGATGGGACGAGTAGCGTCGTAGGCAGCCAGGAGCGACCCGGGGACGGTGGGAGCCCGGGGGCGAGCGCGTCGTGAAAATCACCCGGAGCCGTCGGAAGAACGCCGCAAGGCAAGTAGAACCGGCATCGCGACCCCAATGAGGGGGCCACGGGCGCACACCCGGGGCCAAGGAGGGTGGTACCGCGGGAGCCGGCACGGTTCTCGTCCCTCCGACGGAAGTGGAAAACGTCCGCCGGAGGAATCTCGCCCATGACATCGCCGCAGTACCGCCAGGTACCCGCCCAGGTCGACCTTCCCGCGCTGGAGCACGCCGTGCTCGACTTCTGGCGCGAGAGCAAGGTCTTCGCCAAGAGCCTCGAACAGTCCGAGGGCCGCCCCGAGTGGGTCTTCTACGAGGGCCCGCCGACCGCCAACGGCATGCCCGGCGCCCACCACATCGAGGCCCGCGTCTTCAAGGACGTCTTCCCCCGCTTCCGCACCATGCAGGGCTACCACGTGGGCCGCAAGGCCGGCTGGGACTGCCACGGACTGCCGGTCGAGCTCGCGGTGGAGAAGGAGCTGGGCTTCAACGGCAAGAAGGACATCGAGGCGTACGGCATCGCCGAGTTCAACGCCAGGTGCCGCGAGTCCGTGACCCGCCACACCGACGCGTTCAGCGAGCTCACGACCCGAATGGGCTACTGGGTCGACCTGGACGACGCGTACCGGACGATGGACCCGTCGTACATCGACTCCGTCTGGTGGTCCCTGAAGGAGATCTTCAACAAGGACCTGCTCGTCCAGGACCACCGCGTCGCCCCGTGGTGCCCGCGCTGCGGCACCGGTCTCTCGGACCACGAGCTGGCGCAGGGTTACGAGACGGTCGTCGATCCCTCGGTCTTCGTACGCTTCCCGCTCACCTCCGGCCCGTTGGCCGGCGAGGCCGCGCTGCTGGTCTGGACGACCACTCCGTGGACGCTGGTCTCCAACACCGCGGTCGCCGCACACCCCGACGTCACCTATGTCGTCGCGACCGACGGCGAGGAGAAGCTCGTCGTCGCCCAGCCCCTCGTGGAGAAGGCACTCGGCGAGGGCTGGGAGCTCACCGGCGAGTCGTTCACCGGCCGCGAGATGGAGCGCTGGACGTACGAGCGCCCGTTCGCCCTCGTGGACTTCCCGAGCGACAGCGAGGGCAGCCCGGTCCCGGCGCACTACGTCGTCAACGCCGAGTACGTGACGACCGAGGACGGTACGGGTCTGGTCCACCAGTCCCCCGCGTTCGGTGAGGACGACCTCAAGGTCTGCCGCGCGTACGGTCTGCCGGTCGTGAACCCGGTCCGCCCCGACGGCACCTTCGAGGAGAACCTGCCGCTGGTCGGCGGCATCTTCTTCAAGAAGGCCGACGAGGCGCTCACCGAGGACCTGGCCGCCCGCGGCAAACTCTTCCGCCACGTCCCGTACGAGCACAGCTACCCGCACTGCTGGCGCTGCCATACCGCGCTGCTCTACTACGCGCAGCCGTCCTGGTACATCCGTACGACCGCCATCAAGGACCGGCTGCTCGCAGAGAACGAGAAGACCAACTGGTTCCCGGACTCGGTCAAGAACGGCCGCTTCGGCGACTGGCTGAACAACAACGTCGACTGGGCCCTGTCCCGCAACCGCTACTGGGGCACCCCGCTGCCCATCTGGCGCTGCGAGGACAACCACCTCACCTGCGTCGGCTCCCGCGCCGAGCTCACCGATCTCACCGGCGCCGACCAGTCGGACCTGGACCCGCACCGTCCGTTCATCGACGCGATCACGTTCACCTGCACGCACGAGAACTGCCAGCTGGAGGCGTACCGCGTCCCGGAGGTCATCGACGCCTGGTACGACTCGGGTTCGATGCCGTTCGCGCAGTGGGGCTACCCGTACAAGAACAAGGAGCTCTTCGAGAGCCGATACCCGGCGCAGTTCATCTCCGAGGCCATCGACCAGACCCGCGGCTGGTTCTACACGCTGATGGCCGTCGGCACGCTGGTCTTCGACAAGTCGTCGTACGAGAACGTGGTCTGCCTGGGCCACATCCTCGCCGAGGACGGCCGGAAGATGTCCAAGCACCTGGGCAACATCCTCCAGCCGATCCCGCTGATGGACCAGCACGGCGCGGACGCGGTCCGTTGGTTCATGGCAGCGGGCGGCTCCCCCTGGGCGGCCCGCCGCGTGGGCCACGGCACGATCCAGGAGGTCGTGCGCAAGACCCTCCTCACGTACTGGAACACGGTTGCCTTCCAGGCCCTGTACGCCCGTACGTCGAACTGGGCGCCTTCCGCGGCCGACCCGGCCCCGGCGGACCGCACGGTCCTGGACCGCTGGCTGCTCAGCGAGCTGAACGCACTGGTGGACCAGGTCACGCAGGCACTGGAGGGCTACGACACCCAGCGTGCCGGCAAGCTCCTCTCCGCGTTCGTGGACGACCTGTCCAACTGGTACGTACGCCGCTCCCGCCGCCGCTTCTGGCAGGGCGACAAGGCGGCGCTGCGCACCCTGCACGAGGTCGTCGAGACGGTCACCCGGCTGATGGCCCCGCTGACCCCGTTCCTCACCGAGCGGGTCTGGCAGGACCTGGTCGTCCCGGTCACCGTGGACGCCCCCGAGTCGGTCCACCTCTCCAGCTGGCCGAAGGCGGACCTCTCGGCGATCGACCCGGCCCTCTCCACCCAGATGGCGCTGGTACGCCGCCTGGTCGAGCTCGGCCGGGCCACCCGTGCGGAGTCGGGCGTCAAGACCCGCCAGCCGCTCTCCCGGGCACTGGTCGCGGCGTCGGGCTTCGACGCGCTCTCCCCCGACCTGCACGCCCAGATCACCGAGGAGCTGAACGTCTCCTCGCTGGCCTCCCTCTCGGAGGTCGGCGGCTCGCTGGTCGACACGACGGCGAAGGCGAACTTCCGGGCGCTGGGCAAGCGGTTCGGCAAGGGCGTCCAGGCGGTCGCAAAGGCCGTGGCGAACGCCGACGCGGCCGCGCTCTCGCTGGCCCTGCGCGAGGGCACGGCGTCGGTCGAGGTGGACGGCGAGCAGGTCACCCTCTCCTCCGACGAGGTGATCATCACCGAGACGCCGCGCGAGGGCTGGTCGGTGGCGTCCGACTCGGGCGCGACGGTCGCTCTGGACCTGGAGATCACCCCGGAGCTGCGGCGCGCGGGGCTGGCCCGTGACGCGATCCGGCTGATCCAGGAGGCCCGCAAGAACAGCGGCCTGGACGTCGCGGACCGCATCGCCGTCCGCTGGGCGTCCACGTCGCCGGCGACGGTGGAGGCACTGACCGAGCATGCACCGCTGATCGCGGACGAGGTACTGGCGCTGGACTACGCGGAGGGCGAGGCGGACGAGGCGTACGGCACCCCGTTCGAGGACGAGGGCCTGTCCCTCACGTTCCGCCTCCGCAAGACCGAGCAGTAACCCGCACCGAAGCAGCAGAAGGCCCGGCCGGAACGATTCCGGCCGGGCCTTCTGCTGCTCGCAGTCACGGGGCCGGCCTTCCGCCTCGTCGGGGACTGGGACGCGGGCTCCGGGGCGGAGTCCCGGTCCGGGAAGAGGGCGACCAGGGCACAGGGACCGCCACGGGCGCCCCCAGCCGATGCACACGGCAAAAGGGCCGGGCCCCGGGGAAAACCCCGGGGCCCGGCCCTCAGCCTGCCGACGGCTACGCGCTCAGCGCGCGCAACCCGCTCAGTTGTCGTCCTCGTCGATCAGGAACCCACGCATCGGCGACGGCGCCTGCTGCATCGGCTGCGGCGCCTGCGGCCGCACCGGTGCCATCGGCTGCGTCATGGCCGGCGACATCTGCTGCTGGCCGCCGTAGGACGGACCGGCACCCATGGACGGGTTGCCGCCCATCTGCGGGCCGCCGTGACCACCGTGGTTGCCACCCATGGTGTGTCCCATGGCACCCGCACCGGCCGGAGCCAGCGAGGGCGACGGCGGCAGCGAAGCGGCAGCCGGGGTCCGCGGCGGGGCCAGCGAGTCGTCGGCCTGGGTCTCCAGCTGACGCAGCTGGCTCTCCAGGTAGGACTTCAGCCTGGTCCGGTACTCGCGCTCGAAGCCACGCAGGTCCTCGACCTTGCGCTCCAGCGTCGCGCGGGCCGACTCCAGCGAGCCCATCGCCACGCGGTGCTTCTCCTGCGCGTCCCGCTCCAGCGCGTCCGCCTTGGCACGCGCGTCGCGCTCCAGGCCCTCGGCACGGCTCCGCGCCTCGCCGACGATCTTGTTGGCCTCGGAACGGGCCTCCGCGATCGCCTGGTCGGCGGTCTGCTGTGCGAGCGAGAGGACGCGGGCGGCGCTGTCGCCACCGGGGCCCTGACCGGGCTGCTGCATCTGCGGCGGCTGCATCTGCTGCATCTGCTGCATCTGCTGCGGCGCGTGACCCATGGGGCCGCCCATGGGGCCGCCCTGCATCGGGCCGGGGCCGTGCTGACCCTGAGGGCCGGGGCCGTGCTGACCCTGAGGGCCGGGGCCGTGCTGACCCTGAGGGCCGGGGCCGTGCTGACCCGGGCCGTGACCGCTGGGACCGGCGGGCAGCTGCGGAGCACCACCGGGCAGCTGGGGGGGACCCATCTGCGGGGGCTGCTGCTGGACCGGCGGACCCGATATGGCGGCGGGCACAGGTGCCCCGGGCCGGTCCTGCGGCTCCGGCTTCCGCATGCCCTGCTGCTGGTTCTGCGCGGCGGCACGCGTGGCGGCGGCCAGCTTGGCGCGCAGGTCCTCGTTCTCACGGAGCAGGCGGGTCAGCTCGGACTCGACCTCGTCCAGGAAGGCATCGACCTCGTCCTCGTCATAGCCTTCTCGGAGACGGACGGTCGTGAACTGCTTGTTCCGCACGTCCTCGGGGGTCAGCGGCATCTCTTCTTCACCTCTACGTAGTCGTCGGCAGTCGGCAAGACCGTATCGTTCACAGCCTGGTCACAATCGCGATCAGGATGTAGACGATGATCATCAGAACGAAGAAGGACAGGTCGAGTGCCACGCCCCCGAGACGCAGCGGCGGAATGAACCGCCGCAGAAGCTTGAGCGGTGGATCGGTGACAGTGTAGGTGGCCTCAAGAAGCACCACCATCGGCTTGCCGGGCTGCCATGAACGTGCGAACTGGAAGACGTAGTCCATGACCAGCCGGAAGATCAGCACGATGAGGAAACACATCAGCGCGATATAGACAACTTGCAGTGCGACGCCCATTTCGCGCTTCCCTCTCCCCTGGCTCTCGTAGCTCCGGCCTCTCGGCCGGGGTCGTTCCCGGTGTCGTGTTCTCAGCTCTGGTTGAAGAATCCGCCCTCAGCGATGCGGGCCTTGTCCTCCGCCGTGACATCGACGTTAGCAGGCGACAACAGGAACACCTTCTGCGTCACCCGTTCAATGCTGCCATGGAGACCGAAGACGAGTCCTGCCGCAAAGTCGACAAGTCGCTTCGCGTCCGTATCGTCCATCTCCGTGAGATTCATGATCACCGGAGTGCCCTCACGGAAGTGTTCCCCGATGGTACGGGCCTCGTTGTAGGTCCGGGGGTGCAGTGTGGTGATCCGGTAGGGCTCCCGCTCGGACACGACCTTGGGCATGATCACCGGTGCGTTCTTCTCCATGTTGGGGCGTTCAGGTGTGATGGATGCCACGGGCGCGATTCGGGCGGGTCGCACGCTCTCCGCCGGGATCTGGACGGGCTCCCGCTGCGCGGGCGGCTGCACCACTCGTACCGGTTCGTCCCGCTCACGGTCCCGCTCCACCTGATGCGCGGGCTGGTGCCGCCGCCGGTCACGCTCCGGCTCCGGCTCGGGTTCGAATTCGTCGTCGGGGTCGAACCCCGGACCGTCGTACCCATCGTCCTCCACGAGGCCGAGGTAGACCGCCATCTTGCGCATCGCGCCGGCCATGCTCTGAGTCCTCCGCTCTGTGGTGGATCGGAACCTGTCACCAAGTGCCCGCGATCCACTCAGGCCTGCCCGCCAAAGGCGGGAATGACCATATTTTCTGCTGTGGTCCGACTTGCTTGGCGACGTTACCCGAGCCCGGGTCGGACTCCGAGTACCGCAGTACCGACGCGCACATGTGTCGCTCCGGCCGCAACCGCTTCCTCGAGGTCCGCGCTCATCCCTGCAGAGACCATGTTCGCAGCCGGATGGTTCCCGCGCAGGCGGGATGAGAATTCCATCAGCCGGTCGAACGCCGCGCGTTGGCGCCCGGCGTACGGTCCGGCGAGCGGGGCCACGGTCATCAGACCGCCGAGCCGGAGCCCCGGAGCGGCGGCCACCGCGTCGGCCAACTCCTCGATCCCGTCCGGCGCGACGCCGCCCCGGTCACCGCGCTCGCCACTCTCCGCGTCGAGGGCGACCTGGATGAGACAGCCGAGTTCGCGCCCACCTCGCACGGCGGCGGCCGAGAGCGCCGTGACCAACTTGGTCCGGTCGACCGACTGCACGACATCGGCATAACTCGCCACAGAACGAACCTTGTTGGTCTGCAGTTGTCCGACAAAGTGCCATGTGAGCGACAGATCCGCACAAGCGCCCGCCTTGGGCGCCGCATCCTGGTCACGATTCTCCGCGACATGACGCACACCGAGTTCATGCAGGATTCGCACATCGCTCGCGGGATAGGTCTTCGTGACCACAATGAGGGTCACTTCTTCCCTTTTGCGACCCGCGGCGGCACAGGCCGAAGCAATACGTTGCTCCACCTGTGCCAGATTTGCGGCGAGTTGAGTCTTACGGTCCGTCATGCCCTATCAGTCCAACCAGACATATCCGGCGAGCCGCCCGGTGGTGCGGTCGCGGCGGTACGAGAAGTGGTCGCCCGATTCCAGGGTGCAGGAGGGCGACTTGTGCCGGTCCCGCACCCCGAGGGCTTCGAGTTGGGCATGGACCCCGGCGGTGACATCCACGGCCGGCGTCCCCCAGCTGGTCTCGGACCACGATCCGGGAACTGCCTCGGCGACCTCGGACCGCATTTCCGCCGGGACTTCGTAACACCGCCCACAGACGGCCGGGCCGGTGTGCGCGGTGATCCGGGAAGGCTCCGCACCGAGCGTCACCATGGCCTCGACCACGGCGGGGACGACTCCGGCGACCAGACCGGGGCGGCCGGCGTGTGCCGCCGCCGCGATCCCGGCGACCGGGTCGGCGAGGAGTACGGGGGTGCAGTCGGCGGTGAGCACGGCGAGCGGGAGTCCGCGTCGCGCGGTCACCACCGCGTCCACCGCGGGAATCTCGGAACCGGCCGGCCAGGGCCCGTCGACCACCGCCACGTCCCGCCCGTGCACCTGGTTCATCCAGACGACCTGCGCCGGGTCGAGACCGAGGCTGCGGGCGGCGCGCTCGCGATTGGCGAGAACGGCGGCGGAGTCGTCCCCGACCGCGCCGCCGAGGTTGAGCTCCCCGTACGGAGCGGCGCTCACCCCGCCCCACCTGTCGGTGAAGGCGAAGTGAGCGCCACCCCCCGAAGACACGGAGGACACTGCGGTCACTGCGTGGTGCCGGCCTATCACTTCAAGAAGTCCGGAACATCCAGCTCTTCGGCCTGGGTGTCCTGGTAGGAGGGACGGGCCGGCGGGACGTGCGGCTGGGTGACCGGCGACATCGAGGTCTCTTTCGCCACCGGTACGGACTCGGCCGGGGCCGGGGTCTCCTCGCGTACGGGCACGGAACCGAGCCCGCCGGACTGGCGCACCGGCTCGGCGGACCGGCTCGGCGGAGCCTGCTCCTCGCGCTTGCCGGCGCCCGCGCCGAGGACGTTCTCGCGACGGGCCGGCGGCTGTCCGCCGTCGAAGCCCGCGGCGATCACGGTGACCCGCACCTCGTCGCCCAGTGCGTCATCGATGACCGCACCGAAGATGATGTTCGCCTCCGGGTGGGCCGCCTCACTCACCAGCTGGGCGGCCTCGTTGATCTCGAAGAGACCGAGGTCGCTGCCGCCGGAGATGGAGAGCAGGACACCACGGGCGCCGTCGATGGACGCCTCCAGCAGCGGCGAGGAGATCGCCATCTCGGCCGCAGCCACCGCGCGGTCATCGCCGCGGGCCGAGCCGATGCCCATGAGCGCCGATCCGGCCTCGGACATGACCGACTTGACGTCGGCGAAGTCGAGGTTGATCAGACCCGGGGTGGTGATGAGGTCGGTGATGCCCTGGACACCCGAGAGCAGTACCTGGTCGGCCGACTTGAACGCGTCGAGCACGCTGACCTGGCGGTCCGAGATGGACAGCAGTCGGTCGTTGGGAATGACGATGAGGGTGTCGACCTCTTCGCGGAGCTCGGCGATGCCGTCCTCCGCCTGGTTCGCGCGGCGCCGGCCCTCGAAGGTGAACGGGCGGGTGACCACACCGATCGTGAGGGCGCCGAGCGAGCGCGCGATGTTGGCCACGACGGGTGCGCCGCCGGTGCCGGTGCCGCCGCCCTCTCCGGCGGTGACGAAGACCATGTCGGCCCCCTTGAGGACCTCCTCGATCTCCTCACGGTGGTCCTCTGCCGCCTTACGACCGACGGCCGGGTTGGCCCCGGCGCCGAGGCCGCGGGTGAGTTCACGGCCGACGTCGAGCTTGACGTCGGCGTCGCTCATCAACAGGGCTTGCGCATCAGTGTTGATCGCGATGAACTCGACACCCTTGAGACCGACCTCGATCATTCGGTTGATGGCATTGACACCACCGCCGCCGACACCGATGACCTTGATGACTGCGAGGTAGTTCTGCGGTGCTGCCACGTCGAAGGCCTCTCGCCTCGAGTTACGTGTCGTCGCTTCGCGGATCTCCCGCGGCGACGACTGATGCCGATTGGGGCGGTCCGAACGCCGACCCAAACCCTAACGTTGAAGTTTAGGGTTACCAGTGTGTCTGCTTCTTGGACTCTTCCGAACAGGACACTAAGTCGACAAGTGGCGCACGTTCAACGAACACGCCGAACCTCCCGTTTTTCTTTTCACCCTATGTGATCACCCGTAGCGCTGACCAACCAGGGTGCTGGCCAGGTCAAATGCCCGTCAATTGCCCGACACCGCAGGAGCGGTGGGTGCACTCACGTCGAAGTGTCCCGCTTTGGGAGCCGCTTTCATGAGAGCGGTGAGGACTCTTGCCTTCACCGGCCCCTCTTCGCCGCTGCCCCAGACCACCGTGCGGTGACCGGTCAGCTCCAGGGAGATCGAATCGTACGAGGTGACCCGCACGACCCGGGTGTCCTCCGCGACTGCCCGGGGGAGTTCACCCGCGACCCGGACCGCTTCCCGCACCAGCCGGCCGCTGCCGAAGCGGCGCAGACTCGCCGACTGATCGGGGGTCAGTTCCAGCAGCGGTACGCGCTTCGGTGCCCTGTTCACCGTGGTGAAACGGACACCTTTCACGTCCACTTCAATGAACTTTGTGTCCTTTTTCATCAACAGAACCGGTTTGCGTTCGGTCACTTTAAGTCCGATGCCGTGCGGCCATGCCCGTACGACATCCACCGAGTCGATACGAGGCAACTTCTGGCGCAACCGGTCCGCGATGGCGTCCGTGTCCACGGAGACCATCGGGGCCCCGATCGGCACCGCAGCGGCGGCCTCCACCTCGGCCGGGGTCAGGACGTCGACACCGGTGGTCGTGACCTGTTCGGCCCGGAACCAGGACGAGCCGTAGAGCGCCCAGACGGAGCCCGAGGCGAGCAGCAGGACGCCGACAGCGATCACGATCAGCAGCCTGCGGTTGGGCACTCTGCGCCTGGTGGGGCGCGGCGGGCGGGCCGGGTCGTCCTGCTGCTGCCCTGCACCGCGCCGGGCGGTCGTCGGTCCGGCCACGCTCGCTCCTTATGCCGGGTCCAGGGGCATCGCCCCCGGACCCGCCCGCCTCACGCGTTGCGGCGTGCGGCAATCGCCTCGTACACCATGCCGACGAGCAGGTCGTCGGCATCCCTGCGGCCGAACTCGGCGGCAGCGCGGGACATCTCATACAAACGGTGCGGATCCGCAAGCACCGGGAGGACACTGCTCTGCACCCACTCGGGGGTGAGCGCCGCGTCGTCCACCAGCAGACCGCCGCCGGCGTTGACCACCGGCTGGGCGTTGAGCCGCTGTTCGCCGTTGCCGATCGGCAGCGGGACGTAGGCCGCGGGAAGCCCGACGGCGGAGAGTTCGGCGACGGTCATCGCGCCCGCGCGGCAGAGCATCATGTCGGCCGCGGCGTACGCGAGATCCATCCGGTCCACGTACGGTACCGGGACGTAGGGCGGCATCCCGGGCATGTTGTCGATGCGCGGCAGTTCGTTCTTCGGGCCGACCACGTGCAGGATCTGGATCCCGGAGCGCTGCAGCAGCGGGGCGACCCGCTGGATCACCTCGTTGAGGTGGCGGGCGCCCTGCGAACCGCCGGAGACCAGCAGCGTCGGCAGGTTGGGGTCGAGGCCGAACGCGTCGCGTGCCTCCGGGCGGACCCGGGCCCGGTCCAGGGTGGCGATGGTGCGGCGCAGCGGGATGCCGATGTAGCGGGCACCGCGCAGCTTGCTGTCCGGGGTGGACACGGCGACCCCGTGCGCGTAGCGGGAACCGATCTTGTTGGCCAGGCCCGGCCGGGCGTTTGCCTCATGGACGACGATCGGCACCCCGACCCGCTTGGCGGCCAGGTAGCCGGGCAGGGCGACATAGCCGCCGAAGCCGACCACACAGTCCGCCTTGGTGCGCTCCAGGATCTGCTCGGCGGCCTTGATGGTGCCGCGCAGCCGCCCCGGGACAGTGATCAGTTCGGGGGTGGGCTTGCGCGGCAGCGGGACCGCCGGGATCAGCGCCAGTTCGTACCCCCGCTCGGGTACGAGCCTGGTCTCGAGTCCGCGCTCCGTGCCCAGGGCAGTGATTCCCACGCTCGGGTCCTGCCTGCGCAGGGCATCCGCGAGGGCAAGCGCGGGCTCGATGTGGCCGGCGGTCCCCCCACCGGCGAGTACGACATGCACCGAAATTCACCGCTCTCCGGACGGACGCTTCTTGACGCGCCGTCTCATCGTCTTCCATCTCACCCCGGGCCTCCGCATGGCCAGGGCCGCCTTCGCGGCGGGTTCCTCTCGCGCGAACGCGATCAGCAGCCCGACAGCGAACATGGTCGGCAGCAGGGCCGATCCTCCGTAGGAGAACAGCGGGAGCGGGACCCCGGCGATCGGCAGCAGGCCGAGCACCGCACCGATATTGATCACGGCCTGGACCGTGATCCAGGTGGTCACACCTCCCGCGGCGTACCTCACGAAGGGGTCCTCCGTGCGTCCGGCCACGCGGATACCCGCATAGCCTAGAGCCGCGAAGAGGGCGAGCACCGACAGCGTCCCCGCCAACCCCAGTTCCTCCCCGGTGATGGCGAAGATGAAGTCGGTGTGCGGTTCGGGTAG
Organism: Streptomyces sp. NPDC005262; assembly: GCF_042872425.1. Lineage (NCBI taxonomy): Bacteria > Bacillati > Actinomycetota > Actinomycetes > Kitasatosporales > Streptomycetaceae > Streptomyces > Streptomyces sp. NPDC005262. The sequence continues at coordinate 346,443 of NZ_JBIAKK010000002.1, forward strand.
TTGGCCCCATTTTTCCACACTTGCACCCAACCCGGATCCGAACCATCCGCCGGACGCCAGAGCATAGATGCCGTGCACGGCCTGCCAGCACGAACCGTCGGGGCCGGGTTCGCTGACCCCCATGCAGCTGAGGCGTGACATCCGGTTCGGGCTGGTCTTGATCAGCAGGAAGGCAAGGACTCCCGCGACGGCGAGCACCCCGGCGAAGAGGCGGGTGGGCGCCCCGGCCAGCCAGAGCAGGCCGAAGAGGATCGCGGTGAGAATGATCGCAGTTCCCATGTCGCCGCCGAGCATGATCAGCCCGAGGAGCATGAAGGCGACCGGGACGAGCGGCACCAGCATGTGCTTCCACTGCGTCAGGAGCCGCTTGTCCTGTTTACGGGCGAGCAGATCGGCGCTCCAGAGGATCAGGGCCAGCTTGCCGAACTCGCTGGGCTGGAGCTGGAAGGGGCCGCCCAGATACAGCCAGTTCTGGTTGCCGTTGACCGACATCCCTATCCCCGGCACCTGGACCAGCACCATCAGGAAGACCGTGCCCATGAGCAGCGGGTAGGCGAGCGCCCGGTGGAGCTTGACGGGCATGCGGGAGGCGATCACCAGCAGCGTGGAGCCGATGACGGCGGCGAGGAACTGCTTACGGAAGAAGTACGTGCCGGGCTTGTCCAGCTCCAGCGCCTTGATCATCGAGGCGGAGTAGACCATCACCAGGCCCAGCGCGGTGATCAGCAGGCCGGCGCCGAGGATCAGGTAGTACGCGGTCAGCGGACGGTCCCAGGCCCGGCGTGCCTGCTCGTACATCCGCCGCACACCGCTGCTGCGGGGGGTGCGCGGGCCGGAGCCGTCGTGGCCCCTGGAGCGTGGCACCGCGGGCCGCCGCCCGGTACCCGCCGCCAGCCTGCCGCGCAGAGCGAGGCCGGCGGGCGCCGGGGGCCCTGCCAGGCGGGCGGAGGCCGGGAGGGGTGGGGCGAGTGCCCGGCTGATCGCCGCGGTCGCCTGTGAGCGGCCTGTGCCGCGCGCGGCGGAGCTCTCGTCGGCCGGCATTGTCGCTGTCCCCTCCACTGCTCGTGCCCGGGGCTGCTGCCGAGGGCCGGGGGCACGCGGCGGAGCCGCCCGTACCCGGTTCTCCGGGACAGTACGGCGCGGCGGCCGGGCCCGTCAGGCGCTCTCGTCGGCGAGTGCGCGGACCGCGTCCGCGAATGCCTCGCCCCGCTTGTTGTAATTGGCGAACATGTCCATCGAGGCACAGGCCGGGGCCATCAGTACGGTGTCTCCCGGCCGGGCGAGCCGTGCCGCTTCGCGGACCGCCTCGGACATCGCCCCAGTGTCGGTCCGGTCGAGGTCGACGACCGGGACCTCGGGGGCGTGTCGCGTGAGGGCTTCGCGGATCAGTGCCCGGTCGCGGCCCATCAGCACGACACCGCGCAGCCGCTTCGCCGCCCCGCTCACCAGCTCGTCGAAGGTGGCGCCCTTGGCGAGGCCGCCGGCGATCCAGACGATCGGGTCGTACGCCGCGAGGGAGGCCTCCGCGGCATGGGTGTTGGTGGCCTTGGAGTCGTCGATGTACGCGACCTCGGCGACGTCCGCGACATGCTCGATGCGGTGCGCGTCGGGGCGGAAGGCCCGCAACCCGTCCCGTACCGCCCTGGGCTCGACGCCGAACGCGCGGGCCAGCGCCGCGGCCGCCAGTGCGTTGGCGATGTTGTGCGGGGCGGGCGGGTTGACGTCCCCGACCTCGGCGAGCTCCTGTGCCTGCTTCTGCCGGTTGGTCACGAAGGCCCGGTCGACGAGGATGCCGTCGACGACGCCCAGCTGGGACGGTCCGGGGGTCCCGAGGGTGAAGCCGATGGCGCGGCAGCCCTCCTCGACGTCCGCCTGCCGGACCAGGTCCTCGGTGGCCTTGTCGGCCGCGTTGTAGACACAGGCGATCCGGTTGCCCTCGTAGATCCGGCCCTTGTCCGCGACGTACGCCTCCATGGAGCCGTGCCAGTCGAGATGGTCGGGCGCCAGGTTGAGGACGACCGCGGAGTGCGCGCGCAGCGACGGCGCCCAGTGCAGCTGGTAGCTGGAGAGCTCGACGGCGAGGACGTCGTATGTCTCGTCGCCGAGCACCGCGTCCAGCAGGGAGACCCCGATGTTGCCGACGGCCGCCGTGCGCAGCCCGGCCGCCTCCAGGATCGAGGCGAGCATCCGTACGGTCGTGGTCTTGCCGTTGGTGCCGGTGACCGCGAGCCAGGGGGCCGGTTCCCTGCCGTCGTGGCCGCGCAGCCGCCAGGCGAGCTCGACGTCGCCCCAGACCGGGACACCCGCCTCGGCGGCTGCTGCGAAGAGCGGTTTGTCCGGCTTCCAGCCAGGGGTGGTGACGATGAGCTCGGTGGACTCGGGCAGGGTCGCCCCGTCGCCGAGGCGCACGGTGATTCCCTGCGCCTCCAGCTCGGCGGCCTGTGCACGGGAACGCTCGTCGTCCCCGTCGTTGACCACGGTGACGACGGCGCCGAGGCCGTTCAGGACACGGGCGGCGGGGATACCGCTGACACCGAGCCCGGCGACGGTGACGTGCTTGCCCTGCCAGTCCTGGTTGCTCACTTGGCGGCTGCCCACCCTGCGTAGAAGAGACCGAGTCCGACGATCACGCACATGCCCTGGATGATCCAGAAACGGACCACGACAAGGACTTCGGACCAGCCCTTGAGCTCGAAGTGGTGCTGGAGCGGCGCCATCCGGAAGACCCGCTTGCCGGTCATCTTGAAGGAGCCGACCTGGATGACCACGGACATGGTGATCATCACGAAGAGGCCGCCGAGGATGGCCATCAGGAACTCGGTGCGGGAGCAGATCGCGAGGCCCGCGAGCGCGCCGCCGAGTGCCAGCGAGCCGGTGTCACCCATGAAGATCTTCGCGGGCGAGGTGTTCCACCACAGGAAGCCGAAGCAGGCACCCATCAGCGCGGAGGCGACGACCGCGAGGTCGAGTGGGTCGCGGACCTCGAAGCAGGCGTTGGGGTTGGTCAGGGAGACCGCGTTGGCGCAGGACTCCTGGAACTGCCACAGCCCGATGAAGGTGTACGCGCCGAAGACCATCACGGAGGCGCCGGTGGCCAGACCGTCCAGACCGTCCGTCAGGTTCACGCCGTTGGACATGGCGAGGATCATGAACAGCGCCCAGACGACGAACAGCACCGGGCCGATCGACCAGCCGAAGTCCGCGACGAACGACAGCTTGGTGGAGGCCGGGGTGTTGCCGCGGCCGTCGGCGAACTGGAGCGACAGCACCGCGAAGGCGATGCCGACGATCAGCTGGCCGGCCATCTTCGCCTTGGCCCGCAGCCCGAGCGAACGCTGCTTGACGATCTTGATGTAGTCGTCGAGGAACCCGACAAGTCCCATGCCGGTCATCAGGAACAGGACCAGCACACCGGAGAAGCGCATCTGCTCGCCGGTGATCACCTTCGCCAGGACGTACGCCATCAGCGTGGCCAGGATGAAGGCGATGCCGCCCATGGTGGGCGTGCCCTTCTTGCTGCCGTGGCTGCGCGGGCCGTCGTCGCGGATGAACTGCCCGTATCCCTTGCGGGCCAGGAGCTTGATCAGCAGCGGGGTACCGACCAGGGTCAGGAAGAGCCCGATGGCCCCTGCGAAGAGGATCTGCCTCATCGGCCGGTGACCTCGCCCTCGGTCGAGTTCTCCAGCAGTGCCTGGACGACCATTTCCAGGCCGGCCGACCGGGACGCCTTCACCAGCACGACGTCTCCCGCGCGCAGTTCACTGCGCAACAGGTCGACGGCAGCCTGTGCGTCGGACACGTGCACCGACTCCTCACCCCACGAACCCTCGTTGTATGCGCCCAGTTGCAGCCAGGAGGCTTCTCTGCCCCCGACCGCGACGAGCTTGCTGACGTTGAGCCGGACGGCGAGCCGTCCGACCGCGTCGTGCTCGGCGAGCGAGGCGTCGCCGAGCTCGGCCATGGGGCCGAGCACCGCCCACGTACGCCGGCCCTTCCCCATGGCGACCAGCGCGCGCAGCGCTGCTCGCATGGATTCGGGGTTCGCGTTGTAGGCGTCATTGACGAACGTCACGCCGTCCGGACGCTCGGTGACCTCCATGCGCCAGCGGGAGAGGGTGCCCGCCTCGGAGAGCGCATCGGCGATCTCGTCTGCGGACAGGCCCAACTCATGGGCGACGGCGGCCGCGGCGAGCGCGTTCGACACGTGGTGCTCACCGTACAGGCGCATGGTCACATCGCTGCACCCGGTGGGTGTGTGGAGCGTGAATGCGGGGCGGCCGTCGTCGGTGAGACGGACCTTCTCTCCCCGTACGTCCGCATCCGCGGCTTCACCGAAGAGCAGCACCCGGGCTTTCGTACGGGAGGACATGGCGCGCACGAGCGGGTCGTCGGCGTTGAGGACGGCGACTCCGTCCTCGGGGAGCGACTCGACCATCTCGCCCTTGGCGATGGCGATCTGCTCGCGGCCGCCGAACTCGCCGATGTGCGCGGTGCCGACGTTGAGGACGAGGCCGATCCGCGGCGGGACCAGGCCGGTGAGGTAGCGGATGTCGCCGATGTAGCGCGCACCCATCTCGAGGACGAGGTGCTCGGTGCTCTCGGTGGCGCGCAGGGCGGTGAGCGGCAGTCCGATCTCGTTGTTGAGGTTGCCCGCGGGGAAGACGGTGGGGCCCTTGCGCTCCAGAAGCTGGGCGATCAGGTCCTTGGTGGAGGTCTTGCCCGCGGAGCCGGTGAGAGCGACGACGGCGGTGCCGAGCCGTTCGACGACTGCCCGGGCGAGGGCGCCGAGCGCGGCGATGACGTCGTCGACGACGATCGCCGGGACGCCGACGGGGCGGGCGGCCAGTACGGCTGCCGCGCCCGCCTCGACGGCGCGCTGCGCATAGTCGTGGCCGTCGACCCGCTCGCCGGCGAAGGCGACGAACAGGCTGCCTTGCTCCACCGCTCGGGAGTCGATGACGACAGGCCCACTGACGGTCGCTGCCGGATCCGGTATGTCGTACGACTGCCCGCCGACGATATCGGCGATCTCGGCGAGGGTAAGGGCGATCACTTGGTCATCCCTGACTGTTGTTCTCGTGGGTGTGGGCGAGGTCCGTGGCGTCCTCGGAGGAGTCGTCGGCGCTCTCTTGCCCCAGGGACCGGGCGATGGCCGCGCGCAGCACCGTACGGTCGTCGAAGGGGCGTACCACTCCGTGGATGTCCTGGCCCTGTTCGTGGCCCTTGCCGGCGATCAGCACGGTGTCGCCGGGCCGGGCGCGGGCGACCGCGGCGGCGATGGCGGCGGCCCGGTCGGCGTCGACCAGGACCTCGCCACGCTCGTGGACGGGCACCTCCGCGGCGCCCGAGAGCATCGCGGCGAGGATGGCCAGGGGGTCCTCGGAGCGGGGGTTGTCGGAGGTCAGCACTGCGGTGTCGGCGAGTCGGGCGGCTGCCGCCCCCATCGGTCCGCGTTTCGTCGTGTCCCGGTCGCCGCCGCAGCCGAGCACGATGTGCAGTTTGCCCTCGGTGACCTTGCGCAGGGAGCGCAGGACGGAATCGACGGCGTCGGTCTTGTGCGCGTAGTCGACGAGCGCGAGGTACGGCTGTCCGGCGTCGACGCGTTCCAGCCGGCCGGGGACTCCGGGGACCGCGGCGACCCCGTCGGCCGCGGTCTGGGGGTCGACGCCCGCGACGGCCAGGGTGACGATCGCGGCGAGGGTGTTGGCGACGTTGAACGGGCCGGGCAGCGGCGCCCTGGCGGTGATCCGCTCGCCCTTGGGGCCGACCACGGTCAAGGTGGAGCCCAGCGGGCCGACTTCGACGTCCTCGGCGCGCCAGTCGGCGTCCAGGTGGCCCTCGGCGGAGAAGGTGACGACCGGAACGGACGCCTCGGTGATCAGCCTGCGGCCGTACTCGTCGTCGAAGTTGACGACGCCTCGCCGGCTGCGCTCCGGGGTGAACAGCTGCGCCTTGGCAGCGAAGTAGTCCTCCATGCCGGAGTGGAACTCCATGTGCTCCGGGCTGAGGTTGTTGAAGACGGCGACGTCGAAGACACAGCCGTCGACCCGGCCGAGCACCAGCGCGTGGCTGGAGACCTCCATGGCGACCGCGTCGACGCCGCGCTCGCGCATGACGGCGAACAGGGCCTGGAGGTCGGTCGCTTCGGGAGTGGTGCGCTCGGACTTGATGCGCTCGTCACCGATCCGAGTCTCGACGGTGCCGATCAGCCCGGTGCTGCGCCCGGCGCCCCGGAAGCCGCCCTCGATGAGATACGCGGTGGTGGTCTTCCCGGACGTTCCGGTGATGCCGATCTGCAGAAGGTCTGCGCCGGGCCGCCCGTAGATCTCCGCGGCGAGTTCGCCCATCCGGCCGCGCGGGTTCTCGGTGACCAGCACCGGCAGTCCGGTGGCAGCGGCGCGCTCGGCGCCCGCCGGGTCGGTGAGGACCGCCGCCGCGCCGAGGCCGGCCGCCTGGGCGACGAAGTCGGCGCCGTGGAGGCGGGCGCCGGGCAGCGCCGCGTACACATCGCCTGGCCGTACCGCCCGCGAGTCATGGGTGATGCCGGTGACCTCGCCGGATCCGGGCGATCCGACTCCCAGCCGGGCTGCCAGCTCGCCGAGGGTGGTCGGCCGTAGCCGATCCGGGCGGGGCGCTCCCGGGTAGTTCACAGGGGCGTCCTTCTGGATGGTTTGGGACTGTTCAGCGTGGGGCACGGCGGTGAGCGTACCGGGCACACCCTGTCTCTCGCGAAGTGAGGGGGCCGCTCCCGGGTGGTTCCCGTTGCGGTTCCCGGGATCGGGGGTGATGGTTGTCACTGGCTGATTACCCCGAGTTCACTCGCCGGGCTGGAAGGACACCGGCAGGCGGGCGGACCTGCTGCCGGACGGTGCGGTCTGGAGCGTCTTCAGCGCGAACTCCATGACCTGTTTGTAGATGGGACCGCAGATCTGGCCGCCGAAGTAGCTGCCCTTCGTCGGGTTCTGGATCGCGCAGTAGACGGTGATCTGCGGGTTGTCGGCGGGCGCGAAGCCCGCGAAGGACGCGGTGTAGCCGTGGTATCCGCCGCGGACCGGGTCGACCCGGTTGGCCGTGCCGGTCTTGCCCGCGACCCGGTAGCCGGGGATACGGGCCTTGGTACCGGTGCCCTCCTCGTCACCGACCACCGACTCCAGCATGCCCGCGAGTGATTTCGCGGTCTTCTTGCTGATCACCCTGGTCTGTTCGGGGGTGCTCGCGGAGGTGAAGCGGCCGTCGGCGCCCTTGGTGCCGCGGACCAGGGTGGGCTGGACCCGGACTCCGCCGTTGGCGATCGTCGAGTAGACCGAGGCGGCCTGCATCGCGTTGAGCGAGAGTCCCTGGCCGAACGGGATCGTGTACTGCTGCGATGTCGACCAGTCCTGCGGCTTGGCGAGGATGCCGGGCGTCTCACCCGGGTAGTCCAGTCCGGTCGGGCTGCCGATGCCGAATTTGCGCAGGTACGAGTAGAGGACCTTGTTGGCCTGTGCCTGCGTCTTGCCGAGCTGTCCGGTGGCCAGGATGGTGCCGATGTTGCTGGACTTGGCGAGTACGCCGTTGAGGGTCAGGTACCACGTGGCGTGGTCGATGTCGTCCTTGAAGAGCCGGTCGCCGCGGTGGAGCCGGTTGGGGACGGTGACATGGGTACCAGGAGTCGCCGCCCCTTCCTCCAGGACGGCGGCCATGGACATGACCTTGCTGGTGGATCCGGGTTCGTACACGTCCTGCACGGCCGCGTTTCCCAGCGACGCCGAGTCGGCCTGCGAGAGGTCGTTGGGGTCGAAGCCCGGGGCGTTGGCCATGGCGAGGACCTCGCCGGTCCTGGTGTTCTGCACGATCACATAGCCGCGGTCCGCCTTGGACTTCTTCACCTGGTCCGAGATGGCCTTCTGGGCGGCCCACTGGATGTCCCTGTCGATGGTCAGCTCGATGTCGGAACCGGCGACGGCCGGGACCTCCTTGGTGCCCGCGGTGGGCACCCGGCGGCCGCCGGACTGGGCGTACTTGATCTTGCCGTCCTCACCCGCGAGCTCCTTGTCCAGCTGCGATTCGAGGCCGCCCGCGCCCTTGCCCTCGGCGTTGACGTAGCCCAGTATCCCGGCGGCCAGCCCACCGTTGGGGTAGACCCGTTTGGTGGTCGACTCCTGGAAGACTCCGGCCAGCACATTGGCTCCGGGGCCGCCGTTCGCCCTGTCCTTCTGGGCCTTCTCGGCGAAGACGGACTTGAGGTCCTTGATCTGCTTCCAGACCTGTGGGGTCTGGCGGCGCGCCAGGACGGCGTACCGGCTCTTCGGCTTCGACAGCTTCTTCGTCAGCTCCTCGGCGTCGACGCCGAGGATGGGGGCGAGGAGGGCCGCGGCCTGCTGCGGTGCGTCCGGGGACTTGCTGTCCTCGGGCGTGAACATCTTGGGGTCGGCGGTGATGTCGTACGCGTCGACGCTGATGGCCAGGGCGATGCCGCTGCGGTCGGTGATCTCGCCGCGCTCGGCGGAGATCGTGTACTCGAGGTAGCGGTTCTCCTCGGCCTTGGCCGCGTAAGCGCTGGCGTCGACGGCCTGGACCTGGAGGAGCCGGACGACGAACGCCAGCATGACGAGCGTCAGTCCCAGGCTGACCAGGCGGAGCCGGGGGCGCGGGCTGCCGAGGCGCAGCGGGCGCGACGGCGGCCTCTGCGGGGCGCGGCCGCGCGGGATCTGCGACGACGGGCGGCGGGCGGCGGGCCGGGGGCGGCCCGAGCCGGCTGCGGCGCTGCGGGGGCGCGCGGGGCCGGGGACCCGGCGGCGCGGCGGTTCCTTCGAGGGCACTGCGTCACCTGCCGGGACTGGTCGAGGACTGGTGTGCCGGGGTGGTCGGTTGCGCCGGCGGAGCTGCCGAGGTGCTGGGCTTCGTGGCGGGCAGGGCCGGGGTGGAAGGTTGCGCGGGCGGAGCTGCCGAGGTGCTCGGCTTCGTGGCGGCGAGCGCCGGGGACGTGGCGGAAGCGGACGGCGAGGCCGGGGGCGGTACGGATTTCGACGGCGAGGCGCCGGCAGGCGGCGCGGCCGCGGGCGCCGAGGTCCGCTGGGCGACGGCCTCGGAGGGGACGCCACGGACCGTTCCGTCCGGGTTGAGGAAGGCGGGACCGCCGCCGGGGACCATGCCGAGCTCGCGGGCGCGCCGCTCCAGTGCGTCCGGCTCGGAGCGGCCGTCGACGTCGCGCTGGAGGGCCTGCTCCTCGTCGGTGAGATCGGTGGTCCGCTTCCTCAGTTCGCTCAGCCTGAACGATCCCTCGTTGAGCGCGGAGTTCAGCAGCAGCAGGGTGATCAGGCCGCCGCCGAGGAGCAGCACGACCAGCAGGACGAAGGGCGTACGGGCCGCGCTGCTGGACCCGGAGGGCATCAGCCGCGCGAGCCGTGCGGCCCGCCCCCTGAGCTGTCCGGCCGGTCCGCTCATCGCGTCACCTCGGCCTTTCCCGGTGCCGTACCGGCCGGGCCGACTGCGCTCATCGCTCCTCCTCGCGGATCCGCTGGGCGCCGCGCAGCCGGGCGGGCGCGGCACGCCGGTTCTCGGCGACCTCCTCCTCCGTGGGCAGCTCCGCACCGCGGGTCAGGAGCTTCAGCCTCGGCTGATAGCGCTCGGGGACGACGGGCAGTCCGGGCGGCGCCGTATTGGCCGCGCCTGCCGCGAAGACCTGCTTGACCAGCCGGTCCTCCAGCGAGTGGTACGAGAGGACGGCGATCCGGCCGCCCACGGCGAGGGCCTCCACGGCGGCCGGGATCGCCCGCTCCAGGACGGAGAGCTCGCCGTTCACCTCGATGCGCAGCGCCTGGAAGGTCCGTTTGGCGGGATTGCCGCCGGTGCGCTTGGCCGCCTGCGGCAGTGAGTCACGGATCAGCTCGACCAGCCGGGCGCTGTTGCTGAACGGTTCCTTCTCGCGCTCGCGCACGATCGCGGAGACGATCCGCTTGGCCTGCTTCTCCTCGCCGTACGCACGCAGGATCCGGACGAGCTCGCCCGGCGGGTACGTGTTGAGGACCTCGGCCGCGCTGATGCCGATCGTCTGGTCCATCCGCATGTCGAGCGGGGCGTCCTGGGCGTACGCGAATCCGCGGTCGGCCTCGTCCAGCTGCATGGAGGAGACACCGAGGTCGAACAGGATGCCCTGGACCTTGGGGACGCCGAGCCGGGCGAGCACCTCGGGCAGTTCGTCGTAGACGGCGTGCACCAGCGTGGCCCGGTCACCGTACGGGGCGAGCCGCTGGCCGGAGAGCCGCAGCGCCTCCTTGTCCCGGTCCAGCGCGATCAGCCGGGCGGACGGGAAGGCGGCGAGGAGGGCCTCGCTGTGGCCACCGAGACCGAGGGTGCAGTCGACGACCACGGGCTCTTGCGGACTCGGCACCTCCAGAGCCGGGGCCAACAGGTCCAGGCATCGCTGGAGCATCACCGGGACGTGTCGGGTCTGGCTCATGCGCCCTCTCAGGCTCAGGTCCCGTGTGGCTGCACGTACGGCCTGGTCCCCGCCCGCTCGGAAGGGGAGGTCCGCCGGCGCCGGGGAAGTGGCGTCGGCCGACCGGCGAGCGGGAGAGGGCCGGGCCGTACGTACGCCGCGCACACAGGGGAAATCTTCGGAATGTGCAAGGTGTCGGTAACTTCCCGTCACTTTAGTCCACCCTGCCATTCGATCGATTCCCGATCAATCAGCCCGGCAGCGCGTCGCCCCCGCCCTCTGTTCACTCGGTCGCGTGACCTGGTCAAAGGCTTGTGGGTTACCTCACAACAAGCCTCGTTGACGTTCTTTGTCCCTTCTCACAGCACGCCAAGGCGATCCGTGGCAGCTAACGTCATATCCATGTCGACTACCGCGCAGTCCCCTGCTGAGTACCCCGCACCCGCTGCCGGCCAGGCCCGCACCGGCGATACGGTCACCGACCACCTGGTCGAGGCGAACATCCGTTACGCGGCCGAGTTCAACGATCCCGGTATGGACGCGAGGCCGGTGCTGCAGGTCGCCGTGGTCGCCTGCATGGACGCCCGGCTCGACCTCCACGACGCGCTCGGCCTCGCGCTCGGCGACTGCCACACCATCCGCAACGCGGGCGGCGTGGTCACCGACGATGTGATCCGCTCCCTGACCATCAGCCAGCGGGCGCTCGGCACCCGCAGCGTCATACTGATCCACCACACCAACTGCGGCCTCGAGTCGATCACCGAGGAGTTCCGCCAGGAGCTGGAGGCGGAGGTCGGCCAGCGGCCGGTCTGGGCGGTGGAGGCGTACAAGGACGCGGATCAGGACGTACGGCAGTCGATGCAGCGCGTCCGCACCTCGCCGTTCCTTCTCCACACCGATGACGTCCGCGGCTTCGTCTTCGACGTGACCAGCGGCTTGCTGCGCGAGATCCACCCCGTCACCTGACGCTCGCGGAATTTTTCCGGGCACCTAAAATGCCCCCGACCCTGACATTTCGCACCCACTTATCCACAGGCGAGTGACACGAAGCGGTAACGGCAACAAGAATGCGGGTGTGACATCCCACCGGACCGTTCCGGCGGGGGTCCGTTTTTCGGGGTGGCCGGGCCAACTACCAGCGCATCGGCCCGTGGATGGGGTATCCCCTGCTCCTTGAGAGCGTGGGGCAGGGCCGAGGAGGGCCGGGTGACGACCTATGACGATCGAGCGAGCCTCACAGATCTGACGACCACAGCGGAGCGGGTGCGCAGGTCGGTGGAGGCTGTGATCGAGGGCAAGCCTGAGGTCGTTCGGCTTTCGCTGACCGTGCTGCTCGCAGAGGGGCATCTCCTCATCGAGGATGTCCCCGGGGTGGGTAAGACCATGCTGGCCAAGGCGCTCGCGCGGTCGATCGACTGCTCCGTGCGGCGCATCCAGTTCACGCCGGACCTGCTGCCTTCCGACATCACCGGTGTGTCCATCTTCGACCAGCAGCGGCGCGACTTCGAATTCAAACCGGGCGCGATCTTCGCCCAGATCGTGATCGGCGACGAGATCAACCGCGCCTCGCCCAAGACCCAGTCCGCGCTGCTGGAGTCGATGGAGGAGCGCCAGGTCACCATCGACGGGCACAGTTACGAACTGCCGGACCCGTTCATGGTGGTGGCCACCCAGAACCCGGTGGAGATGGAGGGCACGTATCCGCTGCCCGAGGCCCAGCGCGACCGGTTCATGGCCCGGGTGTCGATCGGCTATCCCAGCGCGGAGGCCGAGCTGCAGATGCTCGATGTGCACGGCGGGGTCTCGCCGCTCGACGACCTGCAGCCGGTGGCGCACGCCCACGACATCGTGAAGCTGATCGAGGCGGTACGGACGGTCCATGTGGCCGAATCCGTGCGGCGGTACGCGGTGGAGCTGGTCGGGGCCACCCGGACCCATCCGGATCTCAGGCTCGGCGCCTCGCCTCGCGCCACGCTGCATCTGCTCCGCGCGGCAAAGGCGTCGGCGGCGCTGAGCGGGCGGGACTACTGCCTGCCCGACGATGTGCAGGCGCTGGCGGTCGCGGTGCTCGCGCACCGGCTGCTGCCCACCGCCCAGGCCCAGTTGAACCGTCGTACCGCGGAGCAGGTCGTGCTGGAGATCCTGCAGCAGACGCCGGTACCGACCGCGGGTGGCGGTGCGACCGTCCCGGCACCGCCGCAGCACCAGCCGGGCCCCGCGATGTACGGCCGGCAGCAGCCGCCCGGCATGCGGCGGGTGTGATGGCAGCAGGGGGGCCGGCCGCGATGAACGACGGCGACGACAAGGGCGGTCTGCGGGCCGCGCTGGGCGGGCTCACCACACGCGGGCGGTCCTTCCTCGCGGCCGGGATCGCGGCTGCGGTCTGCGCGTACGTGCTGGGCCAGGGCGACCTGCTGCGGGTCGGGCTGCTGCTCGCCACGCTGCCTCTGGTCTGCGTGGTGGTGCTGTTCCGCACCCGTTACCGCGTCGCGGCCACCCGGCGGCTCTCCCCGTCCCGGGTGCCCGCGGGCACCGAGGCGCGGGTGCACCTGCGCATGGAGAACGTCTCGCGGCTGCCTACCGGGCTGCTCATGCTGCAGGACCGGGTGCCCTATGTGCTCGGGCCGCGGCCCCGGTTCGTCCTGGACCGGGTGGAAGCGGGCGGCCGCCGTGAGGTGTCGTACCGGGTGCGGTCGGATCTGCGCGGGCGGTATCCGCTCGGACCGCTGCAGCTGCAGCTGAGCGATCCGTTCGGGATGTGCGAGCTGACCCGCTCGTTCAGCGCGTACGACACCCTGGTCGTCATCCCGCGGACCGAGCCGCTGCCGCCGGTCCGGCTGGCGGGGGAGGCCTCCGGGTACGGCGAGGGGCGACAGCGCGCGCTGGCACTGGCCGGTGAGGACGACGTGATTCCGCGCGGCTACCGGCACGGCGACGATCTGCGCCGGGTCCACTGGCGCTCCACCGCGCGCTACGGCGAGCTGATGGTGCGCCGCGAGGAGCAGCCCCAGCGGGCCAGATGCACGGTGCTGCTGGACACCCGGCGGATCGCCTACCAGGGGACCGGGCCCGACTCGGCCTTCGAATGGGCGGTGTCGGGGGCGGCATCCGCGCTGGTGCACATGCTGGAGCGGGGCTTCGCGGTGCGGCTGCTGACCGACGACGGCAGTTCGGTGCCGGCCGAGGGCGGGGGCGGCTTCGCCGGCTCGACGCACGAATCCGCCGACTCGGCGGGACTGATGATGGACACGCTCGCGGTCGTCGACTACTCCGACGGGGGCGGTCTTTCGCGTGCGTACGACGTGCTGCGCGGCGGCAACCAAGGGCTGCTGGTCGCCTTCTTCGGTGATCTGGACGAGGAGCAGGCGGCGGTGGCGGCCCGGATGCGGCAGCGCAGCGGCGGCGCCGTCGCGTTCGTGCTGGACAGCGACACCTGGGTGCAGGGAGAGTCGCACGGCGCCGCACTCGCGGGGACGGAGGAGCGGCTGCGGCTGCTGCGCGAATCGGGCTGGACAGCGGTCATGGTGAAGCCCGGGACCGATCTCGCCGAGCTGTGGCAGCTCGCAGGACAGCAGAGCACCGTGACACAGTCCGCCCTGTCGGGCGGCGCCACGGGTGGTACAGGTTTCACCGGGGGATGGTCATGAGGGGACGGGCATGAGCGGTCGTGGTCGGCTGGCGCTGTGCGCCTTTGCGGCGACGCTGTTGGCAGCGGGTTCGATGCTGCCCTTGGTCGACCCGGCCTCCTGGATCGTGCAGGCCGCGTTCCTGCTGGCGATCCAGAGCGGGGTGGGCGCACTCGCCCGCCGGGTGCCGTTGCCGCGGCTGCTGGTCGTCACGGTGCAGTTCCTGGTCACTCTGATGATGCTGACCGTGGTGTTCGCCCGGGGGCAGGCCCTGGTCGGTTTCCTGCCCGGTCCCGAGGCCGTCCAGCGGCTCGCTGACCTGCTCACCGCGGGTGCGGACGATGTCGGGAGGTACGCCATCCCGGCGCCCGCGACGGACGGCATCCGGCTGATGCTGGTCGGCGGTGTGCTGCTGATCGGACTTGCCGTGGACACCCTCGCGGTGACGTTGCGCAGCGCGGCTCCGGCCGGCCTGCCGCTCCTCGCGCTCTACTCGGTCGCCGCGGGACTGTCGGGTGGTGCGGGCCGGCTGTGGTTCCTGCTGGCGGCCTCCGGCTATCTGCTCCTGCTGCTGGCCGAGGGCCGGGACCGGATCTCCCAGTGGGGGCGGGTCTTCGGTGGCACGGGCCGGTCACCGAACGGTCTGGCGGCCGGTCTCGACATGTCGGGCGGCCGGCCGCTCGCACCGGTCCGCACCGGGCGGCGGATCGGTGCGCTGGCGCTGGGTATGGCCCTGGTCGTACCGACGTCCGCGCTCAGCGGAGGTTGGCTGGCCGGTTCGGGGAGCGGGTCCGGCAAGGGCGGAGGCGGCGGCACGATCTCCGCGGTGAACCCGCTGGTCTCGCTGCAGAACGATCTGAACCAGCCGGAGAACCGGGAGGTGATTTCGTACCGCACCAATTCCGGCAGCCCCCAGGACTTCTACCTGCGGATCCTGGCCCTGGACCAGTTCACCGGGAGCGAGTGGCGGCCCTCGCGGCGCAGCCTGCAGGACGTGCCGAAGCGGCTCCCCAACCCGGACGGCCTGGCCGCGGACGTCGCCGTCACGGAGATCAGGTCGAACATCTCCGCGTCCCGTTCGTACCAGCAGACCTACCTGCCGCTCCCCTACCCCGCGACCGAGATCAAGATCGGCGGGCACTGGCGGTACGAGCGCGCGGGACGCACCCTCGTCGGAGACCGCGGCCAGACGACCCGCGGGGCGCAGTACGAGGTCTCCAGCCTGGTGGTGCAGCCGACCGCGGATCAGCTCGCCGCGGCGGGCCCGGCGTCGGCCGCGATGCGGCGGGAGTACACCCAGGTACCCGGCTCGCTGCCGAAGGTCGTCGAGGAGACGGCGGACCAGGTGACGAAGGGTGCCACCAACAACTACGAGCGAGCGGTGAAGCTGCAGAACTTCTTCGCCTTGGACGGCCGCTTCACCTACGACACCTCGGTGACCTCCGGCACCGGCTCGGCCGCGATCGGCCGGTTCCTGAAGGCCAAGCGGGGCTTCTGCGTCCACTTCTCGTTCACGATGGCCGCGATGGCGCGGACGCTGGGCATTCCGGCCCGGGTCGCGGTGGGCTTCACGCCCGGGACCGGGCAGTCGGACGGTGCGATGTCGGTGGGGCTGCGCGATGCGCATGCCTGGCCGGAGCTGTACTTCGAGGGCATCGGATGGACCCGTTTCGAGCCGACACCGACGCGGGGCAGCGCGCCTGAGTACACCCTGCCGGACGCCCCTGCGGGCGGCTCGGCCAACCCGAGCCGTCCGCAGGCGAGTGTCTCGGCCGCTCCGTCGGCCGCTCCGTCGGCCTCGGACAGCTGCCCGCCGCAGCTTCGCAGGCAGGGCGAGTGCGGCTCGTCGACGGCACCGGGCGCCGCGGTTCCGAAGGACCCGGGGGCTCCGATCGGCACCTTCCTCTTGGTGGGTCTGGGGGTCCTGCTGCTGCTCGCGCTGCTCCTCCTGCCGTTGTTGTGGCGGCTTCGGGTGCGCACGCGCAGGCTGAACTCGTCCGGGGGGCGTACGCCGGCGGATGCGACGGCCAGAACGCTGGCGGCCTGGCGGGAGATCACCGATACGGCGTGGGACCACGGCATCGGCCCGGACGACTCGCTGACCCCACGCAAGGCGGCAGCGCGGATGGTACGGCTGGGGCGACTGGACCCCGACGAGGCCGCGGCCGTGCACCGGGTGGCAGGGGCCGTGGAGCAGGTTCTCTACGCCCCGCAGCCCCGGGCGGCCACCGGGCTCGCGGAGGACGTGGAGACGGTGCGGGACGGGGTGCGGGCCTCCGCCGACCGCTTCGCCCGGATCCGCGCGGTGGTGGCACCACGTTCGGCCGTTCGGGTGATCTGGGCAGCGTCCGAAAGCTGGTCCGCACTCATCGGCCGGTGGGCGGCGCGGTGGCACGGGCTGCCGCGGTGGCCGTCCCGCCAGCAGGGCTGAGCAGAGGGGGCGCGGCCACCGGGCCGCACCCCCTCGCCGCCGGACGGACGGGCTCGATTTTCGGCCCGCCCAGGAGTCGGAGCAAACGCCCGGAGCGGCAGGGGTCACTGCCCGATGGGAGAGCCTTCGCCCACCCCTGGGATCTCGGGGAAATCCAAGGACGGTGCCCCCGGGCGGCGCAGGCGGTGCGCAGACATGGGTGAGGGGCGGCCGCGATGATGCGGCCGCCCCTCACCAGCACACGTTCAGAAGCGTTTACTGACCCTGTTCATCACGGCGGCGCTGCCACCGCTGCTCGATCCGGTTCATCACGGTTCGGCGTTGTTTGGGGTGTCGGCGCTCGCCCTTGCCCCCGGACGCCTGCTGCTCGCCGGGCTTGGGAGCCTTGCGCCAACCGGTGACCGCAAGGACCGCGCAGCCCAGCATGACGAGGAATCCCACCACGCTGATCCAGATCTGCTGGGCGACCATTCCGGCCATGAGGAGCGCGATACCCACCAGGAAGCCTGCGACCGCCTGGTAAACCCGTCGCCGGGTGTACGTACGCAGCCCGCTTCCCTCGAGCGCTGTCGCGAACTTGGGATCTTCGGCGTACAGCGCTCGCTCCATCTGCTCGAGCATTCGCTGCTCGTGCTCCGAGAGCGGCACGGAGTCCTCCTCGTCGTCGGCCGCGGGGGGCGGCCGGTATGCGGCCCTTCCAGGATAGGCAGGGATTCGCCCCCGTGAAACCCGCCCTGTTCGCCAATCAGCCAGTCCGGGCCGCCACAACGGCTCAGCTGCTGAGGCGTAGATTCCCCAACCTCCGATCCGTCATGCCGGATGGTGTCCCCCGATCATACGGTGACTACGCCCCGATCGGGGGGCCTGTGGCGTACTCCATCTGCAGCTGCGTCGCTGATCAGCCGCGCTGCCACCGCACTTCGGCCCGGCCTTGCACTGCGGGCACCGGGCCCCGGCCGCGACTCAGGCGCGCTTCGTGCCCAGAACGTGCAGCTGGGTCGCGACCGAGCGGAACGCCGGGAGTTCCGCAACCGCGGTCTCCAGCTTCAGCAGTGCCTCCATCGCGCCGGGCTCCGTGTCCACCAGGACACCCGGTACGAGGTCGGCGAAGACCCTTACGCCGTGGACCGCACCGACCTCGACGTCGGCCGCGGAGACCAGCTCGGTGAGCTGCTCCGCGGTGTACCGCCGGGGCATCGGGTCGCCTGCGCCCCAGCGGCCCGCCGGGTCGCTGAGCGCCTGCCGTGCCTCGGTGAAGTGGCCCGCGAGCGCCCGGGCCAGGACGGCGCCGCCGAGTCCGGCGGCGAGCAGGCTGAGCTCACCGGACGGGCGGAGCGCGTCGACAGCGTTGCGTACGCCCTCGGCGGGGTCGTCGACGTACTCCAGGACGCCGTGGCACAGCACCGCGTCGTAACCGCCGCGCTCGACCACCTCGAACAGGCCGAGGATGTCGCCCTGGACGCCTCGGACGCGGTCGGCGACCCCGGCCTCGGCGGCGCGGCGCTCCAGTGCGAAGAGCGCGTTGGGGCTGGGGTCGACGACGGTGACCCGGTGGCCGAGGCGGGCGACCGGCACCGCGAAGTTTCCGGTGCCGCCGCCGGTGTCCAGGACGTCCAGGGCGTCCCTGCCGGTCGCCTTGACCTGACGGTCGAGAGCGTCCTTCAGGACCTCCCAGACCACGGCGGTACGGAGGGAGGCGCGGGGGCGCAGCTGATCCGACACGGCAGTTGACTCCTCGGCACGGTGCCGCCGCTGACGGCGGAGCGTGAACGGTGCAGGTGGTACAGGTGCTGTCCACCCTATTGCCTCGGGCCACCGCAGCCGTCATCCCGCGTCGGGCCGCTCCTGCCGGGCCTGAGGGAGCGTCGGCTGGAGCACCAGGAGCCGCTCCACCAGGCGCAGGAACATGGCCGCGTCGCGCAGCAGATCATCGGCGTCGCGACTGCTGGCCGCCCCCGGTATGCCCGCTTCCGCCCGGGCCCTGCGGCGGGCCCCCGAAGCGAACAGGGCGCTCCATTCGGTGAGCTCCGGGGCGATCTCCGGGAGGACTTCCCAGGCGCTGCGGATCCTCTCCCTGCGTCGCCTGGTCGTTTCGGGCCGGCCGCGGGCGGCGAGCACGGCGGCAGCGGTGCGCAGCGCGGCGAGATGGGCGGTGGCATAGCGCTCGTTCGGCACGGCGAGCACGGCGGCCTCTTCGAGGCCCCCGCGGGCCTGGGCCAGCAGATCGAGGGCGGCGGGCGGTGCGGTGGCGCGGCGCAGCACCGGGTGGACGTCGTTCGCCGGACCGCTGGATGACGGGGCGGGGCCGGTCGGTGAGGGGGCAGGGCCGCCTGCGCGGCGCCGAGAGGCGGCAGCTGCGGACGAGTTGGCCATGACGAACCTCCTGTCGTCGTGTGACGGCTCCGTGGCCGTATGTATCCATCGTGGGGCCCACCACTGACAATCCACCTAGATCAGCGCCTGACCTGGTCTTTTGCCTCGTTCGCGAGTTCGAGCTATCTTTTTGTACTGACCAGTCAGTTTAAAAGGGGAGGGTCTGTGGACAGCCCGCACGGGGCAGCTGTCACCGCCGAGGACTTCGGGCTCATGGGACCGCGCGGCTGGGCCTTCCGGGGCGTACGGCTCGACGCCCCACCCGGCGCCCTGGTCGCGATCGAGGGCCCGTCCGGCTCCGGCCGCACCTGCCTGCTGCTCGCCCTGACGGGCCGGATGCGCCCCTCCGAGGGCCGTGCCGAGGCGGGCGGTCTGCGCCTGCCACGCCAGATGACCGCCGTACGCAGGATCAGCGGGCTGGGCCCGGTGCCGGGGGTCAGCGAACTCGACCCGGCCTTCACGGTCGCCGAGCACCTGCGTGAGCGCGCCCTGCTGCAGCGCCGGTACGACGGTTCGCTGCGCGCCCTGCTCAGCCCACGCGCCGAGCGCGCCGCCGCGGCCCGCAACCGGATCGACACGGCACTGGACGCCGCCGGACTCGACCTGGCGACCCTGCCCAAGGCCGAGCGGACCTCCGTACGCGATCTGGAGCGGCTGGAGGCGCTGCGGCTTTCCGTCGCCCTCGCGCTGATCGGCCGGCCGCGGCTGCTCGCCGTGGACGACACCGATCTCAAGCTCTCCGATGCCGAGCGCGCCGCGGCCTGGCAGCTGCTGCGTTCCGTCGCCGACGGCGGAACGACCGTGCTCGCCGTCTGCAGCCAGGCGCCCGGGCGCGCCATCACCGTCCGCACGGACGCCACGGCCACCACAGACATCGCAGCGGCGGACGCCGCAGACGCCTCCGAGCCCGCAGAGGCCCCCGGGGCGACGACCGAGAAGACCACTGCCGAGAAGACCACTGATGAGGGGACGGCCGATGCGTTCGCCGAAACTGGCCGCGCTTGAGCTGAAGCGTTTCGGCAGGGGCAGGCTTCCCCGCGCCGCACTTGTCGCGCTGCTGCTCCTGCCGCTGCTCTACGGCGCCCTGTACCTGTGGTCCTTCTGGGACCCGTACAGCCGCCTCGACAAGATCCCTGTCGCCCTGGTCAACAACGACAGGGGCGCCACCGCCGCCGGAAAGCGCATCGAGGCCGGGGACGAGATCACCGGCGAGCTGCTCGACTCCAGGATCTTCGAGTGGCACGAGGTCAGCTCCGCCCAGGCCGACCGGGGCGTCGAGGACGGTACGTACTACCTCTCGCTGACCATGCCGGCGGACTTCAGCAAGCGGATCGCGTCCAGTTCGGGTGACTCCCCCGAGACCGGTGCGCTCCAGGTGCGGACGAACGACGCCAACAACTACATCGTCGGGCAGATCTCCCGGACGGTGTTCTCCGAGGTCCGCACCGCAGCCTCGGTCAATGCCTCGCGCGGCTTCCTCGACCGGATCTTCATCTCCTTCTCCGACCTCCACGATGCGACGGCGAAAGCCGCCCAGGGCGCCGACGACCTCAAGGGCGGGATCGGCAAGGCGAAGAAGGGCTCGAAGGATCTCGCGGACGGGCTCAAGGACGCCAAGTCCCGCAGCGGCCGGCTGGACAGCGGGATAGCCAGGCTGAACAAGGGAGCCGGCGACCTCGAAACCGGGTCCCGGCAGGTCGCCGACGGCACCCAGCTGCTCGCCGACAAGGTCAACGGGGTGGCGGCCGACGTCCGCCCGTTCCTGAAGGACAACGGCAGGACGATCGGCGACACCGCCCGGCTGGTCGCCGATTCCTCGCAGGCCGTACGGGACAACCTCGACCTGCTGGTGAAGGCGGCGCCGACCGCCGCGACCGCCGCCCACGAGGCCTCCGACGATCTGGCCGACGTCTACCGCACCCGCTGCACGGAACAGCTGCTCCCCGACCCCACCGTCTGTCCCCCGCTGAAGCGGGCCACGACCGCCGCGGCCGATGTCGCGAAGGTCGCCGACGATGTGAACGTACTGGTCAAGGACCAGAACGGGGATCTGAAGAAGCTGCGCGGACAGCTGGCGGCCCTGCAGAAGCAGGCCGACGCCCTCGCCGAGCGCTCCCCGCACCTGGACGAGGACCTGAAGTCCGCAGTCGCGAAGGTCAACGCGCTCAACACCGGTGCCCACAAGGTCGCCGAGGGCGCGGACGAACTGCACACCGGCCTGGCCACCGCGAGGGCCGGATCCGTCGACCTGAACACCGGCGTCGGCGAACTCAAGAAGGGTGCGACCAGCCTGGACGGCGGGCTGATCCGGCTCGGCGACGGTTCGGCCTCGCTCGCCCAGGGGCTGAACGACGGAGTCGACAAGATCCCCGACTACGACAAGCAGGACCGCGACCGGCGCACCGATGTGATGGCCGACCCGGTGAAGCTCGCTTCCCAGTCGCTGCACAAGGCCCCCAACTACGGCACCGGGTTCGCCCCGTACTTCATCCCGCTCTCCCTCTGGGTGGGCGCGATGGTGGCGTACATGCTGATCCAGCCGCTCAACCGGCGGGCGCTCGCTGCCGGGGCCTCCGCCTGGCGGATCGCCCTCGCGGGCTGGCTGCCGGTGGCCGCGATCGGTCTGCTGCAGGTCGCCGCGCTGATGTCCGTGCTGCACTGGGGGCTGGGACTGCGGATGATCCACGCCGCCGGAACGATCGGCTTCCTCGCACTTGTGACCTGCTGTTTCGGCGCGATCGTGCAGTGGCTGAATGCACGGTTCGGCGCGGCGGGACGGATTCTCGTCCTCGCCGTGCTGATGCTCCAGCTGACCTCGGCCGGAGGTACATATCCCGTCCAGACCAGCCCCGGCTTCTTCGGTGCGATCCACCCGTATCTGCCGATGAGCTACATCGTCGAGGGGCTGCGCCGGCTGATCACGGGCGGCGGGCTCGGTCCGGTCTGGCAGGGCTGTGCGGTGCTCCTGGCGTTCACGGCGGGGGCGCTGGCCCTGACCGCGGTCGCCGCGCGCCGCAAGCAGGTGTGGACGCTGGACCGGCTGCATCCGGAGCTGAGCCTGTGAGCGCGCCGGGACCTGTGAGAATCGACCGCATGGAAAGCAGTAGCACCACGCGTCGCCAGGCCACCCGGCAGAAGCTCTACGAGGCGGCCGTCACGCTCATCGCGGAGAAGGGCTTCTCGGCGACCACGGTCGACGAGATCGCCGAGCGCGCCGGGGTCGCCAAGGGCACGGTCTACTACAACTTCAAGAGCAAGACCGAGCTCTTCGAGGAACTGCTGCGGCACGGTGTCGGACTGCTCACCGCGTCACTGCGGTCCGCGGCCGAGCAGACCGAGGAGCGCGGCGGCACCCGGGTCGAGGCCCTGGACGCGATGATCAGGGCCGGCCTCGCCTTCATCGACCGCTATCCGGCCTTCACCCAGCTGTACGTCGCCGAGCTGTGGCGCACCAACCGTGCCTGGCAGGCGACCCTCCTGGTGGTGCGTCAGGAGGCCGTCGCCGTGGTCGAGGACGTGCTCCGGGAGGGCGTCGCGAACGGCGAGCTCAGCCAGGAGATCGACATCCCGCTGACGGCGGCCGCGCTGGTCGGCATGGTGCTGGTGGCTGCGCTGGACTGGCAGGCGTTCCAGCCCGAGCGGTCCATCGACGATGTGCACTCGGCGCTGTCCCTGCTGCTGCACGGCCGGGTCAGCGGACGCTGACCCGCACTGCTCCCCGAGGGCGTGCGCACACACAGAAGCGCCGGTCGCAACGAGGCTCGATCCCCCCGAGCCCCGTCCGACCGGCGCTTCCCGTGCTGCCGGAGGGCCTTCCCCGTGACCCCGTGTTCCCCCGTGGTCCCCGGGCCCTCCGTGGTGCACCCCCGTTCCGGAAGAAGTGCGGTGCCTGTGTTCCGCCGCCCCGTGCCGGCGGTCCCGGCGCTACGCCCCTTCCGTGGTCTCCACTCTTCCGTCCGCGCAGGTGGCGGCCCATCCGCGCATCTACTCATCTCGCTCACTAGGTACGGATACTCAGAGCTGCGCACCCGACCCCACCCGCAGCGCCGCACCACCTGGTTACGATCACGTCCGTGTCCGTACTCCCCCTGGTGTTCACAAGTGGCTGGGCGAGCGGGATCAACGCCTACGCGGTGGTCCTGCTGCTCGGCGTCTTCGGTGCGACCGGCATCAGCGACGAGGTGCCCGCCTCGCTGCAGCGCACCGACGTCCTCGTGGTGGCCGGCGTGCTGTTCCTGTGCGAGGCGGTGGCGGACAAGATCCCTTACGTGGACTCGCTCTGGGACTCGGCGCACACCGTCATCAGGCCGATAGCCGGGGCCGTCGTGGCGGCGCTGCTGGCCGGTGAGAGCGGTTCGCTGCCGGAGCTCGCCGCCGGGGCCGTCGGCGGTTCCACCGCGCTGATGAGTCATCTGGTGAAGGCGGGCACCAGGATGGCTGTGAACACCTCACCCGAGCCGTTCAGCAATATCGCGGTGAGCACCGCCGAGGACCTGGGCGTCGCCGGAATCATCACGTTCGCGATATTCCATCCGCTGGCGGCCGCGGTCATCGCCGCGACGCTGCTGGTGCTGGGCTTCGTGATACTGGCCTTCCTGGCCTCCCGGATCCGCCGGTTCCTGCGCCGCAGGGCCCAGCGGCGTGAGGAGAGACGCCTGGCCGGGACGGGTTCGCACCGGCCTCCCGGCTGACTTGTCAGCGGTGGCCGTTAAGGTCACTGACATGGCACGTATTGCGGTGATCGGCGCCGGGATGGGCGCAATGGCGGCGGCTGCCCGGCTGGCCGTGGCAGGGCACCGGGTGACGGTGTACGAGCGGTCCGGGACGTACGGCGGCTCGGTCGGCCGGTATGCCCGGCACGGCTTCGCGTTCGACACGGGTCCCTCGCTGCTGCATCTGCCCGCCGTCTACCGCGATCTGTTCGTCAAGACCGGCAAGGAGCCGCTGGAGCGGTGCGTCACGATGACGCAGGTCGATCCCGCGAGCCGCCATCTCTTCGCCGACGGCACCGCGGTCTCGCTGCCGAACGCCTCCCGGGCCGGGGTGGTCGCCGCCTTGGACGGCGCGCTGGGGGCCGGTGCGGGCAGCAGCTGGGGCGAGTTCCTCGACCGGGCCCGGGATGCGTGGGACCGGTCCCGGCGGCCGCTGCTGGAGGAGCCGTTGCGCGCCGACTGGCAGGTGCTGGGCCGCGATCCGTATCCGGCGCTCCGGCAGCGCCGGATACTGCGGGCTGCCCGGCAGGCGGGCACGGTGGCGGAGGTCGGTGCCTGGGAGCTGACGGACCCCCGGCTGACCGCGCTGCTCGACGGATACGCGCTGTCGTACGGCCTCGATCCGCAGCGCGCGCCGGCGAGCGCGGCCCTGCTCCCGTACATGGAGGAGACGTTCGGCAGCTGGTACGTGACCGGCGGGATCCGGGCGCTGGCGCAGGCGGTGTACGAGCGGTGCCTGGCGCGGAAGGTGGACTTCGCGTTCGGCGCCGAGGTGGCCCGGGTGGTGGAGAAGGACGGCCGTGCGGCGGGGGTCGAGCTGGCGACGGGGACGGTCGCCGAGGCCGATCACGTGGTGCTCGGGGCCTGGCCGCGCCCGGGACTGGTGCCGGGTCAGGAGCTCTGGCAGGACGGCGATGTGACGGCTCAGCCGCGGCCGGCGGACCGGGCGACGGTGCCGGGCCGGTTCCAGGTCCTGCTGTCGCTGAGTGGCGGCCGCCCCGCGGGGACGGTGCACCGGACCGTGGTGCACGGCGCGGACGGCGTGGCGGAACGAGAGGCGGTGTTCGGTGGCCGGCTCGCCGAGCGTCCCACGGTGACGGTGATCCGCCCGGACGATCCGTCGACCCGCCCCGACGACGCGCACGAGGCCGTGACGGTGACGGCGACGGTCGCCCCGCACGGCGCGGTGGACTGGACGGACACGGCTCTGCTCGAGCGGTACGCGGACACGTTGATCGATGCGGCCGGCGCTGCCGTCCCGGGCATACGTGAGCGGCTGCTCCACGCCGAAGTGCGGACGCCTGCCCGGACGGCGGCGGACACCGGCGCCGAAGGCGGCTCGGTGCCCGCACCGGCGCTGGCCGGGGCCGGGGGCGCGTATCTGCATCCGGGGAACCGGACGCGGCTGCCTGGTCTCTATCTCGCGGGCGGCTGGTCCCACCCGGGCGGCGGGCTCGCGCACGCCGGGATGTCGGGGACGCTCGTCGCCGGGCTCATCGTGGAGGGGGACGGCTTCCGCGGCTCCCAGTGAGCCGCGCCGCATCGAGCAGGCAGGAGTGCGGGCCGAGGGCCGGGCGCGTCGATGCCGCCTCGCCCTCGGTCTCCCCCATGACATCGAGGACTTGTGGGGGCAGGACCGGATCCCGGGCGTGCTCCGTCAGTAGCGGTACTGCTGTTCGTTGTAGCCGCCGTCGTAGGCGTTCGGGTACTGGGCGGGCTGTGCGGGCTGCTGCTCCGGCGGGTACTGCTCGCCCTCACGCTGCTGCGGCACCCAGACCCCGCCCGGCGGGGTCTCGGAGGCGTACTGCTGGGCGTAGGGGTCCGCCGGGTACTGCTGCTGGTTGCCGTAGCCGTCGTAGCTCGCGTAGGTGTCGTGCGCGCCGTACTGCGAGGGGCCGCCGGTGGTGCCGATGTACGGGTCGGAGTACGCGGCGTACTGCTGCTGGCCGGTGCCGTAGTCGTACTGGCCGGCATAGCTGTCCTGCCCGGCGTAAGTCCCCTGCCCGGCATAACCGTCCTGAGCGGCGTACGCGTTCTGGTCGGCGTACACGTCCTGCCCGCCGTAGCTCTCCTGGCCGGGCACGCCGCTGTACGTGGAGTAGTCGGTGTACGGGTCGTACGCGCCGTACTGGGGCTGCCCCTGAGTCTGGTGGGACTCCTGCTGCGGGACGGGATCGGTGTAGATGCCGTACTGCCCGGTGTCGTCCGGCAGCGGTTCCGGCTCGTAGACGGCGGCTGCGGGTGCGGGTGCGGGTGCGGTCCTGTCCGCCTCGTCCTCGCCCGCCCGGTCGTACTCCACTTCCAGGTCGGACACCTCGAGCGTCGGCTCCCGGCGGGCGTTCCGGTCACCGCTGCTTCGACGGCGACGGCTCTCGCCCGGGCTGCCCCCTATGGCCCAGCCGGTCGAGAAGCCGCGCCGGAAGGAGAGCGTGACGTACGTCTGGCCGACGGCGAACGCGATCGCGCCGACGGCGATGACGGGAACGGACGGCATCAGCACGCCGACGACCACGCCTGCGAAGCCGGTGAAGGCGAGCAGGCGCCAGCGCAGCCGTGCCTTGTACTGCAGGAGCACCTCGCCGAGCAGCCACAGCGCCACGATGCCGAACGCGATGTAGAGGACCGTCCAGCCCATGCCCGCCCCCATTTCTACGGCCGCCGCCCGGGATCATGGCGGGTACGACCGGTCACGACTGCTTGTGCAGTCCGAGATTCTCGTAGATTTCGAGCGTTGCCGTCGAGTTGTTGAGCGTAATGAAGTGCAGCCCGGGCACACCCTCGGAGCGCAGCCTCGCGCAGAACTCCGTCGCGAACTCGATGCCAATGGAGCGTACAGCGGCTGCGTCGTCCTTGACGGCGAGGATGCGGTCTTTCAGGGACGAAGGCAGCGTCGCGTTGCTGAGCTGCGGAAACCGCTCCAACTGCTTGACGCTGGTGAGCGGCATGACCTCAGGGATGACGGGCGTGTCGCAACCCGCAGCGACCACGCGGTCACGCATCCGCAAATAGTCGTCCGGATTGAAGAACATCTGCGTGATCGCATAGTCGGCACCCGCGCGGCACTTGTCCACGAAATGCCGGATGTCGCCGTCCCAGTCGGTCGAGCGCGGATGCATCTCGGGAAATGCCGCGACCCCGACGCAGAAATCGCCGGATTCCTTGATGAGCCGGACGAGGTCGGCCGCGTACCGCACACCCTCCGGGTGCTCGACCCACTCGCCCATCGGGTCGCCCGGCGGATCGCCGCGCACGGCGAGGATGTTCCTGATCCCGGCATCGGCGTACTGCCCGATCATGTTGCGCAGTTCGGCGACCGAGTGGTTGACGGCCGTGAGGTGCGCGACCGGGGTGAGCGTGGAATCGGCAGCGATCTGCTGGGTGGCTCTGACCGTCCCGGCCCGGGTGGAACCACCGGCCCCGTACGTCACGGAGACGAAGCTCGGGCCCACCGCCTCGACCCGGCGCAGCGCATTCCAGAGGTTGCGCTCGCCCTTCTCGGTCTTGGGCGCCCAGAACTCGAACGAATACGAAGTCTTGCCGGTCGCCAGCAGCTCACGCACGGTGCGTGCGTGATCCGTCCTGGTAGAGGGAGTGCCAAGGGCCATACTGCAGGTTAACCAGGGCGCGACGGTCCCCCAACCGGACCAGCGGCAATTGCCCGAATTGACTGATGGTTTGTCCACCCTTCGGACAGTCCTCCGGCGTTCTCCGGATGATCTGTGATTTCCGTGACGCGCATGTCAGCCGTCGGCGCGTGCCCTGATCCGCTTCGCCAGCTCCGCGGTCGCCGCAGCCGGGTCGTCGGCCTCTGTGATCGCCCGTACGACGACGACCCTGCGCGCTCCCGCGTCCAGCACCTCGTCGAGGTTGCCCGCGTCGATCCCGCCGATGGCGAACCAGGGGCGCGGCTGGGCGAGCGAGGCGGCGTACCGCACGAGGTCGAGGCCGGGGGCGTACCGGCCGGGCTTGGTCGGGGTCGGCCAGCAGGGGCCGGTGCAGAAGTAGTCCACGCCGGGCTCGGCGACGGCGGCGTCGACCTCGGGCTCCGCGTGCGTGGAGCGGCCGATCACCACGTCCTCGCCGATGATGGCGCGGGCGGCGAGGACCGGCAGGTCCCCCTGACCGAGGTGGAGCACGTCGGACCCGATGGCGTGGGCGACATCGGCCCGGTCGTTCACGGCGAGGAGCTTGCCGTGGCGCCGGCAGGCGTCGGCGAGGACCGCCAGGTGTTCGAGTTCCTCGGCCGCCTCCATGCCCTTGTCGCGCAACTGGACGATGTCCACCCCGGAGGGGAGCACGGCGTCGAGGAAGGCGGGCAGGTCGCCCTGGCGCCTGCGGGCATCCGTGCACAGATAGAGACGGGCGTCGGACAGCAGCTCGCGAGGCGTGGGCATGACGAGGTTCCCCCTTGATACAGCTGTACGGAATTCAGCGGCACGACACGGTCGGGCCGGTACAGCGGTGCGGCATGATGCGGGGGTACGGGCCGGTCCGGTCGGAACGGACCGTGCCCCCGCGTGCGGTTGTCCCGGTCAGACGGCGAGCGCCTGGGCGCGGCGCTTCACCTCCGTGCCGCGATTCTCGCTCAGCGCCTGCGCGGGGCTACCCGGCAGGGTCGGGTCGGGGGTGAAGAGCCACTCCAGCATCTCTTCGTCGGTGTAGCCGTCGTCCTTCAGGAGCGTCAGGGTGCCGGAGAGGCCCTTGACCACCTTGTTGCCGTCGATGAAGGCAGCAGGCACCTGGAGCGTCCGGTTCTCACCACGTCGTACGGCGATGAGCTGGCCCTCCTTGACCAGCTGCCGCACGCGCGTCACCTCGACATCGAGCATTTCGGCGATGTCGGGAAGGTGGAGCCAGGCGGGGACGAGAGCATCAATCTTTGCGTCAATCTCGGTCACGGATACAAGCGTGCCATCCCGGACCGACAGTCGGTACCCGGACCCGACCGGACGGGGGCCGGCCCAGTGCCCGCAAGGCTTCCGGAACCCCTCCGGGCGTGCCGCTACGGGGCATCGGCCCTGGCCGACTTCAGCGGCACGGCGGGGTCCGCCGCCCGCACCGGATCCAGCCGTGCCCCCGCCTCGATGAGTTTGCGCCCCTGGGTGAGATCACGCGGCCGGCCGACGGCCAGGACGGCGACCAGTGCGCCGTCCCGCAGCCAGCACACGGACCAGGCGGGATCGGCCGGGTCGCCGCGCCAGAGCAGCGTGTCCGCGCCCCCGTGACGGCCCGCGTACTGCACGAACCGGTCGAACTGCTCGGACCAGAAGTACGGCACGGGGTCGTATGCCAAGGGCTGCGGCGCCTCGTCCGCACCGGCACCGATGATGTTGGCGGCGGCGGTCCGCGGCCCTTGGACGGCGTTGTCCCAGTGGTGGACGAGGAGCCGCGTGCCGTACCGCGCGGAGGGGAAGGACGCGCAGTCCCCGACCGCGTACACATCGGGCAGCGAGGTGCGCAGCGCGGCGTCGGCGGTCACCGATCCGTCCGGACCGAGGGCGATGCCGGAGCCGGCCAGCCAGCCGGTGGCGGGCCGGGCACCGATCCCGACGACCACCGCTCCGGCGGCAAGCGTGCGGCCGTCCGCGAGGACCACACTGCCGGGCTCGATCCGGGCCACCGGGGCGCCGGTGAGGAGTTCGGCACCGCTCTGCGCGTACCAGCGGGCCATCGGGGCGGCGACCTCGGCGGGCAGGACGCCCGCGAGCGGCCGGTCGGCGGCCTCGACGACGGTGACCTCGCAGCCCGCGGCACGGGCTACGGTGGCGAATTCGGCGCCGATCCAGCCCGCGCCGACGACCACGACGGTGTGCTGCTGGTCGAGGACCGGCCGCAGCCGTGCGGCGTCGTCGAGGGTGCGCAGCAGATGGACGCCGGGCACCCCCTCGGAGCCCGGCAGCACCACCGGTTCGGCGCCGGAGGCGATGACCAGGACGTCGTACGGTACGGGGCCCGCCAGGGTGTCCAGTTCGTGCGCGTCGGCCCGTACGCCGGTCACGTCACGGCCCAGTTGCAGCTCGATGTCCAGCTCTTCGAAGTCGATGTCGAGGGCGGAGCCTTCGGCCGTGCCGAGCAGTACCGCCTTGGACAGCGGGGGCCGGTCGTACGGCTGGTGGGGTTCGGCACCGATCAGGACGACCGGGCCGGTGAAGCCCTGTTCCCGCAGCGCCACCGCGGTCTGCGCGCCGGCCATGCCCGCACCGACGATGACGACGCGGCGCTCTGTCCGCCGGCCCGGCTGCTCTGTCTGCTGCTCGCTCACTTGTCCACCTTAAGCATCTGACGAACCATCAGGTTGTGAGTTCCTCGACCACGCTGGTCCCGCTGCCCTCCTGCGACTCCCATTCCCAGTGCTCCTCCAGCCGCACCCGGCCGTCCGCAAGGACGACGACGATGGAGACGCAGTGTCCGGAGGAGGTCGTTCCGTCGTGCTTCAACTGGACGTAGCGGAAGTCGAGTCGATCGCCGGTGCGGGTGCCGACGAGATGGCCCCGGACCACGTCCCCGCCCGCGTAGTCGGCCCAGATCACCCACTTCTCCTCGTGGTACGTGAAGCGAGTCCGGGTGCCGACCTGACCCGGCGCCTGGTCGGCGACCGGCGAGAGGACAAGTCCGTCGAGTGAACGGGCCACGGTGGCTGCTCCCTTACTCGGGCCGGGTGACGGGGTTTAGGGTGGCCACCGTAAGACACTCGCGGGAGCCCGGACGCACCGGGCTGAGAGGGAGGCTGGACGGCCTCCGACCGTACGAACCTGATCCGGGTCATGCCGGCGAAGGGAGGGGCTGGACGCCCATGCGATCCACCGGGAGCACATCCGCAGACGGATCCGGCGTAGCCGGATCCGACGTCCTCGTCATCGGGGGCGGGATCATCGGTCTGGTGACCGCCTGGCGGGCGGCGCAGTGCGGCCTGCGCACCGCGGTCGTCGACCCCGACCCGGGCGGTGGTGCCGCCCGCGTCGCAGCCGGAATGCTCGCCGCCGTCACCGAACTCCACTACGGCGAGCAGATGCTGCTCGGTCTCAATGTCGCCTCCGCGGCGCGGTATCCGGCCTTCGCGGCCGAGCTGGAGACGGCGAGCGGCCAGGACATCGGCTTCCGGGCCTGCGGCACCCTCGCGGTCGCCCTGGATTCCGACGACCGCGCCCATCTGCGGGAACTGCACGCGCTCCAGCACCGTTCGGGGCTGCAGTCGGAGTGGCTCACCGGCCGCGAGTGCCGCCGCCTGGAACCGATGCTGGCGCCAGGTGTACGCGGCGGTCTGCGGGTCGACGGCGACCACCAGGTCGACCCCCGCCGGCTGGCCGCCGCCCTGCTGACCGCCTGCGAACGGGCCGGGGTGGTCTTCCACCGCGACCGGGCGGAACGCCTGTTGGTGGTGCGCGACCGGGCCGCCGGAGCCGTACTGGCAGCCGGCACGGAGCTCGAAGCCGACCAGATCGTGCTCGCCGCGGGCAGCCTCAGCGGGCGGCTCGCGGGCCTGCCGGCCGAGGTGGTGCCGCCCGTCCGGCCGGTCAAGGGACAGGTGCTGCGGCTGACCGTGCCCGCCGCGTACGCGCCGTTCCTCACCCGGACCGTACGGGCCGTGGTCCGCGGCAGCCATGTCTATCTCGTCCCGCGCGCGAACGGCGAGCTGGTCGTCGGCGCCACCAGCGAGGAGATGGGCTGGGACACCACGGTCACGGCGGGCGGGGTGTACGAGCTGCTGCGCGACGCCCATGAGCTGGTGCCCGGCATCACCGAACTGCCGCTCACCGAGACCCGGGCCGGCCTGCGCCCCGCCTCCCCCGACAACGCCCCGCTGCTCGGCCCCACCGTCCTGCCCAGCCTGCATCTCGCCACCGGCCACCACCGCAACGGGGTGCTGCTCACCCCCGTCACCGGTGACGCCATGGCCGAGCTGCTGACCACCGGCGAGCTGCCCGCAGTGGCCCGCCCGTTCACCCCCGGACGGTTCGCGTCCGCCGCCGTACCACCGCCCGCCGCGGCCGCCGCGCCCCCCGCGACCGCCTCCGCACGTCAGGAGCAGCCCGCATGACCGACTCCGTCGCGCTCTCCGTGTCCGTGAACGGTGATCCCCGCTCGATCGCCGCCGGCACCACCCTGGAAGCCCTCGTCGCCACCCTCACCGCGGCGCCCTCCGGCGTCGCCGCCGCTGTCAACGAGACCGTCGTCCCGCGCAGCCGGTGGTCCACCGCGGCGCTCGCCGACGGCGACCGGATCGAAGTGCTCACCGCGGTCCAGGGAGGCTGACCATGTCCGACGATCTCTTCACCCTCGGCGACACGACGTTCGGCTCCCGGCTGATCATGGGGACGGGTGGCGCGCCCAGCCTCGACGTGCTGGAACGCTCGCTGACCGCGTCCGGCACCGAGCTGACCACCGTCGCGATGCGCCGCCTCGATCCGACCGTGCAGGGTTCGGTGCTCTCCGTGCTGGAACGGCTGTCGATCCGCGTCCTGCCGAACACGGCCGGCTGCTTCACCGCGGGCGAGGCCGTACTGACCGCGCGACTGGCCCGCGAGGCGCTGGGCACCGACTGGATCAAGCTGGAGGTGGTGGCCGACGAGCGGACCCTGCTGCCTGACCCGATCGAGCTGCTGGACGCCGCGGAGACGCTGGTGGACGACGGTTTCACCGTCCTCCCGTACACGAATGACGACCCGGTGCTGGCCCGGAAGCTGGAGGACGTGGGATGTGCGGCGATCATGCCGCTCGGCTCCCCGATCGGCTCCGGCCTCGGCATCCGCAACCCGCACAACTTCCAGCTGATCGTCGAGCACGCCGGGGTTCCGGTGATTCTCGACGCCGGCGCCGGGACCGCATCGGACGCGGCGCTCGCGATGGAGCTGGGGTGCGCGGCGGTGATGCTGGCGTCGGCGGTGACCCGGGCGCAGGAACCCGAGCTGATGGCGGCGGCGATGCGGCACGCGGTGGACGGCGGACGGCTGGCCTACCGCGCGGGCCGGATCCCCCGGCGCCACTTCGCCGAGGCCTCGTCACCGATGGAGGGGCGGGCCGCGCTGGACCCGGAGCGGCCCGCGTTCTGAGCACCCGTACGCACGCGGAGCGCATGGCACCGCAATCGTGTGACGCGCATGTCCCTGTCACGGCTCGGCTGCAGTAAGGCCCCGGGATCGCCCGGCCCGTCAGCCATGTCCTCGGTGGCTCGTAGACTCGCTCGTGTGGATACGACCCTCCAGGACCCTTCCCCAGCCTTCGGCCGGGGAGACCCCATCGTCGGGCAGCTGCTCGACGGCCGCTACCGCGTCGATGCCCGCATCGCCGTGGGCGGGATGGCCACGGTCTACCGAGCCATGGACACCCGGCTCGACCGGGTGCTCGCCCTCAAGGTGATGCACCCGGCCCTCGCGACCGACGCCTCGTTCGTCGAGCGTTTCATCCGCGAGGCCAAGTCCGTGGCCCGGCTCGCGCACCCCAATGTGGTCGCTGTCTTCGACCAGGGCGCTCAGGGGGCGTACGTCTACCTGGCCATGGAGTACGTGGCGGGCTGCACGCTGCGCGACGTCCTGCGTGAGCGCGGCGCCCTGCAGCCGAGAGCCGCGCTGGACATCCTGGAGCCGGTCCTCGCGGCGCTCGGCGCCGCACACCGGGCAGGCTTCGTGCACCGCGACATGAAGCCGGAGAACGTCCTCATAGGGGACGACGGCCGGGTGAAGGTCGCGGACTTCGGTCTCGTACGGGCCGTGGGTTCCGACACCAACACCACCGGAACGGTCCTCGGCACCGTCTCCTATCTCGCCCCCGAGCAGATCGAGCACGGCACGGCGGACACCCGCACCGATGTCTACGCCTGCGGCGTCGTGCTGTACGAGATGCTGACGGGTGCCAAGCCGCACACCGGCGGCACCCCCGCCCAGGTCATCTACCAGCATCTCAACGAGGACGTGCCGATGCCGTCGGCCGTCGTCCCTGGGCTCGCGACCGAGCTGGACGAACTGGTCGCGAGCGCCACCGCCCGCAACCCCGGGGCCCGTCCGTCCGACGCCGTGGCCCTGCTCGCCGAGTCCCGCACCGCGCGGGCCGCGCTCACCGACAGCCAGCTCGACGCCGTACCGCCGCAGGCCATCGCCGAGGCACACGACGACGCCGAGGACCTGACGAGCGTGATCCCCCGGGTGCTCCCGGTCGGCCAGGGCACCGCCCATCACACCAGCCGGCTGGAGATGCCCCCTCCGCTGCCGCCCGAGCCGGTGAGGAGCGGGCCGCGGCACGGGGGGCCACGGCGCGGGACGCTCGCGGCGATCGTCGCCGTGCTGCTGGTGCTGGGGGTCGGCGCCGGTGTCTGGTACATCAATTCGGGACAGTTCACCCGGGTCCCCTCGCTGCTCGGCCAGACCGAGAAGGCCGCCCGCCAGCGGCTCTCGGACTCCGGCCTCGAGCTGAAGGGCGTCGGGCGGGCGTACAGCGACGACGTCGACCGCGGCAAGGTCATCAGCAGCGCCCCGAAGTCGGGAGCCCGCATCCGGGGCAACGGATCGGTGAGGATCGTCGTGTCGCGCGGCCCCGAGATCGTGAAGGTCCCCGACGTCAGGGGCACCGGGCTCGCCGAGGCCGGGCGCGCGCTGAAGAAGGTGGGCCTGGTGCCCGGCATGGTCACCAAGGAGTTCAGCGAGGAGATCGGGCAGGGCGAGGTGATCCGTACGGATCCCGGAGCGGGCGCGGGGCGCCACCCCGACTCCGCGGTCGCCCTGGTCGTCAGCAAGGGCAGCCCGGTCGATGTCCCCGACCTGACCGGGCTGTCGGTCCAGGAGGCCACCGACGCGCTGGACGAGGAAGGCCTGAAGGCCGAGGTGCTGCCGGGCCGGGTCAATTCGCCCGAGGCAGCGGGCGACATCGCTCGCCAGTCACCGGGCGGGGGCACCCGGGCAGCCGAAGGCGACACCGTCACGCTCACCGTCTCCAAGGGCCCGCGGATGATCGATGTCCCGGATGTCACCGGCAAGGACGTCGACGAGGCCACGCGCCTGCTGAAGGCCGCGGGCTTCGAGGTCAAGGTCGACCGCCCGTTCCTCTCCTTCAG
Source organism: Streptomyces sp. NPDC005262 (assembly GCF_042872425.1). NCBI lineage: Bacteria > Bacillati > Actinomycetota > Actinomycetes > Kitasatosporales > Streptomycetaceae > Streptomyces > Streptomyces sp. NPDC005262. The sequence goes on from NZ_JBIAKK010000002.1 coordinate 381,049, forward strand.
CGACACGATCGCGAGCCAGTCCGTCGACGGCGGCGACCGTGCCCCCGAGGGCAGCACCATCACCATCAAGACCAAGGGACTCTAGATCCGTATGCGCAACCCAGTCGGCGGCCATGTCCCGGTGGCCGGCGGCCTCGCCAAGGTCGGCCTGCCCTACGCCCGCGAGATGGGGGCGGAGGCCGTCCAGGTCTTCGTCGCCAATCCACGCGGCTGGGCGACACCGGCCGGGAACCCGGCGCAGGACGAACAGTTCCGCGCCGAGTGCGCTGCCGAGTCGATACCGGCGTACGTCCACGCTCCGTATCTGATCAACTTCGGCTCGCACACCGAGGCCACCGTCGAGAGGTCCGTGGAGTCGCTGCGCCACTCCCTGCGCCGGGCCCGCGAGATCGGCGCCCTGGGCCTCGTGGTGCACACGGGCTCCGCGACCGGCGGCCGGCCGCGCGCGGAGGCCCTGGCCCAGGTGCGTAAGCACATGCGGCCGCTCCTCGACGAGCTGACCCACGACGACGACCCGTTTCTGCTGCTGGAGTCGACCGCCGGACAGGGATTCTCACTCTGCTCACGGACCTGGGACTTCGGCCCGTACTTCGAGGCGCTGGACGCCCACCCCAAGCTCGGTATCTGCCTCGACACCTGCCACATCTACGCGGCGGGCCACGACCTGGCGGGCCCGGCGGGCATGAAGCAGACCCTGGATCTGCTGGTGGGGTCGGTCGGTGAGGGCCGGCTGAAACTGATCCACGCGAATGATTCCAAGGACGTCGTGGGCGCCCAGAAGGACCGGCACGAGAACATCGGCGCCGGGCACATCGGCGAGGAGCCGTTCCAGGAGCTGTTCTCGCACCCGGCGACGGCCGGGGTGCCGCTGGTCATCGAGACGCCGGGGGGCAAGGAAGGCCACGCGGCGGATGTGGCACGGCTCAAGGAGCTGCGCGACCGGGGCTGAATTCCCGAAAGCATGCGGAATACCCCCAGGGGGTATACGGTTCCCGTGATGGAAGGGAACCGTTACCGGCATTGGGGGATCGCCATGCAGCACGACACGCGCGACGAACAGCACGAGCGGCAGGGCCGGCACGAGCACCAGGGCCACGACAGCCGGCACGCAGACCACGCAGACCGTTCAGCTCACGCTGGCCACACGGCGGACGCCCCCGGCAAGGCCGACTGGTCCATGGCGGCCCGCGCCACGCTGCACTGCCTCACCGGATGCGCCATCGGCGAGATCCTCGGCATGGTGATCGGCACGGCGCTGGGCTGGGGCAACGCCGAGACGATGGTCCTCGCGGTCATCCTGGCCTTCGCATTCGGCTACACGCTGACGCTGCGTTCCGTCCTCAAGGCCGGCGTCGACTTCCGTACGGCGTTCCGGGTGGCCCTCGCCGCCGACACCCTCTCCATCGCGGTGATGGAGCTGATCGACAACGGCGTGATCGCGCTGTGGCCGGGCGCCATGGACGCGCAGCTCGCCGACGCGCTGTTCTGGGGAGCCCTCGCACTGTCGCTGGCCGTCGCCTTCGCCGTCACCACACCGGTCAACAAGTGGATGATCGGCCGGGGCAAGGGGCACGCGGTGGTACACCGGTACCACTGAGGGCGGGGCCGCGCAGGACCGGGCCCGACAGGTCAGAGCTCGGGGCCGTCCCCGGGCTCCTCCTGGTAGGAATAGCGCTGTTCCTTCCAGGGGTCGCCGATGTTGTGATAGCCGCGCTCCTCCCAGAAGCCCCGGCGATCGGCGGTCATGTACTCGATGCCCCGGACCCACTTGGGCCCCTTCCAGGCGTACAGATGCGGTACGACGAGACGCAGCGGGAAGCCGTGCTCGGCGGTGAGGAGCTCACCGCCCTGGTGAGTGGCGAAAAGCGTGCGGTCCGAGGCGAAGTCGGCGAGCCGCAGGTTCGAGCTGAATCCGTACTCGGCCCAGACCATCACATGGGTGACCTGGGGCGCGGGCGGCGCGAGTTCGAGGATCGTACGGGCGAGAACCCCGCCCCATTCGGCGCCGAGCATGCTGAATTTGGTGACACAGTGCAGATCGGCGACGACCGAGGAGAACGGCAGGGCCGAGAACTCCTCATGGTTCCAGCAGTGCTTCTCGCCGTCCGCCGTGGCTCCGAAGACCCGGAACTCCCAGCGGTCGGGCTTGAACTTGGGAACGGGCCCGTAGTGGGTAACCGGCCAGCCGCGCTGCAGTCGCTGTCCCGGCGGAAGCTCGGACTGCTCTGATTCGCGGTATTCCCGGCTTTCCGGCTGACCCATGACTCCATGGTGACAGACAGGCAGGGGTGGTCATGACCAGGGCAGAGGCGATTCAGGGCAACCCATACTAAGCGTGTACTTACTGGACGGTCGCTGGGTGCGGTGCGAGGATGCGGCCAACTTGCCCGGTTCACGGTTGGAAGGAGCCTCTGCCATGCAGGGCGACCCCGAGGTCCTCGAGTTCCTGAACGAACAGCTGACCGCCGAATTGACTGCCATCAACCAGTACTTCCTGCATGCAAAGATGCAGGAGAACTTCGGCTGGACGAAGCTGGCGAAGTACACACGCTCCGAGTCGTTCGACGAGATGAAGCACGCCGAGATGCTGACGGACCGCATTCTCCTTCTCGACGGACTACCCAACTACCAGCGGCTCTTCCATGTGCGGGTCGGCCAGACCGTCACGGAGATGTTCCAGGCCGACCGCCAGATCGAGGTGGAGGCGATCGACCGGCTGAAGCGCGGCGTCGAGTTGATGCGCGGGAAGGCCGACATCACGTCCGCAAATGTCTTTGAGTCGATCCTTGAGGACGAGGAGCACCACATCGACTACCTCGACACCCAGCTGGAGCTGATCGAGAAACTCGGCGAGCCGCACTACCTCGCGCAGCAGATCGAACAGCCGGACAGCTGAGGCCCCGAGCCTCCCCAGCCCTGGGTTCAGGCCGCGTCGGGGAGCCGGATGCCCGGGACTCTGCCGGGAGCGATGCCCGGGGCCCCGCCGGGGACGATGCCCGGTGCCCTGCCCGGGCCGGCATCGGAGGCCGCGCCGGGCTCCAGCACCTGCTCGGTGACGCCACCGGGGGTCAGCTTCTGCTCGACCAGCTCGCGACGAGCGCACGCGCCGCGGCCCAGCATCGCCTGGATCCTGCGGACACAGCCACCGCAGTCCGTGCCCGCCTTGCAGGCGGAGGCTATCTGACGGGGGGTGCACGCCCCGGCGTCCGCATGCTCCTTGACCTGCTGCTCCGTAATGCCGAAGCACGAGCAGACGTACATGCGGTTCACCTCCCGACGGGATCGATCGTTGGCGCCGTCCCGACTCATCGGTGAGGCTAACCTAACCTTACCCGGCCCTCCTCTCCCGTAAAGCCCCGGTACGACTGTGGGGCACGGATCACATCGATCCGTGCCCCACAGTCGTACGTGCGGTACCTGCCGTGACTGCCCTACTGGTCCCGGTACATCTCGGCGACCAGGAAGGCCAGGTCCAGCGACTGGCTGCGGTTGAGGCGCGGGTCGCAGGCCGTCTCGTAACGCTGGTGCAGGTCGTCCACGAAGATCTCGTGGCCGCCGCCGACGCACTCGGTGACGTCGTCACCGGTGAGCTCGACGTGGATGCCGCCCGGGTGCGTGCCGAGACCCTTGTGCACCTCGAAGAAGCCCTTGACCTCGTCCAGGACGTCGTCGAAGCGACGGGTCTTGTGGCCGGAGGCCGCCTCGAAGGTGTTGCCGTGCATCGGGTCGGTGACCCAGGCGACGACCGCCCCGGAGGCGGTGACCTTCTCGACGAGCGCGGGGAGCTTGTCGCGGACCTTGTCGGCGCCCATGCGGACGATGAAGGTCAGCCTGCCGGGCTCACGGTCCGGGTCGAGGCGTTCGACGTAGCCGAGCGCCTCGTCGACGGTGGTCGTCGGGCCGAGCTTGATGCCGATGGGGTTACGGATCTTCGACGCGAACTCGATGTGCGCGCCGTCCATCTGACGGGTGCGCTCACCGATCCAGACCATGTGGCCGGAGGTGTCGTACAGCCGGCCGGTGCGCGAGTCGGTGCGGGTCAGCGCCGACTCGTAGTCCAGCAGGAGTCCCTCGTGCGACGAGTAGAACTCGACCGCCTTGAACTCGGCCGGGTCCGTGCCGCACGCCTTCATGAAGTTCAGCGCGTTGTCGATCTCGCGGGCCAGCGCCTCGTAGCGCTGACCGGACGGGGACGACTTCACGAAGTCCTGGTTCCAGGCGTGCACCTGGCGGAGGTCGGCGTATCCCCCGGTGGTGAAGGCGCGGACCAGGTTCAGCGTGGAAGCGGATGCGTGGTACATCTGCTTCAGCCGCTCAGGGTCCGGGATCCGGGCTTCCTCGGTGAAGGCGAAGCCGTTGACGGAGTCGCCACGGTAGGTCGGCAGGGTGACGCCGTCGCGGGTCTCGGTCGACTTGGAGCGCGGCTTGGAGTACTGGCCGGCGATCCGGCCCACCTTGACGACGGGCACGGAGGCCGCGTAGGTCAGGACGGCACTCATCTGGAGCAGCGTCTTCAGCTTGGCCCGGATGTGGTCGGCGGACACGGCGTCGAAGGCCTCGGCACAGTCGCCGCCCTGCAGCAGGAACGCCTCGCCCTTGGCGACGGCTCCCATGCGGGCGCGCAGCTGGTCGCACTCGCCCGCGAAGACGAGCGGCGGATACGACGCGAGGTCCGCGAGTGCATCGCGCAGAGCCTCGGCATCGGGGTACTCGGGCTGCTGCGCCGCGGGAAGGTCTCGCCAGGTGTTGCCACCGGCGACGGAGGTATTGGCGTTCACGGTCACATCCACAACATTACGGGGTCCTGTGGGGCGCTCTTCCGTAGGCTCAACAGATGAGACGCGCATCTGAACCCGTGGACGTCCGGTAAGGTGCGGAACATGTTCGCGCAGACGCATCAGAACTGGTGGTGGACCGCTCATCCGGCGGCCCACTGATTCATCGCGCGACAGACCACGCGAAGGCCGCCCGAGGGGCGGCCTTCTCTGCGTTTCGGGAGCCGTTCCTCCATCCGGAAGGAACACCTCATGCCCGACCCCACCGAGCTCGTCGTCCAGCGGCTCCTGACGGACGACTGCCCGCCGTTCGCGCTGCTGCGCAGACGCACCCCCGGCCGTGATCACGACACCGTCGAGGTGCTGATCGGCCGGGTGCGGGAGGTGGACCGGCTCGCCGGTCTGCCCGTCGGTCCGCAGCCGTCGCTCGCCCTGGTGCCGTTCCGGCAGATCGCCGAGCGCGGTTTCGACGTGCGCGACGACGGGACACCGCTGTCCGTGCTGGTCGCGGACGAGACGTACGAACTGCCGCTCGCCGCCGTGCTCGACGTGCTGCCCGCCCATGACGTGCGGGTCGAGGGCGGGGCCTTCGACGTGCCCGACGAGGAGTACGCAGGAATCGTCCGGCGGGTCATCGAGGACGAGATCGGACAGGGCGAGGGCGCGAACTTCGTCATCCGGCGGACGTTCCAGGGCGGGATCCCCGGCTTCGGGCGGGCCGACGCACTGGCGCTCTTCCGGCGGCTGCTGGCCGGTGAGCGGGGCGCGTACTGGACGTTCGTCGTACACACCGGCGACAGGACGCTGGTCGGCGCCAGTCCCGAGGTGCATGTGCGGATGTCCGGCGGGACGGTCGTGATGAACCCGATCAGCGGGACGTACCGCTACCCCGCCGAGGGGCCGACCGCCGAGAGTCTGCTGGCCTTTCTCGGGGACCGAAAGGAGACCGAGGAACTCTCCATGGTGGTCGACGAGGAACTGAAGATGATGTGCACCGTAGGCGACATGGGCGGGGTGGTGATCGGGCCACGGCTCAAGGAGATGGCCCATCTCGCGCACACCGAGTACGAGCTGCGCGGGCGCTCCTCGCTGGACGTGCGGGAGGTGCTCAAGGAGACCATGTTCGCGGCGACGGTCACCGGTTCGCCCGTGCAGAACGCCTGCCGTGTCATCGAGCGGTACGAGCCCGACGGGCGCGGCTACTACGCCGGTGCGCTGGCCCTGCTGCGGCAGGAGCCGGGCGGGGCGCAGACCCTCGACTCCCCGATCCTCATCCGCACCGCCGACATCGCGGCCGACGGGCGGCTGCGGGTGCCGGTCGGGGCGACGCTCGTACGCCACTCCGATCCCGCGAGCGAGGTCGCCGAGACCCATGCCAAGGCGGCCGGGGTGCTGGCGGCACTGGGGGTGCGGCCCGGGCGGCCACGAGGCGAGAGGACACGTCCGCGGCTGGCCGGCGATCCGCGGGTGCGGGCCGCGCTGGACGCCCGGCGGGACGGGCTCGCACCGTTCTGGCTGCGGATGCAGGAGCGTACGCAGGAGCTGTCCGGCCATGCGCTGGTGATCGACGGCGAGGACACCTTCACCGCCATGCTGGCGCATCTGCTGCGCGCGTCCGGCCTGGAGGTGTCGGTGCGGCGCTACGACGAGCCGGGGCTTCGTGAGGCCGTCCGGGCACACCTGGGCCCGGTCGTGCTGGGCCCAGGTCCCGGGAATCCGGCCGACACCCGCGATCCGAAGATGCGGCTGCTGCGCGAGTTCGCGGCGGAGCTGGTCCGGGACCACCGGCACGGGCTGCTCGGGGTCTGCCTGGGCCATGAGCTGATCGCGGCGGAGCTGGGCCTGGAGATCGTCCGCAAGACCGTGCCGTACCAGGGCGCGCAGACCCGGATCGAACTGTTCGGGCGCCCGGAGACGGTCGGCTTCTACAACAGCTTCACCGCTCGCTGCGACGACGAGACGGTCACCGAGCTGGCTGCGCACTCCATCGAGGTGAGCCGGGACGCGGCCACCGGGGAGCTGCACGCGTTGCGCGGGGGCGGTTTCGCATCGGTGCAGTTCCACCCGGAGTCGGTGCTGACGCTGCGCGGGGCGTCGATCGTCGCCGAACTGCTGGCGGGCCTGCCCGTGCACAGCTGACGGCGGACGGGGCGGGGCTCCGGAGGAGATCCGGGGCTCAGTCCTCGCGGAGCGCGGGAACGAGGACGTTGTCGCTGCGCCGGCGGGCCAGGTAGTCGGCGACGTTCTGCACGGTGGCTTCGATGATCTGTGCCACGGCGTCCTCGGTGTAGTACGCCTGGTGCGAGGTGACGACGACGTTCGGGAAGGTGACGAGCCGGGCCAGGGTGTCGTCGTCGATGCCCTCCAGGGACTTGTCGAGGAAGAAGAGCCCGGCCTCCGCCTCGTACACATCGAGTCCGACGCCGGTGAAGCGGCCCGCCCGCAGTTCGGCGACCAGAGCCGCGCTGTCGATCAGTCCGCCGCGACTGGAGTTGATCAGGATCGCGTCGTCCTTCATCAGGGACAGGGCGTCCTTGCCGATGATGCGACGGGTGGCGGGCAGCAGCGGGACATGGAGGCTGATCAGATCGGACTCGGTGAAGAGCTGTTCCTTCTCGACGTACGTCATACCGAGTTCGACGCAAGCCGGGTTCTCGGCCACGTCCCAGCCGAGCAGCTTCATCCCGAAGCCATGAGCGATACGGGTGAAGGCCTCGCCGATCTTGCCCGTCCCGACCACGCCGACCGTACGGCCGTGCATGTCCCGGCCGAGGAGTCCGTCGAGGCGGAAGTCGAAGTCGCGGGTGCGGCTCGCGGCTCGGATGATCCGTCGGTTGACCGCCATGGCGAGCGTCCAGGCGAATTCGGCGACCGCGTACGGCGAGTAGAAGGAGACCCGGGAGATCCGCAGCGCAAGGCGTTCGGCGACGTCCAGGTCGATGTTGTTGAAGCCGGTGGAGCGCTGGGCGATCATCTGCGTGCCGCCCGCGGCGAGGGTCTGCAGCACGCTGCTGCCCAGATCGGCGTTGACACTGGTGGAGATGATCTCGTAGCCCGCCGCGATGGGCGCGGTGTCCTTGTTGAGGAAGACGTCCAGGCAACGGACCTCGTGCTGTCCCGCGAAGGCCTTCTCGATCAGCGGCTTCTCGTCGGACTGCACGCCGAATGCCAGGATTTCCACGATTTCTCCCAATAGGCAAGGTACGAGCCGGATAGCCGCGAATATACGGCTCGTACACCTGCCGTGCTCAGCCGAAGAAGACGCCGACCTCCGCGTAGAGCGCCGGGTCGACCGTCTTGAGCCGGGCGGTCGCCTCCGCGATCGGCACCCGCACGATGTCCGTGCCACGCAGGGCGACCATCACACCGAAGTCGCCGTCCCGGACGGCTTCGATGGCGTGCAGCCCGAAGCGGGTGGCGAGCCAGCGGTCGAAGGCGCTGGGGGTGCCGCCGCGCTGGACATGGCCGAGCACCGTGGTCCTGGCCTCCTTACCGGTGCGCCGCTCGATCTCCTTGGCCAGCCATTCGCCGACGCCGGACAGCCGGACGTGGCCGAAGGAGTCGTGGGATTCGTCCTTGAGGATCATCTCCCCCTCGGCGGGCATGGCGCCCTCGGCGACGACGACGATCGGGGCGTAGCTCGCCCGGAAGCGGGAGGTCACCCAGGCGCAGACCTGTTCGATGTCGAAGCGCTGCTCGGGGATGAGAATGACGTTCGCGCCGCCTGCCAGCCCGGAGTGGAGCGCGATCCAGCCCGCGTGGCGGCCCATCACCTCGACGACGAGGACCCGCATATGGGACTCGGCGGTGGTGTGCAGACGGTCGATGGCCTCGGTCGCGATGCCGACCGCCGTGTCGAATCCGAAGGTGTAGTCGGTGGCCGAGAGGTCGTTGTCGATGGTCTTGGGAACGCCGACGCACGGGATGCCGTACTCGTCGGACAGGGTCGCTGCCACGCCGAGCGTGTCCTCGCCGCCGATGGTGACGAGCGCGTCGACCTCGTACTTGGCGAGGTTGTCCCTGATCCGGCGGACGCCGTGCTCCGCATTGAGGGGGTTGGTGCGCGAGGAACCGAGGATGGTGCCGCCGCGCGGCAGGATGCCGCGCACCGCCGGGATGGAGAGCGGGACGGTCTCCCCCTCCAGCGGGCCGCGCCAGCCGTCCCGGAAGCCGATGAAGTCGTAGCCGTATTCCTGCACGCCTTTGCGGACGATGGCGCGGATGACCGCGTTGAGCCCGGGGCAGTCGCCGCCCCCGGTCAGTACTCCGACCCGCATGGAAGCATCCCTTCGCCGAAGTGAGCTCGCTACGACCACGCTAATGGTGATCCAGGTCACTCAGGGATGGGTCGGAAGGTCAATTCCCACGCAATAAACCGGAGTTGCTCACAGGCCTCGCCGAAGGGCAGTCGATCCCGGCGTTCCTGGTCTCAGGCGTCGTCGAGGCCGCGTTCGATCGCGTACCGCACGAGCTCCACCCGGTTGTGCAGCTGGAGCTTGCCCAGGGTGTTCTGGACGTGGTTCTGGACGGTGCGGTGCGAGATGACGAGCCGTTCGGCGATCTGCTTGTACGAGAGCCCCTTGGCGACGAGCCGGAGCACCTCGGTCTCCCGGTCGGTCAGCTGCGGCGCCTTCGGCTCGTCGGACGCGACGGGCGCCGGCTCGGAGGCCAGTCTGCGGTACTCACCGAGCACCAGTCCGGCGAGGCCCGGGGTGAATACCGGGTCGCCGACCGCGGTTCTCCGCACGGCCTCGGTAAGCTCCTGCGTACTGGCCGATTTGAGCAGATAGCCGGTGGCGCCGGACTTCACCGCCTCCAGTACGTCGGCGTGCTCGCCGCTCGCGGAGAGCACCAGGACCCGCAGGCCCGGGTGGGAGCCGACGAGCTCCTTGCAGACCTGGACACCGGGCATACCCGGCAGATTGAGGTCGAGCACCAGGACGTCAGGGGTGACGGCCCTCGCCCGGCGCACGGCCTGCGGGCCGTCACCGGCGGTCGCCACCACGTCGAAGCCCGACTCGGCGAGATCGCGGGCGACGGCGTCGCGCCACATCGGGTGGTCGTCGACCACCATCACCCTGATCGCCCGTTGCGTGGCGCCCTGCCCGTCCGCCGCGCTCGTCGCGCCGGTCGCGTTCGTCACGTTGTCCGCGCTCATCGGCCGGAACCTGCCTTCCCCCGTGAATCGTTCGGAGCTCTCGAAACCTTTGGAACCTTCAACTCGACCTCGGTGCCCTGGCCGGGCACCGAGATCAGCTCTGCCGTACCGCCCAGATCACGCAGCCGCCCCCGGATCGACAGGGCGACCCCCATCCGTCCCTCCCTCTCCGCCTGCGCCAGCCGCCCCTCCGCGATGCCCGGGCCGTCGTCCCGGACCGTCACGATCACCTCGTCCGGCCAGTCCTCGACGAGGATCCAGGCCTGGGCGTCCTGCCCCGCGTGCACCCGCACATTGTCCAGGGCGGCACTGACAGCGGCCGCGAGTTCCTTCGCCGCCGCCGGAGCGAGCAGTACCGGCGCGCCGGGCTCCGCGAAGCTCACCCGGGAGCCGGCGTGCGGGGCGAGCAGGGAGCGCAGATCGCATACGGACCCGCCGGCCGGGCCGTCCTCCTCGTCGTCGACCTCGACGGTACGGACCACCGCGCCCTCGGCGGCGTCCTCGGAGACCCGGGTGGTGGGCACCAGTCCGCTGGAGACCAGGGTGCGCAGGGCGACCTCCTGTTCTCCGGCCATCCGGCCCAGCTCGGCCGCATCGCCGCCCAGCGCCGTGCCACGGCGCTGCACCATCGCGAGGACCTGGAGCACGCTGTCGTGGATGCCGCGGGCCAGCCGCTCCCGTTCCCGGGTGGCCGCCTCGATCTCCAGGGCGCGGGCCAGGGTGCGCTCACTGGCCCTGGCCACCTCGACGACGTAACCGATGGCGATCGCGGCGACCCAGACGAGCAGCACGTTGTGGAAGGTGTCGCGGCTGGGTTCGCCGCGCTCGACGATGTTGGCCACGGCGACGAAGGTGGAGGCGAAGGCCGCCCACCGCCAGCCGCCCTTGATCGCGAACGCCAGGACGGAACCCGCGGTCCAGATGGACGGAAGGGTCGAGCCGTCCATGTGCTGGGCGTCGAAGTCGGCGAGCGGGGTCAGCAGAATGCCGACCAGAGCAAGCACGAGGTCGGCGCCGAGGAAGCGCTTGGTGCAGCTCACCGCGCCCGCCACCTTGGGGAGCGTGGCGAGGGTCCAGGCGGCCATGACGACCAGGTAGGCGAAGGCCACCCATGGCCGCTCGTACTCGCCCCGGCCGAAGACGGCGAGCAGACTCGCATAGAGCATCGTCAGAATCCGGTACGCGGTCAGCGCACGCCACAGCGGCTGCTCGACCGACATGCGTACGACCCGCTCGCGCCTGGCCATGCCCCCCACCCCCCGATGGATGCCGGCGCGGTGACGCGCCGGACCGATTCGTCACCCCTGCGTTCCGGGCTTTCCGCCCGCGTGCTTCTCCTCCTCCGCCCGGCGCTTCGCCTCGTCCGCGATCTGCCGCTTTGCCGCGGTCGCGTAGATGTCGACGTACTCCTGGCCGGAGAGTTTCATGATCTCGTACATCACCTCGTCGGTGACCGAGCGCAGAATGAAGCGGTCGCCCTCCATGCCGTGGTACCGGCTGAAGTCGAGCGGCTTGCCGATCCTTATGCCGGGGCGCATCAACTTGGGCATCAGCTGACCGGGCGGCTGGATCTTCTCCGTGTCGATCATCGCAACGGGGATGACGGGCGCTCCGGTGGCGAGGGCCACACGGGCCAGTCCGCCGGGCTTGCCGCGGTAGAGCCGTCCGTCGGGCGACCGGGTGCCCTCGGGGTAGATGCCGAAGAGTCCACCGCTCTCGATGACCTCTATGCCCGCCTTGATGGCCGCCTCACCGGCACCACGGGCACCGGAGCGGTCCACCGGGAGCTGGCCGACGCCCTTGAAGAAGGCAGCGGTGAGCCTGCCCTTCACGCCCGGTGCGGTGAAGTACTCGGACTTGGCGATGAAGGTGACCTTACGGTCCAGGACCGCCGGCAGGAAGAACGAGTCGGAGAACGAGAGGTGGTTGCTCGCTAGGATCGCCGGCCCCTGAGCAGGGATGTTCTCCAGGCCCTCCACCCACGGCCTGAAGGCGAGCTTCAATGACCCGCCGATGGAGAACTTCATTGCGCCGTAGATCAACTCGGGTGCCTCCTGTGTGCTGTCGCACTGACCTTAACCCGTCGCCCAGGTGCCGTTCCTGCCCGGCACGGGGCCGAAGCACGGCTGTGACCGGTGACGACCCTGGTCGGTGTCAGTCCGGTCGCGTACGGTGAAGTAATCCTCTTGCACTCCCCCCTTTCGCTCCCCTTCGAGCCTCACGAACAGGAGACCCCGGTGCCGGTCCTTCCTGGAGCCGAGCCGTTCCGCCACGAGGGCGGAGAGGTCGGCGTCCTTCTCTGTCACGGATTCACCGGTTCACCGCAGTCGCTGCGTCCCTGGGCCGACCATCTGGCGGAGCGCGGATTCACGGTCTCGCTCCCGCTGCTGCCCGGGCACGGCACACGCTGGCAGGACATGCAGGTCACGGGCTGGCAGGACTGGTACGCGGAAGTGGACCGGGAGCTGCGGGCCCTCTCGGAACGGTGCAGTCAGGTCTTCGTCTTCGGGCTGTCGATGGGCGGCGCGCTGGCGCTGCGGCTGGCGGCGAAGCACGGGGACGCGGTCAGCGGTCTGGTACTCGTCAATCCGGGGAACAAGGTGCACGGCCTGGCGGCGTACGCACTGCCGGTCGTCCGTCATCTGGTGCCGTCGACGAAGGGCGTGGCCAACGACATCGCTCGGGACGGCTCCGTGGAGATCGGCTACGACCGGGTGCCGCTGCACGCGGCGCATTCGCTGCGGAATTTCTTCCGGCTGGTCGACACCGATCTGCCGCAGGTCACCCAGCCGCTCCTGCTGCTGCACAGCCCGCAGGACCACGTGGTGCCGCCGGCCGACTCGGCGCGGATCCTCAGCCGGGTGTCGTCGACGGACGTCGAGGAGATCCTGCTGGAACAGAGCTACCACGTGGCGACGTTGGACCACGATGCGGAGCGGATCTTCGACGAGAGCTTTTCGTTCATCGGCCGCCTCGCTCCGAGCTTGGGAAAGAAGGGGAGCACATCCGGTGGCTGAGCACGACGCGGAGCGCGCGGGCAGCGAGGAGGAGCGCGAACCGCGCCCCACCGAGGGAGCGTCCGTGCCCGACGGGGGCGCGGGTGCGCAGGATGCCCCCGCCAGGCCCAGGGGCGAGGGCGACCCGATCGACGAGGCGGCCGCCTGGGAGGCGATCGTCGCCGGGTACGGCGAGGAGCCGCCGGACCCGCCGGGTGCCAAGCCGTTCAAGTCGATCGATGACCTCGCGCAGCTGGAGGACGGTCAGCTCAATGTCCTGGACCCCGACAAGGGTGCCGGGAAGCAGGGGCCCCCGAAGCCGCCGGAGAAGCCGCTCGGCAGCTCGGTCGTCTTCGCGCCCGGTGTCAACGGTCCGCGTGACTACGAGGTGACGGAGCAGGCCGACGGGGACGACGCGGACGACCACGACGAGGGGCATTTCGTCCCGCCGGAGCCGCCGCCGCTGCCGGAGGCCGATGTACCGGCGAAGTTCGCCTGGCTCGCGGTCGTCGGCGGGCCGGTGCTGCTGCTGATCGCGGTGCTGCTGCAGTGGGACATGACGTGGTGGCTGACCACGCTCTGCGTAGGTGGCTTCCTGGGCGGCTTCGTCGCCCTCGTCGCGCGGATGCAGGACGCCGACGAGGACGACGACGATCCGGGGCGTGGCGCGGTCGTCTGACCCTGCTCCCGGCAGAGTGCAGCGAGCCGCCCCCGGGATCAGGCCGGTTCGGCGAGCGAGGCAAGGCCGGGCACCCGGAGTGCTGCCAGTACCGGCAGATGGTCCGTAGCCGCCCGCAGGTCCGGCTCGGTGATGCCGGACAGCCCCGACGGGACCCCGCAGCCGAGGACCTCGATGCCGGCGGTCGCGAAGATCGCGTCGATGCGCAGGCGCGGATCGTGCGCCGGGAAGGTCCGGTCGGCGCCCCACGGCCGGACCGAGCGGCAGTCCTGGAGCCGCCCGGCCAGTAGCCGGAAGGCCTTCCCCTCCGGGCCGTCGTTGAGGTCGCCGGCCGCGATGGCGTGCTCGACCTGCATGGCGTCCAGCCGGTCGAGCAGCAGATCCGCCTGGGCCAGGCGTTCGTCGTGCCGCAGGCTGAGATGGCAGCTCAGCAGACCGATCCGGGTGCCCGCGATCCGTACCACCGCCGTGGCGAACCCCCTGCGGTGCAGTCCAGGGGTGCGGGGCAGCAGCAGATCCTCTGTTCGTTCCACGGTGGCGCGTAGCGAACAGAGCAGCAGGGGCCCGGCCGCGGTGGCGCCGCCGGAGAGCAGCACCAGGTCGGTGTGGGCCGCCAGCCAGGCGGCGCGCTTGCGCCAGCGGAAGAAGCGCGGGGCTTCCTGGATGAAGACCAGATCGGGTGCGCAGGCGCGGATGACGCGGGCCAGGGCCTCACGGTCGTCCCGCATCGACCGGATGTTGTAGCTGAGCACTCTGATGACGGCCGAACCATCCGGCTCGGTACGGGAGTCGGGCAGCGGCGTCAGGACCATACCGCTCACGATACGACGGACGCCCGCCGCTCCCACAGGGGCGCGACGGGCGTCCGGTGATGTCCGTGACCGGGTGGTTCAGCCCTGCCGGGCCAGGTCCGCCGCGCCCACCAGTCCGGCCTTGCCGCCCAGTTGGGCCGCGAGCACCTGGGCGTGCGGGCGCCATTCGCCGCCGATCAGCCAGCGCCTGAACGACTTGCGGATCGGGCCGAGCACGAGCTCGCCCTCGTCGGAGACGCCACCGCCGACGATGAACGCGGACGGGTCGAACAGCGAGGCGAGGTCGGCGAGTCCGGCGCCTGCCCAGCGGGCCAGCTCGCGGAACGAGTCGATCGCCACCGGGTCGCCCTGCCGGGCGGCCTGGCTGATGTGCTTGCCCTCGATGCCGTCCGCCGTGCCGTCGCCGAGGTTGAGCAGGATCGTGGCGTTCTCCGGCGTAGCGTTCGCGCGCTGCTTCGCGTAACGGACGAGCGCACGCCCGGAGGCGTACTGCTCCCAGCATCCCTGGCTGCCGCAGCCGCAGAGCAGCCCGTCCGGGACGACCCGGATGTGGCCGAATTCGGCGGCCACACCGAAGCGTCCGCGGCGCAGCTTGTTGCCGATGATGATGCCGCCGCCCAGGCCGGTGCCGAGCGTGATGCAGATGACGTCGTCGTGGCCCTGGCCGGCGCCGAAGCGGTACTCGCCCCAGGCCGCGGCGTTGGCGTCGTTCTCGACGACGACCGGGAGGCCGACGCGCTGCTCGACCTTGTCCTTCAGCGGCTCGTGCCGCCAGTTGATGTTCGGCGCGAACAGCACCGTGGCGCGCTTGTCGTCGACGTATCCGGCAGCGCCGATGCCGACTGCTTCGACCTGGTGTCCCTCGCTCGCGCCGGCTACCGCCGCCGCGATCGCGTCCACGATGCCTTCAGCCGTCGGCGGGGTGGGCACCTTGAACATCGAGAGGATCCGGCCCTCTTCGTCGACCACTCCAGCCGCGATCTTCGTGCCGCCGATATCGACGCCGATGGTGAGTCCCATGAATCCCTCAGTTTCGGTCGAACCCCGCTATGGGCAACCGTACCCGAGCGCCGGTCCCCGCCCTATCGGTGCCGGTCAGTCCAGGTCGATGTGTTCGCCCGCGCCGGTGCCGCCGTCGCGCGGGTCGGTGGGGTCGTCGGCCTTCTTCGAGGGGCCGCCGGGGTCGGAGGCGCCCTGGGTCCAGCGACGTTCCTGGCTCTCGACGGCGGAGCGGTAGGCGGCGAGGAGTTCGCTGCCGGCCGCGGCGATGTGGTCGAAGACATCGGGGTTGCGTTCGATGACGGGCTCGACGACGGATTTCGCCTGCTTGATCACCTGCTGTACGGCGCCCTGGGCGGCCACGCCGAACAGCGGGGACTGGAGGGCGGCGACCTTGTCGGCCACGGCGTCGACCAGTTTGCGCAGTTCTTCGGCGGCGGAGCCGGGCGGCGGGCCGTGCTGGGCACGGCGGCGGGCCTTCTCCGCTTCGAGGTCCTCGGCGCAGGCCTTCGCCCACGCGTCGTCGTCGACGGGACGATCGGTGGCTTCGCTCATGGCGGACTCCTGCGACATGGTTGCGGACGGTGACGTGTGCGGGACACGTACGGAGGTGCATAAGGGACACGCACTACCGACGTTACCCGAACGGTGGTACGCCGTTCACGAGGTCCGCGGCCACAGGCCCGGGTCCGGGGTGAAGCGGACACGCAGCACACCGTCGGTGAGCGACGCGCCGGAGACGGTGCAGCGGCGCAGCCCGGACTCCAGCTCCACGATCCGGCGGAACGGGCCGACGGTCAGGAGCAATTCGTCGCCCCGCCGCACCAGCTGGAGTTCCTCCTTGACGGCGCCGGGCAGCGGCAGGCACCAGACCACGACCCCATCGGGACCGTCCGGGGCGCTCGGGCCCTCGATCCACCAGGGGTCGTCGGCGCGCCCGCCCGGCCGGTCGGCCGGTTCGACGGCGAGCCCGTCGCCCTCGAAGGTGCCTCCGCCGGTGGCCGCCGCCTCGAAGGCGGTGCGGTTCGCCCCGGTGTGGAGAAGGGTGAGGTCGTCGAGCCCCTGCGGGTCCCGGCCGAGGTGGGGCACCTCGCACAGGGAGGTGGCCGGCGCCCACTCCTCGTACCAGTGGTCGACGCACTTCTCCTGCTGTGCGGCGAGCGCGGCGAACCACGGGTCGGACGAGTGACGCGGCAGCACCCGGTTGACGGTGAGGGTGTCGACGCGCAGCCCGTGCAGGGCGAGTGCGGTGCGGGCGGTACGCAGGGCGTCCTCGGCGGCGGGTCCGGGTTCGGCGACGAGGCGGACCGTGGTGCCCCGGTCCTCGATCAGCGTCTGGACGGCGGCCAGCTCGACGTCGCGGCGGGCGGCGGTCTCGTACAGCCACTGGGCGGGCATCGGAACGCCGGCGAGCTGGGCGAGCATCGGGCGCAGGGCGCGGGCGGCCTGGCGTTCCGGAGGCAGCAGGCGGCGCAGATAGCGGCGCAGCTGCTCGGGCAGGGCGAGGACGGCGAGGGCTTCGCGCAGCGGTGGCAGATCGACGACGAGAAGCTCGTGGCCGTCGTGCGACCAGTCGCCCTCGGCGGCGCGGCGCAGGGTGTGCAGCAGGGCGAGTTGGCCACTGCCGGGGAGCTCGGTCAGCTCCTCGGCGTCGAGCCGGTTGCCGCCGAGCAGGTCGAGTACCGGGGACGCCTGGTCCTGGAGGGCGAGGAGTTCGGTGCGGAAGTGCTCGCCGGAGTCGACGCGGGCGAACCGGAGCCCCTCGGTGACCTCGGTGGGTTCTGTGGCGTCGGGGAAGCCGGGTATGGCGTCGGCGGACAGCAGCAGCGTGCGGCGGCCGCGGCGGGCGGCGGCCAGTGCGGTCGCCGCCGCGACGGTGGTACGGCCGGCGCCGCCGGGGCCGGTGACGAGGACCGTACGCACCGGGTCAGCCCTGCGGGACGGACTCGACGCGCTTCTTCAGACCGGCCAGTGCGCGGTCGATGATGACCTTCTCGGCCTTGCGCTTGATCATGCCGAGCATCGGGATCTTGACGTCGACGGTCAGCCGGTAGGTGACCTCGGTGCGGCTGCCGTCACCGATCGGGGCCAGCGCGTAGGAGCCGTCGATGGCACGCAGCATCTGGGACTTGACCAGGGTCCAGCTGACCTCGTGGTCGCCGGTCCAGGTGTACGCGAGGGTGTGGTCGTCCTTGATCGCGCCGGCGTCGAGGACGAGGCGGACCTTCTCTGCGCGGCCGTTGTCGTCCTTGGCGAGGATTTCGGCCTCCTTGACCTCGCCGGTCCATTCCGGGTACCGGTCGAAGTCGGCGATCACGCCCATGACGTCGGCCGGTGCCGCCTCGATCGTGATGCTCGAGCTGGTGTGTTCAGCCATCGCTGTGGCTCCTCCAGTGCGGGGTACCGGTCGGTCGGCAGAGGCCTGCCGCCAGAAGGCTATCGCGTGCGCGGGACGCATCGTCCCAGGGTCCGGTCGGCACGGCCCACCGGTCCCGGTCGCCGGTCCTGGTCACCACTCCAGGGCCCATGGCAGGCCGGTCGCCGCGAAGTGCCCGACGTTCACACATTCGGTGGCACCGATCCGCATCCGGCGGACCAGCGGCTGATGCACATGGCCGAAAACTGCGTACCGGGG
Source organism: Streptomyces sp. NPDC005262 (assembly GCF_042872425.1). Taxonomy (NCBI): domain Bacteria; kingdom Bacillati; phylum Actinomycetota; class Actinomycetes; order Kitasatosporales; family Streptomycetaceae; genus Streptomyces; species Streptomyces sp. NPDC005262. The sequence continues at coordinate 399,103 of NZ_JBIAKK010000002.1, forward strand.
GCGGGTCCGGCGGATCGCGTCGAGCAGGGCCCGGCTGCCGCGCTCGAAGCGGCGCGCCACGGTGTCGTACGTCAGTTCCGGGACGTCGGGCGGGATGTGGGTGCACAGGACGTCCACCTCGCCGATCGCCTCGACCTTGGCGGCGTACGCCTCGTCGCTGATCTCGTACGGGGTGCGCATCGGGGTCTGCAGTCCGCCGCCGACGAACCCGAAGACCCGGCCCCCGATCTCGACGCGTTCACCGTCCAGGACGGTGGTGCCGGGGCGGGCGTACTGGGGCCAGAGATCGGGGATGTCGACATTGCCGTAGGTGGCGTACGTGGGGGTGGGGAGCGCATCGAACAACTCGGCGTACTGCTTGCGCACCGCGCCGACGATGGCGGCATTGCGGTCCAGGCCCGCCCAGAGACCGCGACCGAAGTCCCGGGCCTCCTCGAAGCGGCGGGCGGTGCGCAGTTCGACGATCCGGTCGGCGTTCTCGACACCGAAGAGATCGGGGAAAATCCCGCGCGAGTGGTCGGCGTAATCGAGGAAGAGCACCAGGTCACCGAGACAGATGAGCGCGTCCGCACCGTCCCCGGCACGGGCCAGCGCTTCGGTGTTCCCGTGCACGTCACTGACCACATGGATGCGGGTGCGGCGTGCGGTGGCGGCATCACGGCTGTTCGGTCCGGCTCGCATGACGATCACCCTAGGACGACGCCCGCGGCATGGGTAGAGCCGCCGGACCTGCGGTTACTTCCTGGTCGTGACCCGAGTGCACTACTGTGCGCGCAAGGACCACCAATATGTGTGACGCATAAAACATCTGGCCGGAACCCCCTATCCGGAACCGAGTACTGATGGGTAACGTCCGGGCAGTCCAGTCGTGCTCACCCCACTGAGTACCCGCCAATCTTGGACCGCATCCGGTGCGTCACACAGTGCCGTGGCACCGGAGCCCGATGAGGAGCAGCAGTCTTGCGCGAGTTCAGCCTTCCGGCCCTGTACGAGGTCCCTTCGGACGGCAACCTGACGGATCTCATCCGCCGCAATGCCGCGCAGCATCCCGACGTCGCGGTGATGAGCCGCAAAGTGGCAGGCGTCTGGACCGATGTGACCGCCACCCAGTTCCTGGCCGAGGTCAGAGCCGCCGCCAAAGGCCTGATCGCCGCGGGCATCGAGCCCGGCGACCGGGTCGCACTCATGTCCCGTACCCGTTTCGAGTGGGTCCTGCTCGACTTCGCGATCTGGACCGCCGGGGCGGTCACCGTCCCGGTGTACGAGACCAGTTCCGCCGAGCAGGTCCAGTGGATCCTCGGCGACTCGGGCGCGGTCGCGGCCCTCGTCGAGAGCGACGCGCACGCCGAGTCCGTCACCTCCGTGCGCGACCGGCTGCCCGGCCTGCGCAACGTCTGGCAGATCGACAGGGGCGCGGTCGACGAGCTGACCGCGGCCGGCGCCCAGGTCTCGGAGGAGACCGTCGACCTGCGCAGCACGAGCGCCAGGGCCGACGACCCGGCGACCATCGTCTACACCTCGGGCACCACCGGCCGCCCCAAGGGCTGTGTGCTCACGCACCGCAGCTTCTTCGCGGAGTGCGGCAACGTGGTGGAGCGGCTCAGGCCGCTCTTCCGCACCGGCGAGTGCTCCGTTCTGCTCTTCCTGCCCGCGGCCCATGTCTTCGGGCGGCTGGTCGAGGTGGCGTCGGTGATGGCGCCCATCAAGCTCGGCTGCGTCCCGGACATCAAGAACCTCACCGATGAGCTGGCCTCGTTCCGGCCGACGCTGATCCTCGGTGTGCCGCGGGTCTTCGAGAAGGTCTACAACTCGGCGCGCGCCAAGGCGCAGGCCGACGGCAAGGGCAAGATCTTCGACAAGGCCGCGAACACGGCGATCGCGTACAGCCGCGCTCTCGGCACCCCCGAGGGCCCGTCCATCGGCCTGAAGTTCAAGCACAAGGTGTTCGACCGGCTGGTCTTCAGCAAGCTGCGGGCTGTGCTCGGCGGCCGCGGCGAGTACGCGATCTCCGGCGGCGCGCCCCTGGGCGAGCGGCTCGGACACTTCTACCGCGGCATCGGTTTCACGGTGCTGGAGGGCTACGGCCTCACCGAGACGTGCGCGGCCACCGCCTTCAACCCGTGGGACCGGCAGAAGATCGGTACGGTCGGCCAGCCGCTCCCCGGATCGGTCGTCCGGATCGCCGACGACGGCGAGGTGCTGCTGCACGGCGAGCACCTGTTCGCGGGCTACTGGAACAACGAGGCGGCGACGGCCGAGGCGCTGGCCGACGGCTGGTTCCACACGGGCGACATCGGCACCCTCGACGAGGACGGCTACCTCGCGATCACCGGCCGCAAGAAGGAGATCATCGTCACGGCGGGCGGCAAGAACGTCGCACCCGCGGTGATCGAGGACCGGATCCGCAGCCACGCCCTGGTCGCCGAGTGCATGGTGGTCGGCGACGGGCGGCCGTTCGTCGGTGCGCTGATCACCCTGGACGAGGAGTTCCTCGGCCACTGGGCCGAGGAGCACGGCAAGCCGGCCGGCTCGACGGCGGTGTCGCTGCGCGAGGACCCGGAGCTGCTGGCCGAGGTGCAGCGGGCGGTGGACGACGGCAACGCGGCGGTGTCCAAGGCGGAGTCCGTGCGGAAGTTCCGCATCCTTGCCTCGCAGTTCACCGAGGAGGCCGGCCACATCACGCCGTCGCTGAAGCTGAAGCGGAACGTGGTGGCGAAGGACTTCGCGGACGAGGTCGAGTCCATCTACCAGCGCTGACCGGGTCGTTGGCCGAAAAGCTGGCCTTGTCCCCCGTGCGGCGGCGGTGCAAGGGTCGGGATCACTCGAACTGATCCGCTTCCCCAGGGAGACCCCTGTGCGTGCTGCCTTCCAGCGGGCCGGTCTGGTCGTGGCCGTGGCAGCCTCCGCCTTCATGGCGGTGCCTGCCACGGCTGATGCGGCAGTGGCCGCGGCCAGTCCGACCGCGGTCTGCGGGGCCGACGGTCACAGCTACTCCGTCGTCGCCTCGTCCCCCGTGAAGTTCAGCGGCGGCACGGTCGCCGGCACCGTCTACCTGCTGTACAGCAGCGGGAACGGCAAGAACTGTGTCGTGACGGTCAAGACCTCGTACACGGGCACGGCCACCTTCACCACGGCCCAGCTCATCATCCAGAACGGCAACACGTACGTCGACCAAGGCAACTACACCAGCTACGCCGGGCCGGTCCGGGGCAGCGCCGCGGGCAAGTGCGTGAAGTACTGGGGCTCGATCAACACCGGGCCGGACGGACAGGCCGGGGCCAACGCCAGCGGCGGTCGCATGAGCTGGGGCAACTGCGGCTGAAAGCACGGCGATGCCCGGCGCGTCCTGCGCCGGGCATCGCCGTGTGTCTCACAGCAGCGTTCTGAGCCGCTCAGCCAGCAGGTCCCAGCGCCACTTCTCCTCGACCCAGGCCCGCCCCCGCTCCCCCATCCGCTGCCGCAGCTCCGGGTCGCCGAGCAGGGTGGCGATCCGGTCGGCGGACTCCTCCACGGAGCCGCCCCGCACCACCCAGCCGGTCTCGCCGTCCAGTACGGCGTCGGGGGCGCCGCCCGAGTCGCCCGCCACCACCGGCAGTCCGGTCGCGGACGCCTCCAGGTAGACGATGCCGAGGCCCTCGACGTCGAGGCCGCCGCGGCGGGTGCGGCACGGCATGGCGAAGACGTCGCCCGCGCCGTAGTGGGCGGGCAGCTCCTCCCAGGGCACGGGTCCGGTGAACCGTACGGAGTCGCTGACGCCCGTCTCCTCGGCGAGCTTCTTCAGCTCCTTGGCGTACGGTCCGCCGCCGACGATCAGCAGTACGGCATCCGGCTCGCGGGCCAGGATCGCGGGCATCGCGAGGATCAGGGTGTCCTGACCCTTGCGGGGCACCAGCCGCGACACGCAGACGACGACGGGCCGGTCCGTGAGCCCGAGCCGGGCCCGGACCCGGTCCCCGCCGGAGTCCGGGTGGAAGGTCTTCTCGTCGACGCCGGGCGGCAGTTGGACCATGCGGCCCGCGGCCTCGGGGGTGAGCGCGGCCGCGATCCGGGAGCGGGTGTACTCGCCGAGGTACGTGATGGTGTCCGTGCCCTCACCGATCCGGCGCAACAGCTGCCGGGACGCGGGCAGTTGGGCCCAGCCCGCCTCGTGTCCGTGGGCTGTCGCGACCAGGCGCCGGGCACCGGCCCTGCGCAGCGCAGGTGCCATCAGCCCCAGGGGGGCGGCGGCGCCGAACCAGACGGATGTGCAGTCGTGCTCGCGCAGCAGCTCGACCGCGCGCCGGGTCACCCGCGGGGTCGGCAGCAGCATCGTCGTACGGTCACGGACGACGGTGAACGGCTGTTCGGCGTCGAACGCGGCGGTGGCCGCGAGGCCCTCGGGGCTCCGCTTCCAGGTGGAGGCGTAGACGACAATTTGTCCGGGGTCCAGGCGCAGCGCCATATTGTGCAGAAATGCCTGGATGCCGCCGGGTCGGGGCGGGAAGTCATTGGTCACGATCAGCGTCTTGTCCATCGCCGCTGACAGTACCGAACAGCTGGGCCTGATGGCTCCCGCACAGAGACGCCGTGCATCATGGCTCATCGAGCCACCGGCGAAGGGAATGAGTGCGGCCATGACGGCAGCAGGCGGCACCGGCAGATTTCTCGCACCCGTGGCGGTATGGGCCCTCACCAGGGCCGTGTTGCTGCTCTGCGTCCTGAAGGTCATCACACTGCCGGGCCCGGACGTGACGAGTGACGTCTCGATGATCTACCACGGCTGGTCCGAGGTGCTGAAGAGCGGTACGTACCCGCAGTCCGACGTCACCTGGCAGTACCCGCCCGTCGCGGCGCTCGCCATCCTCTCCCCCGCGCTGCTCCCGTTCCTGGACTACACCTCGGCGTTCTTCGTCCTCGTGTGCCTGTGCGACGCGCTGGTGCTGGGCCTGCTGCTGTACGCGGGCCGGCAGGCCGGCAGGCGGACGGCGGGCAGCTGGGTCTGGGTGGCGGGGGTGCCGCTGCTCGGCACGACCGCGTACGCCCGCTACGACGTGATGGTGACCGCGGTCGCGGTGGCGGCGCTGCTGGCGGGGGCGCGGCATCCGCGGGTGCTGGGGGCGCTGGCCGCCTTCGGTGCGCTGCTGAAGGTGTGGCCGGTGCTGCTACTCATCGGCACGGCGCGCGGGGAGCACACCCGCCGCTCGTGGACGGCGGCCGCGGTGACGGCGGCCGGTCTGCTGGTGGCGAGTGCGGCGGCGATGCCGGGTGCGCTGGCCTTTCTCGGCTTCCAGCGTGACCGGGGCACCGAGGTCGAGTCGCTGGGCGCCCTGGTATTCCATGTGGCGCGGCAGTTCGGCTGGCAGGGCCGGGTGGAGCTGCACTACGGATCGCTGGAGTTCCTCGGTCCGCATGTACCGCTGGTGAGCACGCTGGCGCTCGGTCTCAGCCTGATCGCCTGCGGCTGGCTGCTGGTGTGGCGGCTGCGGGCCCGCACGTCCGGGGCGAGCACCACGGCCGAAGCGGCGTTCACCGCGGTCCTGCTGTTCACGACGACGAGCCGGGTGATCAGCCCCCAGTACATGCTGTGGCTGGTCGGTCTCGCGGCGGTCTGCCTGGTCTTCCGGTCCGGCCGGATGGGATTGCCGGCCGGACTGGTACTGGCCGCGACGGGCGTCACGCAACTGGAGTTCCCGCTCGGGTTCATCCACGTGGTGACCAGCGACGCAACGGGCGTGACGCTGATGTTCGTACGCAACGGCCTGCTGGTCGCGGCGACCCTGGTCGCGGCGAGGCGGCTGTGGCTGCGGACGGTGACCGAGCCGGGGAGGCCCGAGCAGCCGGTGCCGGTCCGGCCGGTCCGCTACCGCGGGTCCGGGCCGGCCGAGGACGTCACCCGAGACGGGACCGCAGATACTCCCGCCAGCGCGCCGTGAAGTCCTGCTCGGTCGTGCCGAGCACCTCGTGCAGGGCCTGCTCCACCGCTCCGTCCCGCCCTGAGTGCCCCCCGACGGACCGGTAGAGGGCGAACAGCTTCTTCTCGCCCCAGTGGTCGGCAATCAGCGCGCAGGCCAGCCAGCCGCCCTCGTACGCCCTTGCGAGGCGCCCCGAGTCGCCACCGAAGCGGAAGTCCTCGTCCGTGGGGAGTGCGGCGGGCAGCTCGCCGCTCCGGACGGCTTCCGCCAGTTCCGGCGCGGCCTGTGCGGGGGTCCGGTCCTCGGCACCGTAGGCCGCCCAGTCGGCGAAGCCCTCCGAGAGCCAGGTCGGGGTGGCGGCGGAAGTACGGGCGCGGGAGGCGACATGGGCGGTCTCGTGGGTGAGGACCACCCGCTGTCCGAACGTGGCGAGCATCGCGTACGCCTGCGGGTTGACGATCACCCGGTCCGCGAGCGTCCGGCCCGGGCCGCCGGTCTTCCCGGTGGTGACGGCCGCGATGCCCCGGTAGTTGGCCACCGGTGCCCCGAGCAGCCCGGCCATGTCGTCGACCGTCTTCGGCACGACCACCACCACACGGGCAGCCCAGCGCTCCGGCCAGGCGGCGGAGACGGCGGGCACCGCGCGGTCCTCGGTGTCCGCGATCCGCCGCAGCTCCTCCCGCGTGCGGCCGACGCCGAGGACAAGGCTGTGCGTGCCGCGTACGACCCGCACGTCGCCCTGCTGCCACAGCTGCCGGCCGCCGTCCTTCCCGGCCCGGTCGGCGGCGATGTACCAGCGGCCGTCCGCCCCGTGCCGCTCCAGGTCGAGGACCCGGCCGGTGGTGACCGGGGCGCTGTCGTAGCCCGCGATCCGGTACCGCAGTTCGACGTCGGCGGTGGCCCTGGCGGCGCCGTGCTCGCGCACGTCGGTCACTTCGTACGTCCACGAGCTCAACGGCACGTCGGCGAGGTTGGCCAGTTCGCGGCGCTGGGCCGTCCGCAGCCCGGTGGCACGGGGGACGACCGTGGCCGCATAGGCGTCCGGGTCGTGGTCCAGGACGGCGGCGGCCCGGCGGTCCAGGGTGGCGCGGACGTCGCGGACCGTCGTGTCGGGGGACGTGGCGGCGGGGGCCGTGCAGGCGGACGCGAGCAGCAGAGCGGCGAATGCCGCGCCCGCCGCGCGCCACCGTCCGTCACGTCCCCGCCCTGCCGTACGCCCCTGATCAGCCACCCGGTCGAGGGTACGGGTCAGATACGGGTGACCGACGAGACGGGCATCATGCCGACCGGGTCGTAGCGGACCGGGGCGCCCGGGTACGGGGCGTGGATCACCTGGCCGTCGCCGACGTACATCCCGATGTGACTGGCGTCGGCCCGGTACGCGACCAGGTCGCCTGGGCGGGCCATGGAGAGCGGCACCATGTGTCCGGCGTACCGCTGGGCCTGGGAGGTCCGCGGCAGGCTGACACCGGCCTGGGCGTACGCCCACTGCATCAGCCCGGAGCAGTCGAACCCCGCAGGCCCGTTGGCACCCCAGATGTACGGGCGTCCGACGGCATGCCGGGCCGCCGTCACGGCGGCAGCCGCCCGGGACGAACCCGGCGGCAGATCGGTCATGCCCGGGAAGACGTCGTCGCGGCCGCTGCGCGAGGCCCGGCCGAAGGCCGCCCGGTCCGCGCCCGGCAGCGAGCTCAGCAGCTGCCGGGCCCGCTCGAGCTTCTGCTCGACGGTCCGTTTGTGGCGGACGGCGGCGGCCCGGGTGCGCTCCAGACCGGCCAGCGAGCGGGCGGCCTCCGCACGGGCCTGTGCGAGCCCGCGCCGGGCGCGCTGGAGCTTCTGCAGAGTGCTCGCCCGACGGGCGTTCAGCCGGTCGAGCGTGGCCGCCCGGTCGAGGTAGCTGTCCGGGTCCGAAGAGAGCAGCAGGGCGAGCGAGGGATCGACGGAGCCTGCGCGGTACTGCGCGGCGGCGGCGGAACCGACGGCGGTGCGGAGCCGGTTGATCTGTTCCTGGTCGCGGGCCGCCCGCTCCTGGGCCCGGATCACCTCGCCGCGCAGCCGCTCGGCGTCCTCCCCGGCCTTGTTGAACTGCTCGGTGGCGCGCTCGGCCTCGCCGTACAGCCGGTCGACCTCGGCCTTCGCGGTCCGGGGCGTGTCCTGCGGTTCGGCGTTCGCGGTCGCCGCCCCCAGTGCGCCGGCAGCGGTAGCCGCCGACAGGACTGTGATCCGGACGCGCCGGTTGACGCCGGGCTGTGTGGAACGGCGATGGGACACCACAGGACGCCGCACTCCCTTCCGCTCTACGCAGAGGTGCGCAACCCCCTGCCGCCCGGGGCGGGCGGACCGACGGACGGGAGCTGCACAGCAGCCAGACAGTAGTCGCGCGACTACGGAGCGCCCAACGTCCTCGGCGGCCGGGTGAGGGGTGCGAAAGCCGCCGCCCCGCCGGTGACCTGTGGTCTCCGGCGGGGCGGGCAGTCGGCAGGGGCGTGGGAATTCGCCCGTTCGGGCGTCGTCAGATGCGCACGCCGACCTGGAAGCTGCCGATGGTGTTCATCGACTCGTAGCGGACCACCGCGCCGGGCTTCGGGGCGTGCAGGACGGTGTTGTTGCCGGCGTACAGACCCACGTGCGCCGTGTTGTTGAAGAAGACCAGGTCGCCCGGCTTGAGGGCGCTGCGGCCTATCTGGGTGCCCTGGTTGATCTGGGTGTACGTGGTGCGGGTGATCTGGGCACCGGCCTGGGCGTAGGCCCACTGGGTGAGGCCCGAGCAGTCGTAGGAGCTGGGCCCGGTACCGCCGGAGACGTACGGCTTGTTCAGCTGGGTGGCAGCGGCCTGGAGCGCGGCGGCACCCAGGGCGGAGGCGGGGACCTCGTTGCCCAGATCGACCCGGTCGCCGGCGGCGCGGCTCGCACGCAGGTCGTCCTGGCGCATCTTCTCGCGCTCGGCTGCGGTCAGGGTGTTGAGCAGGCTCCGTGCCTCGGCGAGCTTGCCCTGGAACTTCTTCTTGTTCTCACCCAGCGCCTTGCGGACGTCCGCGAGGTCGGCCAGCTTGTCCTGGGCCTCCTTGCGCTGCTGCGCGAGGGCCCGCTGCTTCTCCTGGATCTTCTCCAGGGACTCGGTCTGCTTGGCCGTCAACTGGTCGAGGGCCGAGGCCTCGTCGAGGAAGTTGTCCGGGTCGGAGGCGAGGAAGAGCTGCACGGACGGGTCGATGCCACCGGAACGGTACTGAGCGGCGGCGAGCGAACCGAGGCCGCTGCGGAGCGTGTTGAGCTCCTCCTGGCCGCGGGCCACCTTGTCCTGCAGCGCGCCGATCTGCTTCTCGAGCTTCTCCTGCTGCTCCTTGGCCCCGCTGTACTTCTCGGTGGCCGTCTCCGCCTCGTGGTAGAGCTTGTCGACCTTCGCCTTGACCTCGCTCTTGGTCGGCTTGGGGTCGGCGTGGGCGGCCTGGGAGGTCAGGGCAACGGCCGCGGCGGCGGTCGCGGTGAGCACGGTCACGCGGGTGCGGCTCGGCTGCTTGGGACGACGGTGGGACGCCACGAAGGCGAGCTCCTTCTTCCTCGAGCCGCCTACCGGGCTGTGGGGGATCGGATCCCCGGCTCCGTGCACGTCACGGACTCGGCGGTTCCTTCGCTGCCACCCCGGATGGGTGATCAACCGTGCGAAGGTTCGAGGCCCGACCTTAGTGACCATCCTGTGATCAGTTCAAATCCTCACAAGAAAAATCTCGCCCCAGCAGTCACTTCTTTACTCACATCACACCGCGTGTAGCGGCAGCTTGACGGTCCGTTCCATAAATTCCGGCAAGTCGCCACAACTGGTATCAGACGCGCGAAAGCCGCTTCAGGAGCAAGACGGACGCAACGGGTCTGGCCCCCGCCTTCGCGACGCCGTCCGCCACCTCGCGGTCGGTGGAGACCACGACGACGGGCCTGCCCGGCGGTTCGGCGCGGGCCAGTTGACGGATGAGCTCGTCGGCGGTGACACCCGGCTTGCTGAAGAGCACCCGCACCCCGCGCGGCGGTGCGAGCAGCACCGGAGCGGCCAGTTCGGCCCCGTCGAAGACGCAGGTCATCTCGGCGCCGGACTGCGCCGCGAGCACCGCGAGGCCGCCCAGCAGCCGCAGCCGCTGCTTCTCCAGCGGCAGTTGCGGATAGCCGGTCTTGGTGACGTTGTAGCCGTCCACGATCAGATGTGCCTGCGGCAGTGCGAGCAGCTGGTCGAGCAGGGCCGGATCGGTGTCCGAAAGCGCCCTGGCGGCAATGTCCTTGGGCGACATCGCACCGGGCTCGACCGCGTCGACACTGTCCGCGGGACGGATCGACGAGGGCGGCAGGGCCAGTTCGCGGCGCAGCCCGCGGGCCGCGTCGAGCATGGTGTCGAGCAGCAGCCGCAGCCGCATGTCCTCGACCGAGCGGCCCTCCCTGGCCGCCCTGCGGCTCGCCTCGACGGACGCCTCCGCCTCTCCGAGCCGGGCCCGCAGCCGCCGGGTCTCGCTCTCGGCCGCGGAGATCCGGGCGGCCGCCTCGGTCCGTACGGTCTCGGTCTCGGCCTTGCCCCGGCGCACCGCGGCCTCACCGCGCTTGACCTCGTTCAGGGCGGAGCGCAGTTTGCGCTGCAGCGCGTCGGCTTCCTTGCGGGCCGCGTCCAGCTCACCGCGGAGCCGTTCGGTCTCGCTCCTGGTCTGGGTCCGGGCCTGGGCGAGTTCCTCGCGCAGCCGTTCCAGTTCGCGCCGGCTCTCCTCGTCGGCCCGTTCGGCGTCGGCCCGCTGGACCTCCTCACCGGATGCGGCGACCAGCTTCACCCAGCCGACGGGGCGCAGCACATAGGCTGCGGCGGCCACGTCGACGGGGTCGGCGGCAGCGGGCGGCGACCCTGCCTCCACAGCCGTGGTCAGCTCGGGCTGGGACTCCCGGAGCCGTTCTCCGATGCGCTGACGGAACAGTGTGTCGCTCTCCAGGGCGGCCGCCATCGCGTTCCCGGCGAACTTGGCGCGCCGGGTCGGGGTGAAGCGGGCGTACTGCCTCAGCTGGGCCGGGAGTTCGGTGACCGTGAGGCCACCGAACGCGTCCGAGACCAGCGCGACGACCCGCCGCCGTACGCCTTCGGGCAGCGGGCGGTCGAGCGCCTCGACGGCGTCGCCGGCTCCATCTGCCGGTTCGGCGCCGCTAGCGGGCTGCTCCACGATCCGTCACCCCAAATGTCTGTCCGCACGGCCCCGTCAGGAGTCGGCACCCGGCCTGTCGACTAGTTCGATCTGGTCCAGCGCGTTGCACCAACGGCACCGGACCGACTCGATGGTCTCACTGACCACCTCGCGCTCTTCGACGGTCGCCTCTCCCGCGAGGTCCAGATGCACGTATTCGACGACCTTGGACGAACGCGTCACGTCGAAGCGCGTGAGATTCCCGCAGAGCGTGCAGCGCCAGCGGGTCCCGTCGGTCGGCTGGGGAACCGTCGTCATCGTTGCGTCCTCTTTCGTCGAGCGTCGTGCTGCTGCCTGCCAAGGATCTCGCGGTGCGCCGTCGAACTGCGGATGTCCTGCTGTAACCCTACGGCCTCGTGCATACCCATCGGCACGGCGAGGCGGTCTGCCCCGTTCCATCACCTTGCGTCATGCTCTGTTCATGATCGAACGGCGGGTTGTGAAGGATGGACTGACCGGCAGGCTCCTGCGCGCCGCCACCGCGGGCGGTGCCCCGGTGACGTACGCCCTCATCGGCCTGTGCTGCGCCATCTTCCTGATCAGCCCGCTCTCCGGGTTCAACCCCACGTACGGCAGCGCCGACACCCTGCTCGCGGCCCAGGCCGGGTACTTCGAGCGCTGGGGGGTGATCCCCACCGAGCTGTGGGGCGGCTCGGCACACGCCCTGCTCACCCCGCTGACCGCACTCTTCGTGCACGGCAGCTGGCTGCATCTGCTCGGCAACATGCTCTTCCTGTACGTCTTCGGGGCGATGGCCGAGGAGCGGATGGGCCGTGCCGAGTTCGCCTTCTTCTATCTCGGCTGCGGCTACCTCGCCCTGCTCGCGTACGCGGTGGCGCACGCCGACTCCGACCAGACCCTCGTCGGCGCCTCGGGGGCCATCTCCGCGGTGCTCGGGGCGTTCCTGTACCTGTTCCCCCGGGCCCGGGTCACCAGCCTCTTCCCGTTCCTGCTCTTCCTGCCCCTGCGCTTTCCCGCTTGGATCGTGCTGATCTTCTGGTTCGCCCTGCAGTGGATGGCGGCGCAGGGTGCGGGCAGCGGGCCGGGGGTGGCCTATCTCGCCCACGTGGTCGGCTTCGCCACCGGCTTCCTCTACGCCTGGGGGCGCTACCGCGGTGGGGCTAGAGTGAAGACTCCAGCCACGGCCACCGAGGGAGAAAGCCAGCCGTGATCACCGCGATCGTGCTCATCAAAACCAGCGTGGACCGGATTCCCGAGATCGCCGAGTCCATCGCGGCGCTGGACAGCGTCAGCGAGGTCTTCTCGGTCACCGGTACGTACGACCTGATCGCCATGGTCCGGGTGGCCAAGCACGACGATCTGGCGGACGTCATCCCCGGTCGGATCAGCAAGATCCCGGGCGTCGAGGGCACCGACACGCATGTCGCGTTCCGTACGTACTCGCAGCACGACCTGGAAGCCGCCTTCGCCATCGGCCTCGACGCCTAAGGGCTGTCCCGCAATCCCTGGCGGGCGCACGACGACAGCTACGACACCTCGCCGCGTTGTCGGAACGCCTGAAACCGACCGGTATGGGGACGCCCCTCCGCCTCGCGATGCGCCGCATCCGACGCCGCCGCTGATCCACCAGGGATTGCGGGACAGCCCTTAGGTACACCACATCACGGCGTAATACTTCGGCCGGGGACGGGCAGCTGCCCGTCCCCGGCCGAAGTATTACGACCCCGGCTCCCGGCCGTCAGACCTGAGTCGTGCCCCGGTCCGGGACGCAGCGGCCGTCCTCGGTGCGGTACTTCCACCGGGCACCCTCGCTCACCAGCTCCTTGACCGCACGGACGAAGCGCTCGATGTGCTCGTCCGGCGTGCCGGCGCCGAAGCTGACCCGGATCGCGTTCAGCGAGCGCTCGCCGGGCTCGGCCTCCGGCGCGCCGCACTCGCCCGGGTCCTGCGGGTCGCTGCCGAGCAGGGTGCGCACCAGCGGGTGGGCGCAGAACAGTCCGTCGCGTACCCCGATGCCGTACTCGGCGGAGAGCGCCGCGGCGAAGTGCGAGCTGTTCCAGCCCTCCACCACGAAGGAGATGACGCCGACCCGGGGTGCGTCGTCGCCGAACAGCGACAGCACCTTGACCTGGGGAACCTCGGCGAGGCCCTCGCGGACCCGGGTGACGAGCTGCTGCTCGCGGGCGACGAGGCGGTCGAAGCCGGCCTCGGTGAGCGCCTTGCAGGCGGAGGCGATGGAGTAGACGCCGATGACGTTGGGCGAACCGGCCTCGTGCCGGGCGGCGGTGGAGTGCCACTCCACGTCCACACCGCCGTCGGTGCGCCGGGCGACCTTCCGGGAGGCGCCGCCACCGGCCAGGTACGGCTCGGCGTCCTGCAGCCAGTCGGCGCGGCCCGCGAGGACACCGGAGCCGAACGGCGCGTACAGCTTGTGCCCGGAGAAGGCCACCCAGTCGACGTCCAGCTCGGTGATGTCGACCGGGTGGTGCGGCGCGAGCTGTGCGGCGTCCAGCACGATCCGGGCACCGTGGGCGTGGGCGGCTGCGGCCAGCTCCTTCACCGGCCACAGCTCACCGGTGACGTTCGAGGCGCCGGTGACGCAGACCAGCGCGGGGCCGTAGGGGTCACGGCCGGCGAGCGCCCGCTCCAGCGTCTCGACCGCCTGGGCCGGGGTGCGGGGAGCGTTGAGGTAGGTGACACGGGCGTCGCGCCAGGGCAGCAGCGAGGCATGGTGCTCGGTCTCGTACACGAAGACCTGACAGTCGGCGGGGACCGCCGCGGCCAGCAGGTTCAGCGAGTCCGTCGTCGACCGGGTGAAGATCACCTGGTCCTCGGGGCGGCAGCCGAGGAACTCCGCAACCGCCTTGCGGCTGTTCTCGAAGAGGTCCGTGGAGAGCTGCGAGAGGTAGCCGGCGCCGCGGTGGACGCTGCCGTAGTACGGGGCGTACGCAGCGACGTCGTCCCACACCCGCTGCAGCGCCGGGGCGCTGGCCGCGTAGTCCAGAGCGGCATAGGTGACCTCTCCGCCGGTAACCAGCGGAACAGTCACGTCCTTGCCCAGAACGGGCAGCGGGGAACAAATGGAGCGGTCGACGGCAGCGGTGACAACAGACATGGCGAACTCCCGTATGGGGCAGGCGAATTCACTGCGCCGGCGGGTACGCGGCAGCGCAGGAGGAAGAAAAGGGGTGCGGAGAGGGGCCGGAACGGGCCCTATCGCATTCGCTTGCTCACAAGAGGCTCCTTGAGGACCAGGACCCCAGGGATATGACATTCACAGATGTCGAGGGGTCCGCGCTTGCCGCAGACCTCGCTGCCTACGGCCTGGTCTTCACCCGGGGCACCCCGCCACGGACGGAGGGTTGCCGGACAGCGGGCCGGGGCCGTAGTCGCTGTCACTCATGACCTGTCCAGCATCCTGCCATACGTGTGTCGACGCGCAAGGCGCAGTCCAAGATCTGGACTGCGCCCCGGCTCGTATTTCCCGTTCGGTCAGGCGTTGCTGACCGTCACCCAGCGCTCCAGCGCCGCCCGGGCCGCACCCGAGTCGATGGACTCGGCGGCTTTGGCGATCCCGGCGGCCAGCTGCTCGTTCAACGTGCCCTCACCCGGGTCCAGCGCCACCAGCGCCGCCGCCGAGTTGAGCAGCACCGCTTCGCGTACCGGACCGGTCTCACCGGCCAGCAGCCGGCGGGCCACATCGGCGTTGTACGAGGCGTCGGCGCCGCGCAGCGCCTCGACGGGGACCAGCTGGAGGCCGACGTCGCGCGGGTCGAAGGCCTCCTCTCGCACCTCGCCGTCCCGGACCACCCAGATCCGGGAGGTCGCCGTGGTCGTCAGCTCGTCCAGACCGTCGTCGCCGCGGAAGACCAGCGCCGAGTTGCCGCGCGCAGCGAGCACGCCCGCGACGATGGGGGCCATCTTCAGGTCGGCGACACCGATGGCCTGGGAGCGCACCTGGGCCGGGTTGGTGAGCGGACCGAGGATGTTGAACGTGGTCTGCGCGCCGAGCTCCTTGCGGGCCCGCGCGGCGTACCGCAGGGCGGGGTGGAACTTCACCGCGAAGCAGAAGGTGATACCCGCCTCCTCCGCCACCTCGACGACCCGCTGCGGGGCCAGCTCCAGATTGACCCCGAGCTTCTCCAGGACGTCGGAGGCGCCACTGGCCGAGGAGGAGGCGCGGTTGCCGTGCTTGACGACCTTGGCTCCGGTGCCCGCGACGACGATCGCGGACATCGTGGAGATGTTGACCGTTTTGGCGAGGTCGCCGCCGGTTCCGACGATGTCGACCGTGCGGCCCGGCACCTGGATCGTGGTCGCGTGCTCGTACATGGCGCGGACGAGTCCGGTGACCTCGTCGACCGTCTCGCCCTTGGCGCGCAGGGCGACGGCGAAACCGGCGATCTGCACGTCGGTCGCCTCGCCGCTCATGATGTTGTCCATCGCCCAGGCGGTGTCGTCGGCGGTCAGGTCCTGGCCGCGCAGCAGAGCGTTCAGTACGCCGGGCCAGGAACGAGCCGCCACGCTGTCGCCGCCGACCGGGGTCACAACGTTCATGGTCCGCTCCTGGGGGTCCACAGCCGAAAAGGGTATGGACCCACCCTATCGAGCGCCCGGGACAGCAAAGAGCCCCGTCCATCGAATGGACGGGGCTCCCGCTGTGGCGATCAGTTGAGGCGATCAGTGGTGGCCGTGGCCGCTGGTGATCTCCTTGTACTCCTCGACAGTGGGCTTTTCGATCTGGTTGTGCTCGCCGAAGTAACCCTTACTGAGCTTGGCCCGCAGCTTCTGCATCGCGGGCACCTTGCGCTCGACACCGTTCTCGTCGACCGTCGGGCCGATCTCGACCGGCTTGTACTGCTCGTGCGCGGTGAGCGTGTGCAGCTGCGCGGGGTTGAGCGGCTCGTGGATCTCGACGAACTCACCGTGCGGCAGGCGCTTGATGATGCCGGACTCGCGTCCGTGCAGCACCTTCTCCTTGTCGCGGCGCTGAAGCCCGAGGCAGATCCGCTTCGTGACGAGGAACGCCAGGACCGGTCCCACGAAGATGAAGATCCGGACGAACCACGAGATGGAGTTCAGCGAGAGATCGAAGTGCGTGGCCCAGAGGTCGTTACCACCGCCGATGAAGACGATGATGTACTCCGTGATCCAGGCGACGCCGAAGGCCGTCCGGGTCGGGGCGTTGCGCGGGCGGTCCAGGATGTGGTGCTCGCGCTTGTCCCCGGTGATCCAGGACTCGACGAACGGGTAGACCGCGATCACTGCCAGCACCAGGCCGAAGGCCATCAGCGGGATGAACACACCCAGGACGAGCGTGTGACCCCAGAGGTTGATCTCCCAGCCCGGCATCACTCGGATCAGACCCTCGGCGAAGCCCATGTACCAGTCGGGCTGGGCGCCGGTGGACACCTGGTCCGGACGGTACGGACCGATGGCCCAGATCGGGTTGATCGAGGCGATCGCCGCGATGACCGCGATGACACCGAAGACCAGGAAGAAGAAGCCTCCGGCCTTGGCCATGTAGATCGGCAGCAGCGGCATACCGACGACGTTCTTGTTGGTGCGGCCGGGACCCGCGAACTGCGTGTGCTTGTGGAAGAACACCAGGATCAGGTGGGCGACCACGAGGCCGAGCATGATGCCCGGCAGCAGCAGGATGTGGATCGAGTAGAACCGGGCGACGAAGTCGCCGCCGGGGAACTCTCCGCCGAACAGGAACATCGAGATGTACGTGCCGACGATCGGCATGGACAGGATCGCGCCCTGGGTGAAGCGGACACCCGTACCCGAGAGCAGGTCGTCCGGGAGCGAGTAGCCCGTGAAGCCGGTGAACATACCCAGCACGAACAGCAGGAAGCCGAACAGCCAGTTGATCTCACGCGGCTTGCGGAACGCACCCGTGAAGAAGACGCGCATCATGTGCACGAACATGGCGGCGAGGAAGATCAGCGCGGCCCAGTGGTGGATCTGGCGGACCAGCAGACCACCGCGGATGTCGAAGCTGATGTCCAGCGTCGAGGCGTAGGCCTCGGACATCCGGATGCCCTGCATCGGCTCGTACGAGCCGTGATACACGACCTCGTTCATGCTCGGGTGGAAGAACAGCGTCAGATACACACCCGTGAGGATGATGATGATGAAGCTGTAGAGGGCGACTTCACCGAGCATGAAGGACCAGTGGTCCGGGAAGATCTTGCGCATGTTGGCCTTGGCCAGGGAGTAGATCCCGAGCCGGCCGTCCGCCCAGTCGGCCACCCGCTCGCCGGCGGGCGCCTTGCGCTTCGTGTCGGTCGCAGTACTCATCCGCGCTCCCAGAATGCAGGACCGACGGGCTCTTCGAAGTCACCGAGCGCCTCGAGGTTGCCCTCGCTGTTCACACCGATCCGCAGCTGCGGAAGGGAGTGACCGGCCGGACCGAAGATGACGCGGGCGCCGTCGGAGAGGTCGAAGGTGGACTGGTGGCACGGGCAGAGCACGTGGTGCGTCTGCTGCTCGTACAGGCTGATCGGGCAGCCGACGTGGGTGCAGATCTTCGAGAAGGCCACGATGCCCTCGTGGGCCCACTCGCGCTCACGCTTGTCCTTGATGTTCTCCGGCTGGATACGGATGATCATCAGCGCAGCCTTGGCGATCTGCGTCTGGAAGTCGTGAGCGTCCTCCGTCAGGCCCTCGGGCATGGCGAAGGTCAGCGAACCGACGGCGACGTCCTCGGGACGCAGGGGCTCCATCGTGTTCATGTTGATGAGCTGCTTGCCCTTGGACCACAGGGTCTGACGGAGCTTCTTCTCCGGCAGCGGGCCGAGGTCGCGCAACAGCATCACGCCGGAGAGCGGCACCAGGGCCAGCGCACCGAACAGGGTGTTGCGGATCAGCTTGCGCCGGCCGAACGCGGACTCCTCGGCACCGGCCGCGAAGTCGGCGAGAACCTTCGCCTTGACCTCGGGCTCCGCCTCGATGGCGTGCCGGTCGTCGGCGACTTCCTCGTCGGACATCAGGGTGCGCGCCCAGTGGACGGCGCCCGCGCCGATCGTGAAGAGAGCCACGCCCAGGGTCAGCCCGAGGGAGAAGTTGAGCGCGCTCACATGGCCGAACGGCCAGATGAACACGATCTTGTCCACCGGGAAGATGACGTACGAGGCGATGAAGCCGACGGTCGCCAGCATGGACAGCACGAACAGGAACGCGACCGTGCGCTCGGAGCGCTTCGCGGCCCGTTCGTCGATGTCCTGGATGCGCGGCCGGTGGGCCGGCAGCCCCGGGTCGGCGAACGGGTCGTCCGCGCCCTCTACCGCGCCGTGCGCGGTCTCCTGCTCAGCGGGCAGGTTCTCTTCTGGAATCTTCTCTTGGCTACTCATGACTTCTTGGCCTTAGCGGTGTGGGCCGCGACCCAAACGGCAACTGCGACGAGTGCGCCCAGACCGAAGATCCAGGCGAACAGACCCTCGCTGACCGGACCGAGCCCGCCCAGCTTGAGGCCACCAGGGGTCTCGGACTCGGCGCTGTTCACGGTCTTGACGTACGCGATGATGTCCCGCTTCTGCTGCTCGGGCATCGTCGAGTCGGGGAAGGACGGCATGCTCTGCGGGCCGGTCTGCATGGCCTCGTAGATGTGCTTCGGGTCCACGCCCTCAAGGCTGGGCGCGTACTTGCCCTTCGTCAGGGCACCGCCCTCGCCGGTGAAGTTGTGGCACTGCGCGCAGTTGGTACGGAACAGGTCGCCACCCTTGGCGATGTCCGCACCGTCAGGGCTGACCTGGTCCTCGGTCGGCACGATCGGGCCGGCGCCGAGCGACGCGACGTACGCCGCGAGCTGGTCGATCTCGGCCTGGGTGTAGATGACCTTCTTCTTCGGTACCTGGGCACCCGGCTGCTGGGCCGGCATGCGGCCCGTGCCGACCTGGAAGTCGACGGCGGCGGAGCCCACGCCGACCAGGCTCGGCCCGTCGGACGAGCCCTGACCGCCGGCTCCGTGGCAGCTGGCGCAACCGACGGAGTACAGCTTCTTGCCCTCATCGATGGCGAGGGACTGGGCGGTGTCGTCGGCCTGCGCCTTGCTCGCGGGCGCAAACGCGGCGTACAGCCCCCCGGTAGCCGCCAGCGCGAGGAGTAGTACGACGACCGCCGCCAACGGATGGCGTCGTCGTGCGGAGAGCTTTTTCACGGATTACCCCGGTGTCAGGATCTTCTGCGTCGATGCTGGATGTGGTTCGGGTTCGAGCCCGGTTACTTGATCATGTAGATCGTGGCGAAGAGGCCGATCCACACGACATCGACGAAGTGCCAGTAATAGGACACGACGATGGCAGCGGTCGCCTGTTCATGGGTGAATCTCTTGGCTGCGTATGTCCTGCCCAGTACGAGCAGGAAGGCGATGAGACCGCCTGTCACATGCAGACCGTGGAAGCCGGTGGTCAGGTAGAACACCGAGCCGTACGGGTCGGAGGACAGCGAGAGGCCGTCCTTCTTCACCAGCTCGGTGTACTCGAAGACCTGGCCTCCGATGAAGATCGCACCCATCACGAACGTGATCACGAACCAGGCACGGAGCTTCTTCACATCGCCCCGCTCCGCGGCGAAGACGCCGAGCTGGCAGGTGAGGGAGGAGAGCACCAGGATCGTGGTGTTCGTCGCCGAGAACGGGAAGTTCAGGGCGGAAGCCATTTCCTTCCAGTGGTCGGGTCCCATCACCGATCGGAGGGTGAAGTACATCGCGAAGAGGGCCGCGAAGAACATCAGCTCGGAACTCAACCAGATGATGGTTCCGACGCTGGTGAGGTTCGGTCGATTGACCGACGGGTGCGCGTGCCCGGTTTCTACTGTCGTTGCTGTCGCCACGACCGACATTATGTCGGTCGCTTATCCCGCCCTCACTCCGGGGGGTGCCGTTCGGTGTGTCAGCAGGGTGTGTCCTGCCCGAACGGCCCATCGAATCGGTGTCATTACCGGTGCTGACAGGCTGTCGGTCGGAGTACGATCCGCGCATCGGTTCATGCCCCGAGAGCCCCGAAGACACAGATGTCACGGAGGAACAATGCAGCCGACCGCCACGGTCCTGGTCTACAGCGACGATGCCAACACCCGTGAGCAGGTGAGGCTGGCCGCCGGTCGCAGGCCTGCGGCGGACGTGCCACCGGTGGAGTTCGTGGAGTGCGCCACCCTGCCCGCCGTCCTGACCGCGCTGGAGAACGGCGGCATCGACGTGTGCGTGCTGGACGGCGAGACGGCCCCGGCGGGCGGCATGGGCGTCTGCCGGCAGATCAAGGACGAGATCTTCCACTGCCCGCCGGTGCTGCTGCTGATCGGGCGTCCGCAGGACGCCTGGCTGGCCACGTGGAGCCGCGCGGACGCCGCGGTGACCCTTCCGGTCGAGCCGGTCGAGTTCGCGGACGCGCTGGCCGCTCTGCTGCGCAGCAGGCTCTGCGTACAGTCCTGAGTCCTGCTGCGGCCCGGCCCCCGGTTCCCCCGCGGGGCGGGCCGCGGCTGCTTCATGTCCCCTGGAGGGGCAGCGCACTCCGCGGCGCACCCCTGGCCGGTCAGACCTCGGGGCGCAGGCGCGCCGCCTGCACCGTCGACCCGTCCGGGGCGGCCTTGTTCTGCAGGGCGCTGCCCTGCTGCCACTTGGCCCAGGACAGGTTCCAGTCGCCGTAGCCGTTGTCGAACGGCGTCATCGTGGCGCCCTGGCTGCCGACGACCGAGACGAGGTCGCCCTCGCGCACGGTGTTGAAGAACCACTGGGCCTGGGCGTTGCTCATGCCCGTACAGCCGTGGCTGACGTTCGCGTACCCCTGCGAGCCGGTGGACCAGGGGGCCGCGTGCACGTACTCACCGCTCCAGGTGACGCGGGTCGCGTAGTAGACCATCAGGTCGTACCCGTCGCTGGAATTCTCCGAGATGCCGATGGTCTCCCCGCGCATGCGTACGGAGTACTCCTTGCTCAGCACGACCTTGACACCGTTGCGGGTGTCGAAGCCGGGCCTTCCGGTGGTCACCGGAATGGTGTTGATCACTTGCCCGTTGCGCTTGACCGTCATGGAATGCGCGGCAGCGTCGGTGATGGCCTCGATACGGTCGCCGGTAGTGATCTTCAACGCCTTCGTGGGGGCTCCGTACAGCCCCTTGGTGACCCTGATGCCGGCCATGTTGCTGCTGACCTCGATCGTGGCCCGGGCCGGCCAGTACTCCTGCGGGCGGTAATGCAGGATCTTGTCGTCGACCCAGTACCAGGAGCCCGTCACGGCGGGCGTGGAGCGGACCTTCAGCGCGCGCTCCACGGTGGCCCTGGCGGCCTTGCCCTTGACCGGAGCGCTGAGTTCCGCCGTAATGGGCTGTCCGACGCCGTAGGTGCCCGCGTGCGGGCCGAAGGTGATGTTCAGGAGCTTCTTCGCCGGGGCCGTCTCGAAGGAGAGCGTACGGCTGCCCGGAGCGCCGTCGTCGTCCTCGACGCTGACCTTGACGGTGTAGCGGGTGCCGGCCGCGAGCGGGACGGTGGAGTGCCATCGCAGCCCGTCGGCCGAGAGTTCGCCCGCGAGATGGCGCCCGGCGGTGTCCACCGCGGCCACGTCCGTGATCCGGCCGTCGTCACCGGTGGCGGTGACTTCGAGGGGCTTGTCGGGATCGGCCTTCTTGCCGCCCGCCGGGGCGTTGGAGGTGATCTCGTCCGCCGCGTCGTACGGCTGTTCGGCGAGTGGATGACCATGTGGCCCGCCACAGGCGGTCGCCCCTGCAACCAGGGTCATGACCAGCAGCGTGCAGCTCACTACGGGACGAATGCGCGGCGTGTTCATGGTCACCACGCTAAGAAGATTCATCAGTTTCAGCGCGCCGGGTGACTGCAAACGGGGGACCCGCACCTCTCACATGAGAAGTGCGGGCCCCCGTCAGGTGGAGCGGTGTCACTGGGTGCGGTTCTCACCGCGGTAGTACTCGAAGACCCAGCCGAACAGGCCGATCAGGATGACCGGGGCCGAGAAGTAGAGCAGCCACCATCCGAAGATGACCCCCATGAACGCGAGGGCGCCGCCGACGGCCAGCGAGAGCGGCTGCCAGCTGTGCGGGGAGAAGAACCCCACCTCGCCGGCCTCGTCCGCGACATCGGCTTCCTTGTTGTCCTGAGCCATCGCGTCGACCCGCTGCGCCGTGAAGGCCAGGTAGAAGCCGATCATGACGCTCAGGCCGAAGGCCAGGACGAGCGCGGTGGTACCGGCCGGCTCCTTCGACCACACGCCGTAGGTCACTGCGATGGCGAGGATGAAGACGCTCAGCCAGAGGAACATCTTGCCCTGGATCTTCACTTGCCGGCCTCCTTGCCACCCGCGAGGGCCTTGTCAGCCTCGGAGTGATGCTCCAGCTGCTCGAGCGCCGAGATCTCCGGGTGGTGCAGGTCGAACGCCGGGGATTCGGAACGGATCCGCGGCAGGCTGAGGAAGTTGTGCCGCGGCGGCGGGCAGGACGTCGCCCACTCCAGCGAACGGCCGTACCCCCACGGGTCGTCGACCTCGACCTTCTTGCCGTACTTGGCGGTCTTCCACACGTTGTAGAAGAACGGCAGCATCGACAGGCCGAGCAGGAACGAGGAGATCGTCGAGATCGTGTTCAGCGCGGTGAAGCCGTCGGCGGCGAGGTAGTCCGCGTAGCGGCGCGGCATGCCCTCGGCACCGAGCCAGTGCTGCACCAGGAACGTGCCGTGGAAGCCCACGAACAGCGTCCAGAACGTCATCTTGCCGAGCCGCTCGTCCAGCATCTTGCCGGTGAACTTCGGCCACCAGAAGTGGAATCCGGAGAACATCGCGAAGACCACGGTGCCGAAGATGACGTAGTGGAAGTGCGCGACGACGAAGTACGAGTCCGAGACGTGGAAGTCCAGCGGGGGCGAGGCCAGGATGACGCCGGTCAGACCACCGAAGGTGAAGGTGATCAGGAAGCCGACGGCCCACAGCATCGGTGTCTCGAAGGACAGCGATCCCTTCCACATCGTCCCGATCCAGTTGAAGAACTTCACACCGGTCGGTACCGCGATGAGGAACGTCATGAACGAGAAGAACGGCAGCAGCACACCGCCGGTGACGTACATGTGGTGCGCCCACACGGTCACGGACAGGCCCGCGATGGCGATCGTCGCGCTGATCAGGCCGATGTAACCGAACATCGGCTTCCGGCTGAACACCGGGATCACTTCGGAGATGATTCCGAAGAATGGCAACGCGATGATGTACACCTCTGGATGGCCGAAGAACCAGAAGAGGTGTTGCCAGAGCAACGCGCCGCCGTTGGCCGCGTCGAATACATGCGCCCCGAACTTGCGGTCCGCCTCCAGCGCGAAGAGCGCGGCGGCGAGCACCGGGAAGGCCAGCAGGACCAGCACACCGGTCAGCAGGACGTTCCACACGAAGATCGGCATGCGGAACATCGTCATACCGGGTGCGCGCATACAGATGATCGTGGTGATGAAGTTGACCGAACCGAGGATCGTGCCGAAGCCGGAGAAGGCCAGACCCATGATCCACATGTCGGCGCCGACACCCGGCGAACGGACCGCGTCCGAGAGCGGGGAGTAGGCGAACCAGCCGAAGTCGGCCGCACCCTGCGGGGTGAGGAAGCCGGCCACCGCGATGATCGAGCCGAAGAGGTACAGCCAGTACGCGAACATGTTCAGCCGCGGGAACGCCACGTCGGGCGCGCCGATCTGCAGCGGCATGATCCAGTTCGCGAACCCGGCGAACAGCGGCGTCGCGAACATCAGCAGCATGATCGTGCCGTGCATCGTGAACGCCTGGTTGAACTGCTCGTTCGACATGATCTGCGTGCCGGGACGGGCCAGCTCGGCGCGCATGAAGAGCGCCAGCAGACCGCCGATGCAGAAGAACGCGAACGACGTGACCAGGTACATCGTGCCGATCGTCTTGTGGTCAGTGGTGGTCAGCCACTTGATGACGACATTTCCCGGCTGCTTGCGCCGGACCGGCAGCTCGTCCTCGTACGAGTCGTCTGCTGCCGCGGCACCCTGAGATTCGTTGAGAATGCTCACAGTTTGTTCGTCTCCGCATTCCTGGCCGGGTTCGTCTGCTCGATACCGGCCGGCACGTAGCCCGTCTGGCCCTTCTTGGCCAGCTCCTTGAGGTGCGCCTGGTAGCGCTCCGGGGAGACGACCTTGACGTTGAAGAGCATCCGGGAGTGGTCGACGCCGCAGAGCTCGGCGCACTTGCCCATGAAGGTGCCCTCCTGGTTGGGAGTCACCTCGAAGGAGTTGGTGTGGCCCGGAATGACGTCCTGCTTCATGAGGAACGGCACCACCCAGAAGGAGTGGATGACGTCACGCGAAGTCAGAATGAAGCGGACCTTCTCGCCCTTCGGCAGCCACAGGGTCGGGCCCGGGTTGCCGTTCTGCGGGTTCCGGGTGCCCGGGACGCCGACGTCGTAGACGCCGTCCGCACCCGGGGGGAACTGCTTACGGAACCGGTTGGGAATGGCATCGAGCTCCTTGGGGATCTCGTTGCCCGTGGCGGTCGAGCCGTCCACGTTCTCGATGTAGTTGAAGCCCCAGCTCCACTGGTAGCCGACCACGTTGATGGTGTGGGCGGGCTTCGCCGAGAGTGAGAGGAGCTTCGTTTCATCGCGCGCGGTGAAGTAGAACAGCACCGAGACGATGATGAGAGGGACCACGGTGTACAGCGCCTCGATGGGCATGTTGTACCGGGTCTGCGGAGGAACCTCCACCTTGGTGCGGCTGCGCCGGTGGAAGATGACGCTCCACAGGATCAGGCCCCAGACCAGCACACCCGTGGCGAGCGCTGCCGCCCACGAGCCCTGCCAGAGGGAAAGGATCCGTGGTGCCTCTTCCGTTACCGGCGTGGGCATACCAAGGCGGGGAAAGTCCTTGTATGTGCAACCGGTGGCGGTCGCCAGGATCAGGCCCGCAGTCAGCACCTGCGGCAGCTTCCGCCGCATCGGGCGCCGCGACGAGCGGTCGGAGCCGTTGGGACTCACGTAGCGCCTTCCCGAGAGTCTCGCCCGCGCGTTCGGCGCGGCCGTCTCGCTGGTCGGTCGCCGCCCTGACGCGGGCAGGGGTTTGGATGTTTATGCGGACCAAACCCTACTGGACGCTATTTGGGGTCGCGCGGGGAGGGTGCCCAACGCGCCGCCCGACTCCCCGAAGGGGTGGAATCCGGGCCTCCGGCCGCCATCTGACGGGGCCTCTCCTGGCTGCGCGACCGGCCCCTCCCGACATGGTGGCAGGCGCGAGCTAGCGTGGAGGTGTGCCCTACTTCGACGCCGCCTCCTCCGCCCCCCTGCACCCCGTCGCCCGCCAGGCGCTGCTTGCCGCCCTGGACGAGGGATGGGCCGACCCTGCCCGGCTGTACCGGGAGGGGCGGCGGGCGCGACTGCTGCTGGACGCGGCCCGGGAGGCCGCCGCGGAGGCCGTGGGGTGCCGTCCCGACGAGCTCACCTTCACCTCTTCGGGGACCCGGGCGGTGCACTCCGGGATCTCCGGAGCACTCGCCGGGCGTCGGCGTGTCGGCCGCCACCTGGTGGTCTCGGCGGTCGAGCACTCGTCGGTCCTCCATGCGGCTGCCACCCATGAGGCACACGGCGGGACGTTCGCCGAGGTGCTGGTGGACCGGGCGGGGGCGGTGAGTGCGGCGGCGTACGGGGAGGCCCTGCGCGAGGACACCGCACTGGCCTGCCTGCAGTCCGCCAACCACGAGGTCGGTACGGAGCAGCCGGTGGCCGAGGTCGCGGAACTCTGCCGGGCGTCGGGCGTACCCCTGCTGGTGGATGCCGCACAGTCGCTGGGCTGGAGTCCGGTGCCGGCGGGCTGGTCGCTGCTGGCGGCGAGCGCCCACAAGTGGGGCGGGCCTTCAGGGGTGGGGCTGCTCGCCGTGCGCAAGGGTGTCCGGTTCGCCCCTCAAGGCCCGGCGGACGAGCGGGAGTCGGGACGGGCCGCCGGGTTCGAGAACATTCCCGCGGTTGTGGCGGCGGCGGCGTCGCTGCGCGCGGTCCGTGCGGAGGCGGCGGCGGAGTCGGTACGGCTGCGGGCACTGGTGGACCTGATCCGGGCCCGGGTGCCGGAGCTGGTGCCCGAGGTGGAGGTGGTCGGTGATCCGGTGCGGCGACTGCCGCATCTGGTGACCTTCTCCTGTCTCTATGTCGACGGGGAGACCCTGCTCCACGAACTGGACCGGGCGGAGTTCTCCGTATCGTCCGGTTCGTCCTGCACCAGCAGCACGCTGACGCCGAGCCATGTGCTGAGGGCGATGGGGGTGCTGTCGGAGGGGAACGTCCGGGTGTCCCTGCCGGCCGGCACCACGGCCGAGGACGTCGACCGCTTCCTCCGGGTGCTGCCCGGGGTGGTGTCAGAGGTACGGGAGAAGCTGGGCGCGCCCGTTTCGGTGGCCCCCTCCCCCGCCGCCGCCACGTCCCTGGTCGTCGACTCCCTGGGCAAGAGGTGCCCGATCCCGGTGATCGAACTCGCAAAGGTGATCGGAGAGGTACCGGTGGGCGGGACGGTGACCGTGCTCTCCGACGACGAGGCCGCGCGGCTGGACATCCCGGCGTGGTGCGTGATGCGTGA
Source organism: Streptomyces sp. NPDC005262 (assembly GCF_042872425.1). Lineage (NCBI taxonomy): Bacteria > Bacillati > Actinomycetota > Actinomycetes > Kitasatosporales > Streptomycetaceae > Streptomyces > Streptomyces sp. NPDC005262. Next base: position 425,730 of record NZ_JBIAKK010000002.1, read on the forward strand.
GCAGGAGTACGTGGGAGAGGAGCCGGCGGACCGCGGCTCGGCCTATGTGGTCCGCCGGCTGTCCTGACTACGCGAGGTGGGCGCGGACCTCGGCGGCGGCGTCGTGGCCGTACGCCTTGGTGAAGCGGTCCATGAAGTGGGTGCGGCGCAGGGTGTACTCCTGCGTGCCGACCGTCTCGATGACCAGTGTGGCGAGCATGCAGCCGACCTGGGCGGCCCGCTCCAGGCCGACGCCCCAGGCGAGGCCGGAGAGGAATCCGGCACGGAACGCGTCGCCGACGCCGGTCGGGTCGGCCTTCGTCTCCTCCTCCGGGCAGCCGACCTCGATGGTCTCCTGGCCGGCCCGCTCGATCCGGACGCCGCGGGCGCCGAGCGTGGTGACGCGGTGGCCGACCTTGGCGAGGATCTCCTCGTCCGTCCAGCCGGTCTTGGATTCGATGAGCCCCTTCTCGTACTCGTTGGAGAAGAGGTACGTGGCGCCGTCGAGGAGGATCCGGATCTCTTCGCCGTCCATCCGGGCGATCTGCTGCGAGAAGTCGGCGGCGAACGCGATGCCGCGCGAACGGCACTCCTCGGTGTGGCGGAGCATCGCCTCGGGGTCGTCGGCGCCGATCGAGACGAGGTCGAGCCCGCCCACGCGGTCGGCGACGGCCTTCAGCTCGATCAGCCGGGCCTCGCTCATCGCGCCCGTGTAGAAGGAGCCGATCTGGTTGTGGTCGGCGTCCGTCGTGCAGACGAAACGGGCGGTGTGCAGGACCTCGGAGATCCGGACCGATCCGGTGTCCACACCGTGCCGGTCGAGCCAGGCGCGGTACTCGTCGAAGTCGGAGCCCGCGGCACCGACCAGGATCGGGCCGGTGCCGAGGAGGCCCATGCCGAAGCAGATGTTGGCAGCCACACCGCCCCGGCGTACATCGAGGTTGTCGACCAGGAAGGACAGCGAGACCGTGTGCAGCTGGTCGGCGACCAGCTGGTCGGCGAAACGGCCCGGGAAGGTCATGAGGTGATCGGTGGCGATGGAGCCGGTGACTGCGATGCGCACGGGGAGACTGCTCCTGCGGAGGTCGAGGGGAACGGGTGACTGCGCTCCCGGGACGGCGTGACAGTCCACGCTACCCGTTCGCCGCACTCACCTTGAAGGGGGAAAAACTACCCGATAGTAGGGCTTTTATCCTGAGGCTCGCGGTGCCTACGGTGCGGACATGTCGAAGAACATCGCCCCGCGCGAGTCCGAGATCAGCCTGGCCGAGCTGCGCGGTGACTGCGCACGGATGGCCCCGCACTGGGTGGTACCCGCCACGGTCACTCCCACCCCTGTGCCGCCGGCCCTGATTCACGGCGTGACCGTGCCGGCCGCGTCCGCACGGCTGATCGACTCGATGGCCGAGTACGGCGACTGAGGGCGGCGGCCGCTCGCACCGGACATCACCCGGATGCCCCATGGGGGAACCGAGTGCTCCCGTGCTCCGTCCCACCGTTGTCCCCGACTCGCGGGACACGCGATGACCGTGCGACGGTCACGGTGACGGCAACGCAGTCGAAGGAGCGATCCGGTGAGCACCGAGCGACCCGACAACGACGTGATCCGCCCCCGGCGGCGGTCCCGGCTGGCCGTCTCCTCGGTGGCGGCAGCGGTCCTGCTGGCCGGGGGCGGCGGCGCGTACTGGGCCGCCACCGCGGCGGACGACGGGGGCAGCCGGTCGGGCAGCAGTGACGACGCTGCTCCCTTGCTCGCGCTCGACGAGACGCCGGGCGGCCCGGACGGCCCGACGGCGCCCCCCGAGGGCATTGCTGTCGGCGAGCCCGATCCGGGTGGCGGCGGTGTGGTCTACCACGCGGCCGGCAAGCTGCCCGACGGGCCGGACACGGCCGCTGTCCACCGCGCGAAGGGCACGGTATCGGCGGCGGAGGTGGCACGGCTCGCGAAGGCGCTGGGCGTGGCGGGTACACCGCGGGCCGAGGGCGCGGCCTGGAAGGTGGGTTCCGACGGGGACGGCTCAGGTCCGCTGCTCCGGGTGAACAAGCAGGCGCCGGGCACCTGGACGTTCGCCAGGTACGGCTCCGGCGGGACGGACAACTGTCAGAGCACCACGGTGTGTTCGAGCAAGGACATGGCGCCGGGCGACACGGGGTCGCCGGTGAGCGAGAAGGCGGCCAAGGCCGCCGCGGCGCCCGTGCTGAAGGCGGCCGGTCAGGACGACGCAGCTCTCGACGCGCGCCAACTGATGGGCTCGGTACGGGTGGTGAACGCGAACCCGGTGGTCGACGGGCTGCCCACCTATGGCTGGGCGACCGGGATCCAGGTGGGCCCCAACGGTGAAGTGACGGGTGGCAGCGGGCAGTTGAAGGGTCTGGAGAAGGGCGCCGAGTATCCGGTGATCAGCGCGGGCGACGCGTTGAACCAGTTGAACAGGGCGGGCCGTGCGGACGCTTCGCGCAGCGGCATCGGAGGGTGCGCCACCCCCGTACCGCTGGAGAAAGGCACCCTGAAGTCGCCGGGGAACAGTTGCGGGACGCGGACCGGGGCGGAGCGCGGAACGACGACCGTGACGGTCGACAAGGCGGTGTTCGGTCTCGCGATGCGGTACGTGGAGGGCGAGCAGACACTCGTACCGTCATGGCTGTTCTCGGTGCACCCGGCCGCGGGCGGAACGGGCAACACGGTCACGCAGGTCGCGGTGGACCCGGACTCGCTGGCGAAGCCCTCGAAGGCCCCGGCGCCCCGGAGGACTGCGGGCCCCGGCCCGGGGGACGACGCACGGTCCCAGCGGCCGCTCATCTCGTACAGCGCCGACGGGCGGACACTCGAGGTGGCGTTCTGGGGCGGGGTGTGCAGTACGTACGCGGCGAGCGCGACCGAGAGCGCGGACGCGGTACGGGTGACGATCACCGAGTCGAACCCCGACCCGAAGAAGGTCTGCATCATGATCGCCAAGAAGCTGACGCGAACGGTGACGCTGGATGCGCCGCTGGGTGACCGAAAGGTGCTCGACACGACGGGCGGCGTGGTGCCGCGCGGCTGAAGGCTGTCCCAGTAATCCCTGGCGGGCGCCGACGACAGCTGCGGCTGTCCCGTGATCCCTGGTGGATCGGCGCGCGGCGTCGGATGCGGTGCATCGCAAGGCGGAGGGGCGTCCTCATGCCGGTCGTGCGCGGGCGTACCGACAACGCAGCGAGGAGCCCTCAGGGTCTTTCGTTTGGATCAGGCTGGGCTCGCGCGGTCCGGCAGGCACGGCAGAAGGCGAGGGCCCCCGGGATTCCGGGGGCCATCGCCTTCTGCGGGTACCGCTTGCCCGCTGTCGCCTTCGCGCCTCAGCTGAAGGAGTCGCCGCAGGCGCAGGAGCCCGTGGCGTTGGGGTTGTCGATCGTGAAGCCCTGCTTCTCGATGGTGTCGACGAAGTCGATGGAGGCGCCGCCCAGGTACGGAGCGCTCATCCGGTCGGTGACGACCTTGACGCCGTCGAAGTCCTTCACGACATCGCCGTCGAGCGAACGCTCGTCGAAGAAGAGCTGGTAGCGCAGGCCCGAGCAACCGCCGGGCTGGACGGCGACGCGCAGCGCCAGGTCGTCACGGCCTTCCTGCTCCAGCAGGCCCTTGACCTTGGCTGCGGCGGCGTCGGACAGGAGGATGCCGTCGCTCACGGTGGTGGTCTCGTCCGATACGGACATCTGCTTCTCTCCCGGGTTGTACGGACTGCTTGCCGACGTTGCAACCGTCGGGACCTCGGATTCATTCCGGGCCGAGCGCTTGCCTGTTCCTTTCATGCTCGCACACCGGTCCGGAAAGAGTCCGCGAGCGGGGACATCGCGCACCCGGGACGGGATGCGTCACATCGACGCGATCGGTGTCGTCAAACTGACATGAAGCAGATATGATAGATAGCGTCAAATAGACGAAAAGACTTCCCGGTGCAAGCCCCGGCTCCGCCGGAGCGGCTTCACCGCTGACCGCAGAACAGAAAGGGTGCGTGACGTGACCACCGCCCAACCACTGGATGTCCAGCCGACGCCCCTCGCCCTGCTGCTCCTCGGCCGCGATGCCGACCCCAGGAGCGAGCGCGGCGTCGAGTGTCCTGGCGATCTGCCCTCCCCGTCCGACCCGGACCTGGTGGAGCGCGCCCGCGCGGCCAAGGAGAAGCTCGGGGACAAGGTCTTCGTCCTCGGCCACCACTACCAGCGCGACGAGGTCATCCAGTTCGCGGACGTCACCGGCGACTCGTTCAAGCTCGCCCGCGACGCGGCCGCCCGGCCCGAAGCCGAGTACATCGTCTTCTGCGGCGTGCACTTCATGGCCGAGTCCGCGGACATCCTGACCACCGATGACCAGAAGGTCGTGCTGCCGGACCTGGCCGCGGGCTGCTCGATGGCCGACATGGCCACTGCCGAGCAGGTCGCCGAGTGCTGGGACGTGCTGACCGAGGCCGGGATCGCCGAGCAGGTCGTCCCCGTCTCCTACATGAACTCCTCCGCCGACATCAAGGCCTTCACCGGCCGGAACGGCGGCACGATCTGCACCTCGTCCAATGCGAAGCGGGCCCTGGAGTGGGCCTTCGAGCAGGGCGAGAAGGTGCTCTTCCTTCCCGACCAGCACCTGGGCCGGAACACCGCGGTCCGGGACATGGGGATGACTCTGGAGGACTGCGTCCTCTACAACCCGCACAAGCCGAACGGCGGCCTCACCGCCGAGGAGCTGCGGAACGCGAAGATGATCCTGTGGCGCGGGCACTGCTCGGTGCACGGGCGCTTCTCGGTGGAGTCCGTCAACGATGTGCGCGAGCGCATCCCGGGCGTCAATGTGCTGGTGCACCCCGAGTGCAAGCACGAGGTCGTGGCGGCGGCGGACTACGTCGGCTCGACGGAGTACATCATCAAGGCCCTGGAGGCGGCGCCGGCCGGCTCGAAGTGGGCGATCGGCACCGAACTGAACCTGGTGCGGCGCCTGGCCGACCGGTTCGCGGCGGAGGACAAGGAGATCGTCTTCCTCGACAAGACGGTCTGCTTCTGCTCGACGATGAACCGGATCGATCTGCCGCACCTGGTGTGGACTCTGGAGTCGCTGGCCGAGGGCAACCTGGTCAACCGGATCGAGGTCGACCCGGAGACGGAGAAGTACGCGAAGCTGGCGCTGGAGCGGATGCTGGCGCTGCCGTAGGCGTTACGGCCTCCCTTGGCGGGGATTCCGCCTCCGGGCCCCGGCCCTCGGACGCCGGACGGGCCGGGACCGCCGGAGGCGCGCAAAGGCCCCGGCACCGTTGAAACGGTGCCGGGGCCTTTGCGCGCCCTGCGTTACGCCTTCGCGGGCTGCGGCTCCTCGGAGGTGGTCTCCTCCGGCTGGGCCGGGGCCGACAGGCCCGCCTTCCTGGCCCGCTTGATCGCCTTCTTCTTCGCGCGGCGCTCCTTGCGGAGCTCGACCATCGCGTAGAGCGTCGGCACCAGAAGCAGCGTCAGCAGCGTCGACGTGACCAGACCGCCGATCACCACGACCGCGAGGGGCTGCGAGATGAACCCGCCCTCGCCGGTGACGCCGAGCGCCATCGGGAGCAGGGCGAAGATCGTCGCGAGTGCGGTCATCAGGATCGGGCGGAGACGGTGGCGGCCGCCCTCGATGACTGCTTCGACGATGCCCATCCCCTGCGACCGGTACTGGTTGATCAGGTCGATCAGCACGATCGCGTTGGTCACCACGATGCCGATCAGCATCAGCATGCCGATCATTGCCGGTACGCCCATCGGGGTGCCGGTGACGACCAGGAGGCCGATGGCGCCGGTCGCCGCGAACGGGATGGAGACCAGCAGGATCAGCGGCTGGACGAGCGAGCGGAACGTCGCGACGAGCAGCATGAAGACGATCGCGATCGCGGCCAGCATGGCCAGACCGAGCTTCATGAAGGCGTCGTTCTGGTCCTCGGAGACACCGCCGATGGTGGCGGTGGCGCCGTCCGGCAGGTCCAGGGCGTTGATCTTCGACTGGAGCGAGGCGCTCACCGCGCCGGTGTTGTCACCGGTGGGGCGGGCGGTGATCGTGGCGGCGCGCTGGCCGTCGATCCTCGTCATCGAGACCGGGCCGGGAACCAGCTTCACCTCGGCGATCTGGCCGAGCTTGACCCGGCCGAGCGAGAGGTTCTTCAGCTCGTCCATCGTGGTGGCCGGGTGGGCGGACTTGATGACGACGTCGCGCTCGGTGTCGTCCATGATCGCCTTGCCGGACGGGGTGCCGCGCACCGCTCCGGCGACAGCCGCACCGAGCGTGGTCTGGTCGAAGCCGGCGGCCGCGGCCTTGGCGTTGGCCTTGACCGAGATGCGCGGGACCGACTGTGCCAGGTCGCTCTGGACGTCGGTGACGTCCTTGAGCTCGGCCACCTGCGCCCGCACCTCTTCGGAGGCCTTCTTCAGGGTGTCCGCGTCGGCGGACTTCACCACGACGCTCAGGTCCTGGCTACCGAAGCCGTCGCCCGCGGCGATGGTGGTGTCACCGATGCCGTCGAGCTTGCCGAGGCCCTCGTCGATGCGCTTCTGGGTGGCGTCGAAGTCGGCCGAGTCCTTCAGAGTGACCTGGTACGAGGCCTGGTTGGATCCCGTACCGCCGCCGAAGGCCGCCATGAAGCCGGAGGAGCCGACGGTGACCTGGTAGTCCTTGACGCCCTTGTCGCCGTCGAGGAGCGTCTCGACCTTCTTTGCCGCCTCGTCGGCGGCCGCCAGGCTGGTGCCGGGGGTCAGCTCCTGCTTGATGGAGAGGACTTCCTGCTCGCCCTGGTCGAAGAAGTTGGTCTTCAGCAGCGGGGCCATGCCGAAGGTGCCGAAGAGCACGGCGACGGCGATGGCGATGCTGGTGATACGGCGCCGGGTCGCGAAGCGCAGCACCGGGACGTACAGCCGCTGGAGCCGGCTGCGGGCCTCCTTCTCCTCGGCCTTGCGACGGGCCTCGTCCGGGTTCTCCGTGCTGCCCTTGGGGGCGCGCAGGAACCAGAACGACAGGACCGGGACCACGGTCAGCGAGACCAGCAGCGAGGCGAGCAGGGCCGCGGTGACGGTCAGGGAGAACGACCCGAACAGCTCGCCGACCATGCCGCCGACCAGACCGATCGGCAGGAAGACCGCGACCGTGGTGAGGGTCGAGGAAGTGACCGCGCCGGCCACTTCCTTCACCGCGGTGATGATCGCGGACTGGCGCTCCTCGCCGTAGCCGAGGTGACGCTTGATGTTCTCCAGGACGACGATCGAGTCGTCGACGACGCGGCCGATCGCGATGGTCAGCGCGCCGAGCGTGAGCATGTTGAGCGACAGGTCGCGGGTCCAGAGCACGATCAGGGCGAGGACCACGGAGAGCGGGATGGAGACCGCGGTGACCAGCGTCGAGCGGAGCGACGCGAGGAAGACCAGGATCACGATGACCGCGAAGAGCAGGCCGAGCGCGCCCTCGGTGGTCAGACCGGAGATCGCCTTGGAGACGGCGGGGCCCTGGTCGGAGACGACGGTCAGTTCGGCGCCTGCGCCGAGGTCCTTGCGGAGGTCCGGGAGCTTGTCCTTGACGGCGTCCGAGATGGCGACGGCGCTGCCGTCCTTGTCCATCGTCGCCATCACGGCGAGGCTCGGCTTGCCGTTCGTGCGGGTGATGGAGACCGCCGTGGCCGGCTCCTGCTTCACCGTGGCGATGTCACCGACGCGGACCGGCTTTCCGGGCTTGTCGGCGGCCGGGTTCTGACCGGCGACCCGCAGGTCCTCGATCTGCTTCAGCGAGGTGAAGGCTCCGCCGACCTGGACGGTACGGCTCTTGCCCTGCTCGGAGAAGGAACCGGCCGGGACCGTGGCGCCGGCCGCCTGCAGGGCCTGGGCGAGGGATCCGGCGTTCAGTCCGGCGGCCGCGAGCTTCTTGTCGTCGGGGGTGATGGAGACCTGGAGATCCTGGACACCGTTGACGGTGACCTGGCCGACACCGTCGATGTCCTCCAGGGCCGGGACGACGGTGCGGTCCAGCTGGTCGGCGAGCGCCTGCTGGTCCTTGTCGGACGTGACGGCGAGGACGACGGTCGGGATGTCGTCCGTCGAACCGGCGATGACCTGCGGGTCGACGTCGTCGGGCAGCTGGACGCGGGCGCGGTTGACCGCCTGCTGGATGTCGGCGACCAGCTGCTTCGTGCCCTCGTCGCCGAAGTCGAAGGACGCCATGATGACGGCGTTGCCCTCGCTGGCGGTCGAGGTGACGCCCGTGACTCCGTCGACGGACTTGATGGTGTTCTCGAGCGGTTCGACGACCTGCTTCTCGACCACATCGGGAGACGCACCCTGGTAGGGGGCGAGCACCGACACCATCGGGAGCTCGATGGTGGGCAGCAACTGCTGCTTGAGCTGCGGGATCGCGATCGCTCCGAAGACGAGCGCGACGATCGAGATCAGCCCGATCAGGGCCCTTTGCGCGAGGCTGAATCTGGACAGCCAGGACATGGGTGGGTCTCTCTTCTGTGGCTTACGCGGCAGGTGGGCGGGTGACTCGGGGACAGACCCGGCCCAGCTATACGATCGCTCATCCGCCGGGGCGAAAGCGTCGGCCCCAGGGTCGCATTCTTATGCGGCGCATACCGCAGGTGGAGTACGCCACTGCTCCACCTGCTACTCCACCCGGGGACGCACCAGGCCCGATTCATACGCAATTACCACTAATTGGGCCCGGTCGCGGGCACCCAGCTTCGCCATCGCCCGGTTCACATGGGTCTTGACGGTGAGTGGGCTCACGGCCAGACGTTCGGCGATCTCGTCGTTGGAGAGCCCGCCCGCGACGAGGACCAGCACCTCACGTTCGCGACCCGTGAGCGCGCCGAGCCGCTCGGAGTACTCGGCGGCGCTCGGCCCCGAGCCGTCCGAACTGCCCCCCTGGGCAAGGAAGGTGGCGATCAGCCCCTTGGTCGCGGCCGGGGAGAGCAGCGCCTCGCCGCCCGCGGCGATACGGATGGCATTGAGCAGTTCATCCGGTTCCGCCCCTTTGCCGAGGAAGCCGGACGCACCGGCCCGCAGCGACTGCACCACGTACTCGTCGACCTCGAAGGTGGTGAGCATGACGATCCGCACACCTGCCAGCTCCGGGTCGGCGCTGATCATCCGGGTCGCGGCGAGGCCGTCCGTACCGGGCATCCGGATGTCCATCAGCACCACGTCGGCGCGCGTCGAGCGGGCGAGCGCCACGGCTTCGGCACCGTCCGCCGCCTCGCCGACCACCTGCATGTCGGGCTCGGAGTCGACCAGCACCCGGAACGCGCTGCGCAGCAGCGCCTGGTCGTCGACGAGCAGCACCCTGATGGGCGGTGTCATGGGCGTTCCCCCGTCCGTCCCGCCGCGCCCGGCAACTCCGGCTCTCCCGTGCGGGCCTTGACCGGCAGGATCGCATGAACCCTGAATCCGCCGCCGTACCGGGGCCCGGCGGTGAGGGTGCCGCCGAGGGCGGTGACGCGTTCGCGCATGCCGAGCAGTCCGTGGCCGCCGCCGGCGACATTGCCCGCGCCTTCGGTCCGGCCCGTGCCGTTGTCGAGGACCGTCACCTCGGCCGTCTCCCCGACCCGTATGACACTCACCTCGGCCTTCGCCCCGGGGCCCGCGTGCTTCTGCACGTTGGTCAGCGCCTCCTGGATCACCCGGTACGCGGCGAGATCGACGGCTGCCGGCAGCGGGCTCAGCCGGTCGGCGCACGCCACCTCGACCGGAAGGCCGGCTCGTCGGACCTTGTCCACCAGTTCGCCGAGGACCGCGAGGCCGGGGGCCGGCTCGGTCGGCGCCTCCGGGTCGCCGGACTGGCGCAGCAGCCCGACGGTGGCACGGAGTTCGCCCAGTGCGGAGCGACTGGCCTCCCGGACGTGGGCGAGCGCCTCCTTGGCCTGGTCGGGGCGCTTGTCCATGACGTGGGCGGCGACCCCGGCCTGCACATTGACCAGAGCGATGTGGTGGGCGACGACGTCGTGCAGATCGCGGGCGATCCGCAGTCGTTCCTCGGCGACCCGGCGGCGGGCCTCCTCCTCACGGGTGCGCTCGGCCCGTTCGGCCCGTTCCCTGATCGCGTCGACGAACGCCCGCCGTGAGCGGACGGCGTCCCCGGCCGCACCGGCCATGCCGGTCCAGGCGAAGACCCCGAGGTTCTCCTGGCTGTACCAGGGGGAAGCCCCGAAGAGCATCGCGCACGCCGCCAGAACGCTCATGGTCAGCAGGCCGACCCGCCAGGTGGTGGGCCGGTCGGTGGCCGCGGCGACCGTGTACAGCGCGATGACCGCGCTCATCACCACCGGGGCGGGCGGGTCCACCACCACGAACTCGACGATCGTCAGCGCGCCGGTGGCGGCGAGCACCGCCATGGGGTTGCGCCGCCGCAGGACGAGCACGGCAGCGCCCAGCACCATCAGGACCACGCTGGCCGGCTCGGGCGTGCGGGTGCCGAAGCTGGGCCCGTTCGGCGCGTTCGGGTCGGTGAACGACCCGGCGATCATCGCGGCGAGCACGGCCACGGCAAGCGCGCCGTCGAAAGCGAGGGGATGGTCGCGCAGCCAGCGCCGCACGCGCGCGAACCCGGTTCCGAGGGTGGTCACGTCAAGCAACGGTACGGCGTGTCGCGCACGGATCCGGCCCATCCGCCTCCGGCCCCGGACGCAGAACGTACCGATCCGGACGAACCGGTCCGGCAGCACGACGTACCGGTCAGAAAAGCACTCCGCCCCGCGGCCGGCGGACCGGACACGGGGCGGAGCACTTGCGTGCGGGTGCTGGAGCGGCTGACGTCAGCCTGGGATCAGACCGTCGTCGCTGAGCATGTCGCGTACCTCTTCGAGGGTGGCGTCGGGCGACGGCAGGATCAGTTCGGACGGCTCCAGGGAGTCGTCCGGCAAGGACGTGCCGAGCTCGCGCACCCTGGCGAGGAGCGCGTGGAGAGTGGTGCGGAAGCCTGGGCCGTCGCCGCTCTCCACCTCGGCGAGCAGTTCGTCGTCGAGCTTGTTCAGCTCGGCGAGATGACTGTCGGCCAGCGTCAGCTGACCCTCCCCCATGATCCGAACGATCATGACGTCTGCCTCACTGCTTGTCGAACTTGTGCGGGGACTGCGACGACTGCTGCTGGGCGGCGTCCTGCGAGCCGCCCTCGATCGCCTGCTGCGGAGCGGAGCCGCCGGCCAGTTCGGCCTTCATGCGCTGCAGCTCCAGCTCCACATCCGTACCACCGGAGATCCGGTCGAGCTCGGCGGCGATGTCGTCCTTCGCCGTCCCCGTCGGGTCGTCGAGCGCACCGGAGGCGAGCAGCTCGTCGATCGCACCGGCACGCGCCTGCAGCTGCTGGGTCTTGTCCTCGGCCCGCTGGATCGCCAGGCCGACGTCGCCCATCTCCTCGGAGATCCCGGAGAACGCCTCGCCGATCCGGGTCTGCGCCTGGGCGGCCGTGTAGGTGGCCTTGATCGTCTCCTTCTTGGTGCGGAAGGCGTCGACCTTGGCCTGCAGCCGCTGGGCCGCGAGAGTGAGCTTCTCCTCCTCGCCCTGCAACGTCGAGTGCTGCGACTCCAGGTCGGTGACCTGCTGCTGGAGGGCCGCCCGCCGCGACAGCGCCTCGCGGGCCAGGTCCTCACGACCGAGCGCGAGCGCCTTGCGGCCCTGGTCCTCCAGCTTGGACGTCTGGCCCTGCAGCTGGTTCAGCTGCAGCTCCAGGCGCTTGCGCGAGGTCGCCACATCGGCGACACCGCGGCGCACCTTCTGAAGCAGCTCCAGCTGCTTCTGGTACGAGTAATCGAGGGTCTCGCGCGGATCCTCGGCCCGGTCAAGGGCCTTGTTTGCCTTCGCGCGGAAGATCATCCCCATACGCTTCATGACACCGCTCATGGGCTTCGCGCGCCCCCTTCTGACGGACTGGGCTCCAGCACTCCAACAGAACCCACAGTACGGGCCCTGTCTCTATTACCGCACTGTTCGAGCAAGGATGTGGTCCTCCCCAAGGACGACTGCTCCCGGTCACAGCTCCGGCCCAGGGAGTAGGTGGCCGTCAGGGAAACCGGCGGCAACGTCCGTTCTGCCCCCCTCAGGACACATGTGAGGACGCAGGCCGTTGCCGGATCGTTCCCGACCGGGCTGGGGTCGCCGCCGCCGACCCCGTACCCTTGGGCTTTGTGTTCCGTAGCCGTTCGAAGGAAGAGAAGGCGCCCACCTCCAAGGTGACGGCGGACCTCTCCACGCAGCCCCGCGACCCGCAGGCACCCAAGGGTCGCCCCACCCCCAAGCGCAGCGATGCCCAGTCGCAGCGCCGTCGTGCCTCCAGTGGTGCGCCGCTCGACCGCAAGGAGGCCATGAAGCGCCAGCGCGAAGCGCGCCGCGTGGACATGGCCAAGCAGCGGGAGGCTCTCGCGAGTGGCGACGAGCGCTACCTGCCGGCCCGTGACAAGGGTCCGGTGCGACGCTTCGTCCGCGACTTCGTGGACTCGCGCTTCTGCATCGCGGAGTTCTTCCTGCCGCTGGCAGTGGTCATTCTGATTCTCAGCGTGATCCAGGTGCAGAACATCCAGAACATCTCACTGCTGCTCTGGCTCGGCGTGATCGTACTGATCGTCATCGACTCGATCGGTCTCGCGTTCCGGCTGAAGAAGCAGCTGAACGCGCGCTTCCCCGATACGCCGAAGCGCGGCGCGGTCGCCTACGGACTGATGCGTACGCTTCAGATGCGCAGGCTCCGTCTGCCGAAGCCGCAGGTCAAGCGCGGAGAGCGGCCCTGAGTACGGAGGTCTCCGGCTCAGTCGCCGGTCCGTCCGTCGGCCCGCCTCGCCGCGGCACGTCCCCGCTCTCCGGGGCCTCTTCCACCTGGCTCAAAGGGGCCGGTGGGCTGCGCAACACCGTCCGCCAGGAGCTGGTCGCCCGGCAGCTCGACGAGCAGATCGCCGCGCGCTTCCCGGTCGGGCAGCGGCTGCGGGTCCTCGATGTGGGCATGGGGCAGGGCACCCAGGCACTGCGGCTGGCCCGGGCCGGCCACACGGTGACCGGCCTGGAGTCCGACGCCGAGATGCTGCGGGTGGCCCGCGAGGCACTCGCCGACGAGCCCGCGGGCATCCGGGAGCGGGTCCGGCTGATCGAGGGCGACGGCCTGGAGACCGGGGTGCACTTCCTGCCGGGCAGCTTCGATGTGGTGCTCTGCCACGGCGTGCTGATGTACGTCCAGGAGCCGGACGCGATGCTGGCGGGCCTGGCCCGGATGCTGGCGCCCGGCGGGCTGCTGTCCCTGCTCGTGCGGAACGGGGACGCGCTGGCGATGCGGCCCGGCACCGCCGGGGACTGGGACACCACGCTGGCCGCGTTCGACACGGACGTGTACACCAACCGGCTGGGACTGACGGTCCGGGCCGACCGGCTGGACGACCTCACCGCCACACTCGCCGGGATCGCAGCGCCGCTGCACGCCTGGTACGGGGTGCGGATCTTCACGGACCACATGAGCAATGACGTGGAACTGCCGGCCGCGGCGGAACTGGACCGGGTGCTGGCCGCGGAGGACCGGGCCGGGCGGACGGACCCGTACCGCAGGGTGGCGGCACTGCTCCATCTGTGCGGCGTGCGGGGCTGAGCGCCGCCCCGTGATACCGGGCGTCCCGCCCGATCGGCTGCACCCAACAGGCCGCCAATGGGTTTAAAAGTAATAATCCGGACATGGATGCTTCCCACTCACGTACCCGTGCCCGCAGGTTGCTGCTGCCGCTGACGGCAGGCCTCTGCGCCCTCGCCCTGGTGAGCGGCTGCTCCGGATCGACGTCGAACGCGTCGCAGGCCGGCGCCACCCCGTCGGGCGCGAAGCAGCAGGCTTCGACCACCCCGTCCGCCGACGAGCTGCAGACCGATTTCCAGACCGTCATCAAGAACGTCCTGCCGTCGGTCGTACAGATCGACGCCTCCAACAGTCTCGGCTCAGGCATCGTCTACGACGACAAGGGCCATATCGTCACCAATGCTCATGTGGTGGGCGAGGAGAAGACCTTCAAGGTCACCGCCGCCACCGGCGAGAAGGTGCTGAGCGCCTCGCTGGTCGCCGCGTATCCGGAACAGGACCTGGCCGTCATCAAGCTCGACGACGTGCCGAGCGGGCTGCAGCCTGCGACGTTCGGTGACTCGGAGAAGGTCGAGGTCGGTCAGATCGTGCTGGCGATGGGCTCGCCGCTCGGACTGTCCAGCAGCGTCACCCAGGGCATCGTGTCGGCGGTCGGCCGGACCGTGACCGAGAGCCGCGCGGGCGGGGGCACCGGGGCGACCATCGCGAACATGGTGCAGACCTCGGCGGCGATCAACCCGGGCAACAGCGGCGGCGCACTGGTCAATCTGGACAGCCAGGTGATCGGCATCCCGACCCTGGGAGCGGTGGACCCGGCCATGGGTGACAGTGCCGCGCCGGGCATCGGGTTCGCGATCCCCGCCTCGATGGTCAGGACGGTGGCCGACCAGATCATCAAGAACGGCAAGGTCACCGACTCGGGCCGGGCGGCACTGAACATCACCGGCCGCACGGTCGTCGACGACAACTACCAGCCGGCCGGGGTGGCGCTGGTCAGCGTCACGAAGGGCGGCGCCGCCGACAAGGCGGGGCTGCGGGCCGGCGACATCGTCACGAAGATCGGCGACACGCAGGTCACGACGATCACCTCGCTGTCGGAGGCACTGGCCGTCGACAAGCCGGGCCAGAAGGTCACGGTGACGTATCTGCGCGACAACGTGCAGAGCACCGCGGACGTCACGCTGGGCGAGATCTGACCGTCTGCGGGCTGGCACCCGCTCGGGCCCCGGGTACCGACGAACGGCACCCGGGGCCCGTGCATGCCGGTGGAACGGGTCAGCCCTGGTCGGCCTGGAGACTCATGGGGCCGTAGATCTTCGTCGCGTCCTCGAACAGCGTCACCTGGTCCGCGCCGCCGTCGAGGAGTTCCTTCCAGAACTCCCCGATCCAGGACTCCGCGTCGCCCTGGGTCGTGAATTCCTCCGGCTGCAGGGCCGGCTCCGTCTCCGTACCGTCGGACTTCTCGAACCGCCACGTCCACGCCATGTCCGCCTCCTGGGTCACGTTGCTGCCCGCAGCCTAGTGGCTGGACGCGCAGGGTTGGTCGCGCAGTCGGTGCGGGGACGCGGGAGGATCAGGAGCGTGGAACTGACTCTGCTCGGCACCGGAGCCCCCGACGGGCTGCCCCGCCCCGAATGTCCGTGCGCCGCCTGCGCCACCGCCCGCGGGCCACGGGCGCGAGCCGCGACCGCGTTGCTGGTCGACGATGCGCTGCTGCTCGATCTCACTCCGGGGGCCGTGTTCGCGGCCGCCCGTGCGGGGCATTCGCTGACCGGCGTACGGCAGGTCCTGCTCACCCATCCGCACGACGGGCCCGCCATGGAGCTGCCCGCCGGGCTGCCCCCGGCCGCCCGGGTGCCGGACGGCCAGGAGCTGACGCTGATCAGCGGGCACCGCATCCGGGCGGTACCGATGGACGCGCCGGGGACCGGATACGAGGTGACCGCCCCGGAGGGCGAGCGGCTGCTGTACATGCCCCCGGGCGCCGCCCCCGCCGGTCTCGCGGACCGGGTGGCGCAGCCTTACGAGATGGTCGTCGGCGATGTGACCGGGCGGCCGGACGCGGTGGCCCGGCTACGGGCCGTCGAGGCGATCGGTCCGGCCACCGAGATCATCGCCGTCCATATCGACCACGACGCACCGCCCGGCCCCGAGCTGGACCGGCGGCTCGCGGCGTCCGGGGCGCGGACCGTGCCGGACGGGACGACGCTGGTGGTGGGTGACTACCAGGCCGTACCGGATGTCCCGCGGCGCACGCTGGTGACAGGCGGTGCGCGGTCCGGGAAGTCGGTGGAGGCCGAGCGGCGTCTGGAGACGTTCCCCGAGGTGGTGTACGTGGCGACGGGCGGCGGCCGGGACGGCGACACGGAGTGGGCTGCCCGGATCGGTCTGCACCGGGAGCGCAGGCCGGCCGCCTGGCGCACCGAGGAGACCTGTGAACTGGCGGAGCTGCTGGAGTCGGACGGGCCGCCGCTGCTGATCGACTGCCTGTCGCTGTGGCTGACGGACGCGATGGACCGGGTGGACGCCTGGTCCGACGCGGCATGGGCGAACGGCGGCGAGACCGCGCTGCGGGAGCGGATCGCCGAACTGGTCGGCGCGGTGCGCGGGACGCGGCGTACCGTCGTCGCCGTCACCAACGAGGTCGGCTCCGGCGTGGTTCCCGCGACGGCCTCCGGGCGGCGGTTCCGGGACGAGTTGGGCCGGCTGAACGCGGCGTTCGCCGACGAGTGCGAGCACGTACTGCTGGTGGTGGCCGGGCAGGCAGTGACACTGCGCGGCTGAGCGGACGGAACGGCAGAGCGGGAAAGGAGCGGACATGACACGTGTACGGCCGATGCTGAACGGGGTCCCGGAGACCCTGTTGTGGACGCTCTACAACCGGGCGTACGAGGCGGGGCAGCCTTATCCCGTCATCGACGATCCGATGGCGCTGCAGCTGGTGGCGGACCTCGACTACCCCTTCGAGGAGCGGTTCGGGCGGCCGAACGCGTTCCACTCGCAGGCGCAGGCGCTGCGTTCGCGCTGCTTCGACCTGACGGTGGAGGGTTACCTGCGTGCCCATCCGCAGGCCACCGTGGTCGGGCTCGGCGACGGTCTGGAGACCGGCTTCTGGCGGGTCGACAACGGCCGGCTCAACTGGCTGAGCGTGGAGTTGCCGGAGGTCGCCGCGCTGCGCCGTACTCTGCTGCCCTCGTCGGACCGGCTGCGGACGCTGTCCCGTTCGGCGACCGACCTCTCCTGGCTGGACGAGATCGAGGACCCGGTCGGCCGGGGTGTGGCCGTCACGACGCAGGGGCTGCTGATGTATCTGGAACCTGCCGAGGTGCGGAAGATCCTCGCGGGCTGCGCCGAACGGCTGCCCGGCGGCGTCCTCGTCCTGGACTCGATGGCGCGCTGGCTGGCGCGAGGGACAGTGGCCGGTACGTCGAAGGTCGGCGCCATGACCATCCCGCCGATGCGCTGGGCGATGAACCCTCGCGAGCGGAAGAAGCTGGGCAGTGCGCATCCGAACATCACCGAGGTGCACGCCCTGGGGCTGCCACGCGGACGGGGTGCGATGGGCGAGCTGATCCGGCTCCAGCACCTGACGCCGGGTCTGCGGACGCTGACCCCCGCGATGACGCTGCTGCGGTTCGGGGCCTGATCCACCGCCCGCCGCACCGATGGGGCGTCAGAAACGCGGCAGGTACTGTTCCGCAATGAGCCCGGCGGCGGGCTCACCGGCCCACACCACGTAACGACCCGCGAGGCAGACCCCCGTGAATCTGGACGACTTCTCCGACCTGATCGAACGCCCCGACGGCGGCGTACGGCGCGACGCCGAGGAACGCCGGGAGCGGCTGATCGTGCCCCCGGGTGCCCTCGGCCGCCTCGACGAGCTGGGCGAATGGCTCTCGGCCGCGCAGCAGGCCGTACCGGTCAAGCCGATCGAGCAGCCGCGCGTGGTGCTCTTCGCCGGTGATCACGGGGTGGCCGAACTGGGTGTCTCGGGCCGTGCGTCCGGAACCGCGCACGAGCTGGTGCGGGCCACGCTGGACGGTGCGACGCCGCTCGCCGTGCTGGCCCGCCGCTTCTCCGTACCGGTGCGGATCGTCGACGCCGGCCTGGACTGCGATCCGCAACTGCTGCCCGAGCCGGTCGTACGTCACCGGGTGCGGCGCGGCAGCGGCCGGATCGACATCGAGGACGCGATGACGGCCGAGGAGGCCGAGCAGGCCGTGCGGCTCGGGATCGCGATCGCCGACGAGGAGGCCGACTCGGGCACCGATCTGGTGGTGCTCGGCGATCTGAGCGTCGGCGGCACCACTGCGGCGTCCACGCTGATCGCGGCGCTGTGCGGCACGGACGCCTCGGTGGTCACCGGGCGCGGCGGTGCGGGCATCGACGATCTCGCCTGGATGCGCAAGTGTGCGGCGATCCGGGACGCGTTGCGACGGGCCCGGCCGGTCCTCGGTGACCAGCTGGAGCTGCTGGCCACGGTCGGCGGCGCCGACCTGGCGGCGATGACCGGATTCCTCCTGCAGTGCGCGGTGCGCAGGCTGCCGGTGATCCTGGACGGCGTGGTCTCCTCGGCGTGTGCGCTGGTCGCCCAGCGGGCCGCCTTCCGGGCGCCGGACTGGTGGCTGGCGGGCCAGGTGAGCGGCGAGCCGGCGCAGACGAAGGCGCTGGACCGGATGGCGCTCAACCCGCTGCTCGACCAGGGCGTCGTCGTGGGCGAGGGGAGCGGGGCCCTGCTGGCGCTTCCGCTCGTGCAGGCCGCGGCCGCGCTGGCGGCGGAGCTGCCCGAGCGCGCACCCGCGGACACCGGCGAGGACGGCGAGAAGGACGACGAGAAGGACGGCGACGAGGCCGGCGCGAACGGCAGCACGGCCGTCGACTGACAGACCCTGCCGGGCTGCGGCCGCCGGTCACGGACACCGGCCGCAGCGCAGCCCCTTGCGAAGCGATATGCCCCATATGATCGCTTTTCATGGGAGAGGTCCGATTGTCCGGTGGGGGTGTCCGGCGGAGCACCGTCCGCTCACGACGCAGCGCGGCATTCGCCATCTGGTATCTGCGCGCCGTGTCGTTCATCAATTTCCTGAGCGCTGTCTGGGTCACGCTCGGCCAAGACCTCCGCCGGCACAACACCGAGAACTACTTCACGCCCTATCTGCTCACCGCGGGCTTCTCCTCCGGGGTGGTAGCACTCTTCCTGGCGGTCACCATGCGCCGCCGCAAGCGGGCCGCGTGGATCGTCAACATGGTGCTGAGCGGTCTGCTGCTCCTGCTCTTCGCCTTTGTGATCCCCTTCCCGGAGATCCGGCAGTACCCGCAGAACTGGATCTCCCTGGCACTGACCGCCGCGTTCGTCCTGGCGCTCCTCCTCGGCCGGCGCGAGTTCTACGCCAAGGGCGACAGATCCAACCCGAAGCTGGCGGCCGTGGTCGCCGTCGGCGGCCTGCTGATCACCTCGCTGATCGCGACCCTGCTCGTCACCGTCACCAACACGGCGCACGACGCGTCCCGCTCGACCTTCCTCGACCGCTGGCGCTACGGCGCGCTTCGGCTGATCTCGGTCGCCTCCGACAACCGCCGCTTCCCCGGCATCACCGTGCCCGGCTGGGTCGATGTCGTCATCAACATCCTGTCCACCCTGCTGCTGATCGCCGTCGTGTACGCGGCCTTCCGCTCCCGCCGGGCCGTCGACCCGATCACCCCGCAGGACGAGGACCGGCTCCGCGTCCTGCTCGACAGGAACGGCGACCGCGACTCGCTCGGCTACTTCGCGCTGCGCCGGGAGAAGAGCGTCGTCTGGTCGCCGACCGGGAAGGCCGCCGTCGCCTACCGGGTGGTCGGCGGGGTCTCGCTCGCCTCCGGTGACCCGATCGGCGACCCGGAGGCCTGGCCCGGCGCGATCGAGCCGTGGCTCGCCGAGGCCCGCGAGCACGGCTGGATCCCCGCGGTGATGGGGGTGAGCGAGGAGGGCGGCACGGTCTATGCCCGGCACGGCCTCGACGCGCTGGAACTCGGCGACGAAGCGATCGTGGAGACGGCCGAGTTCACCCTCGACGGACGGGCGATGCGGACCGTCCGCCAGGCCTACAACCGGGTCAGGCGCGCCGGGTACGAGGTGACCGTCCGCCGCCACGCGGACATCCCCGACGACGAGATGGCCGAACTGCTGCGCCGCGCCGACGACTGGCGCGACGGGGAGACCGAGCGCGGCTTCTCGATGGCGCTGGGACGGCTCGGCGATCCGGCGGACGGGCAGTGCGTGATGCTGGCGTGCCGGGACAGCGGGGACGCTCCCGGACAGGGCGAGTTGCGGGCCGTACTGAGCTTCGTCCCCTGGGGTCCGAACGGTCTCTCGCTGGACCTGATGCGCCGTGACCGGAACTCCGAGAACGGCCTGATGGAGTTCATGGTCATCGAACTCCTGCAGCGCGCGCCGAAGATCGGGATCACCCAGGTGTCGCTCAACTTCGCGATGTTCCGGTCCGTCTTCGAGAGGGGATCACGGCTCGGCGCCGGACCGGTGCTGAGACTGTGGCGCTCGCTGCTCAGCTTCTTCTCGCGCTGGTGGCAGATCGAGTCGCTCTACCGCGCCAACGCCAAGTACCGACCGATCTGGGAACCGCGCTTCATGCTCTTCGAGAAGAGCTCCGACCTGCTGCGCATCGGCATCGCAGCAGCCCGCGCCGAAGGGTTCCTGGAGGCCCCCGGCCTGCCCAGGTGGATGCACCGCGCGCATCTGGGGACCCGTAGATGAGACCGGTGACCGCGCTGCGCACGGCCGCCCGCCGCGAGTGGGGGCCGCTGCTGTCCGCCGTACGCTGCGCGCTCACCGGCTCCCGGCTGCGGGCCGTGCCGATGACGCTGGGGGCGGTCTGCCTGACGGCCCTGCTCCAGGCGGCGCAGAACCAGTCCTGGGGCCGGCGGCCGGTGCACGTACTCGGCTCGGTGCGGGCCGAGGACCCGCTGTGGCTCGCCCTGCTGCGTACCCCGCTGTCGCTGTTCGTACCCGCGCCGGATCTGCCGGTGTGGGGTGCGCTGGCGCAGGTGCTGGTGGTGTTCGGGATCGCCGAGATCCGTCCGGGCCGGGGGCGCACCCTGCTGATCGCGTACGTCGCGACACTGGCCGGGACGCTGTACGCACGGGTGGGCGTCGCGGCCGGCCCCGACGGGCTGCTCGGACTGCCCGCGTCGGACGCACAGGTCGTCGACACCGGTCCGTCGGCGGCGGTGGTGGGGATCGCGGTGTATCTGTGCCACGTCTACCGCGCCTGGGTCACCGGTGCGGTGGTGATCGCGGCGATGGTCGTCGAGGTGGTCCTCAAGAACAACCTGGCGGGCAAGGAGCATCTCGCGGCGATCGTCGCGGTGCTGATCCTGTGCGGTTTCACGGTCCGTCACGACCGGAGCCGCCATCTGCGCGCCCGCCGCGGTCAGGACCTGCGCACTGGGGCCGGGGTCCGGTCCGGTGCGCCGCCGATCAGATCCTCGAATCTGCGGCGCGGCCCCACCCAGCGCCGGTCGTGGTGGTACGCGCGCAGCACCGCTCTGGAGCGGGCGCGGTGGCGGTTGCGGTAGAAGCGCTTCGCCCACTTCGAGGTCGGCCGGGCCAGCCGGATCGCGCCGAACAGGGCGACGAACGGCACCAGGGTGCCGATCACCGCCATCCGGGCCTTTCCCTTGAAGAGCGCGATCAGCACGAAGCAGAAGTTGATCAACAGGGTCAGGAGGATGCCGAGCCGTCCCTGCTCCTGATCGCTGGTCAGTTCGTTCACCCCGAGCGGCGAGAAGCCGCCGAGGAGGAGCAGGACGAGCGCCGCGGTGAGGACCACGACCTCCACGCTCTGCCGGCCCTCTTCCGTCCAGTACACGTCGTCGAGATGGAGGATCAGGGCGAACTCGTCCAGCACCAGCCCCGCGCCCATCCCGAAGATCACCGCGCAGATGCCCGCCGTGAGACCGTGCCGCCCGCTGGAGACCGCACCGAAGCCGCCGATCACCGTCAGCACCACACCGGGCACCACATGGTGGACGTGCAGGCCGCCGGGTGTGATGTTGCGGAACGGCCCCTTCCCGGCCCTGATCAGCCGAGTGATGAGACGAGTGATGGCGAAGGTCAGCACGAAGGCGGCCAGCGCGAGGAGCAGGGGCAGTTTCCCCGGCTCGACGAAGTTCTGATCGAACCAGTGACCCATGCCACCCTCTCCCGATGAACCACTTTTGTGGCGTTCTGCAGCGTTTCGGCCAATCTATCGACCCGGAGGAGCGATTAGCCTGCGCGCCGTGACCTCCCCGAACAGCCACGGCATACGTTTCGCCTTCGGCACCCTGACCGTCCTCCCCGTCCGCGTCACCCGCTGGGACCGTGAAGCGGCCCGCGCCGGGATGCTGTGCGCCCCGCTCGCCGGTCTGACGGTGGGGCTGTCGGCGGCGGCGCCCGGTGCGCTGTTGCTGCTGTTCGGCTCGGGGCCACTGCTCGCCGCGGTCGCCTCGGCCGCGGTGCCCGCGGTCCTCACGAGGGGACTGCATCTCGACGGCCTCGCGGACACCGCGGACGGGCTCGGCAGCGGCAAACCCGCTCAGGACGCGCTGCGCATCATGAAGCAGTCGGACATTGGGCCGTTCGGTGTGATCACCCTGCTGTTCGTGCTGCTGGCCCAGGTCGCCGTCCTCCACCAGCTGTACGGGCAGGGCTGGGCGTACGGCGCGATGGCGGCGGCCGTCGCCGGGGTCACCGCCCGGCTGGCGCTCACGCTGGCATCCCGTCAGGGCGTACCGCCGGCCCGGCCGGAGGGGCTGGGTGCGGCGGTGGCGGGAACGGTTCCGCTGCGGGCGGCGGCCGGTGCGGCCGCGGTGGTGGTGGCCGCGTGCGCGGGGGCGGGGGCGGTGTTCGGCGGGTATGCGCCGTTGCACCAGGGACTTGCCGTGGTGGGCGGGCTGGCCGCTGCGCAGGTGTTGCTGCGGCACTGCGTACGGAGGTTCGGCGGGGTCACGGGGGATGTGTTCGGTGCGGTCGCGGAGGTGGCGGCGACGGGGGCGCTGGTGGGGCTGGCCATGGGCTGAGAGAGCGCGAGGCGGTCGGATTGCCGATATGTCGTCAATTTCCGGACGGGCTCGACGTACAGCTCCGGCGCCAGACTCCCAGTTCGTACCTCTTGCGCAGTGAGCTCAGGCGCAGCTTCTTCGACTGCGGGCAGAACCGCGCCACCGGCACCTCGTACTCCACGTGGAACACCGCCTTGTCCGCCTCGATGAACGGTGTGAGGGCGGCGCACTCGTCGTGCTGCGCGCACTGTTCGTTGACCGCGAAGTCGAAGTCCGGCTCCAGCTGCGGAATCTGGTCCAGGTCGTTCTTCAGGCCGACGGCCAGCCCGTGACGGTGGGCGATGCGGGCGACGAGCCGGTTGTAGCGCAGCTGGTCGGCAGAGGTCAGCGGGAAACCCGTCCGGTTGCGGTAGCCGTCCATGTTGTCGGGCTCCACCGCGTCGAAGCCCTTCCTCGCACACATCTCGATCCGGGCCTCCATCAGCGGTTCCAGCACGTCCGTGCGGCGGATGTCGAGCCAGCGCTCCCCCGGCCAGCCGTTGCCCCTCCCCCGCACCGAGGCGGGAAACCTCTCGGCGTCCGGGCGGA
The DNA here is from genome assembly GCF_042872425.1 of Streptomyces sp. NPDC005262. NCBI lineage: Bacteria > Bacillati > Actinomycetota > Actinomycetes > Kitasatosporales > Streptomycetaceae > Streptomyces > Streptomyces sp. NPDC005262. Next base: position 448,903 of record NZ_JBIAKK010000002.1, read on the forward strand.
AGTCCTCCCAGGCCCCCGTGGAGACGTAGCAGATGACCTTGCGGCCCCGGCGGTGCAGATCGGCGACCGCCGACGCGTCGTGCTCGAAGCCGTCGATGTCGTACACCGGGACGTCCACGGTGGGGTCGAGGCGGCCGGAGAGCTGCCACTGCCAGTCGGCACCGGGCCTCGGCCCCCAGCGCTCAGCGGGGGCGGATTCCGGCGCCGCGGTGCAGCCGACCAGGACCGTCAACACAATCAGTACGGCGGTCAGTGCCGGCCCCGGTCCCGACATGCGTGCAGCCCACTGAGCGCGCATCCCTCTCCCCCGTTCGCTCCGGCACTCCCAACCGACCCTACTGGCAGGGGCGTTCACGTCTCCTCGGCCCCGGCCGGGCCGGCCGGGGCCGAGGCCGTACCGCCGGAACGGGTCGCCGACGGCCCGCCGACGTGATCCGACAGCAAAGGCGCGCGTACGCTCATTACCGGCACATTGCGGCGGCGTCTACGATGCGCCGGGCACGGTCGGCCCACCCCTCGACCGACAAATGAACTCAACGGAAGCGAGATTTCACCACCGTGACTGCTCTCACTCTCAGCACTGCCGGTGCGGCGACGCTGCGCGCCGACGCACTCGTCGTCGGCGTCGCCAAGGGCGCCAAGGGTCCGGTCGTCGCACCGGGCGCCGAGGCCGTGGACAAGGCGTTCGACGGAAAGCTCGCCACCGTCCTGGAGACCCTGGGCGCCTCCGGTGCCGAGGGCGAAGTCACCAAGCTCCCCGCGCCGGACGGCCTCAAGGTCCCCGTCGTCATCGCGGTCGGGCTCGGTTCGGTCCCGGCCAAGGACGCGGCGTTCGACGCGGAGGCCCTGCGCCGCGCCGCGGGCTCCGCCGCGCGTGCGCTGGCCGGTTCGAAGAAGGCCGGCTTCGCACTGCCGGTCGTGTCGGTCGAGGACGCCGAGGCCGTCGCCGAGGGCGCGCTCCTCGGTGCATACGCCTTCACCGCGTACCAGGGCGGCGAGAACAAGCTCGCCGCGAAGGACCAGAAGAACGGCAACGGCCCGAAGCTGCCGCTCGCCGAGGTCGCCCTGCTCGGCGCCAAGCCGCGCGACAAGGCCTTCAAGGCGGCCGCCGAGCGCGCCGTCGCGGTCGTCGAGGAGATCAACCGCGCCCGCGACCTGATCAACACCCCGCCGAACGACCTGTACCCCGAGTCCTTCGCCGCCGTGGCCACGGCCGCCGGCAAGGAGCACGGCATCAAGGTGCAGGTCCTCGACGAGAAGGCGCTCGTCAAGGGCGGCTTCGGCGGCCTGCTGGGCGTCGGCCAGGGCTCGACCCACGGCCCCCGCCTGGTGAAGCTCGCCTACACGCACCCCAAGGCGGAGAAGACTCTGGCCCTGGTCGGCAAGGGCATCACCTACGACTCGGGCGGCATCTCGCTGAAGCCGGCCGGTCACAACGAGACGATGAAGTGCGACATGAGCGGCGCCGCCGCCGTGTTCGCGACCGTCGTCGCGGCCGCCCGTCTGGGGCTCCAGGTCAACGTCACCGGCTGGCTGGCGCTCGCCGAGAACATGCCGTCCGGCAACGCGACCCGCCCGGGTGACGTGCTGCGCATGTACAGCGGCAAGACCGTCGAGGTCCTCAACACGGACGCCGAGGGCCGGCTCGTCCTCGCCGACGCGCTGACCCGTGCCTGCGAGGAGAAGCCGGACGCGATCGTCGACGTGGCGACCCTGACCGGCGCGATGGTGCTGGCACTGGGCCACCGCACCTTCGGCATCATGGCGAACGACGACGCCTTCCGTACCTCCATCCACGAGATCGCCGAGGAGGTCGGCGAGGCCTCCTGGCCGATGCCGCTCCCCGCCGACCTGCGCAAGGGCATGGACTCCCCGACCGCCGACATCGCCAACATGGGCGAGCGGATGGGCGGCGGCCTGGTGGCCGGCCTGTTCCTGAAGGAGTTCGTGGGCGAGGGCATCGCCTGGGCGCACCTGGACATCGCGGGCCCGGCCTTCCACGAGGGCGCACCGTACGGTTACACGCCGAAGGGCGGCACCGGTTCCGCGGTCCGCACGCTGGTGAAGCTGGCGGAGCGCACCGCGGCCGGCGACCTCGGCTGAGGCAGTTGTGTGTGCGTGCGGCCCCGGGCATACGTCCGGGGCCGCACGTGTTCCCCCCTTGACGCCGCTGCGCCGCGTCACGCAGGTTTCGCTCTCGACGAAATCCGTATGTCTCTACGCAGCGGTAACCCTCTGGAACGGACCATCAGCCGTCCCAGACCAGGGCCCCGCGTCCCGCCCACCGTCAACAAGTGCGAAGATGGGTTCTCGGCAGGACAGGGCCCCCACCACAGGGCCGAAAGACAAAAGCGGCCGAACACCAGCCGACCGGCCGGTCACACCCCAGCGACGGGGCCCGGCGTACGGCGCACATGCATGGAGGACGTGACGTGGCGAACGACGCCAGCACCGTTTTCGACCTAGTGATCCTCGGCGGTGGTAGCGGCGGTTATGCCGCGGCCCTGCGCGGAGCGCAGCTGGGCCTGGACGTCGCTCTGATCGAGAAGGGCAAGGTCGGCGGCACCTGCCTGCACAACGGCTGCATCCCCACGAAGGCGCTGCTGCACGCCGGTGAGATCGCCGACCAGGCACGCGAAGCCGGCCAGTTCGGCGTCAAGGCCACCTTCGAGGGCATCGACATCGAGGCCGTCCACAAGTACAAGGACGAGGTGATCACCGGCCTGTACAAGGGCCTGCAGGGTCTGATCGCCTCGCGCAAGGTGACGTACATCGAGGGCGAGGGACGGCTCTCCTCCCCCACCTCCGTGGACGTGAACGGCCAGCGCATCCAGGGCCGCCACGTGCTCCTGGCGACCGGCTCCGTGCCGAAGTCGCTGCCGGGCCTGGAGATCGACGGCAACCGCATCATCTCCTCGGACCACGCGCTGAAGCTGGACCGCGTCCCGCAGTCCGCGATCGTGCTGGGCGGCGGCGTCATCGGCGTCGAGTTCGCCTCGGCGTGGAAGTCCTTCGGCACCGACGTCACCATCGTCGAGGGCCTGAAGCACCTCGTCCCGGTCGAGGACGAGAACAGCTCGAAGCTTCTTGAGCGCGCTTTCCGCAAGCGCGGCATCAAGTTCAACCTCGGCACCTTCTTCCAGAAGGCCGAGTACACCGAGAACGGTGTGCGGGTCACCCTCGCCGACGGCAAGACCTTCGAGGCGGAGGTGCTGCTGGTCGCGATCGGCCGCGGTCCGGTCTCGCAGGGCCTGGGTTACGAGGAGGCCGGCGTCGCGATGGACCGCGGCTATGTCCTCGTCGACGAGTACATGCAGACCAACGTCCCGACCGTCTCGGCCGTGGGCGACCTGGCCCCGACCCTCCAGCTCGCGCACGTCGGCTTCGCCGAGGGCATGCTGGTCGCGGAGCGGCTGGCCGGTCTGAAGGTCGTTCCGATCGACTACGACGGTGTCCCCCGGGTGACGTACTGCCACCCCGAGGTCGCCTCCGTGGGCATCACCGAGGCCAAGGCCAAGGAGCTCTACGGCGCGGACAAGGTCGTCGCTCTGAAGTACAACCTCGCGGGCAACGGCAAGAGCAAGATCCTGAAGACCGCGGGCGAGATCAAGCTCGTCCAGGTCAAGGACGGTGCCGTGGTCGGCGTCCACATGGTCGGTGACCGTATGGGCGAGCAGGTCGGCGAAGCCCAGCTGATCTACAACTGGGAGGCGCTGCCGGCCGAGGTCGCGCAGCTCGTCCACGCCCACCCGACGCAGAACGAGGCGCTCGGCGAGGCCCACCTGGCCCTGGCCGGCAAGCCCCTGCACTCGCACGACTGATCCGGTCAGGGCGCGACGACCGACACTTCCGCACTTCCCCGAGCTCGCGGTCCCGCTCGCGAGCCGGGGAGACCACATCCTTAGGAGCAACTGAAACCATGTCGGTTTCCGTAACCCTTCCGGCGCTCGGCGAGAGCGTCACCGAGGGAACTGTCACCCGCTGGCTGAAGGCCGAGGGCGAGCGCGTCGAGGTCGACGAGCCGCTGCTCGAGGTGTCGACCGACAAGGTCGACACCGAGATCCCGGCCCCCTCCGCCGGCATCCTCGCCTCCATCAAGGTCGCCGAGGACGAGACCGTCGAGGTCGGCGCCGAGCTGGCCATCATCGACGACGGCACGGGCGCACCCGCCCCGGCCGCGGCTCCGGCCGCCGAGCCCGCGGCCGCGCCTGCCGCTGCCGCACCCGCCCCGGTCGCCGAGGCCCCCGCCGCTGCCCCGGCCCCTGCGGCCGCCGCACCGGCCGGTGGCGCCACCGGTACCGACGTCACCCTTCCGGCGCTCGGCGAGAGCGTCACCGAGGGCACCGTCACCCGCTGGCTGAAGGAGGTCGGCGAGGAGGTCACGGAGGACGAGCCGCTGCTCGAGGTCTCCACGGACAAGGTCGACACCGAGATCCCCGCCCCCGTCTCCGGCGTGCTGCTGGAGATCGTGGTCGCCGAGGACGAGACCGCCGAGGTCGGCGCCAAGCTCGCCGTCATCGGTGCCGCGGGCGCCGCTCCGGCCGCTGCCCCGGCCCCCGCCGCTCCGGCTCCCGTGGCCGCTCCGGCTCCCGTGGCCGCTCCGGCTCCCGTGGCCGCTCCGGCTCCCGTGGCCGCCCCGGCCCCCGCCTCCGCCGCCGCTGCCCCGGCCGCTCCGGCTGCCCCCGCTCCGGCCCCGGCCCCGGTGGCGCCCGCCGCTCCGGCGCCCGTGGCCGCCCCGGCCGCCCCGGCTGCTCCGGTCGCCGCCCCGGCTCCGGTCGCCCCGCCCGCTCCGGCCGCGGTCTCCGGTGACGAAGGCGCGTACGTCACGCCGCTGGTCCGCAAGCTCGCCGCCGAGAACGGTGTCGACCTCGCCGCGGTCAAGGGCACCGGTGTCGGTGGCCGTATCCGCAAGCAGGACGTCGTCGCCGCCGCGGAGGCCGCCAAGGCCGCCGCCGCTGCTCCGGCCCCCGTCGCGGCTGCCCCGGCGGCCGCGAAGGCGCCGAAGCTCGAGGTCTCCCCGCTGCGCGGTCAGACGGTCAAGATGACCCGCATGCGCAAGGTCATCGGCGACAACATGATGAAGGCGCTGCACTCGCAGGCCCAGCTGACCTCGGTCCTCGAGGTCGACATCACGAAGCTGATGAAGCTGCGCAACCAGGCGAAGGCCGCGTTCGCCGCCCGTGAGGGCGTCAAGCTGTCCCCGATGCCGTTCTTCGTGAAGGCGGCGGCCCAGGCGCTGAAGGCCCACCCGGTCATCAACGCCCGGATCAACGAGGACGAGGGCACCATCACGTACTTCGACTCGGAGAACATCGGCATCGCCGTGGACGCCGAGAAGGGTCTGATGACCCCGGTCATCAAGGGTGCGGGCGACCTGAACATCGCCGGTATCTCGAAGAAGACCGCCGAGCTGGCCGGCAAGGCCCGCGGTGGCGGTCTGACCCCGGACGACATGTCCGGTGCCACCTTCACCATCAGCAACACCGGTTCGCGCGGTGCGCTGTTCGACACCGTCATCGTGCCGCCGAACCAGGCCGCCATCCTGGGCATCGGTGCCACGGTCCGCCGCCCGGTGGTCATCGACCACCCGGACCTCGGCGAGACGATCGCGGTGCGCGACATGACGTACCTCTCGCTCTCCTACGACCACCGTCTGGTGGACGGCGCGGACGCCGCCCGCTACCTGACCGCGGTCAAGGCGATCCTGGAGGCCGGCGAGTTCGAGGTCGAGCTCGGCCTGTAAGGCGGGTACGGCTCGTTGTAACCAGCCTCACCAGCGGCGCCCCCGTCCGGACCACTTCCGGGCGGGGGCGCCGCCGTATTGTCTAGACACCACCGGTCGCCGCTTCGGCGCAGACCGGTCGGCAGCGTCGGTTTTTCCGAAGGAGCCCCTCATGACCCCGCCCGTCGTCCACTCGCTGCGCGAACAGATCCGCGAGCACATCGTGGACGGGATCGTCAGCGGGCGCTGGAAGCCGGGCGAGCGGATCGTGGAGCGACGGATCGCCACCGAGCTGGAGGTCAGTCAGACGCCCGTACGCGAGGCGCTGCGGGAGCTGGAGACCCTCCGGCTGATCGAGTCGGCGCCCAACAAGGGCGTACGGGTACGGAATCTGACAGCGGCCGACCTGGAGGAGTCCTACCCGGTACGGGCCGGTCTCGAGCAGATCGCCGCGGAGCTGGCGGCTCCGACGCTCGGCGAGGACTGCTCGCGGCTGTCGCCGCATGTGGCGGCGTTGTACGAAGCCGACCGGCTGGCCGACGGCGAGGCGCAGGTACGGCACACGGTGGCGTTCCACCGGGAGATGGTGCGGGCCGCCGGGAACGCCGTGCTGCTGCACACCTGGGAGGGGCTGGGCATCGAGGTGTTCACGGCGCTCTCGATCCGCTGGCTGGGGACGGTGCAGAAGTCGTACGCGGAAGAGCACGAGGCGCTCATCGACGCGTTCCTCCGCAAGGACCCGGACATCGGTGTGCTGGTGAAGGCGCATGTCCTGGGGTGCGCGCCGCGCGCCTGAGGCCCGTGCGCAGATGGGGGCGAGGGCGCTCGACCGTGCAGTCACGCGCCCGGTTTATGACTATTTGGAGCGTCACTCCGTGCCGCGAAACAGGGCACCGGATGCCAATTTCTCTATATCGAGAAGTTTTGCCTTTCATCCTTTGATCGATCATCGATCAGCGATTTAGAGTTCATTTCGCGGGCCCACCGGCCCCATCGCCCTGTCCTGCCAGTCAGGGCCTTTCTCCACCCCCCTCCTCTCCGGAAGGCGGCGATCATGACCGACCCCGTAGGAAAGCTTCCGAGCGAGCTCGACCAGCTCCCGGACCGTGACCCGGAGGAGACCGCCGAATGGGCGGCCTCCCTCGATGCCGTCACCAAGGCTGCGGGCCCGCACCGGGCCGCATACCTGATGCGCCGCTCGCTCCAGCACGCCGAGGGTGCCGGTCTCGCGCTGCCCAAGCTGCTGGAGACCGATTACGTCAACTCCATCCCGACCGCCGCCGAACCCGCGTTCGACGGCGACCTGGAGATGGAGTCCCGGATCACCGCCTGGAACCGCTGGAACGCGGCCGCGATGGTCACCCGTGGCGCCCGGCACGGCGTCGGCGGCCACATCGCCACTTTCGCCTCGGCGGCCTGGCTGTACGAGACCGGCTTCAACCACTTCTTCCGCGGCAAGGAGGGGGACGGCTCCGGCGACCAGCTCTACATCCAGGGCCACGCCTCCCCCGGCATCTACGCCCGTGCCTTCCTCGACGGCCGGCTCGGCGAGCAGCAGCTCGACAACTTCCGCCAGGAGGCGGGCGGCGACGGTCTGCCGTCCTACCCGCACCCACGGCGGCTGCCCTGGCTGTGGGAGTTCCCCACCGTGTCGATGGGCCTCGGCCCGCTCGCGGCCATCTACCAGGCGCGCTTCAACCGCTATCTGACCAACCGCAACATCAAGGACACGTCGAACTCGCACGTCTGGGCCTTCCTGGGCGACGGCGAGATGGACGAGCCCGAGTCGACCGCGGCCCTCGCCCTCGCGGCGCGTGAGCAGCTCGACAACCTGACCTTCGTCATCAACTGCAACCTGCAGCGTCTGGACGGCCCGGTCCGCGCCAACTTCCGGGTGGTCCAGGAGCTTGAGGGTGCGTTCCGCGGAGCCGGCTGGAACGTCATCAAGACGCTCTGGGGCAACGCCTGGGACGAACTGTTCCAGCTGGACACCACGGGCGCGCTGGTCCGTCGGCTCCGGGAGGTCCCGGACGCCCAGTTCCAGACGTACGCCACCCGCGACGTCGCGTACATCCGCGAGCACTTCTTCGGCGCCGAGCCGGCGCTCGCCGAGCTGGCGAAGCTGCTCACCGACGCGAAAATCGCCGAGTGCTTCTACACCTCCCGCGGCGGCCACGAGGCCCGCAAGGTGTACGCGGCGTACAAGGCGGCCGTCGAGCACAAGGGCGCGCCGACCGTGATCCTCGCCCAGACGGTGAAGGGCTACACGCTCGGCAAGGGCTTCGAGTCCAAGAACGCCAACCACCAGATGAAGAAGCTGACGATCGACGAGTTCAAGGGCATGCGCGAGCTGCTCGGACTCCCGATCCCGGACAGCGCCTTCGACGACGGCCTGGTGCCCTACGGCCACCCGGGCGCGGACTCTCCTGAGGTCCGCTACCTCCAGGAGCGCCGCGCCGCCCTCGGCGGCCCCGCCCCGGCCCGCCGGGTGCACGCGGTGGCGCTGCCCGAGCCGGAGGAGCGGGCGTTCGCCGCGCTGAAGAAGGGGTCCGGCAAGCAGGAGATGGCCACCACCATGGCCTTCGTCCGCCTGGCCAAGGATCTGATGCGGGACAAGGAGACCGGCAAGCGCTGGGTTCCGATCGTCCCCGACGAGGCCCGTACCTTCGGCATGGAGTCACTGTTCCCGTCGGCCGGTATCTACTCGCCGCTGGGCCAGACGTACGACCCGGTCGACCGCGACCAGTTGATGTACTACAAGGAGGCCAAGGACGGCCAGATCCTCAACGAGGGGATCACCGAGGCCGGCGCCATGGCCGACTTCATCGCCGCCGCCACGTCGTACGCGACGCACGGCGAGACGATGATCCCCTTCTACATCTTCTACTCGATGTTCGGCTGGCAGCGGACCGGCGACCAGATGTGGCAGCTCGCCGACCAGCTCGGCAAGGGCTTCATCGTCGGCGCCACGGCGGGCCGCACGACGCTGACCGGTGAGGGCCTGCAGCACGCGGACGGCCACTCGCACCTGATCGCGGCCACGAACCCGGCGTCGCTCAACTACGACCCGGCGTTCGCGTACGAGATCGCGGTGATCGTCAAGGACGGTCTGCGGAGGATGTACGGCCCCGAGGCCGAGAACGTCTTCTACTACCTGACGGTCTACAACGAGCCGAAGCCGCAGCCCGCGATGCCGGAAGGCGTCGAGGACGGCATCGTCAAGGGTCTGTACCGCTTCAAGGAGGGCACGCCCGCCTCGGCGGACGCGCCGCGCCTGCAGCTGCTGGCCTCCGGCACGGCGATCCACTGGGCCCTGGAGGCCCAGGAGCTGCTCGCCGCGGACTGGGGTGTCACGGCCGACGTCTGGTCCGCCACGTCCTGGGGCGAGCTGCGCCGCGAGGCGCTGGAGTGCGACGAGGCGCTGCTCCGCGGTGAGCAGCGGCTGCCGTACGTGACGCAGGCCCTGTCCGGTGCGCCGGGTCCGGTCCTCGCGGTCAGCGACTGGATGCGTCAGGTCCCGGACCAGATCAGCCAGTGGGTGGAGCAGGACTGGTCCTCGCTCGGCACGGACGGCTTCGGTCTGTCCGACACCCGTGACGCCGCCCGCCGCCACTTCGGCGTCGACGCCCCGTCGATCGCGGTCGCGGCGCTGGCCCAGCTGGCGCGGCGCGGCGAGGTGCCCGCGTCGGCGGTGAAGGAGGCCCGGGAGAAGTACGGGCTGTGAGGTGAGGCGGCCGGGTGCGCCCGGCCGCCGTTCCGCCCTCGATCGCCGGGCGGGCACGTTTCCCGTGCCCGCCCGGCGGTCGAGGGCTTCTCTGCGAGCCCGCCCGGCGATCGAGGCAAGGCACACTTGCCCCATGCGCGCTGCCCGGCTCATCAAGATGGTGCTGCTCCTCCAGTCCCGGCCCGAGATGACCGCCGCCGAGCTCGCCCGGGAGCTGGAGGTCTCCGAGCGGACCATCACCCGCGACGCCCAGGCGCTCTCCGAGGCGGGTGTTCCGGTGTACGCGGACCGGGGCCGGGCAGGCGGGTACCGGCTGGTCGGCGGGTACCGCACCCGGCTCACCGGCCTGGCCCGGAACGAGGCCGAGGCGCTCTTCCTGTCCGGCCTGCCGTCCGCGCTGCGTGAGATGGGGCTGGAGGATGCCGCGTCGGCCGCCCGGCTCAAGGTGTCCGCCGCTCTGCTGCCCTCGCTCCGGGACGCCTCGGACGCCGCCGCCCAGCGGTTCCATCTGGATGCGCCCGGCTGGTACCAGGAGCCCGTCACACCCGAGCTGCTGCCCGCCGTCGCGGAGGCCGTCTGGGACGACCGGATGGTCAAGGCCCGTTACCGGCGCGGCGGGCCGGGCAGCGAGGTCGAGCGGGAGCTGGCACCGTACGGGCTCGTTCTCAAGGCCGGGGTCTGGTACGTCTGCGCCCGGGCCGGGACCGACTTCCGGGTGTACCGGCTCGACCGCTTCGCGGCGGTGGCCGTGACGGACGAACGGTTCGCCCGGGACGAGGACTTCGACCTGCCGGCGTTCTGGGACGAGCGGGCCGCACAGTTCGCCCGGTCGATCCTGCGGACCGAGGTGACGGTACGGGTGTCGGAGGCGGGCGTAGGCCGACTGCCTCATCTCGTTGACCGCTCGGCCGCCCTCGATGCGCTGGACGCGGCCGCCCCGCCCGACGCCGACGGGTGGCGTACGGTCGTCCTGCCGGTCGAGTCGCTGGATGTCGCGTACAGCCAGCTGCTCTCCCTGGGGCCGGAGTTGGAGGTACTCGAACCGGCCGCTCTGCGGACCCGGTTCGGCGCTGCCGCCGAACGGCTGAGCGATCTCTATCGCTGAAGGCTTCTTTTCGGCGTCTCCGCGTGCATCGCCTGCCGCCAAGGCCGATGCTTGTCCCGTGATGGACGAGACGGAATTCTGGGAGATCATCGACAGCACCCGCGAGGCCGCCGAGGGCGACCCCGAGGAACATGCCGACCTGCTCGTCGAACGGCTGTTGCAGCTCGATCCGGAATCCGTGCTGGACTTCGCCCGGCACTTCGAGGCCCGCTTCAACCGCGCATACCGCTGGGACGTGTGGGGCGCCGCCGCCGTGCTGCTCGGCGGCGCGAGCGACGACGCGTTCGACTTCTTCCGCTGCTGGCTGATCGGCCAGGGCCGGGAGATCTTCGAGGCGGCGGTGCACGATCCGGACAGTCTCGCCGAACTCCTCGACGACTTCGACGACGAGATCGACGGGGACGCCGAGGACCTCGGCTACGCCGCCGACGAGGCGTACGAGCAGCTCACCGGCATCGTCACACCGGATCTCGGCCTTCCGCCGCAGTCGGCCGAGCCGGAGGGCATCCCGTTCGGCTTCGAGGACGACGCGGCCCTGGCCGCGCGCTACCCGCTGCTCTGGGAGCGGTTCGGCGCCGGCTGACCGGTCCCCTTCCGCCCCGCGCTGCGCGCCGTCCGGTACCGGGTCGGTCGGGACTCCTCAGGGGGTGAGCGGACGGCCCATCAGGACGTCGTCCACGTAACGCCCGGCCAGGAAGAACTCGCCGGGCAGCACGCCCTCGACGACGAACCCCTCCGACTCGTACAACGCACGCGCGGGCGCATTGTGCCCGAGCACCCGCAGCGTCATCCGGCTCGCGCCGTCGCCCCGTGCCGCCGCGAGCGCGGCCCGCAACAACCCCCTGGCGACACCGCGGCCGCGCGCCCAGTCGGCCACCGCCAGGCCCTGTATCTGGCGCACATGCGTGTGGCAGGCCAGCGCGGTCGGCGGAACGACCCTGATGTAGCCGGCGATGCGTGCCTCACCCGCCGCGTCCTCCGCCTCGGCGACGAGCAGGTGTTCGGGCCGGCTGCGGTCGCTGAAGAACGGCTCGTACGGCGGCTGCGACCGCGATTGAACCGAGTGCAGGGTCGACCAGGTGGCCCGGTCGAGCTCCGCGAGTTCGGTGTCGTCGCCGAGATCTGCGGGGCGTACGTGGCTCATGTGGATTTCAGACATCCGCGCACTGTGCCACGGCGCGCCCGATCGCGTCATCGCATATCCGCCGGGCGCCCGGCCGCCGCTCGGACGCGCCCGGGCGGCACGGGCGAGGCGCCGCGTCCTCCCCTGCGGCAGGATGGATCCATGGTGAACTCCCGTATTGCTGTCACCGGATCCACCGGACTCATCGGAACGGCGCTGGTGCGCTCGTTGCGGGTTGACGGACACGACGTCGTACGCCTGGTCCGGCGCCCGGCGCGGGCCGGGGACGAGGTCGAGTGGGACCCGAAACGGGGTTACGTCGACGGGGCGGGCCTGGTCGGCTGCGACGCCGTCGTCCATCTCGCCGGTGCCGGGGTCGGCGACCACCGCTGGACCGAGGCGTACAAGCAGGAGATCCGGGACAGCCGGGTGCTGGGGACGGAAGCGATCGCGCAGGCGGTGGCCTCCCTCGACGTACCGCCGAAGGTCCTGCTGTCCGGGTCGGCGATCGGCTACTACGGCGACACCGGGGACCGTGCGGTCGACGAGAGCTCGCCGCACGGCGAGGGATTCCTGCCGTCCGTGTGCGTGGAATGGGAGGCGGCCGCGGCCCCGGCGGAGGACGCGGGCGTACGGACGGTGTTCGCGCGCACGGGTCTGGTCGTCGGCCGGGAAGGCGGGGCCTGGGGCCGGCTGTTCCCGTTGTTCCGGGCGGGTCTCGGCGGGCGGCTCGGCAACGGGCACCAGTACTGGAGCTTCATCGCGCTGCACGACCACATCGCCGCCCTGCGGTACATCCTCGATACGCCGTCGCTGTCGGGACCGGTCAATCTGACCGGGCCGGACCCCGTGACCAATGGTGAGGTGACGGCCGCGATGGGGCGCGTGCTGCGCCGCCCGACGCTGTTCGCCGTTCCGGCGCCCGCCCTTCGGATCGCCCTGGGGGACTTCGCGGAGGACGTGCTGGGCAGTCAGCGGGTGCTGCCGAGACGGCTGCTGGAGTCGGGATTCTCGTTCGCCTTTCCCGGCATCGACGCCTCGATCCGCGCGGCGCTGCGCTGACCACCGACGGGCGAATCACACGGATGTGCGACCCCGTGCAACGGTGCCCCGGGCCGCGCGCGACTGTGCCCGCACCGGTCCCCTCCTAGCCTCTTCGCGAACTCGGGCATTCCGGGGGCCTGTTGGGGGCAAGACCCTCCCAGCAGTCGCGCCGACTCGGGGAGGGGCACGTGCTCAGCACGGCACACCACGCGGACGTCGTCATCATCGGGGCCGGGATCGCCGGCCTGTCAGCAGCGCATCAATTGACCAGTGCAGGGGTAAGCGTCAGCGTCCTGGAGGCCGGTCCACGGGCCGGCGGCCGGATGGCCACCGAGGAAGTGGACGGATTCCGGCTCGACCACCTCGGCCCGCTTCTCAGCACCTCGTATCCGGAACTGCGCACGACGCCCGGGCTCGAAGGGCTCGTGCTGCGGAACTTCGCGCCGGGGGTGCTCGTCCACAGCGAGGGCCGTCAGTACCGGACCGGCGACGTGCGGCACACACGGAGCGCAAGGGGCGCACTCAAGGCGGCGCGCGCCCTGGCGAGCGCCCCCCGGCCGCCGATGGGCGGGCCGATCGACCAGGCCCGGCTCGGCGCCGCCCTGGCCAGGCTCGCCACCACCCCGGCATCCCGCATCCTGGCCCGGCCCGAACAGACCGCGCTCGCCGCCCTGTCCAGCCGCGGCCTGCCGTCCCGTACGGTCAACGGCTTTCTGCGCCCGCTGCTCACCGCGCTGCTCAGCGACCCCGGGCTCACCACATCGAGCCGCTGCGCCGATCTCGTCCTGCGCGGCTACGCACGCGGCCGGCTGTGCGTACCGTCCGGTGGTTCGGCCACGCTGCCCGATCTGCTGGCGGCGGCGCTGCCGCCCGGCACCGTACGCACCGGTGTGCACGTCACCGCCGCCGACATCACCTCGGTCCGCACCAAGGAGCACGGCGAACTGGGCTGCCGATCCCTGCTGTTGGCCACCGGCGCGGGCGCTGCCGCCGAGCTGCTGCCCGGTCTGCGGGTGCCGTCCTTCCACCCGGTGACGGTCCTGCACCACACGGCTCCCGCTCCCCCGCCGACCGGCGCCGCGCTGCTGCTGGACGCCGACCGCTCGGGCCCGGTCGCGCACACCTGTGTGATGAGCGAGGTCGACCCGTCGCGCGCCCCGAACGGCCGGACCCTGATCACTTCGACGGTGCTCGGCACCCCGCCGCCCGATCTCGACCGCTCGGCCCGTACCCATCTCGCCGCGCTGTACGGCACCTCCACGGACGACTGGGAGCTCCTGGCCGCCCACCACGATCCGGAGGCGGTCCCGGCGATGCCGCCCCCGCACGATCTGCGCCGCCCGGTGCGACTGCTCGCCGGGCTGTACGTGTGCGGCGACCACCGGGACACCAGCACGGTCCAGGGCGCCTTGTTCTCGGGCCGCCGCGCCGCACACGCCATCCTCGGCGATCTGGGCATCCGGTCCGGGAACGATGTGGAGGCCGGGTTGCGCGAAGCGGCCTGATTCCGCCCGCCTCCCGATACACGGAAGGGGTCAGCCGAAGGCCGCGACCCGCTCGCGGTAGCCGCGTACCGCCGCCGCGTCCCGGTACGGCTCAAGACGACGCTCGAACTCCCTCACGTACTCCGTCGCACGCACCGACCGCATCTCCGCCGCCTGTTGGGCCGCCTCCGCGCCGAGCAGGCACGCCTGGTCGAGCTCGCCGAGCCCGAGCCGGGCCGACGCCAGCACCACCCGGCAGAACAACCTGCTCCGGGCGTACACCGGGGCGCGCAGCTGGAGCGAGCGCTCCGCATGCTGCGCGGCGGCCCGGTACTGCTGCAGATCGCGGTGACAGTGCCCGAACTCGTCGGCGAGCTGCGCCTCGTCGAAGTAGCGCCCCCAGTGCGGTACGTCGTCACCGGGCCTGGCGGCCTCCAGCGCGTGTTCCGCCCGCGCCAGCGAGGCCGCACAGGTCCTGGCCTCACCGAGCACCCCGTGCCCGCGCGCCTCGACCGCGTGCAGCAGGGCCATGACGGCGGGCGGCGCCGAGGAGCCGACGCCCTGCTGGGCCACCCGCGCCAGCTGGACGGCTTCCCTGCCGTGCCCGAGATACACCGCCTGCCGGCTCATGGTGATCAGGACATAGCTGCCGTACACCCGGTCCCCCGCTGCCTGTGCCAGCCGCAGCGCCTGGACGAAATAGCGCTGGGCGAGGCCGTGTGCCGCGATGTCGTACGAGGTCCAGCCCGCCAGCCGGGTCAGATCGGCGGCCGCCGAGAAGAGCCGCCGCCCGATCGCCTCCCCGTACGTCCCGCGGAGCATCGGCTCCGCCTCGTGCTCCAGATAGCGGACGAGGGCCTGGCGGGCGTGGCCACCGCCATAGGTGTGGTCGAGGGTGCGGAAGAGCTCCCCGACGGAACGCAGGGCGGCGACGTCGCCGCTGTTGACCTTCTGGCCGGGGCCGCGGTCGATCTGGCGCTGCCGGGGGACGCTAGGTGCGCCTGGTGCCGGGGATGCCAGGTGCGCCAGAGGTGCGGAAGACGGTGCGGGTGAGGAGGGCGGTCCGGAGGAGGGCCTGACCGGTGCGGGCCCACGGGCGCCTGACCTGCCGCCGGGCCCCGCGGAGCCGTTCTGCCCGTTCGCTCCATGTAATCCATGCCCACCATGCGTGCCGTGGGCACCGCGGGCCCCGTTGAGCCCTGCCGCCCCGCGGGCCCCGCCGACCACGGCCCCCGGCGTCCCGCGCGCAGCACCGGTCCCGCCGGTGGACGCAGCGGCCTCCCCGTTCCCCCGGGCCACCCACTCGTCGGCCCGTCCGATCAGCCAGTCCCGGCTGGGCACCACGAGCCCGGCCGGGGTGAAGGCGATCTTCCGCAGCTCCGCATGACTGCCCGAGTCCTTCCGCCAGAGCCCGCTGACGATGTCCACAGCCTCGCTGGGCGTGGCGGCGAACTCCAGACCGGCATAGACGGGCGCGCACGCGTCGAGGCCCAGGTCCTGCGCCGAGAGCCGGCGTCCGAGCCGCCGGGTGAAGACCTCGGCGATCAGGGCAGGGGTGGTCCCGCGCGGCTGCTGGCCCCGCAGCCAGCGAGTCACGGACGTCTTGTCGTACCGCAGATCGAGACCGTGTTCGAGGCCGAGCTGGTCCACCCGGCGGGCGAGACCGGCGTTCGAGAATCCGGCTTCCGTGATGAGCGAGGCGAGCTGGCGGTTGGGGGTGCGCTGCGGAGGTCGTTCCGACATCAGCTGTACGGTCTCCTGCCTTCCGGGCCGGGCGGGCAGCCCTTATGGAACGGCGCGAATTTAGCGGGGCCCGCGACGGCCGAAGGCTCCTTCGCTTCACATTCATCCGATCGTGTGAGGATTGGGGGTGGCGCTGACGGGAAAGACCTGCCGGGCCGCCGCTCCCGGGGCGGTCGTACAGTGGCCCGGGGCGCGAATCACTGCATGGTGACGTGGCGCCGGGGACACCCTCCGGCTCCCGGCGCCGCAAGTAGGAAGGCATCTGTCGTGAGTGAGCTTCGGTTCGTCCGGCTGGGATTCGGCGAGTCGGCCGTCGACTACCAGGAGGCATGGCAGAAGCAGCGCGAGGTGCACGCGGCCCGGTTCGAGGACACGATTCCCGACACCTGTCTGCTGCTGGAGCACCCGCCCGTCTACACGGCCGGACGGCGTACCACCGACAGTGAGCGCCCCCTGGACGGCACTCCGGTCGTCGATGTGGACCGCGGCGGCAAGATCACCTGGCACGGGCCCGGCCAGCTCGTCGGCTATCCGATCCAGAAGCTGCCGCGACCGGTGGATGTCGTGGCGCACGTCCGCCGGCTGGAGGACGCGCTGATCCGCACGGCCGCCGAGTTCGGTCTGGAGACCACCCGGGTCGAGGGCCGCAGCGGGGTCTGGGTGCTGGGCGACCCGGTCGAGGAGCGTCCGGCGTTCGGCGGCCTGTCGCTCGACTTCGATCCGCGACTGCACGACGAGGAGTTCGACCCGCGGCTGAACGGCCCCGAGTACGCCCCTTCCAACGCCGGCCAGCGCCGCGAGGACCGCAAGCTGGCGGCTATCGGCATCCGGGTCGCCAAGGGTGTGACCATGCACGGCTTCGCACTGAATGTGAACCCGGACAACACCTGGTTCGACCGGATCGTGCCGTGCGGCATCCGTGACGCGGGCGTCACCTCGCTCGCGTACGAGCTGGGGCGCGACATCACGATCGCCGAGGTGCTCCCGGTCGCCGAGAAGCACCTGAAGGACGTTCTGGAGAACGCGGAACTCGCTCCACGCGCGATCGACCGCGCCTCGGCCTGACCCGCGGAACCCGGCCCTGCGGCGTTCGAGGAGCGGGGCGCGGGGCCGGTGCCCACTGCCCGACCCCACGGACCCGGCCGCTCCGGGAATGGCCCGGCCCGCCCCCTGGTTGCCCAGGGGTGAGGGCCACACCCCGACCGTACAAATAGCGGGCGTACCCTGGTGTTCGCCGAAGAATCGAAGTCGTAGGGAGCCGGACGTGTCCGCTGTCGCACCCGACGGGCGCAAGATGTTGCGCCTGGAGGTCCGGAACAGCCAGACCCCCATCGAGCGCAAGCCCGAGTGGATCAAAACCCGGGCGAAGATGGGCCCCGAGTACAACCAGCTGCAGAAGCTCGTGAAGAGCGAGGGTCTGCACACGGTGTGCCAGGAGGCCGGCTGCCCCAACATCTTCGAGTGCTGGGAGGACCGGGAGGCCACATTCCTCATCGGTGGCGACCAGTGCACCCGCCGCTGTGACTTCTGTCAGATCGACACGGGCAAGCCGCAGGCGCTGGACCGGGACGAACCCCGCCGCGTCGGCGAGTCGGTCGTCACGATGGACCTGAACTACGCCACCATCACCGGCGTCGCGCGCGACGACCTGGAGGACGGCGGCGCCTGGCTGTACGCGGAGACGGTGCGCCAGATCCACGCTCTGACGGCGGAGCGCGAGGCCGGCGCCACCAAGGTCGAGCTGCTGATCCCCGACTTCAACGCGGAGCCCGAGCAGCTCGCCGAGGTCTTCTCCTCGCGCCCCGAGGTGCTCGCCCACAACGTCGAGACGGTGCCGCGGATCTTCAAGCGGATCCGCCCCGGTTTCCGTTACGAGCGCTCGCTAGAAGTCATCACGCGGGCCCGCGAGGCAGGTCTGGTGACCAAGTCCAACCTCATCCTCGGCATGGGCGAGACCCGCGAGGAAGTGAGTGAGGCGCTCCAGGACCTGTACGACGCCGGGTGCGAGCTCATCACGATCACGCAGTACCTGCGGCCCTCCGTGCGCCACCACCCGGTCGAGCGGTGGGTGAAGCCGCACGAGTTCGTGGAGCTCAAGGAGGAGGCGGACGAGATCGGCTACTCCGGTGTGATGTCCGGGCCGCTGGTCCGTTCCTCGTACCGCGCGGGCCGGCTTTTCCAGCAGGCGATCGAGGCCCGTGGCGCCGCCACCCCGGCGTCCGCGGTGTGACCCGGACTGTGTGAAACCGAGCACAAGAAGCTACCGATCGGTAGTGGCTGATACGACGCGGCCCATACGCTCCCCGCAGGTCGGGGACGCGTATGGGCCGCCTCGACGTGCGCGACGCCCATATCAAGGTTTCATTGGTGTTTGACCGACAGGTCATGCGCTGGTAACACCGAGCAGTGACCCTGGATTCACGCAGCGCAGTGGCTTTCACAGCTGCCGCCGTCGCTGCTCCCCGTGTCCAGCCGCGCAATCCACTTCCGTAACAGACTCACTTCGCGCATCCGTTCCGAGGGGATTTCCACGATGCAGGCCGTGCCGGTACGCGCAACCGCCATCCCGTCCGTCACCGACGCTCTCCGCGCCGTCGAGTCGCTGCTGCTGAGCAGCGGCCAGCGCACAGCCCGGCGAAACGCCTGGACGGCGGTCCTCGAGGACCGCCGCCGGGCCAAGGACCGGGTCGAGACCGCATACGTACTGGAGGCCGTGGCCGACCATCGCTCCTGAGCCACGTAAACTTCAATACATGGCGAGGAAGGCAAACACTGACGGCGCGGACAGCGCCGAGAACGCGGGGCGGCTCAAGCAGATCGCCCTGACCTACAAGATGACCCGGCGGACCGACTCCAAGATCGGTCTTGTCGTCGCGGGTGTGGGAATCGTCACCTTCGGTGTCCTCCTCGCTGTCGGCTTCTTGATCAATCACCCGGTCTACCTGGGCATCCTGGGCTTCGTGCTGGCTCTCCTCGCGATGGCGATCGTCTTCGGACGGCGTGCCGAGCGAGCGGCTTTCGGGCAGATGGAGGGACAGCCGGGCGCTGCGGCGGCGGTGCTGGACCGCGTGGGCCGTGGCTGGACCACGACGCCCGCGGTCGCGATGAACCGCAGCCAGGACGTCGTCCACCGGGCCGTCGGCAAGGCGGGCATCGTGCTGGTCGGAGAGGGCAACCCGAACCGGGTCAAGGTCCTGCTGGCGGCCGAGAAGAAGAAGATGGCCCGCATCGTCGTGGACGTACCGGTGCACGACATCATCGTCGGCAACGGCGAGGGCCAGGTGCCGCTGAAGAAGGTCCGCACCAAGATGCTGAAGCTGCCGCGGGTCCTGACCGGCCCGCAGGTGACGGCGGCCAACGACCGGCTCCGGGCCATGGGCGACCTGATGAGCAACATGCCGCTGCCGAAGGGCCCGATGCCGAAGGGTATGCGGATGCCGCGCGGCGGCAAGATGCGCTGACACGGCCACCGCACAGGACACGACAAGAGGGCGGGTCCCGAACCACTCCGGTTCAGGGACCCGCCCTCTTCCGCTCTGTCACGTCCGCTCGGTCACATCACGCTCAGATCCGCACCTGGACGGCCCGGGCGAGCCGGTCGTGCAGCCCCCGGCCGTCACGGTCCCAGACCAGAGCCGGGATCGCCAGGCACAGCAGCACGCTCCGCAGGACCACCCGCCCGAGTCCGAGCCGGCCACCGCCCTCGGCGACGACCCGGATGCCCAGGATGCGCTTGCCCGGCGTACAGCCGACGGTTCCGACGGTGAGCACACTCAGCACGAGGAAGATGCCGAGCGCCCAGTTTCCGGCCGCCTGCTGGTCACCGCGAGCGAAGAGCCCGTATGCGATCAGCATGCAGAGCGCCCAGTCGATGAGGAGGGCGCCGAAGCGCCGGCCGAGCGGGGCCACGGAACCCGGGCCTTCCTCGGGCAGACCGAGCCGCTTGCCCCGGTACCCGAAGTCGACGCCCATTTCCTCGGCTGCCGCGCGCGGCCCGGAGAGCCACGATCCGATTGCTTGCCTGTTGTCCACCCGACCACGGTACTGCGCTCGCCTCCGCGCCCTGCCGCCCGGGGCCCGTGGCCGCCCCGCACCCCGGTCGTCGCCATCGCCCCGACCGGACCGCTACCTGACCCGGGTACGACTCCGGGATGCCACCCGCACCCGGCTCGGTTAACTTCGGCGAAACAAATGGGTCATGCTTGAGAAATCCGGTCTGCCTATGGTCGGGTCCAGCGTGTGCCACCGCACTGGCCGCACAACGAGCTACAACCCCGCCCCTCCGGGACGGGAGTAGGAGGAGTTGGATGTTCCAGAACGCCGACGACGTGAAGAAGTACATCGCCGACGAAGACGTCAAGTTCATCGATGTCCGGTTCTGTGACCTGCCCGGTGTGATGCAGCACTTCACCATCCCGGCAGCGGCCTTCGACCCGACCGAGGAACTGGCCTTCGACGGCTCGTCGATCCGCGGCTTCCAGGCCATCCACGAGTCCGACATGGCGCTCCGCGCGGACCTGTCGACCGCCCGTGTCGACCCCTTCCGCCGCGACAAGACCGTCAACATCAACTTCTTCATCCACGACCCGATCACCGGCGAGCAGTACAGCCGTGACCCGCGCAACGTGGCCAAGAAGGCCGAGGCGTACCTCGCCTCCACCGGCATCGCTGACACCGCGTACTTCGGTCCCGAGGCGGAGTTCTACGTCTTCGACAACGTCCGCTTCCAGACGTCGGCGAACGAGAGCTTCTACCACATCGACTCCGAGGCCGGCGCCTGGAACACCGGTTCCGAAGAGAACAACCGTGGTTACAAGGTCCGCTACAAGGGCGGCTACTTCCCGACCCCGCCGGTCGACCACTTCGCCGACCTGCGCGCCGAGATCTCCCTGGAGCTGGACAAGAACGGCCTCCAGGTCGAGCGCCAGCACCACGAGGTCGGCACCGCCGGCCAGGCCGAGATCAACTACAAGTTCAACACGCTGCTCGCCGCGGCCGACGACCTGATGCTCTTCAAGTACATCGTGAAGAACGTCGCCTGGCGCAACAACAAGACCGCGACCTTCATGCCGAAGCCGATCTTCGGCGACAACGGCTCGGGCATGCACGTGCACCAGTCCCTGTGGGCCGGCGGCGACCCGCTGTTCTACGACGAGCAGGGCTACGCGGGCCTCTCGGACATCGCCCGCTACTACATCGGCGGCATCCTCAAGCACGCCCCCTCGCTCCTGGCCTTCACGAACCCGACGGTGAACTCCTACCACCGTCTGGTCCCCGGCTTCGAGGCCCCGGTCAACATGGTCTACTCGCAGCGCAACCGCTCGGCCGCGATGCGTATCCCGATCACGGGCTCGAACCCGAAGGCCAAGCGCGTCGAGTTCCGCGCTCCGGACCCGTCGTCCAACCCGTACCTGGCCTTCTCGGCGCTGCTGATGGCCGGCCTCGACGGTGTGAAGAACAAGATCGAGCCGGCCGAGCCGATCGACAAGGACCTCTACGAGCTGGCTCCCGAGGAGCACGCGAACGTCCAGCAGGTCCCGACCTCGCTCCCGGCCGTCCTGGACGCGCTGGAGGCGGACCACGAGTACCTGCTCGCCGGCGGTGTCTTCACGTCCGACCTGATCGAGACGTGGATCGACTACAAGCGGACGCACGAGATCGCCCCGATCCAGCTGCGCCCGCACCCGCACGAGTTCGAGCTGTACTTCGACATCTAAGAACGCCGCAGGTCGGAGCGGGTTTCCGCTCTCCTGGACCGTCTCTGGGCCGTCGGCCGTGTTCTTCCGCTCCCGGAAGGCACGGCCGACGGCCTTTTCTGCGGGGTCGTTGCAGGCCGGCGGGGGTGATGTGCTCCCCGAGCGCGTACGACACGGAGTCGGCCAGGGCACGTCCCGCAGTCTGCCTGCCTTGGGCGGGGCGAACACGAGATCAGGGCCGACCAACTCACCTGCCGTACGACATGCACGACTCCTCCGAGGAAGTTCACCGCATCGACGGCGAGCCCGAAGATCTCGCCCTGGCGCAGGCCACATCCGGCGGCGACGTTCACGGTCGTGCCGTACTGCTGCGGGAGTGCGGCGCGCGCCGCGAGCACGCGGTCACAGGTGGTCGGTGCTCATCGAGCTCCGGCCCCAACTCGCCCTGTCCGACTCCTGAAGCCCGTGCCAACCGCCCTGCCCCCTGGGAGCTGCTGCGGGTCCATGGCCGCCGGCCGGACGGGCCGGCAGTCTCATCGACATTCTCGTTCGCTGCCGTTCAACGCTGCTGCAGCCAGTCCATGGACCCGGCCGCGGACGACTGGCGCTACGCGAGTTCGAGATCGGATGACTCGTGAACAGAGCCACGCCGTCCCCACTGCCGCAGTCACCGAGATGCGTCTTGACCTGCACGGGACAGGACAGGACCATACGTTCTGCCTGCTTGATCACTTCAGGACGGCGTCCAACGATGGCCGTGGGGGGCATCACATGCACTGGTACGTAGACGTGTTCAACAAGTACGCGGTGTTCAGCGGGCGCGCGCGTCGCACCGAATACTGGGTGTTCAATCTGTTCAACGTCGCGGTCAGCATCGTGCTGTTCGTGGTCGGACGCGCAATCGACTTCACTCTGCTTCAGGGGCTCTACGCGCTAGCGATGCTCCTCCCCTCGCTCGCCGTGGGCGTCCGCCGCCTGCATGATGGCGGGCGCTCCGGCCTGTGGCTCCTGATCGGACTGATCCCGCTGGTAGGCGGCATCGTCCTGCTCTTCCTCCTCTGCAGCGACAGCCAGCCCGGAGACAACAAGTACGGGTCGGTTCCGAAGTACATCGGCGCGCACATCTGACCTTCCGGCGGCACTGAGGCCTCGATACCGATGAGGTACCGGGGGGTCGTCTTCCCCGAACACGCGGCATAGCGGCACGGACGCCGAGGGGCCGTCGAGATCACGCCCGTACTGCGCCCCCCGACGATCGCCCGCACGTACTCGACGTCGCCGGTGACGAGCGTCTTCTCGTTTCCCACCTCGTCGGTGACGACGACGTCGGGTACGGGATCGAGGCCGACGGCCGGGCAGAAGCAGCGGCAGTTCGCAGGTCGCCGAGGTCGGCATGGTCGAGCCCCCACCGCTCGGGCAGGGGCGGGGCCAGCTGCGGTGAATCCTTCGACAGGTCATCGCTCTTCACATGGAGTGCGGGTCGCGAGGTAGTCCAACTCGGTCTTCACATACCGCGGTTGGACTCCCCCTCCTGACCCGCGCGTCACCCTCGCACATCTTCTGGACCGGCCTGGGGCCGCCGGGTCCCGCAATTGCCGACGCCATCCGTCGACCAGGGCTGACACGATGTCTGCCATGGACAGAGCGGTGACGGTAAAGGAAGACCTCGCGTCCCGCCGCCGGTATGCGGCTCTCCACCGGGAGTCCTTCGACGGTGGTGATCTCCTATCGGTGCGCCTGCAGCAATTGTGGTTCACGCAGTGCTCGTTTCGCGGAGCCGATCTGCGTCACGCCACCCTTGACGGCTGCCGCTTCAAGCTGTGCGATCTTCGCGGGGCCAACCTCAGCGGCGCCTCCCTGCGCGGAGTCTCCCTGGCCGGCTGCGATCTGACCGGCGCCGACCTCCGAGCGGCGGACCTGACCGGCGCGCGATTCGGTCAGGTCCTCACGGGCACCCCACCTCATGGGCTGACCAACGCCACCGGCATCAAGTTGGACAACGCCGTCCTCCGCGACCTGCAGCTCGACCAGGTCATCGGCTGGCCCATCACCAGGTGATCGACCGATGCCCGAGGAAGCTCTACTGCGACTGACGTCCGCGGCGACTACATGAAGTCCGGGATGACGCTGTGGGTGCCGAAGAACCGCTCACCATGACCGGCACCAGGGGCATGGGACTCCTTGACCTGG
>NZ_JBIAKK010000002.1:477733-682865 GCF_042872425.1 Streptomyces sp. NPDC005262
TCGAGAAGTGGAGCATCCCTTTGTCGGCCGCATGGTGCTGGAAGAGAGCATGCTCGTTGTCGACGACCGCTCAGGTCGGCGGATCATTCTCGAGATTCCGCAACCCGGCACCGGCACCGAGAAAAAGCTGACAACACTTTCCTGGCAGTCCCACCAAGTGCAAGATCCGTCGTGGCACGTGCTTCGAAAGCCGGGTTCAGGGGACCAACGGAGCAACCACTTCTGAACTTGATGGCTCCTGATTGCCGAACAGCGCGGGGGTGAAGCTATCTGCGATGCGATCAATGTCGCTGCGCCGTACCCACGTCGGATTGACGTCATCCGATGGCGTGCGGTTGCAGGGGGGCAACGACCCGCCGTGGCACGGCCGTTGTGGTCGTGTTCTCCGCGCCCAGTTTGACGCAGTCTCCCAGTGCGAACCCAGTTGACATCCGCGTCTGCAACACACGAGCTGGACCGAGGTGCGGCCCGTGGCGCATGGAAGACGCGTGGCTGGCGGCGGCGCGGGGTTGCTGGACACGCACGTGGTTGGTGCTCAGTGGGCGCATCCGCCACCGTGGCTGACTGTCGGTGGCTCAGGTCAGAACAGCGCTTCCACTGACTTGTACGTCGATGCCGATTTCGACCGTGAAGTGCGCGTGCACGACCTTGTGCACCATCGGGTGTGCACCAGACCACCGAGTGTCTGAGCCGTCTGCGGCTGATGCGAGGGCACCTTTTCGGCGGGCCGGGTGTCGAGGTCGGCACTGCGGAGAACCGGACCTGGTGCACGCGGGCCGCGTGCACGACGGGTGGGTGTTCCCCGCCGACTTCCTGGCCACCGCCCTCGACGAGGCCGGGCCCGGTTGCTCGGTGGCCGGCTTGGCCCGGGCGTCCTCAGAGCTGAGACGCCAAGCCGCCGCATCAGTCAGTGCGTGACGGTGACGGTGGTCTCGACGACCTCGTCCGGGTCCGAGTTGCAGGCGAGGTAGCTGGCTTCCGTGGTTCCACGCTCGGCGTTCTCGATGGTGGCTGTGCCGACGAGCGTCCCGTCGGCGCCGGCCTTGAGCTCCGTGATGCCGATGGGGGATCTCGCGGTGGTCCCGCCCCCGACGAGCGAGCCCTCGGCAAGCCCGCCCTCCCCGGGGTTCTCACAGTTGCGCAAGGTCAGATGCACGGTTTGGCCGGGCTGTACGGTGTTCGGACTGACGGTGGCGGTGGGGTCGGCGCCGGCCGTGGCCATCGCGACCGGGGCCGACAACGACAGCACAACGGCCCCTGCGACGGCGGACATTCCGATGAGGCGCATGACTGCCTCCCGCGGGCCCGGTCTGCCAGGTGTGTCCCGAACGGATGACCGCACCACGTCCCTTCCATCGTAGGAACGCATGGCGTGCGCCGTGATGCTCGCTAGACCGAACAGGTGAACGCCGAGTCCGGTTCCGCCGGCCGCGTCTCCGCCGGTGGTGCCCCCCACCGCTTGTGCACATGCCCGTCCGGCTCCCCCCGGACGCGATCGGGGACCGACCTGGTTGGCGTGCAGGAGGAACTCGTAGGGTCGGTGCATGGTCGAAAAGCAGACTCGGGGCGCGACACGGGGACCGGGGCGCCCCCGGGAGGAGCGGGTCACCCGTGCGGTGCTGGATGCGGTGATCGCACTGGTCGCGGAACAGGGGATGGGCGCGCTCACGATGGACGCCGTGGCCGTGCGGGCGGGGGTGAGCAAGCCGGCCATCTACCGGCGCTGGCCCACCAAGCAGGACCTGATCATCGCGGCCGCGGAGTCGCGCGTCGGCCCCCTGTCCATCCCCGATCTGGGGGACTTCCGTGACGAGCTGCGGGCCGTGCTCTCCGCACGTGTCGAGGTGTACCGGACGCCCGGGATGGACCGCCTGATCGCAGGGGTCTTCGGCGCCGCGTCCGAGGCGGGAGTCGGACGCAGCGCGTACCGGGCGTACATCAATCGGGTCATGGGCCAGACCGGACACATCCTGGAGCGCGGCATCGTACGCGGGGACGTGCGGCCGGACACCGACGTGCGGGCCGCCGCCACCATGGTGGCGGCGCCGCTGGTGTTCCGCTTGGTGGCGGAGCAGGAGCTGCCGGACAGCCACCTGGTGGAGTCGGTGGTCGAGCTCGTCGGCCGCGCCGTGGGGGTGCAGCGCTGACCGGGAGCCGGATCTCTCCGCGGTCATGAAATTGAGAGACGCGAGCCCTTGCCATGGCATGCCCGAATATCGATACTCCCCGTAACGAATTAATCCTCACCGCGGAGGAAGCACTCATGGCCGCAGTCGTCGCCAACCCCCAGCCCACCCTGGACAAGCCCCTGATGCGCTACGGGCACCGCGTGCTCGACCGCACCGCCCCGGGCAGCCCCGAGGCGCAGTACCGGATCCTGGGCGTCCGCCCGCTCACCCCCCACATCGGCGCCGAGATCAGCGGTGTCGACCTCTCGCAGCCGATCGGTGACGACCTCGCCGAGGAACTGCGGCAGGCACTGCTGGAGTGGAAGGTGATCTTCTTCCGCGACCAGCACCGCTTCGCGGCGGATCACCACGTCGCGCTCGCAGCGGTGTGGGGCGAGCCGGAGGTGAACCCGTTCTTCCCCAAGGGGGACACCGTCGGCGTCTCCCGACTGGCCAAGGACGCCATGGCCATCGGCAACGAGAACATCTGGCACAGCGACCACTCCTTCATGGCCGCGCCCGCCCTGGGTTCCGTGCTGCGCGCCGTCGAGGTGCCGCCGGCCGGTGGCGACACGATGTGGGC
Organism: Streptomyces sp. NPDC005262; assembly: GCF_042872425.1. NCBI lineage: Bacteria > Bacillati > Actinomycetota > Actinomycetes > Kitasatosporales > Streptomycetaceae > Streptomyces > Streptomyces sp. NPDC005262. The sequence goes on from NZ_JBIAKK010000002.1 coordinate 480,485, forward strand.
CGACATGGCGGTCGCCTACGACAACCTCTCCGAGTCGATGAAGGCCCGGATCGACGGCCTCATGGCGGTGCACGACTGGGTGCCCAGCTGGGGTTCGCTGATGACCGAGGAGCAGGTGGCCCGGATGCGGGAGTCCCTGCCACCGGTGGAGCACCCGGTCGTCATCCGCCACCCGCAGTCCGGACGCAAGGTGCTGTACGTCAACGAGCCCTTCACCACTCGGATCGTCGGCCTGTCGGACGCCGAGAGCCGTGAACTGCTCGACGAACTCGTCCTGCAGGCCCGTATCCCCGAGTTCCAGGTGCGTTTCCGCTGGCAGCCGGACTCCGTCGCGATCTGGGACAACATCGCGGTCCAGCACTACGCGATCAACGACTACTACCCGCTGCGCCGCGTCATGGAGCGCATCGCGATCGCGGGAGTTCCGCTCTCCTGAGCCCCCCTGTCCCCGCGGGTCCGCCCCGGCGGGCCCGCGCACGGGCCGCGGCGCCACTCCGCCTCCTTGCGTGCCCACCTCCTCGCGTGCCACCCCTTGTCAGCGCCCCATTTCCGGAGGACCCCGTGACCGCCGCCGACACCGCCCCCAGACAGACCGAGTCCCCGACGGCAGGCCGCAGTTCCGGCGCCGGCGCCCGCGCCTGGATCGTCACCGGCCTGCTCGTGGCCTTCATGATGGTCAACTTCGCGGACAAGTCCGTACTCGGCCTCGCGGCCGACGAGATCCGCGCGGACATGGGCCTGTCCGCCACCGACTTCGGGCTCGCCAACAGCGCCTTCTTCCTGCTGTTCTCCGTCGCCGCCGGCGCGGTGGGTCTGCTCGCCGACCGCGTGCGGCCGAAATGGCTTCTCCTGGCCATGGCCCTGCTCTGGTCGATCGCACAGACTCCGGCAGCCCTGGGCGGCGGCCTGGCGGTACTGATCGGCTCACGGGTCCTGCTGGGCGCCGCGGAGGGCCCCGCCTTCCCCGTCGCCCAGCAGGCCGCGCTGTCCTGGTTCCCCAACCACCGGCGCAACCTTCCCGGGGCGCTGGTCACCCTCGGAGTCACCCTTGGCGTGATCACCGCCGCGCCCGGCCTGACCTGGGTCATTCACCACCACGGCTGGCGTGCCGCCCTCTGGGTGGTCGCGGCCGCCGGTGCGCTGTGGGCCGTGCTGTGGGCCGTGCTCGGCGCCGACGGAAAGTACCGGACCGACGCCCCGGAGAGACTCTCCTCCTCCGAGCCTGCGGTGAAGCCCGCCTACCGACAGATCTTCGGCACCCGTACCTGGATCGGCACCACCGCCGCCTTCTTCACCAGCTACTGGTCCGTGGCACTGATGCTCGTCTGGCTCCCCTCCTACCTGCACAACGGCCTCGGCCACTCCTCCGACGCCACCGGCAGGCTGATCGTTCTCCCCTGGGCGGTCGGCGCTCTCGCACTGCTCGGACAGGCAGCGCTCACCGGATGGCTCATGCGCCGCGGAGTCGGCAGCCGCTGGGCGCGCGGCCGGGTCGGCGGCAGCCTGCTGCTGCTCGGCGCGGTCTCCTGCCTGGCCGTACCCCTCGTGGACGGCGTGCCTGCGAAGACCGCGCTGCTGGCCGTCGGCTTCGGCCTGGGAGGATCCTTCGCCACCGTCGCGGCGACCACCGTCGCCGAACTGGCCCCGCCCGCACGGCGCGGCGGCGCCCTCGGCACGATGAACGCCGTCGTGACCACTGCGGGCCTCATCGCCCCCGCCGTCGTCGGTCACCTGGTCGACAGCCAGGGCCCGCGGGGATACCAGACCGCCGTCGTGCTCTCGGGCGGCTTGCTGCTGCTGGGCACGCTCGCCGCCTTCACCCTGATCGACCCGGCGCGCGACGCTCCCCGGCCGAGCGCCTGACACACCGCCCCGCCACCGTCCACCCACCCGCCGCACCCTGGAGCGAACCGTGACCTTCTCCGCTGTCGACACCGAACGGCTGGACCACACCGTCGCCGAACTGCGCGAAGGCGCCGCGTCGTGGACCGCCACCCCGATCGCCGAACGGATCGCGCTGCTGGAGCGGTTGATGCCGCGAATCGTCGGGAACGCCGCGGACATGGCCGCGGCCGGCGCCCACGCCAAGGGATACGGACCCGACTCCCCCTGGGCGGCCGAGGACTGGATCGGCGCCCCGTGGGCACTCGTCCAGAACGTCAGCGCCTACCTGCGTGTGCTGCGCCGGATCGCCGCAGGCCACGACCCGCTCGACGCCGCAGCCGTGCACGAGTCGGACGGCCGCACCCTGGTCGATGTCTTCCCCGCCACCGGCTGGGACACCCTGCTGCTCAACGGATTCACCGCCCAGGTGTGGATGCGTGCCGGCGCCACCGCACAGCAGGTACGGGACCGGGCCGCCGGCGAGTACCGCGGGCGGCCGGGCCGTCCGGCCGTGGCCCTGGTCCTGGGCGCGGGCAACGTCGCGGCCATCACCGCGCTCGACATCCTCCACAAGCTCTACGTCGAGGGCCAGGTCGTCATCGCCAAGATGAACCCGGTCAACGCCTACCTCCGCCCGCACTTCGCGCATGTCTTCGCCGAGTTCGTCGAACGCGGCTGGGTGCGCTTCATCGACGGCGGCGCGGCCGAGGGCGGCCACCTCGCCGCGCACGAGGGCGTCGACGCCATCCATGTCACCGGCAGCGACCGTACCCACGACGCCATCGTGTGGGGCACCGACGAGCTGGCGGGCGAGCGCCGCCGCAACGACACTCCGCTGATCGGCAAGCCGTTCACCAGTGAGCTCGGCGGGGTCAGCCCCTGCATCGTGACCCCCGGCCCGTGGAGCGCGGCGGACTTCCGCTTCCAGGCAGAGCACATCGTCACCAGCAAGATGAACAACTCCGGCCACAACTGCATCGCAAGCCAGATCCTGGTGGTGCCCCGCTCCTGGGACGGCACCGAGCGGCTGCTGGCGGAGATCCGGCGGGTGCTGGGCGAACTGCCGCCGCGCACCGACTACTACCCCGGCGCCGAGCAGCGCCTCGGTGCCGTGCTCAAGGCCCACCCGCAGGCCGAGGTCCACGGCGAAGGGGACAGCCGCATCGTCGTCCCCGACATCATCGACCACGACGACATGCTGATCACCGGCGAAGTCTTCGGCAGCGCTCTCGGCGTCGTACGGCTCCCGGGCGACACACCGGCCGAATTCCTGCGCCACGCCGTCGACTTCGCCAACGACACGCTGCCAGGCACACTCGGCGCGACCCTCGTCGTCCACCCCAGGACGGAGAAGGCCCACCACGCCGCGGTGCGGGCAGCCGTCGCGGAGCTGCGCTACGGGACCCTCGGCATCAACTGCTGGTCCGGTATCGGCTTCCTGCTCGGCTACACCCCCTGGGGCGCCCACCCCGGCCACACCCGGCAGGACATCGGCAGCGGCATCGGCTTCGTCCACAACGCCTTCATGCTCGAGGACATCGAGAAGACCGTACTGCGTGCGCCGTTCGCCCCCACTCCGCGCGGTCTGTTCACCGGCTCCCCGTCGCTGTCCCCGCGGCCGCCGTACTTCGTCACCAACCGCACCTCCCGTACGACGATCGAACGCGTCACCCGCTTCACCGCCGCGCCCGGCATCGCCAAGCTGCCGGCCGTCTTCGCCTCCGCGCTCCGCGGCTGACGGCCTCACACCTTCCGCATCCGAGCCGAACACGGCCCGGCCTCCGCCCGGCCCCGAAACGCCACCGTCCGCGGCGGGCGGCCGGGGTGCCCGGCACCAGAAACGAAAGGCCCCAGGTGAACCTCGCCGACCGCCTCAGCCGCACCGCCGCCGCGTACGGCCCCCGCACCGCCGTCGAACTCGGCGACCGGTCGCTGACCTACGCCGAACTCGACACCCTCGCCGGCCGTGTGGCAGCGCTGCTCACCGCACGCGGCATCGCCCCGGGCGACCGGGTCGGCCTGATGCTGCCCAATCTGCTGGAGTTCCCGGCCCTCTACTACGGCACGCTGCGCGCCGGAGCCGTCGTCGTACCGATGAACCCGCTCCTCAAGTCGCGCGAGATCGCCCACTACCTCCGCGACTCGGGTGCGGTGCTGCTGTTCGCCCACGAGTCGTCCGCAGGCGAGGTGGCCGCAGGTGCCGCGGGCACCGCGGCCGAGGTGGTCGCGATCGGCCCGGGCTCGGTCACCGCCCTGCTCGCCGCCCACCCGGACCCCGTCCTCGACGCGGTCGGTGACGGCCAGGACACCGCGGTCATCCTCTACACCTCCGGGACCACCGGAGTCCCCAAGGGGGCCGAGCTCACCCACGCCGGTCTCACGCGCAACGCCGACATCACCGCGCGGTCGCTGCTCCGGCTCGGCCCGCAGGACACCGTCCTGGGCTGCCTGCCGCTCTTCCACGCCTTCGGTCAGAGCTGCGCCATGAACACCGCGGTCGGCGTCGGCGCCCGGCTGACCCTGCTGCCCCGTTTCGACCCCCTGCTGGCGCTGCAGACCGTCCAGCAGCGGCAGGTGACGGTCTTCGAGGGCGTGCCCACCATGTACGCGGCCATGCTCGCCGTGCACGCACAACAGCCCGGCGCGCACGACACCGCCACCCTGCGGCTGGGCGTGTCCGGCGGCGCCGCACTGCCTGTCGAGGTCCTGCACGGCTTCGAGAGCGCCTTCGACTGCCCCGTCCTGGAGGGTTTCGGCATGTCGGAGACCTCCCCGGTCGCCTCCTTCAACCATCCGGACCGTCCCCGCAAGCCCGGGTCCGTCGGCACCCCGATCGAAGGCGTCGAGATGCGTCTGGTCCATGTGCAGAACGGCATCGGAGAGCTGTGCGTACGCGGCCACAACGTCATGAAGGGCTACTGGGGCCGCCCCGAGGCCACCGCCGAGACCGTCCAGGGCGGCTGGCTGCACACCGGTGACCTCGCACGGGTCGACGAGGACGGCTACTACTACATAGTCGACCGCCAGAAGGACCTGATCATCCGCGGCGGTTACAACGTCTACCCCCGTGAGATCGAGGAAGTCCTCTACGAGCACCCGGCCGTCGCCGAGGCCGCGGTGATCGGCATCCCCCACCCGGCCCTCGGCGAGGAGGTCGCCGCCGCCGTGGCCCTGCTCCCCGGCGCCGAGGCCACGCCCGACGACCTTCGGGAGTTCGTGCGGGCACAGGTCGCCCCGTACAAGTACCCGCGCGAGGTCTGGCTGGTGGACGCCCTCCCCAAGGGCGCGACCGGAAAGATCCTCAAGCGCGAGATCGCAGCCCCGAGCGCCTGAGGCCCCTTTCCCCGACTCGACTCCCGGTACGCGGACAAGGGGAAGTTCCAGCTGACGGACAACGGGAGCGGCGGTACTCAGGTGCCGCCGCTCCCGCCGTCGTCAGTGGCGCAGGGCTCTGCCCACCTCGGCGGTGACGTCGCCGGCGAGCGTGCGGTTGCTGCGGGCCGTCGCGTCCTTGGGGGTGCCCGGCCGTACGTCGTCGACCGTGACCACGGTCGAGTCCAGCAGATTGCCGCCGGGGTCACGGAAGTTGATCTGGACGATGTACGACTTGGCCGAGTCGGTGCTGTTCGTCACGGTGATCTTCGTACTGGCACGGCCGCCCTGCTCGGCCACCGCGCCCACGCTGACGTCCTTGCCCGCGTCCACTCCGTTCTTGAATCCTTGGAGCTTCTCCTGCGCGGCAGCTGATGCCGAGGCCGCCACGGACGCGACGGCGGACGCTGCCTTGGACACCGTGCCGGACGGGTTGCTGCCGTCGTCCGTGCAGGCCGCAGCAGCCGATGCCACGACCGCTGTCAGCAGTACGGCCCATGCGCCCCGTACGGATCTCCTCGTCATCGCGCCTCCCAGCACTCACGGATCCGTCCCAGTCAAGGCTGAGACGTGCCGCCCCGCATGCCCCGCACGTCGATCGGGTGACATCCCGGTACCCACCGGACGGCCGTACGTGCGTGTGCCCCCGGGCAGGGACCGGGGGCACAGGATGCTGGTCCGGTGGCTGTCAGCCGTGGGCCGTCAGCGGCCGTAGCGGATCAGGGCGCGGACCATGCGGCAGGTCGTGTCGGACGGCGGATGGATGCCGATGCGCTCGGCAGTCGTGCGTATCGAATCGTTGTCTGCGCTCGACGGGTGGTAGACGCCCGTGTCGAGCAGGGCGATCGCCAGGCGCATGGCCTTCAGACGGCGGTTGTGCGAGACGTACCACTCGCGGGGCCGGCCCGCGGGGAGCGGCTTCTTCTGCAGGGGCTTGTGGAGCGGCTTGGTCGTGACTGCGGCAACGGCCATGGGCAACCTCCTGGCACGGTCGTGAAACCCTCACGAACTACCTCTATTTTACGGCCCACCACTGACAATCGCCCCTGGCCAGAGGGGCTTTCGTGGCCCCCGTCCCGTATCGTTGGACCCATGGAGATCTGGATCAACCCCGCGTGTTCGAAGTGCCGCAGCGCGGTGCAGTTGCTCGACGCGGAGGGGGCCGATTACACCGTCCGTCGCTATCTGGAGGATGCGCCGTCGCCGGACGAGATCCGGGCCGTGCTCGACCGGCTCGGGCTGGAGCCGTGGGACATCACGCGGACGCAGGAGGCGGACGCGACGGAGCTCGGGCTCACGGAGTGGCCGCGCGAGGACGGTTCGCGGGAGCGGTGGATCACGGCGCTCGCCGAGCACCCGAAGCTGATCCAGCGGCCGATCATCACGGCGGAGGACGGCACGGCCGTCGTGGCGCGTACCGAGGATGCCGTGCGCGACGCGTTGGGGCGCTAGCCGGAACTACCGGTCCGACAGGAAGTCCTCGATCCTGCGGTTGAGTTCGGCCGCGTCCGGGGCGTGCAGCGGCAGCGTGTGGTGCGTGGCGCCGGGGATGGCCGCCGTCCGCGCGTGTGGGAGCAGCCGGGCCGCGTTGGCGGCCACCGCTGCGATGCGGTGCGCCCGGCTGTTCTCGGCCAGCAGGATGAGGGTCGGTACGTCCAGGGAGCCCAGCGCCTCAGGGGTGGGGCGGGGGCCGGTGACCGGCCTGGCGGACGGGAAGCCGGCGGCCTCGTCGCGCAGGTGCAGCCAGGCCGGGTCGAGCGGCGCGCCGGCCGTCTCCCAGTTCATGAAGGTGCGCGTGCGCCGTGCGTCGGGGCGGAGCAGCATCGGTAGTGCGTGCAGCAGATAGCCGGGGCGGTAACCGGCGAAGCACTGGGTCGGGTCCACAAGGATCAGCTTCCGGACCCGGTCGGGTGCGTGCAGGGCGTGGTGGAGCGCGATCCAGGCTCCGTAGGAATGGCCGCAGAGTGCCGGCGATGCGATGTTCAGGGCGTCCAGCACTGCGTCCAGCCAGGCCGTCAGGTCCGGCACCGTACGGATCGGACGCTCCCCCACCACGCTGCGGCCCGGGTCGCCCATGAGGTCGACTGCGTGGACGCGGTGACTGCGGCCCAGGTGGGCGGCCTGGGCGTACCAGACGGTGGAGGTGGAGCCGCCGCCGGCCAGCAGCATCAGGGGCGGGGCGTCCTCGGGTCCGTAACTGTTGACACGGGTGGTGCCGTACGGGGTGACGGCCTCGGAGTGGGTCGTTCCGGCGGGCCACTTGACCGCTAGGACCTCGTCGTACGCGGCGAGGAACGATTCGGTGGCCGCCTTTGCGGATGATCCGGATGACGCAGGGGTCATGGGGTGCCTCCCAGACGGGTGCCCTTGGATATTATCTCGCTCAACGAGGTAATAAAGGGAGGCGGACCGATGAGCGAGCAGAGTCCCGAAATGGAGATCGTCCATCTGCTGCGTAAGGTGACTGTCGAATTCGGGCTCCGCCAGGCCGAGTTCGCGAGCCGCCACGGCATGCACCCCACCGACGTACGCGCCCTGATCTGCCTGCTCGACGCCGAACGGGCGGGCACCGACGCGACCGCCGGATGGCTCGGTGCGCAGCTCGGGCTCAACTCCGCGGGCACCACCGCCGTCATCGACCGCCTGGAACGGCTCGGTCACCTCACCCGCACCCGCGACCCGCGCGACCGGCGGCGGGTGCTGATGACGGTGGACCCGCGGGCGGTCGAGCTGGGCCGGTCCTTCTTCGGGCCGCTGATCGACAACACGGTCGCGGTGCTGCACGACTTCGACGAGAGCGAGACGGCTGCGGTGCGGCGCTTCCTGTCCGCCGCGCACCGGGCGGTCACCGTCATTCCCTGACCGGCAGGGCGGCGACGGAAGTGGTACGTCCGCACGACGGTTGAAACGAACGCGCCTGTTACTCGTACGTAGGGACACACGCACCACATCCGGCCCGAGCGCATCAGGTGTTCCGGCCGGGGACAGGAGCCCTACGTGTCACGCAAGAAAACCCTCAGCCGCAAGAAGAAGCTCGCCCTGCTGGCCGGGGCCGCCGCGCTCGCCGGCGGGACAGCCGCCGTGCTGGCAGGAACCAGCCAGGCCGCGCAGTCGCCACCGGCCGACCGGGCCTCGTCGGTCGTCTGCACCGGACTCGCCACGGCGCTCGGCAACAACGAGCAGTTCATCGCCGGTCAGCGGGCTGATCCGGATGCCCAGTCGGCCGCGCGGATCGCCAACCGGGAAGCCGTGATCGCGGAGATCCGGCGCCAACAAGCCGCCTCGGGGTGCGGTGGGGAGGCATCGGCGGTCGTGAATCCCGCCACGTCCGCAGCCGCTTCCGCACCGGCATCCCCACCCGCGTCCGGGACCGCGGCCCCGGCGCCGCCCGGCGGAGGGGGGCAGACCGCCGGTGAGGTCGTCTGTGCCGGATCCACCGTGACGCTGTCCGGCGAGGGGGGCGCCCCCGCCGCGTCCAGCAATCAGTTCCCGGTCGGCACCCGGCTCAAGGTGACGAATCTCGACAACAACAAGTCCACCACGGTGCAGGTCACTTCACCGTCAGGAAGCTGCGCCCTGCTGAACGACGCCGCGTTCGAGCAGGTGCGCGAACCGGGCAAGTTCCTGATCCGTCGCGCCCGCATCGAGCGCGTGGGCTGACGAGCCCGGGCCGGGCGGTGCCGTGCGGTACGAGACACGGCACCGCCCGGCACCCTCCGGGGTTCAGGAACTCACCGCGGCCTCCGCCTCGGCCAGCAGCTCGGTCAGCCGCAGCCCGAACCGTACGTCGCAGGGGTGGGGCACCCCCGTACGCGCCGCATCGAGCAGCGCATCCACCGCCACGCGGAACGCGTCCACCGCGTCGCCCCCGCCCGGCAGCGTGGCAACCCCTGCCTCGCCCCTGAACTCGACCTCCGTACCCGCCGCTCCGAGTGGTGCGTCCAGCGCGAGCGTCACCGTGCTGGACGCACCGGAGGCGTGCCGGAGGATCAGATGGGTGGCGTCGGCGGGTCCGGGGGCGGCGGTCAGTTCCGTCACATCGCCGAGCACCGGGAGCAGCATCGACAGCGCGTGCGGGCCGACGTCCCACAGGCCGCCCTTCTCGCGACGCCACGGCGACTCCGCGAACGCGCTCTCCGCCCCGGGGGCGTACAGTGCGCCGATCCACTGGGCTCGGGCGGTGAACCAGCCGCCCCGCGCGGCCTGCTCGGCGACCCACGACGCGGTCGGCTCGGCGAACCGCATCGTGCAGAAGACGACGGACGCGACCTGCGCCCGGTCGGCTGCCTCGGCGACCTCGCGGGCCCCGGCCACCGTCGTCGCGACCGGCTTGTCCATCAGCAGGTGGCATCCGGCGGCCGCGGCGCGGGCGGCGAGCGGGGCCTGGACGTCCGGAGGCAGGGCGAACGCGATGGCGTCGCTCGCGGCGAAGAGTTCGTCGACGCCCGCGTCACCGGTGTAGGCCTTGGTGCCGTGGGCAGCGGCGAGCGTGTTCGCCGCCTCGGGCCGGCGGCCCCAGACACCGCTGAGTACGACACCGGGGTGGGCGGCGAGGGCGGGTGCCTGGGTGATCCGGGCCCAGGGGCCCGTACCGAGAAGGCCGATACGCATGGGAGCTGCGGGTGATGTCGTCATGCGGTCAGTCTGCCCGGTCCGCGCATCGGGTCGCGGGGTGCGCCGGTCCGCGGACGGGGCCTCGCGTGCTCGGCACCCGGATGCCCTCGGCACGGGCCACGGGCCGAGCGGCCGGTCGTCGTCCCGGGCGGGACAACGCACCGTCAGGACCCACGGGGGTGGAGTGATGGATGTGGCGGAGGAGGATCGATCCGGACCGGCACATGGCTGTGCTGCATCGAACCCCGTATACGAAGAGGGTGGTTCCGGTGTGCGGCGGCCCATGCATACGAAGGAAACCTCGGTAACACGTGGTTCACATTCGGGCAACGGACGGGAAATCGCGTCTTGCGAAGCTGCGCTGCAGAGACCGGACCGCAGACCGCAGCATCGCAGCACCCGCAAAGGATGGCTTCCGTGACGTTCAAGGCTGAGTACATCTGGATCGATGGCACCGAGCCGACCGCCAAGCTTCGTTCGAAGACGAAGATCATGGCCGGGGATGCCTCCCAGGGTGTCGCGGAGCTGCCCATCTGGGGCTTCGACGGATCCAGCACCAACCAGGCCGAGGGTCACGCCTCCGACCGCGTGCTGAAGCCGGTCTTCTCCTGTCCGGACCCGATCCGCGGCGGCAACGACGTGCTCGTGCTGTGCGAGGTCTTCAACATCGACATGACGCCGCACGAGTCCAACACGCGTGCGGCCCTGCGGCCGGTCGCCGAACAGTTCGCCGGCCAGGAGCCGATCTTCGGCATCGAGCAGGAGTACACCTTCTTCGACGGCCACCGGCCGCTCGGCTTCCCCGTGGGCGGCTTCCCCGCCGCGCAGGGCGGCTACTACTGCGGTGTCGGCGCCGATGAGATCTTCGGCCGCGAGATCGTCGAGAAGCACCTCGACAACTGCCTGGAGGCAGGTCTGGGCATCTCCGGCATCAACGCCGAGGTCATGCCCGGCCAGTGGGAGTTCCAGGTGGGCCCGCTCTCCCCGCTGGAGGTCTCCGACCAGCTGTGGGTCGCCCGCTGGCTGCTCTACCGCACCGCCGAGGACTTCAACGTCTCCGCGACTCTGGACCCGAAGCCGGTCAAGGGCGACTGGAACGGCGCGGGCGCGCACACCAACTTCTCGACCAAGGCGATGCGCGAGGGTTACGACGCCATCATCACCGCGTGCGAGTCGCTGGGCGAGGGCTCGAAGCCGATGGACCACGTCAAGAACTACGGCGCCGGCATCGACGACCGCCTCACCGGTCTGCACGAGACCGCCCCGTGGAACGAGTACAGCTACGGCGTCTCCAACCGCGGCGCCTCGGTCCGTATCCCGTGGCAGGTCGAGCAGGACCAGAAGGGTTACATCGAGGACCGTCGCCCGAACGCCAACGTCGACCCGTACGTCGTCACGCGGCTGGTCGTCGACACCTGCTGCACGGCGCTGGAGAAGGCCGACCAGGTCTGATCCGCATCTGATTCCGTACGAAGGGGCACCCGCCGGAAACGGTGGGTGCCCCTTCGGCGCATCCGGCCCCCACCGGGAGCATCTCACCTGCTGCCGAGGCGGTTGGGACAGCACGAGGCGTCGGCCCACGAGGTGAGGAACGCAATGCGAAGGGTCCGTATCGACGGGTGAGAGAGACCTGCAGCGGCGCCGCCTTGTCTGGTCTAATAGGGGCATGGCCAGCTTCCAGTACACCGCGCCGGGTCGCAGCGACCTCGAGCCGTTCTGGCCTTCTCGTCAGCATCACGACTTCGACCGGGTGTGTTGTCGCGCGTGGAACGCGCAGGCCCTCTAAAGCCGCTCACCCCGGTCTTCGGTCCGCGCGCACGACGCAAGTCCGTCCCTCGACGACTCCTTCGCGCGAAAGAGCTGACCCTCATGGCGAACACTCGCACCTTCTCCGCCGCCACCGCTGTCACCACAGCACCGTCGGCGACCGCTGCGGCCCCACCCTCCGCCCGCTCCGTCTCCCCCAACCGCCACCGGCTGCGGGCCGTCGACCCCGACGAGTTCGTCCAGCCGGCCGATGTGGCCGGCTTCCTCCCACCGGGTGCCACCTGGCTGCCCGCGCCCCAGCACACCCTTCCGGCGCTGCCGGGCCAACCGCCGATGATCGGCTACCTGGTGCTCGTACCGGCCGATCAGCAGCCCGCCGTCGCGGCCGCTGCCACGGCCGCCGCCCAGCGGATCGTGCCGCAGCCGGTGGCCAGCGCGGCCTCGGCCGGTCCGGTGCACATCGACACGGTGCAGCGCACCGCGGTGGTGGACGGGAACCCGCTCGACCTCACGTTCCTCGAGTTCGAGCTGCTCGCGCATCTCGTGGCGCACCCGCACCGGGTGCACACCCGCGACCAGTTGGTGACGACCGTCTGGGGCTACGGGCATGTGGGCGACGGGCGCACCGTCGACGTCCACATCGCCCGGCTGCGCCGCAAGCTGGGCATCGAGCACCGCCGGTCGATCCAGACGGTGCGACGCGTCGGTTACAAGTACGCCCCCTGACCGGGGCCGCACGCGACAAGCCCTGGCCGACCGGTGGTACCCGGTGGACCAGGGCTTCTTCGTACGGGTGTCAGCCGTGCAGCCCCGGTCCGGCCGGAACCGGTTCGGCCGTCGCGCCCGCCGCTTCCCCCTCGCCGTGGTCCGGACTCGGCAGCCGGGAGAGTCCGCGCGGCGTCCGCCAGTTCCGCTCGCCGAGCAGCGCCATGACGGAGGGCAACAGGACCATCCGTACGATCGTGGCGTCCAGCAGCACCGCAACGGCGAGGCCGACGCCCATCTGCTGCATGTCCTGCATGGACAGCGTCCCGAAGACCGCGAACACCGCCACCATGATCACGGCCGCGCCGGTCACCGCGCCCGCCGTCCGCCGGATGCCTGTGTCGATGGCCGCCCGGGTGTCCAGACCGCTCTGCCGGGCCTCGCGGATCCGGGAGACCACGAACACGTGGTAGTCCATCGAGAGGCCGAAGAGCACCACCAGGACGAACAACGGCATCCATGCCTCGATCGCCCCCACCCCCTCCGAGCCGATCAGTGAAGCGCCCCAGCCGTGCTGGAAGACGGCGACCATCACTCCGTACGCGGCGCCCACGGAGAGCAGGTTGAGGAGGATGGACGTCACCGCGATGACGTACGAGCGGAAGCAGAACAGCATCAGCAGGAAGGTCACCGCGGTGATGAACGCGAAGACGGGGACGATGCCGCGCTTCAGCTGATCGTTGAAGTCGACGGACCCGGCCAGCTCTCCGGTGACGTAGGCCTGCGCACCCGTCCCGTCGAAGGCGGCGGGCACCCGCTCGTCGCGCAGCTCGGCCAGGTCTGCCTTGCCGTCCGGCAGCGGCACCTCGATCTCCGCGATGTTCTGCGCCCGGTGCACAGTCACCTTGTCGGGGCCGAACTCGGCCAGCGCCTTGTGCAGTTCGGGCGAGCCGATGTCGTCCGCCTCGACCACGAGGAGGGCGGGGGCGGGGCCGCCCGGGAACGTCTCCTCGATGTTCCGGTACGCCACGGAGAGCTCCGAGTCGGAACCGAACTGCTTCTCCAGGCCGAGCGACTCGGTCTTCATGCCGAGGGCGGGCGCGGCCAGGGCCAGCAGGACGACGACCGAGGAGACAGCAAAGATCTTGGGCCGGGCCAGGACGGGACCGACGATCTTGCCTGCAAAGGAGCCACTGGCCCGCACGCCCCGCCGGGAGCGCCGGTTCAGCAGTGGCACCCGCCCGGCGTCGATCCGGTCCCCGAGCCAGGACAGCAGTGCGGGAAGCACTGTCACCGAGCCGAGCACGGCGATGAGGACGACGGTGATCGTGGCCAGGGCAAAACCCTTGAACAGCATCAGTCCGGACAGGAACATGCCGGCCATCGCGACCATGACGGTGAGCCCGGATACCAGCACGGCCCGGCCGCTGGTCGCCGCCGCGATCTCCAGCGCCGTCCCGGCGTCGCGCCCCGCGGCCCGCTCGTCGCGCTCGCGCCGCAGGTAGAAGAGGCAGTAGTCGACGCCGACGGCGAAGCCCATCAGGAACATCACGGAGTACGTGGTCTGGAAGAGGTGCAGTTGGTGGCTGGCCAGCGACAGCAGACCGAAGGCGGCCATACAGGCGGTGAGTGCGAGCCCGACCGGCAGCAGGGCCGCGACCATGGCGCCGAAGGCGACCAACAGGATGCCCAGGGCCAGGGGGACGGCGGTGAACTCGGCCTTCTTGAAGTCCTCGGAGAGCAGGTCGCCGAGCCACTTCCCGGCGCTGGCCTCGCCGAACTGATGGATCGTGATGTCCGGCCGCTTCTCCCGGACCCCGGACACCGCGTCGAGCACGGGCTGCACCCGGTCGGCGGACGTCGCCGCGTCTCCCTTCATGTCAAAGGTGATCAGGGCGTCCTTGCCGTCCTTGGAGGGGATGGGCTCCGCAAGGTTCCGGACCTCGCCGGTCCGCTCCACGGCGGCGGACACCTCACGGGCCGCGTCCCGCCAGTCGCCCGCCTTCGCGACGGACACCATGACCAGCTCACCCGCGGGATGGGCGAGACCGGCGTCATGGAGGATCTGCTCGGCCCGCGCCGAGTCGCCCGTGGCGTTCTCGGCGTCCGTCATCTCGACCATGCCGGATGCCCCGCCGATGCCCGTGGCGAGCACGACGAAGAGCAGCCAGCCGAGGATGGCCGTCCTGCGATGGTGTGCGCTCCACACGCCGATGCGTGCCGCGAGATTGCGCCTCATGGCGTTTCGCCCCCAGAAATTGACGTCGAATGAGTCGCTCATCAACCTAGGAACGGCGCGCCTGCCGCCCCAGCCGCCGGAACCCCCTCTCCCCCGAGGCGTAGGGCGAGGGCGCGATGGTGGTGCTGGGTACACCCCTCCCGGGTGGCGGAACGGCTGACGTCACGCCTGACCGCCGGGTGAGACTGTCCTCGGACCGCGGCCTGTCACGAGGGGCCCGGCGAGGGAGAGGGACCATCATGAACACGATGCAGAGCCGGATACGGTCCGCGCTGCTGGCCGCCGGGCGCGGGATCGTACTGTCGATCGCCGGCCTCGCCGGTTCGATCACCCTGTTCGTCCTGGCGGTGCTCTCGATCGCCTTCATTCCGCTGGGTCTGGGCCTGGTCACCACCCCACTGGTGCTGGACGCCGTCCGCAGGCACGCCAACCAGCGCCGACTGCTGGCGGCGACCTGGTCGGACATCCGCATCCCGGTCCCCTATCGGCCCTTCCCGAAGGATCTGCGCGGCGGGTTCACGGGGCAGGTGGAGCGGACGACGCTGATGCTGAAGGATCCGGCGACCTGGCGGGACATCCAGTGGCTGCTGGTCGACATGACGGCCGGCTACTGCGTGTCGGTCTTCGCCTCGGCTCTGCTGCTCTATCCGGTGGAGGGGTTCGTCCTGGCGGCGGGCCTGTGGCGGGTCTTCACCGACGACCGGTACTGGTACGCGTTCGTGCCGGTCGACAGCCAGGCGACGGCGCTGGCCGCCGCCGGGCTCGGTGTGGTGTTCTTCCTGGTGGGTCTGAAGGTGAGCAATCCGCTGTTGCGGCTGCACTTCGTGATCGCCCGCTCGCTGCTGGCGCCCACCCATGAGCAGGAACTGGCCCGGCGGATCGACCGGCTCACCGAGACCCGGCACGAGGCCGTGGACACCGCCGCGTCCGAACTGCGCCGTATCGAGCGCGATCTGCACGACGGCGCGCAGGCCCGGCTGGTCGCCATGGGCATGAACCTGGGCACGATCGAGGCGCTGATCGAGAAGGACCCGGCACAGGCCAAGAAGCTTCTCGCGATGGCCCGCGAGTCGTCGGCGGAAGCCCTCACCGAACTGCGTGATCTCGTACGGGGCATCCACCCGCCGGTCCTGGCCGAACGCGGACTCGGGGACGCCGTCAAGGCGTTGGCGTTGCGGCTCCCCATCGCGGCCGAGGTCGAGGTGGAGCTGGCCGGCCGCGCCGAGGCGCCGGTCGAGTCTGCCGCGTACTTCGCGGTCAGCGAGACCCTGACGAACGCTGCCAAGCACTCGGGGGCGGACCGTCTCTGGGTGGACATCCACCACGCCGACTCGATGCTGCGGATCTCCGTCACGGACAACGGGAAGGGCGGCGCGACCATCGGACCGGGCTCAGGACTGAGCGGAATCGAACGCCGACTCGGTACATTCGACGGCATCATGGCCGTCAGCAGCCCCGCGGGCGGTCCCACCATGGTGACCATGGAGATCCCTTGCGAGTTGTCCTAGCCGAAGATCTGTTCCTGCTGCGCGACGGTCTGGTCCGGATGCTGCAGGCGTACGACTTCGAGATCGCGGCAGCCGTCGAGACCGGGCCCGAACTGACCAGGGCACTCACCGAGTTGGAGCCGGACGTCGCCGTGGTCGACGTCCGGCTCCCGCCGTCCCACACGGACGAGGGCCTGCAGTGCGCACTGGCCGCCCGAAAGGCCCGGCCGGGGCTGCCGGTGCTCGTGCTCTCGCAGCACGTGGAGCAGTTGTACGCACGCGAGCTGCTGGCGGACGGCAACGGGGCCATCGGATATCTGCTCAAGGACCGGGTCTTCGACGCCGACCAGTTCATCGACGCGGTACGCAGGGTCGCGGCCGGCGGCACGGCGATGGATCCGCAGGTGATCTCGCAGCTGCTGTCGCGGCGGGCGCAGGACAAGCCGATGGGCGGACTGACGCCGCGCGAGCTGGAGGTCATGGAGCTGATGGCTCAGGGCCGTTCGAACGCGGCGATCGCCTCGAAGATGGTGATCACGGAGCGGGCGGTGGCCAAGCACACCTCGAATATCTTCGGGAAGCTCGGCCTGCCGCCGTCCGACGACGACAACCGCCGCGTTCTTGCGGTGCTGGCCTATCTCGACCGGGGGTGACCCGCTACCTCCGGCCGGCGGTTCATCCGGCCGAGCTCAGGTGCAGCGTGGTCGCCCCGAGGTGAGGTGTGGCCCGGGACTCCAGGACCTTGACCCGTACCGCCGTCGCCGTGACGGGCGAGGCGAGCGGCAGGATGCGCCGGTTGCCGATCGTGGTGCCCTCGGCGATCCGCTGCCAGTTGCCGTCGATCCTGGCCTCCACGGCGAACTTCTCGACCCGCTGCCCGTGCCGGATCTCCTCGCGGACGGCGACCCGGTCGAAGGTGTACGGACCCGGAGCCTGGGTGCGTCGCACATCGGTGCCGTAGGTGTTGCGCACCGCCTTGCCGAAGGCAGTCAGTGACGCGACGTCCGCATCGGCGATCCGGCCGTCCTGGCCGGGCGGCACGTTCAGCAGCAGTGCGGCGTTCCGGCCGACGCTCTTCTCGTACAGATTCATCAACTGCGCTGCAGTCTTGGGCTGTTGTTCCGGATGGTAGAACCAGCCGGGCCGGATGGAAACGTCCGCCTCGGCCGGGTACCACTGCAGGTACTTGGTCGTCGGGTCGAGAATCCTGGCGCGGGAGCCGATGTCGGCGTCGGTCGAGTCGTTGGGCAGGCTGCCGAGCCCGGTCCACGGGTCCGTGGCGTGCGGGGTGACGCTCCACTCGGTCTCACGGGCGGTGCCGCCCTCGTTGCCGACCCAGCGCACGCCCTGCGGGCCCTGGAAGATCACGGTGTTCGGCGACAGCGCCTTGACCATGTCGAACCACTGCTTGACGTCGTACTTCTGGGTGATGCCGGAGCCGGACCAGGGGTTGGCGCCGTCCAGCCAGAGCTCCTCGATCGGCCCGTACTGGGTGAAGATTTCGTACAGCTGGTTGAGGTAGTACGCGTCGTAGTCGTCGGCCATCACCGTGAAGGTGGGGAGCTTGTGACGCTTGACCGCGGTGGCGCGGTCGTCGCCGGGCACGAGGGTGGGGATGGTGCGCTCGGTGACGGCACTGCCGTTGCCGAACCTGCCTTCGCCCGCGGGCGCCCGGTCACCGTCCTCCAGCGCCATCTGTTCGGGCAGGCTCAGCGGCCTGCCCTCCGCCTGCTTCTTGCGGATCGACTCGACCCACTGGGCATGCCAGGCGTGCGGCAGTTCGGCCCCGTCGGAGGGCGAGAGATAGAGGCCGACCTTCAGGCCCGCCTTACGGGCGGCCTTCACGTAGGCGCCGACGACATCGGGACTGCCGGGGCTGAGCTCGACGGAGTGGTCGGTGTAACGGGAGGGGTACAGGACGAACCCGTCGTGGTGCTTGGCGGTGAGCATGACCTGCTCGACACCGGCCGCCTTGTAGGCACGCATCCACTGGTCGACGTCGATGCTCTTCGGGGCGAAGAGCTTTTCGTCCTCGGTACCCGATCCCCATTCGCGGCCCGTGAAGGTGTTCATGCCGAAGTGGGTGAAGGCGGTGACTTCCCGTTGCTGCCAGGCGAGTTGGCCGGGGGTGGGGACGATGTTCGCAGCCTTCTCGATGATCCGCTCGGGGCTGTCACAGGCCTCGACGGCGATCTGCGAAGCGGGCTTCACAGGCGCGGCGCACGGGGTGCCCTGTGGTGCGGCGGCCTGGCGCCCGGGCTGCTGCCCGGCCGCCGGCGCGGCTTGCTGAGCGGTGGCCTGCACGGGAACGAGCGCGGCCGCGGCAGCCAGTGCGAGCGCACTGAGCACACGGGTGCGTCGTGCCATGGTTCCCTCTCATTCTCGACCTCATTGGTCGGATCTCTTGGGTGTCGACCTGGGCATGTTGTCGCACAATGAGACCCACGGGAAGGGCGCCTGCGAAATACGTCCCATCTATTGCCACGACACCCGAGGAGCACCTCAGCCGTTGAACCACGCCGCAGCGTCGAGCCGGAACCCGTCCGCGGGCGCCATCGTGCGCAGATCGGACTCCAGGGCCCGCAGCCGCTCGGCACCGAGCGCCCGAGCCCATTCGACGCGCAGCCGGTCGAATCCTTCGGCGGAGCGGACCAGCACGTCGACACCGCGCGGGGTGACCCGGACCAGCTTGCGGCGCCCGTCCTGCGGATCGTCGATCCGCTCGACGTAGCCGAGGCTCTCCAGCCTGTCGACAGTCTTGCCCGCCGCCTGTTTGGAGACGCCCAGCCGTCGGCCGATCTCGCTTGCGGTGGCGCCGTCGCGACCGACGGCCTGGAGCGCGAAGCCGTAGGCGGGCCGCACGTCGGGGTGGCCGTGTTCGGCCAGTTCGCGATGGAGCGCGTCGATGATCGAGCGGAAGCCGGCGAACAGGAGCAGGGGCAGTTCGAAGCCCGCGCCGTCACCGCCGGGCGCCACACCTTCAACTCGCCCTGTCCGCTCAGTCATTGCAAAACTCGACAACCTGGTTTACGTTTTCGTCAATCATGTTGTCGAGTTTATCGCGAGAGGTCCACCATGCCCGCGCCCGCGTTTCCCGACCACACCCTCGAATCCGCCCCCGCCCCCGCCCGTCGCTCCATGGCGGCCGTGGTGAACAAGCAGGGCTATCTGCCCGTCGCCGTCGGCCGGCTGGCCACGTCGCCACAACTGCTCGACGGCTTCCTGAAGATCAGCGCGCTCTTCGAGTCGACCACCCTGGACCCGCTCTCCCGCGAGGTCCTGATCATGACGGTCGCCGCCCGCAACGACTGCCACATCTGCGTGGCCATGCACACCGCGAAACTCACCGCACTCGGTGCGGAAGCCGACCTGATCGCCGCACTGCGCGAGGCGAAGCGGCTACCGCTCCCGGACGAACGACTCGAAGCGGTACGCCAGTTCACCCTTGCCGTCCTGGCGACGGCGGGCGCGGTCGACGAAGGCGCGCTGCAGGGCTTCCTGGCACACGGCTACACCCCGCGGAACGCCCTCGAAGTGGTCCTCGGCATCGGCGCCTACACGATGTCGACGCTGGCCAACCGGATGGTCGATGCACCCATGGACCGACAGCTCGCCGAGTTCGCTCCCGCCCCCATGTGACCGGTTTTGAGAATGGAGATTTCTACGAACTTCCCCTTTCGCTGAACGCCTCCCGAACCACAACCGTATGGAACGTCACGCTTCTCCCTCGAAGCATGAGGAGTTCCATGGGACGCACATCACGCAAACGTTCGACGCTGGCCAACCGGGCGATTGTCGCCTCGGCCGCATTGATTCTGGGCGGAGGTGGCTTGATCGCGGTCAATGTCTACGCTTCGGCGGGAGAAGGAGCGTCCGGCTCGCCTCCCGGCCGCACGTGGAATACGGGCACCCAGATGTCCACCATCGACTGCCCCGACGTGGCCAACGAACTTCCCGATGTGCCCGACCAGGCACGCTGGGAGGTCGACCGCGAACTGGCCGCCATGGATACCCAGATCACCGATGCCTACCAGCAATTCGCAGATCGGAAGGACGAGATCTCCCGTGATCCCGGCCTTGCCGAAAATGCCGTACTCGGTCCGTTGAAGGCCAAGCGGACGGCGAGTATCGACCGTATCGCCACCGCCGTCGAGCGCAACGCGGACCGCCCGCAAGGACTGGACGGGCTGGCTCCGTGCAGTCTGCGCGCCGACGACGACAGCCATGGCGGTGGCGGGTACGGGGCCGGTGACAGTCAGGGGCAGGACGCCGGCCAGGACGCCGGCCAGGGCGATGATCAGGGTGCCGACCAGGGCCAAGGCGATGATCAGGGTGCCGACCAGGGCCAAGGCGGAGATCAGGGTGCCGACCAGGGGCAGGACGGCGGCCAGGACGGCGGCCAGGACGGTGACAACGGTCAGGGGCAGCAGGGCAACGGCCCCGAGGCGTCCGACTTCGTCGACATCCAGTCTGTGCAGCCCAATGTCGACAGGCCACGCCAACGCCGCGGCGCCTCACGCGGTACGTTCACCACCGACTGCGGGCGTAACGAGAACGGCAAATTCAACCCGGACAATGTCATCGTCGCGCCCGGCGTGAGCAACGGCGCCCACCATATGCACGATTACGTCGGTAACCAGGCCAATGACGCCTTTGCCAGCGATGACGATCTGGCCAATGGCGATACCAGTTGCCGGAACCAGGGTGACAGGTCCACGTACTACTGGCCTGTCCTGCGTCTGCAGAACGGGACGGCGGAGAACGACGTGGACGCGGACGGCGGTGGCAAGGACCAGAACGTCGGAGAGATCCAGACTCCGTCCCAGGTCACGCTGAAATTCGTCGGCAATCCCACCGGCAAGGTCACGGCGATGCCGCGCTTCCTGCGGATCATCACCGGAGATGCCAAGGCATTCACCAACGGCGACGCCAACGCCAATGCCTCATGGAGCTGCACCGGATTCGAGAACCGGCAGCTCAAGGACAAATACCCGATCTGCCCGGACGGCAGCCAGGTGGTCCGCTCGTTCGCATTCCAGAGCTGCTGGGACGGGCAGAACACCGACTCCGCCAATCACCGCACCCATGTCGCCTTCGCCCAGGACAACGGGCGGTGCCCGAACGGCTTCAGAGCCATTCCGCAGCTGGTCCAGCGCATTGTGTACGACGTGCCGCCTGGCCCCGGCTTCGCCGTCGACTCCTTCCCGGAGCAGCTGCACAAGCCCGTCACCGATCACGGTGACTTCATCAACGTCTTCGACGACAACCTGATGAAGAAGGTGGTGAGCTGCATCAACGGCGGGCGCAAGTGCCGCTGACTTCCCCCTCTGCAGCACCCCACCCCCTCCTACCTGCGCGGTCAGCTCCCGTGGTGACCGGAGTGCCCTCCCTCGCTCCCCCCACTGCCACTACTCCCCGAGTGGTGCGGCGAGGCGGTCTCCACTGTCCCCCCGAGCCGGCCGCGCAGCGCTGCGACCACCTTCGGCTCGCCGACGGCCACCCACTTACGGCCGACGAGGTACGAGCCGCCGTAGTCGTTGGCCTCGTTGATCCACTCGCGCTGCCCGCGGTCGGTCTCGAAGGTGGCCAGCACGTAACGGCCGTCGTCGGTGGTGCAGTTGGCCTGGCGCAGTTCCTGCGCGTCGGTCTGGATGTTCGGCTTGCACTGCGCCTTCGTGGCCAGCTGCTCCAGGCTGCCGGTCGCGGTCGGCGGGACGTCCGGCTTGCCGTCGCCGCCGGCTGAACAGGCCGCGAGAAGGGCCATTCCTGCCAGGGCAACCGCGGCTGCCCTGACCCCGAACCTGCCGGCCCCGAACTCGCCGGCCTTGAACCCACCGGCCCCGGAACTACGTCCTCGTCGCATCTCCAACTGCGTCACCATCCGGCCATCGTGCCCCTTCGCTCCCATCGGCGCGGCCGAACGGCAGGATCGGGGAGCGGCGGCCGTACGCCGGAGTGACCATCGCACGATTCGCTCGTTCTGCTGAACGTGCGCCCACTGCCAGAAGTACCTTCCGCCGCCGCCCCGGTGGATGGGGAGCAGGTCGATGTGGAGCAGGCCGAAGCGGCGCTCGTCGAGCATTATCCGCGGCTGGTCCGGCTCGGCTATCTCGTCCTGCCGCCCTCCCTCGGCCGCAACCGCCGCGTGCTGACCGCCCACTCCCTCGCCCAGCGGTCCCTGCCGCCGGGACGCCGGACGACGTTCGCCGCCGGGGACGGCATCCCCCTCCCCCGCCGGCCCGTCGGTACGACCGGGGTCGACCCGGGCTATGCGCTCATCCGGCAACGGGTGCTGCGTACCGCACTGCAGGCCGGCCTTCCCCTGCGCCGGCCGGCCTGGCCGCGACGGGCCCAACTGCCGCCGTTGCTTCCGCTGGTCTGGGGTCTGCGACTCTTCCCGCACTCCGGCGGCGCGGACGAACTCGCCCTGGACCAGGCCCTGTCGGCGCTGTCCGGTCCGGCCCGCGCGGCACACGTCCTGCGCGGCCTGGAGGGTCTCGCGGACGGCGAGGTACGGCGGGTGCTCGCCGCCGCCGGAGTCGCGGACCCGCATGCGGCGCTGATGGAGGCCGACGCGGTGGCGGCGCCGTACGCGCTTCTGGCCTCCACGGAGTTCGACCCCTGTTCCCTTCAGGCCCGCCCGCCGGATCTGCTCCGCCGCCGCCGGCGCGCGAAGGCCGCGCTGGCGGCGGTCGCCGCACTGCTGGTGTGCGGGGCGCTGCTGGGTCTGCCCGGCAACGGCTGGGGCCGGGACCCGGCGGCCGCGCCCCTGTACTCCCGTAACCCTGCGGCCGAACGGGCCCTGGAACCAGCGGCGTTACGACGCGTGAGGCCGGCTTTCTGGCAGCGCTCGCCCCGTACCGACTTCACCGCCTGGCCCACCCGCGGGGACCGCACCGACGACGCCCGGCTGCTGCGCCGCGCACTCGCCGTCTGGGCGCGCCCCGGCGCAGCGGTGCGGTCGTCGACGACGCCGGGGACGCCGGTCGGGCCGCCGATGGGCTCCCCGCAGCTGCTGTACGCGGGCGAGGTGGGGACGGCCTCGGTCGTGCTGTTCTACGACGGGTTGCGCGTCGTGCGCTACGCGGAGGCGCGCAACGCCGATCCGACGCAGGGCGCGGCGCTCGACTTCGCGCGGGTCGACAACGCGGACGCGACTTCCGCCGACGCCCTGATCGTGAGTCGTGGGCCGCGCACGGTCCGCTATCTGACGGCGCCCTGGGTCCGCGGGGTATCCGTACGGAATCTGCTCGCCCCTGGCCGGGCCGCCCGGGCCCTGCACCGCGACCGCAACGGCGTCACCGATGCACTGCCGAGCCCGGCGACGGCCGCGCGCTGCCACTCCTGGTCCGCCGTCGAGATGCACGCCGGCACCTCGACCCGGCTGCTGACGGACCTCGGCGAACTCGCCCCGGCGCGGCTGACCTCGGGGTCGCCCTCGGCGCCGCACGACGTGTCCGGGCGGGCGGATCGGGAGAGCTGGGCGCGGACCGCCTGTCTGCTGACGGCGGTCCGGTCGCGCGGCGTGCGGTCGGTGAACTCCTGGCCGTACGCCCGGCAGTGGCTGCCTGAGGGCAACGGCTACGCGCAGTGGTTGTGCACCCGGGCGGAGACCTGGCGGGGCACGGGGAGCAGGGTTTTCGCCCAGTTCCAGGTGCCGTCCACGCCCCCCGCCGCAGGCGGTGTGGTGTCGCCGGGAGCCGTCGCGGCGCGCGCCGAGGATTCACCGGCCTGCGGGGTGCGGGATCCGCGGGTGCTGGCGGGTGTGCTGTGGAAGTCGCGGGGCGGCCGGTGGTACGTACTGGCGGCGGGCAGCGAGGAGTTCGCGTCGCTGACGACGTCCGGCGGGGTGGGGGGCCGGGCGCGGGGGCATCTGCTCGCGGTCCCGGCGCGGGCGGGCGACCGGGCGCAGCTGAGCGGGCTGCTGGCGGACGGTCGGCGGGTGGGCGCCCTGCGCTGACCCCGTTCTGCCGCGCCCTTTTGTGCTGCACGCCCCGATCCTCTGCTCCGAATGGCGCGCGGCGGCGGACCGGCCGGCGTGCCCCCGGAGTGGGACGCGCAGTCCCCGCCGGACAGGCCCGCCCCCACTGCCTCGGTGAGAACCAGCAGGTGGGGCGGGGTGCCGAAGAGCGGGTGGCGATGGAGACGGGGGAGGCAGACGGAGGTACACGGATTGCCTACAGGACTCGGTTCCACGATCAGCGGCATTGCAGCAGATCGGGTGTCTTGGAGCGCGTGGCGCGGTCGTCAACGGTCGTCGGGGGGCGACGGTTGCGAGGTCAAATCCGAGCAGGCGGTTCGCCGCCTGCTGCGACAGGAGATTTCTATGCATGTTCCACGCTTCGCTGCCGCCGTCTGTGTGGCCGCCGTCGTCGTGCTCGGCGGTGCCGGCGCAGCTCAGGCCGCCGCCCCCAGCGCTGTCGGCGTCGCCCACTCCGTGCAGGTCAAGGACGGTCGGCACGGGGATGGCGACCGTTGGGACGACGGACGCTGGGGCCACGACCGCCACGACCGCCGCGACCACGGACGCTGGGGCCACCACCGCAACAATGGACGCTGGGGCCACGACCACCGCAACCACGGGCGCTGGGGCCACAACCGCCATGACCGCGGACGCTGGGGCTACCAGGACTGGTTCCGGGACTACCGCTCCCGCTGATCCGATCCGAACCGCAATTTGAACTGGGCCCGTGGCGCCCTCCGCCGAGGAGGGCCGCCACGGGCCCGACGCGTGCCCCCGGCCCGGGCCGCGCCGCCGACCGGGCACCGTCCGGGGCGAACTACCGGCAGTCGCCGGGACGAACGCAACGGACAGCGCCCTTTGCCACCCTCTGGTCAGCGACTGCAGGAATTCGCTGCACGCCCCTGTTCCCCCTGCGTACCCGTCAGTACATTGACAACATGTCTAACACGCAGCCAGCGGCGGTCGCGTCGGAGCGAACCGAGCTGAAGGCCCGCAAGGTCTCGTTCGCCTGGGAGAGGACTCCCCTCCACTGGGTGCCGGGCGACCCCTTCAGCACGCACACGATGAATGTGCTCCATCTGCTGCTCCCGGCCGGGGAGCGGTGGTTCATCCATGTGTACCGGCAGGTGCTTCCGTACATCCAAGACGAGCAGCTGCGACGCGACGTGATCGGGTTCATCGGCCAGGAGGCCGTGCACTCCCAGGCCCACGACGACGTGCTCCCCCACCTCAAGAAGCTCGGGCTCGACCCGACCCCGTACACCGCACAGGTCGACTGGTTCTTCGAGAAGCTGCTCGGCGACCGGACGCTGCCGCCGGGGCGCGCCCGCAAGTGGTGGCTGATGGAGCGGGTGGCGATCATCGCGGCGATCGAGCACTACACGGCGTTTCTCGGCCACTGGATCCTGAACTCCGAGGCCCTGGACCGCAAGGGGGCCGACCCCACCATGCTGGACCTGCTGCGCTGGCACGGCGCGGAGGAGGTCGAACACCGTTCGGTGGCCTTCGAGGTCTTCATGCATGTCGACGGCGGCTACCGGCGCCGGGTGCGCACCTGGGGACTGGCCTTCTCCGCCCTGGTCTTCCTCTGGCAGCGCGGTGTCCGCTTCTTCATGGAGAACGACCCCAGCCTGCTGGACGGCAAGGCGTCGTTCAAGGCGTTCTACGACAGCGGCAAGCGCGGCACCCTGCCCTCCACGCCCGCCCTGCTGCGCTCCATCCCGCGCTATCTGAGCCACTCCTACCACCCCTCCCAGGAGGGCAGTACGGCGCAGGCCATCGACTATCTCGCCCACTCGCCCGCGGCCCTGGCCGCCGAGGCCCGTACGACGGGAACCCACTGACCCATGGCACTGCCCCGCCTGCGCACCGTCCTCCTCGTGACCGGCGCCGCGCTGCTCGCCAAGCGCGCCCTGCACCGCCGCATCGAGAAGTCCCCGCTGTGGCCGCTGCCGGCCCTGGAGGAACCGGTCTCGGGCCACTCCGGCCGCCGCTCCACCACGACCCGCCACCTGCTGATCACCAAGCGGACCATGCCCGCGGACGGCGTGGTCCAACTCCGCCTGGAGGGCACGGACCTCCCCGCCTGGCAGCCCGGCGCCCACCTGGACCTCGTCCTCCCCTCGGGCCTGGTGCGTCAGTACTCGCTCTGTGGCGACCCGGCCGCGCCGGACACGTACACGGTCGCGACCCGGCTGGCCGAGGACGGCCGCGGCGGTTCACGCGAGGTCCACGCCCAGCTGCACGAGGGCGTGGAGATCGAGATCCGCGGTCCCCGCAACCGCTTCCCGCTCATCACCGAAGCCTCCGCGTACGTCTTCGTCGCGGGCGGCATCGGCATCACCCCGATCCTCCCGATGCTGCGGACGGTTGCCGCCTCCGGCGCCGACTGGCGACTGCTCTACGGAGGCCGTACGCGCGCCTCGATGCCGTTCCTGGACGAGATCGAGAAACTCGGCGCGGAAGGCGACCGCGTCACGGTCGTACCGGAGGACGAATCCGGCCGCCCGGACGTGGCGGCAGCCCTCACGGACCTCGCGCCCGGCACGGCGGTCTACTGCTGCGGCCCGGAACCCCTGATGGACGCGGTCACGGCCGCAGTTCCGGCGGACTGCACCGTCCACCTGGAACGCTTCACGGCGGCGGCCACATCACCGGCCGGTTCCGGCGCCTTCGATGTGGAGCTGCACCGCACCGGCCGTACGGTCCGGGTCGCGGCCGGCCAGTCGGTCCTGGCCGCGGTCCGCGAGGAACTCCCGTACGTCTCGTACTCCTGCGAACAGGGCTTCTGCGGAACGTGCCAACAGCGCGTGCTGGAGGGCGAGATAGACCACCGCGACGAACTCCTGACGGACACGGAACGCGACGACTCGATGCTGATCTGCGTGTCGCGGTGCCTGGGTGAGCGGCTGGTGCTCGATCTGTAGGGAGGTGTGGGCGCGGGCCGCCCGGACACCACCGGGCCGCCTACTCGGCCCGGTCGGTACGCTGGTGGCATGACGACCGGGGTGCGGCGCAGGATGGGCGTCGATGAGCGCAGGCAGCAGCTGATCGGTGTCGCGCTGGAGTTGTTCAGCCACCGCGCCCCCGACGAGGTGTCCATCGATGAGATCGCCGCGGCCGCCGGGATCTCCCGGCCGCTCGTCTACCACTACTTCCCGGGGAAGCAGAGCCTGTACGAGGCGGCGTTGCGACGGGCGGCCGATGAGTTGGCGGGGCGGTTCCTGGAGCCGCGTGAAGGGCCCCTGGGGGCCCGGCTGTTGCGGGTCATGGGGCGGTTCTTCGACTTCGTGGACGAGCACGGGCCCGGGTTCTCCGCGCTGATGCGGGGCGGGCCCGCGGTCGGGTCGTCGACGGCGAACGCGATGATCGACGGGGTGCGGCAGGCGGCGTACGAGCAGATCCTCGCCCACCTGGGGGTGGAGGAGCCTCCTGCACGGTTGGAGTTGGTCGTGCGGTCGTGGGTGTCGCTCGCCGAGTCGACGGCGTTGATCTGGCTGGACGGGCGGCGGATTCCCCGCGCGGAGCTGGAGATGCAGCTGGTGCACGACTTCGCGGCGCTGGCCGCGGTGAGTGCGGCGTACGACACGGAGATGGCGGGCATCGTGCTGCGGGTCCTCGCCGAGGAGCCGGTCGACGGGCCGTTCGGAGATCTGCTGACGCGGCTCTCCGCCTTGTCGCCCGCCGTGCCGGCTGTGCCCTCGCAACGGTTGTCCTGACGACGGCAGGGGTCAGCGCTTGCGGTAGGACGCGTCCAGGTCGCGGGTCTCGGCCGAGGCGTGGACCGTGAGGCCGTCGGTGGGCTTGATGTGTGCGCTCGCCAGCTCCAGCACGGACTCGGTGAGCTGTGCCTTGATCTCGTCGGAGCGGCCGGGCAGCAGGCCGATCGAGACGTGCAGGATGGCGTCGCCGGTGACGGCGTCGGCCACGACGGACTCGTCGACCCGGCGGAAGCGGGTCTTGCAGGCGGCGATCTTCGTGGTGACCGTCTTGGCGACCAGCGGGTGCAGGGCTTGTGCGAAGCCGCGGCGGTCGAAGGCGTCGTCGAGTTCGGCGGAGTAGTCGACGGTGATCTGCGGCATCAAGTGCTCCAGGGTGCGGTACGGACCGTTGTCAGACTTCACCTTTACGGTGATCAGCATGACCGCACAAGGGAATTCGCTGCTCACCCTGGACTCCTCGGGGCTCGCACTGCCGCCTGGCGGCCTCCTGCACGGGACACTCGACGGCACCTGGCCCGAGCCAC
Source organism: Streptomyces sp. NPDC005262 (assembly GCF_042872425.1). Taxonomy (NCBI): domain Bacteria; kingdom Bacillati; phylum Actinomycetota; class Actinomycetes; order Kitasatosporales; family Streptomycetaceae; genus Streptomyces; species Streptomyces sp. NPDC005262. The sequence continues at coordinate 508,762 of NZ_JBIAKK010000002.1, forward strand.
TGCTGTGGGTGTCCTCGCAGGCGGTGGACGAGGACACCTGGAGTCGGGTGTCCTCGGCGTCCGGGGCCGTCGGGCTGCGGGCTGTCGTCATCCGCTCGCGGAAGGGGCAGCGGGTCGAGGAAAGCTGGGACGGGGCACTGTGGCCTCAGGGCGTCACGGACCCGGGTGCCATCGACGCCGGCGAGCAGCTCGCGGGGTGGTGGACCAGGTACGCGGCGCCGGAGCCGGGCGAGGACGCCGCGGAGGACGCGGAGCGGGTGGCGCAGCTCGCGCCGTTCGGACGCAGTTGGCCGGGGCTCTGTTCGGCCCTCGCACCGGAGGCGGACCCGGAGATGCGCGCGGCCGAACTGGCGGCGGAACTGCTCGACTTCGAGGACGACGACCCGGAGGGTGAGGACGGCGGCAGGCTCGCGCTGATACCCGCCCGCCGCAGCGCGGACGTGCCGGCCGCCATCGGCTGGACGGGCCCGCTGAACTACGACAACGACGCGGCGCCCTTCTCCGCCGTACTGCGCTCGTGGGAGGACCGCTTCGGGATACGGGTGGCGGGCCTGGAGCCGGACATGCTGTACGTCTCCGTGGCGGCCCCGCCGACGACGATGACCGAGGCACTCGCCGTGGCGGCGCAGCACTTCGCGTTCTGCCCGGACACCGTGTGGCAGGGCTACGAGGAGTCCCTCACCGAGTACGCCGCGGTGCGGGTGCTCGGCAAGCGCGCCTGGTCGTTCTGGTGGGACTGACCGACGTCACCTGGGGCCGCGCCGGGTCCGGAGGGTCCGTTACGGCGCACGGTGAGGCGCGTCGCGAGGCGTCGAAGGTTCCTCGCCGAGCTCGGCGAGCCACATCCGGCCGTACTCACGGATGGTGTCGAGCATCCGGTGCCGCCCCCCGTCCCGTTTGACGACGGACTTGGCGACCAGTCCTCTCAGTGCGGTGACCACGCCGTCCTCGGTGAGCGGCCCCTCGGCGCAGACCTCACGGGCGGCCGCTTCGTCGAAGTCGCCGCGCAGGACGGTCAGCCGGGCCCAGAGCAGCCGTTCCAGCGGGGTGCAGAGTTCGTGGCTCCAGCCGATCGTGGTGCGCAGGGTGCGGTGGCGCGGCGGCCACAGCGAGGAGTCGGTGAGTACGTCGAAGCGGGAGCCGATCCGTGCGGCGACCTGCTCGACGGTGTGCCGGCCGATGCCTCCGGCGGCCAGTTCGATGGCGAGCGGGATGCCTTCGAGGCGGCGGCAGATCTCGGTGGCGGCCTCGGCGTCCCCCGGTGCGTCGAAGGTGACGTCGGGGTCCGCGGCGCGGGCCCGGTCCTGGAACAGGGTGAGTGCGTCGGCCGCCCCTTCGACCGGCAGCGGCGCCACCTCGATGAGCTGCTCGCCCTTGATGTCGAGGGGCTGTCTGCTGGTGGCGAGCACGGTGAGGCCGGGCGACGTGGTGAGGATCTCGCCGAGCAGATGGCCGCAGGAGGGGCGCAGATGTTCGCAGGAGTCGAGGATGAGCAACAGCTGTTTGTCGGTGAGCCATTCACACAGGGCGTCGACGGGCATGCACAGGGTCTGGCCGGAGAGGCCGACGGCGTCGGACACGGTCGCGACGAGCGGCCCGTCGCCCTGGAGCGGGGAGAGATCCACCCACCGGACTCCGTCGCGATGGGCGGGTGCGGCCTGCCGGGCGGCGCGGACCGCGAGTCTGGTCTTGCCGACGCCGCCGGCTCCGACGAGTGTGGTCAGCCGGCAGGCACCAAGCGTGTTGTCGAGCCGGGCGAGTTCCGCCGTGCGTCCGACGAAGCTCGTCGTCTCCTCGGGAATGTTCCCCACCATGGTCACCGTCACTGTCACTGTCCGGCACGCGGCACGCTCGAAACCTGCACCGCCGGTGGAGCGCCGGGGGCACCCTGCTCCTTCCGCCGGACGGCCGGGGCGGGCTGAACCGGCCCGCCGGCCCGTACGGCGTGGGTACACACCCATCGCCTGTGCGTACGGGACAGCGGGCCGTGACCGGTCCATGTGGTGGGAGGGGCGCGCCCGGGAGTCTGGGATCCGGCTCACTCCCCGGCGGCTGCCCTCAACGTAGTCCTGTCCAGGTCACCTCAGGGAGAACACGGCCACCGTGCGTCCCGGGATGGTGAAGCTTCCCGAACTCCTCTCGTACGAGGCCTCCTTGACAGTAGAATCCGCCCCCGCGGCCTGGACGGGGTGCAGGGCGTAGTCCTTCCCGGCCAGCTCCGCGATCTGCTGGTGCTCGGTGCCGGGGGTCGCGTTGAGGACGATCACCAGTTTTCCGAGCCGCATCGTGATCACACCGGGCGTCTCGTCCTTCCCCGAGAGCGGGAACGACAGGGCGGACTGCACCTGCTCCGTGGTGGAGAGGTCGAACTCCTTCTCCGTCGTACGGATGGTGAGCAGGTCCTGATACGCGGCGGACGCACCGTTGATCTGCGCGCAGCCGGGGCTGAGCGCGGCGGCGGTCAGCAGCGGCTTGGCATACGACCACTTGGACTCGTTGTCGGCTGCCGGGGGAAGTCCGCGGCCGAAGCCGTTGCCGTCCCGGCAGTCCCAGTGCAGTGCGTTGAACCAGTCGCCACTGTCGAACGAGTTGCGGTCCAGGGACTTGGAGCGCAGCAGGTCCGAGCCTGCCTGGGAGAGCGACGGGCCCTGCGAAAGGGTGGCGGTCGCCATCGCCAGAACCTGCATCCTGGCCCGGTCGGCGGCCGAGGTGTCCGCCGGCAGTTTGAAGGCGAGCGCGTCGTACAGCGACTCGTTGTCGTGCGCGTCGGCGTAGGCGAGGGCGTCGCCGGGGGCCGCGGCGTATCCGGCGGGGGCCCCGTTGTAGTCGACACCCGAGCCCTTGACCGTGCGGCCCGAGGAGTCGGTGAAGGTGTAGTCGGCGAGGTTGCCGGTCAGACCCACCTTGATCAGGTCCTGGTAGTGGAGCAGCCGGGCTTTCTGTTCGGCGCGGCTGCCGTTGGCGGTCGAGGTGTTGGGGTCGGTGTACAGGCCGCTGGCGAAGCCCTGGACGCCCGGGTCCTCGTCGAACGGGCCGCCGCCGCGGACGGCGTCGCGGGCCCGGTCGGAGAAGGTGGCGATGCCGGTGCCGGCCATGTTCTTCTGGGTGGCCTGGACGAACCGGGCGTCGTCGGCGATCTCACCGAAGTTCCAGCCCTCCCCGTACAGGATGATCTTCTTGCCGTCGACGCCGTCCTTGGCCACCGTCAGCGCGTCGAGCGCCTTGCGCACGGCGAGGATGTTGGCCTTCGGGTGGTGGCCCATCAGGTCGAAGCGGAAGCCGTCGACCTTGTACTCCTTGGCCCAGGTGACGATCGAGTCCACGACGAGCTTGCCCATCATGGTGTTCTCGGGCGCGGTGTTGGCGCAGCAGGTGGACGTGGCGACGGTGCCGTCGTCCAGGAGCCGCTGGTAGTAGCCGGGCACGATCCGGTCGAGTACGGACTTGTCGTCCTGGCCGGCGGCAACGGTGTGGTTGTAGACGACGTCCATGACGGTCCGCAGTCCGGCACCGTTCAGCCCCTGCACCATCTGCCGGAACTCGACGGTACGCCGGGTGCCGTCGGGGTCGGAGGCGTACGAGCCCTCGGGGACCGTGTAGTGCAGCGGGTCGTATCCCCAGTTGAACCCGTCGTTCGCGGCGGCCTTCGCCACGCACGCCTGCTGCTCCTCGGAGTCGGGGGCGTACACGGACAGGTCGCAAGCCGGCTTCTGCTGGGCCGACTTCTTCTCGGGGATGGTGCCGATGTCGAAGGCGGGCAGCAGATGGACGTAGCTCGTGCCGGAGTCGGCGAGCTCCTTGAGGTGCTTCATCCCGTCCGAGCGGGTGTCGGTGAAGGCGAGATACTCGCCCGGGTGCTTGGACGTGGGGTCCGCGATCGAGAAGTCGCGGATCTGCAGCTCCTGGATCTGGGCGTCCCGCAGCGGGACCGCGGCGGGCTTCTTCAGTCCGGTCCAGCCCTTCGGCGCGAGTGCCGGGGCGTCGAGGTCCACGACGAGGCTGCGGGCGGAGTCGGTGGTCAGGGCGGTGGAGTACGGGTCGGTGACCTTGTTGGTGACGATCTTCTGGACGGTGGGCGCCCACACCTTCACCACGTAGCGGTACGGCTTGCCGGTCCACTGCGCGGTGCCGGTGACGGACCAGACACCGGTGCGGGCGTCGCGCCGCATCGGGATGTTCTTCCCGTCGAGTTCCAGGGCGACGGTCTGCGCGGTGGGAGCCCAGACGGAGAGCGTGGGGCGGCCGTGGCCGAAGACCGGACCGAGCGCCGCGGCGCTCGCGCTCTTCCCGTACAGGTCGTCGAGCACACCAGCACTCTGTACGCCGGTGGCGGCGAGCAGAGCGCCGTTGGCCGCGCGCTGCGTGACGATCAGCTGGCCGCGCAGCGCCTCGCGGACCCTGTCCCGGTCACGCGGGTCGACGGTGAATGCCGGATAGTCCTTGAGGTGCGGGTACTTCGCCTTCTGGGCGTCGGTCAGTGTGGACGGGGTGAGCCGCAGCCACCGGCCCTCGTCGGAGAGCGCCCCGTCCACGACGGAGATCGCGCCGTCCTTCGCGTAGACGAGCTGCTGGCTGGTGGCGTCGCCGGCCTTCACCTTCCACACGACGGTGTCGGAGTCGATCCACTGTGCCTCGGCCTTGGTGAGGTCGGGGGTGGGCACACCGCCGGTCTGCGGCAGCAGATAGCCGGGCTGTCCGGCGATCATCCACACCTCGTGGTCGTACGTGCCGATGTCGAGCGACTGGTCGCTGGGGAGGTCCTTCTCGTCACCCTTGTGAAGGATGTAGCTGAGCGAGGTGGCGCCGTCGGTGAGCGGCACCTCGAAGGTGACGCCGTAGGCGTCCTTCTTCACCGGCTGGAGCGGCTTGGACCAGTCCGTGGGTTCCTTGGCACCGGTCCAGGTGTGCAGTCCCCAGCCGTCGTAGTCGCCGTCGGCCCGGTGGTAGTGCAGGACGGCCTTCGTCGTGTCCTGCGCCGGATAGGCGCCCTCGGGGGCCTCGTCGGCCTGGCCGTCCTTGCCCTGCTCGATCCAGACCTGCCCGGTCCTCGCGAGGTCGACGGTGCGCAGCGGCCCGTCGGCGGTGCCGTCCTTCTCGACGGTGTACGGGACGGAGGACACACCTTCGTCGAGCTTGATCCAGGCGAACGCACCGTAGGCGTCACGCCCGGTGAACTCGACGGACGTGTCGCCCGACTCGATGTGCCAGCCGTCGTAGTCGCCGTCCGCGCGCCTGTAGTGGACGACGGCGTAGTCGCGCTCGACGGCGACGGGCTTCCCTTCCGCCGGGGCCTGTCCCGCGGTCGTCGAGGCGAGGGCGCTCGCGGTCCGCCCGGCGCGGTCGACGACGACGGCCTTGTAGCGCAGCGGCGTTCCCGCCGTCACCTTGCTGTCCAGGTGCTGGGTGACCTTGTACGGGGCGTGGTCGGCGGAGCCGAGGGTGACCCATGTGCCGTTGCCGGTCTGGGCGGCGAAGACGACCCGGTCGAGGGATCCGCCGTCGACGTCCGCGGAGATCTCCACGGTGCCGGTGGCTCCGGCGGCGGGTGCCGTCAGCGTGATCGAGGGCTTGGCGGCCGGGGCGCCCAGGGGCTTCTCGGCGCGCAGCACGACGCCGGCGAGTGCGGGCACGGTGACGGTGATCTTCTTGTCGGAGCCGCTGCGGACCGTACCGGAACCGCCGTACAACGTACGGAAGTTCATGGCGGCCGAGGCGGTGGGCAGCTCGACCGTCTTCGCAGCGGTGCCGTTGTTGACGGCGACGACGTACTCGTTCGACCGCTCGGGGTCCGTACGGGAGAAGGCGTAGACGGACCCTTCCGCGTACCGCTCGGTCTGGACGCCGTCGCGCAGGGCCGGGTTCTTCCTGGTCAGTTCGGAGAGCTCGGCGATGTTCCGGTACAGCGGGTGGCCGGTGTCGTACGCGTCGGAGGCGTGCGTACGGTCGGTGCCCAGCTGGTCGTCGTCGAGGTAGTCGGCGGTCTTCGAGGCGAACATCGTCTGGCGGGCGTCCTTGTCGCCACCCGCGCCGGTGAAACCCTGCTCGTCGCCGTAGTAGACGACGGGGTTGCCGCGGCTGAGGAACATCACCTCGTTGGCGAGGCGGGCCCGGTCGACCAGCTCGGCGTCGTCGGCCTTCGGGTTGTCCTGCTTCAGGAACGTGCCGATGCGGCCCATGTCGTGGTTGCCGAGGAAGGTCACCTGCTCATAGGCGTTGGCCTTGTCGGTGGTGTACCGGTAGTCGTCGCCGAAGACGGCGGCGAGCTTCGAGGCCGGGGCGCCCTGCGAGGCGTACTGCCGGGCCGCCTCCTGGAACGGGAAGTCGAGCGTCGCGTCGAGCCGGCCCCGTGTGACGTACGGCGAGGTGAGGGCGGTGTCGGCGGAGTAGACCTCGCCGAACATGAAGAAGTCGTCGCGGCCGTGCCGGGCGGCGTAGGTGTCGAGGGCGGTCGCCCACTGGGTCCAGAAGTCCAGGTCGACGTGTTTGACCGTGTCGATCCGGAACCCGTCGATATCGAAGTCGCGGACCCACTTCTCGTAGATCTTCTCCATGCCGGAGACGACCTCGGGGCGCTCGGTCCACAGGTCGTCGAGGCCGGAGAAGTCGCCGTACGTGGTGGACTCGCCGGCGTAGGTCGAGTCACCGCGGTTGTGGTACATCGTCGGGTCGTCGAGCCAGGCCGGGACCTTCTCCCCGGTGTTCTTCGGCGTGTACGGGAAGGAGTCCGCGTCGACCTTCGCCAGGCCCTTGCTGTCGTCGAAGGGGCGGCCGTCCCGGTCGAGGTACGGGTAGGCGCCCTTCGGCTTGTACCCGTACTTCTTCTCGGCGTAGTCGACGGTGTCCGCGGTGTGGTTGGTGATGACGTCGAAGAAGACCTTCATGCCCTTGCCGTGGGCCTTGTCGATCAGTTTCGACAGGTCGGCGTTGGTGCCGAAGTGCGGGTCGACCTGGGTGAAGTCGGTGATCCAGTAGCCGTGGTAACCGGCTGATGCGTCCTTGCCGGTGCCCTGCACTGGGCGGTTCTTGAAGATCGGGGCGAGCCAGATGGCGGTGGTGCCGAGACCTTTGATGTAGTCGAGCCTGTCCGTCAGGCCCTTGAGATCGCCGCCCTGGTAGAACCCCTTGTCCGTGGGGTCGTAGCCGGTCTCCAGCCGTGAACCGGTGAGCCCGCCGCGGTCGTTGGAGATGTCTCCGTTCGCGAACCGGTCGGGCATGACGAAGTAGAACTGCTCGCGGGTCAGATCGTGCCGGGCGGGCTGAGCGGCGAGCGCCGCGTCCGACGGCGGGCCCGGGGGCCTCGGCGCAGCGGAGGTGGCTGCCGCCGGAACGACGGGTATGAGCGCCGCGCACAGAGCGGCGACGGCTCCCCGTCTGAGGGAGGTACGGGACACGGGGCAGGGTCTCCTTGGTTGCGAGGGTTATGGGTTCTCGGGGTGGACGGTCTTGTGGGGTGCACCGGAGGTCGGTGCCGCATCGGGACGTCTCCTCGGGTGCCGCAGACTCCCCGACACCGTGGCGAAACCGTCCTCCTACGGCGTCACCCTGCGGGGATCGCCCGATACGTCCCCTCCCGACGCGCCGTCCGACAGGACGCTGTCGCCCCGGTACGGAGGCCTACGGGAACCCTGGGGCGGGGGTGCACCAGGGTGATCCCCCGCAGGACGACGCAGTGACTGCACAGTTGCCCTACGGTCGGGAGTCTGCGGCGTCCGGGAAGACGCCCTGGTGGACCCCCGACCCCGGTTCAGCCCCCGGACCGGGACAACGTGGTCCGCCGCCCCGGTCCGGGAAGGACCTCAGCTTCGCCAGACGTCGCTCGTCAGCGACACCTTGCCCGACGACGGCACCGTCGCCGTGCGGTTGGCACCGCTTTCCCACGTGACGGCGCCGCTCGCGTCCTTGCGGACGTACTTGTACTCGAACGACGTACCGGCGGGCATGCTCACGTCCAGCTTCCAGATTGGGTACGTGGCCGGGTCGAGCTTGAGCGCGCTGTCGGTGTTCCAGTTGCCGAGCGCGGACTGGTTCCCGGTGACGTAGATGTTCTGGCCGAGCTGGGTGGTCGCGTTGACACCGAAGGAGGCGCCGGAGGTACCCGCACCGGGGTCGGTGGTGCCACCGCCGCCGCAGGTACGCGCGTTCACCTGCAGTGCGACAGCGGTGTTCGCGCCGAGCGTCGCGGTGAACTGTCCGGAGCCGTTGACGGTCACCCCGTTGCCGGACTGGATGTCGCAGTAGTCGCCGGCGGGCAGCGAGGTCTGGAACGTACGGGTCAGCGACGAGCCCTCGTGGTTGATGGCGGCGTACGCCTTCGACCCGCGGCCGAACGCGATCTGGTCAGCGCCGTTGTCCCACCAGTTCGTGACGGCCTCGCCGCGCGCGGCGTTGCGGAAGCCGACCATGGAGGAGATCTGCGGCCAGGCGTGCTGGCACTTCCAGCCGTCGCTGTAACAGGCGTTCACCGTGCCGCCGTTGGGCGGCCCCGCGTCCTTGTCGGACCACTCGTAGCCGGAGTGGACGTCGGGCGAGCCGTACGGCCAGGCCAGCATGAAGACATTCGCGAGGGTGTAGTTGGCCCCGTCCTTGTAGTTCAGGGTGTCGCCGCCGCGCTCGGTGTCGTGGTTGTCGACGAAGACCCCGGCCTTCGAGGATGGCATGAATCCCCAGCCCTCGCCGAAGTTCTTCAGTTCGGCGAGGTTCTCGTTGTTGAAGACCTGTTTGAGGCTGCGGGCGTAGCGGAACTCCTGGACGTCCCCGGTGCCGGTGTACTCGTCGGGCGAGACGGCTTCGCCGGCCCCGTAGATCGCCTCCTGCTTCCAGTAGACGCCGGGGTCGGTCAGCCGGGACTTGATGTTGGCGAGGTCGCTCGCGGGCATGTGCTTGGCGGCGTCGATGCGGAAGCCGTCGACGCCGAGCGAGCGCAGGTCGTCGAGGTATCCGGCGATCTTGCCGCGGACGTAGTCCTCACCGGTGTCGAGGTCGGCGAGCCCGACGAGTTCGCAGTTCTGGACGTTGGCCCGGTCCTGGTAGTTGCTGATCTGTGCGGTGCAGTCGTCCATGTCGGACGAGGAGTACAGGCCGGGGTAGTTGTACTTCGTGTACGAGGAGCCGCCGGTGCCGGTTCCCGAGCCGGCCGACATGTGGTTGATGACGGAGTCGGCGACGACCTTGACGCCCGCGCTGTGGCACGTGCCGACCATGGCGGCGAAGGCCGCGCGGTCGCCGAGCCGACCGGCGATCTTGTAGCTGACCGGCTGGTACGAGGTCCACCACTGGCTTCCCTGGATGTGCTCCTGGGGCGGCGAGACCTGGACGTAGCCGTAACCGGCCGGGCCGAGCGTGTCCGTGCAGGCCTTGGCGACGGAGTCGAATTTCCACTCGAACATCACGGCGGTGACGTCCTTGGTGCCGGGTGCGGACGCCTGGGCGGGGGCGGCGGTGGGGACGAGGGCGGCGGCGCCGGCTATCAGGGCGAGCGCTGCAGACAGCGGTCTGCGTGCCATGTCTTTCCTCCTGCGGTGGGGGAAATGCGGGGATGACGGTGCAGCCTCACGTGGCAACGCGTCCTGCCCTCAAGGCTTCTGAAGGTTCTTGCTGCAAGAATGCAAAGCTTGCCGCGGAGCTGACCGTACGAGCCCGCCCCATCTGGGTCAACCCCCTGGACACGACCCGCTCACATCCACGAAATCTCGCATTTTTCTTCCTGCAAGGACTTACGCAAGATATTGCGACACTGTTAAGTTCATCCCGACTCCGGCCCGGTCGGCCGGGGGCCCCGGCACCCCAGGGGCCCCACGCGCCCGGCCGGCCGGGCCGGTCACGGCAAGAGAGGCACCCGGAGTCGCTCACTCCCCGCCGGCCCTGTCCAGGGCCGACTCCTGGTGCCTCTCCTGTGCGTGCCGCCGTCTGCTCGGCCAGGCCGTCAGGCGGGCCGGACCGCGGCGGTGGACCCCCGAACCACCAGCTCCGGCTGGAACACGTACTCCGTGCGCTGCACGGGGCTGCCGCCGATCTCCTCCAGCAGCGCGCCGACCGCGGCCGCCGCCATCGCCTGTACGGGCTGCCGCACCGTCGTCAGCGGCGGATCGGTGAACGCGATGAGCTGCGAGTCGTCGAAGCCGACCACCGACACGTCGCGCGGCACGTCGAGTCCGCGGTCCCGGGCGGCACGCACCACGCCCAGGGCCATCAGGTCGCTTCCGCAGACGATGCCCGTGCACCCCTGGTCGAGCAGCGCCCCGGCCGCGACCTGGCCGCCCTCGACGCTGAACAACGTGGAGCAGACGAGGAGTTCCGCCTCGGCGCGGGTCAGGCCCAGCAGCTTGGCGGCGGCGTCGACGAAGCCGTCCCGCTTGCGACGGGACGGCACATAGCGCTGCGGCCCGATGGCCAGGCCGACCTTGCGGTGCCCGAGTTCGGCGAGATGTCCGACGGCCATCCGCACGGCGGCGGAGTCGTCGGGCGAGACGAAGGGGGCGCTGATCCGCTCGTTGTAGCCGTTGATCAGGACGAACGGCACGCCGCGGTCGGTGAGCGCGGCGTACCGGGAGGGGTCGGCCGACAGGTCGGCGTGCAGCCCGGAAAGGAAGACGATGCCCCCGACGCCGCGTTCGACGAGCTGCTCTACGAGCTCGTCCTCGGTGGCGCCGCCGGGCAGTTGGGTGCAGAGCACCGGGGTGTACCCGTGCCCGGCCAGGACCTGCTCGACGGACTGCGCGAACGCCGGGAAGATCGGGTTGGTGAGCTCGGGGGTCACCAGTCCGATCAGCCCGGCGCTGCGCTGCCGCAGCCGTACCGGACGCTCGTAGCCCAGGATGTCGAGCGCCGCGAGCACCCGCTGACGCGTGGTGTCGGCGACGCCCGGCTTGCCGTTGAGGACCCGGCTGACGGTCGCCTCGCTGACCGAGGCCTGACCGGCGATGTCCGAGAGCCTCAGCGCACCGCCGGTCCTGGGCAGTGGGACGGTCACCCCGTCCACCACACCGTGGTGTCCGCGGGCAGCTCGATCTCGGCGCCGTCGGTGACGACGGGGCTGCTGGACAGCAGCACCTGGCCGCGGACCGGGATGCGAACCGGCCGGCCGGTCGTGTTGACGGTGCAGACGAAGCCGGGGCGGGCGAAGGCCAGCAGCCCTTCGGGGGCGTCCAGCCACTCCACGGCGGTCCCGGCGCCGAGCCCCGGGTGCACCCGGCGGGCGGCGAGCGCGGCCCGGTACAGCTCCAGTGTCGAGCCCGCCCTGCCGGTCTGGGCCTCGATGCTCAGCTCACCCCAGCTGTCGGGCTGGGGCAGCCAGCTGCCGCCGTCGCCGAAACCGTAGGAGCTGCCCTCGCGGGTCCACGGGATCGGTACCCGGCAGCCGTCGCGGAAGCCGTCCTGCCCGTCGGCGCGGAAGAACGACGGGTCCTGGCGGGCCTCGTCGGGCAGGTCGGTGACGTCGGGCAGGCCGAGTTCCTCGCCCTGGTAGACGTACGCGGAGCCGGGCAGCGCCAGCATCAGCAGGCTGGCGGCACGGGCCCGGCGCAGGCCCATCTCGCGGTCGCCCGCGGTGCGGATCTGGGTGCCGAGGCCGGGCGGGTTGGCGAACCGGGTGGCGTGCCGGGTGACGTCGTGGTTGGACAGCACCCAGGTGGTGGGGGCGCCGACCGGGCGCATCGCGTCGAGCGAGACGTCGATGACCTTGCGCAGCTCGGCCGCGTCCCAGTCGGTCGACAGGTACTGGAAGTTGAACGCCTGGTGCATCTCGTCGTGGCGCACGTAGTTGGCGGTGCGCTCGACGGTCGGGGTCCAGGCCTCGGCGACGGCGATGCGGTCGCCGGGGTACTCGTCGAGGATGGTGCGCCAGGAGCGGTAGATCTCGTGCACACCGTCCTGGTCGAAGAACGGCATGACATCGTTTCCGAGCAGCTTGAGCTGGTCGTGGGCGCCGAGGTCGGGCAGGCCCTCGGCCTTGACCAGACCGTGGGCGACATCGACGCGGAAGCCGTCGACGCCCATGTCGAGCCAGAACCGCAGGATCGAGCGGAACTCGTCGGCGACGGCCGGGTGTTCCCAGTTGAAGTCGGGCTGCTCGGGCGCGAACAGGTGGAGGTACCAGTCGCCGGGGGTGCCGTCCGGGTCGGTGGTCCGGGTCCAGGCGGGGCCGCCGAAGATGGACTCCCAGTCGTTGGGCGGCAGTTCGCCGTCCGCGCCCTTGCCCGGGCGGAAATGGTAGCGCTCGCGCAGTGCGGAGCCGGGGCCCTCGGCGAGGGCGCGCTTGAACCACTCGTGCTGGTCGGAGGAGTGGTTGGGCACCAGGTCGACGATGATCCGCAGGCCGAGGTCGTGGGCGTCCCGGATCAGCGCGTCGGCGTCCAGCAGCGTGCCGAACATCGGGTCGATGGCGCGGTAGTCGGAGACGTCGTAGCCCGCGTCGGCCTGCGGCGACGCGTAGAACGGGCTGAGCCAGACCGCGTCGACGCCGAGGTTCTTGAGGTACGGAAGTCTGTCCCGTACGCCTGCGAGATCGCCCATGCCGTCACCGTTGCCGTCGGCGAAGCTCCGCGGATAGACCTGGTAGATCACCGCGTCCTGCCACCAGCCGGTGCGGTGGCCCGGAGCAGCGTCGGACGTGCCGGTGGAGGGGGCAGCGAGGTGCTGGGTCATGTCGTCCCTGAGGTGTCTGGGTGGGGAGCGGCGCCGGGACCGGGTCGGGGATCCGGCGCCGCCGTTCCTTGGTGCGTGCGGGTCGTGCTGCTGGGTGCGTCAGCCCTTGACGGCCCCGGCGGACATGCCGGTCACCAGGTGGCGCTGGGCGAAGAGGAAGACCAGGGCCGCGGGTATCGCGATGAGCACGGACGCGGCGGTCATCGGCCCCCACTGGGCTCCGTACTGGTTGACGAACTTCTGCAGCCCGCCGGCGAGCGTGAGGTTCTCGTCACCGACCATGAAGGCGGAGGCGTAGGCGACCTCGCCCCAGGCGGTGATGAAGGAGTAGAACGCGGTGACGGCGAGGCCGGGCTTGGCGAGCGGCAGGATCAGCCGCCAGAACGTGCCGAACGGGGTGAGGCCGTCGACCTGCCCCGACTCGTCGATCTCGCGCGGGATGGTGTCGAAGAAGCCCTTCATCATCCAGGCGCAGAACGGCACCGCGATGGTGAGGTACGTGATGACGAGGCCGGCGGGCTGGTTGAGCAGGCCCAGGCTCGACATGATGTTGTAGATCGGCACGATGAGGACGGCGACCGGGAACATCTGGGTGATCAGCAGCGTCCACATCAGCCCGCGCTTGCCGGGGAACCGGAAGCGGCTGACGGCGTAGCCGGTGGTGGCGGAGACGAAGACGCCGAGGACGGTGGTGAGCCCGGCGATGACCAGCGAGTTGCCGAACCAGGTCAGGAACTCGGTGTCCTTGATCAGGTCGGTGTAGTTCTCGAAGGTCGTGTCCTTGAAGAAGTCCGTCGTCGTCGCGTACGCGGCGGGCTTCAGCGAGGTCAGCAGGACCCACAGCACGGGGAACACGGCGATCACGGAGGCCACGATCAGCGTGAGGTGCAGTCCGACGGAGGCCAGCGGCGAACGCTCGCCGCGCAGCCGGACCTTGCGGGCCGAGTGGCGCGCGGTGGGGGCGGCGCGCCGTGCGGTGGGTGCGGGGGCGGTGGTCACCAGTTATCTCCCTGCGTGCGGAGGACTCGCCGGTAGACCGCGGCGAAGAGCATCAGGAGGACGAGGATCAGCACGCCCCAGGTGGAGGACTGCGCGAAGTCGCGCGGGCTGATCTCGAAGGAGAACTTGTACGCCTGGGTGACCAGGATCTGGGTGGCCTCGCCCGGTCCGCCGCGGGTCAGCAGGAAGATCACCGGGAACATGTTGAACGTCCAGATGGTCGACAGCAGGATCACGGTGGTGGAGACCGGCCGGAGCCCCGGCAGCGTGATGTGGCGGAACCGCTGCCAGGCGGTGGCACCGTCCATCTCGGCGGCCTCGTACTGCTCGCTGGGGATGGACTGCAGACCGCCGAGCAGGGCGACCATCATGAACGGCACACCGAGCCACACATTCACGGCGATGACGGAGAGCTTCGCCCAGGTGGGGTCGTTGAGCCACGGGATGCCGTCGATGCCGGCACCGGAGAGGATCTTGTTGAGCAGCCCGCGGTCCTCGTTGTAGAGGAAGCGCCAGGCGAAGACGGAGACGAAGCCGGGGATGGCCCAGGGCAGGATCAGCGCCATCCGGTAGGCGGAGCGGCCGGCGATCCGGCGGTTGAGGATGTTCGCCAGGGCCATGCCGAGGACGAACGTGACGCTCACGCAGGAGACCGTCCACACCAGGGTCCACCCGAGCGTGCCGAGGAACTGGTTGCCCGTGAGCGCGTCGGCGTAGTTGTCCAGGCCGACGAACTTGTACGTCGCGGGCATGTGGTTGACGCCGATGGACCGTTCGACGTTGCGCTCATTGGCGTCGGTCAGCGACAGGTAGATGCCGCGGACCAGCGGGTAGCCGATGATCACGCCGATCACGACGACCACCGGGGCGACCATCGTCCAGGCGTACCAGTGGGTCGACAGAGTCCGCCGGAACCTGCTCGGAGGTGGGGTACCAGTACCGCGGCTCCGGCCGCGGGCGACATCGTCGCCCGCGGCCGTTGCCACCGACTGGCTGGTGTGGACAGCCATCAGTCGGCCTGCCTTTCTCTGGCTACTTCCAGCCCTTGAGGAGCTTGCGGTAGGAGTCACCGGTGGCCTTGGCGGCCTTCTCCGGCGTGGTCTGGCCGGTCAGGACCTTGGTGTACTCGGTGACCAGCGGGGCGAAGAGGCTGCCGGTCTCCGGGATCCAGGGGCGCTCGACGGCGGTCTCGACGACCGGCTTGAAGAAGCCGACGATCTCGTTGTCGACGACGGCTTCCTCCGAGTAGGCGGAGGTACGGGTCGGCAGGAGGTTCAGCTCCTTGGTGACCTGGGCCTGGGTCTTCGTGGACGTCATGTAGTCGACGAAGGCGTAGGAGGCGTCGAGGTTCTTGGAGCCCGCGTAGACGGCCAGGTTGTGACCGCCCTGCGGGGCGCCCTGCGCGGCGGAGCCGGCCGGGACCGGGGCGACGCCCAGGTTGGCCTTGTCCTCGAACTCCTTGCCGGCGTAGGTGTCGGCGACGGCCCACGGGCCGTTGATGATCATGGCGACCTTGCCGTCCTTGAAGGACGACTGCATGTTCTCCCAGCCGTCCGTCGCGTCGGTCTTGGCCGCACCGGAGTCGACGAGGTCCTTGACGACCTTCATCGCCTTGACACCCTCGGGGTTGTCGACGGTGACGGACTTGGTGGACGCGTCGACGAGGTCGCCGCCCTCGCCGTAGAGGAAGGACAGGAACCAGTACGCGTCGTCGCCGCGCAGGTACAGGCCGGTCTTGCCGGTCTTTTCCTTGATCTTCTTGGAGACGGTCTTCAGCTGGTCGACGGTGGTGGGAACCTCGACGCCGGCCTCCTTGAAGATCTTCTTGTTGTAGAAGATGCCCATGGAGTCGATGACCTGCGGCACCGCGTACGTCTTGCCGTTGTACTTGGTGGAGGCGGCGGCCTGCTTGAGGAAGTCGTCCGCCTTCTGCAGGGCGGGGGTGCCGTCCAGCGGGGCGAGGTAGCCGAGGTCCGCGAACTCGGGGGTCCAGGCGACCTCGGAGCGGATCACGTCGGGAGCGCCGGAGCCCGACTGGGCAGCGTTCTTGAACTTGTTCTGTGCCTCACCGAAGGGCACGTTGACGTACTTGACGTCGACCTTCGGGTGCTGCTTCTCGAAGTCTTCGGCAATCTTCTTGAAGACCTTGTCCTCGCTGCCCACGGTGGAGGTGTCCCACCAGGTAACGGTCCCGGAGAGCTCGCCGGAGCTCTTGCTCGAGCCGTCGGACTTGTCATCGCTGCCGCAGGCGGTCGCCGCAAGCGCCAGGGCCGCGACCAGGGCGGTGGCCGTTATGCCACGTCGCATCTGAACTCCTTCAACTGCCGTACCGCTCCATCGCGGCGCCGGGTCGACGAGGAACGTAACAAGGATGAAAGATGGCCGAAAGAGTTTGCGGAAGATTTCTGCAAGCTTCGACGATCGTTACATTCGCGTGTCCTCACGGTTGCCGTCAAGCCTCTTGACGGAAGTGCCTCGCCCCTGGCAGCAGAAGGGGCCGGTCGTGATTTCGCAGTGCGACGATCCGACCGCAGCCCGCAGCTCAGCTTCGCAAGACCTTGCAAGATGTTGCGGCGGCAGTGCCGATCGGCCCGCGGCGATGCGTACCGCCGCGGGTACCGTCGGTCACCACCCGCCCTCCGGACAGCACCGCAGTCGCCCGATTCCCGTGCATGGTGGGCAATCCGACACGCGCCCGGTACAGTCCACCCATGACCGCACGGCTTGCCGATATCGCAACTCAGGCGGGGGTCAGCGAGGCTACGGTCAGCCGTGTACTGAACGGCAAGCCAGGTGTTGCTGCAGCCACCCGCGAATCAGTCCTCGCCGCGCTCGACGTCCTCGGCTACGAGCGGCCGGTACGGCTGCGCCGGCGCAGCGCGGGACTGGTCGGGCTGATCACGCCCGAGCTGGAGAACCCCATCTTCCCGGCGCTCGCCCAGGTCATCGGCCAGGCACTGACGCGACAGGGCTACACGCCGGTGCTGGCGACGCAGACCCCCGGCGGTTCCACCGAGGACGAACTCACCGAGATGCTCGTCGACCGTGGCGTGTCCGGCATCATCTTCGTCTCCGGGCTGCATGCCGACACGTCGGCCGACATGCAGCGGTATGAGCAACTGCGCGCCCAGGGTGTGCCCTTCGTACTGGTCAACGGCTTCTCGTCGAAAGTGCAGGCGCCCTTCATCTCGCCCGACGACCGGGCGGCTATGCGGCTCGCGGTGACGCATCTGGTCTCGCTCGGCCATCAGCGCATCGGCCTTGCGGTCGGCCCCAAGCGTTTCGTTCCGGTGCTCCGCAAGATCGAGGGGTTCCGCTCCACCGTGCAGGAGCAGTTGAACCTCACCCCGGACGAGGTGGAGTCCCTGATCCAGCACTCGCTGTTCACGCTGGAGGGCGGCCAGGCGGCCGCCTCGGCGCTGATAGAGCGCGGCTGCACGGCGGTGGTGTGCGCGAGCGACATGATGGCCCTGGGTGCGATCCGGGCCGCGCGCCGGCTGTCGATGGAGGTGCCGCGCGACCTGTCGGTCGTCGGCTACGACGATTCGCCGCTCATAGCGTTCACCGATCCGCCGCTGACCACGATCCGTCAGCCGGTGACGGCGATGGGCCAGGCCGCCGTGCGCACCCTGCTCGAGGAGATCGGCGGCACACCGGCCCCGCACAGCGAGTTCGTCTTCATGCCGGAACTGGTCGTCCGCGGTTCGACGGCCGCAGGCCCCGGCCCCGATCCGGCCTCCGTCTCCGGGACGGAATCAGGGTCGCACGCCCGCCTGTAGGGGCATGATGTGCAACCGGAACCCGACCGGAGGATGATCGGGAAGAGGACGCAACTGAAAGAATCGACGCCTATGGGTGAAGTGAGCGTGCAGTCACAGGACGGCCGACCGGCCGCCACCCCGTCACCCATCGCGGACGAGACGGCTCCCGAGACACAGCGGGACGACAGGCCGGCAAGGCTGCGTGCGCTGCGGTCCCCCCGCCGGCCGCGCATCTATTTCGAGGTCCTGCTGATCGCGGTGAGTTACTGGGTCTACTCCCTGGTGCGCAACGCCGTCCCCGAGCAGAAGGCCGCCGCACTCAGCAACGCCGACTGGCTCTGGTCTTTGGAGAAGTACCTCGGCATCGCCGTCGAGCAGTCGGTCAACCACGCGGTGAACTCCGTGACATGGCTGATCGTCTCGATGAACTACTACTACGCGACACTGCACTTCGTCGTCACCATCGGTGTGCTGATGTGGCTGTTCCGTCGCCATCCCGGACGTTACGCGGCAGCGCGCCTGGCGCTGTTCGCGACCACGGGCGTCGCGCTGCTCGGGTACTACCTGTATCCGCTGGCGCCGCCGCGCCTGATGAACGGCGGCCACTTCATCGACACCGTGCTGGTGCACCACACCTGGGGTTCGATGGCCTCGGGCAACTTCAAGAACATGTCCAACCAGTACGCGGCGATGCCGTCGATGCATATCGGCTGGTCGCTGTGGTGCGGCTTGACCATCTACGCGCTGGCGTCGGCGCCCTGGGCACGCATCGCGGGCCTGCTGTACCCGGCGACCACACTGATCGTGATCGTGTCGACCGCCAACCACTTCTGGCTCGACGCGGTGGGCGGCATGACCTGCCTGGCGTTCGGCTACGCGGTGTCGTTCGCCTGGTACGGGGCGCTGCCGCACCACCTCCAGAAGCGGGTCACGCGCCCTGCCGGGGCCAGACTCTCGGCGCTCGGCCCGGGCGCGCCGATCAGGGTCGGGCACCCGGCCGCGGAGGCACCGGTGCGCCGGTGACCGGCTTCTTCCTCGACCGCCGGACCGGCGCCGACACGACCGCCCTCGGAAATTGCCGCCGGACGTGGTTCGTCGACGCCCTCACGCCCCGTAGAAGCGCTCCTCCACCACCGCCCGCGCCCGCCGGGTGATCCGCCGGTAGTCGTCGAGCATGTCGCCGACATGACCCGGTTCGTATCCGAGATAGCGCCCCACGGCCGTCAGCTCGCGCGGGCCGGACGGGAAGGTGTCCCCGGGGCGGCCGCGCACCAGCATCACCGCGTTGCGGACCCTGGTCGCCAGCACCCAGGCCTCGTCCAAGGTCTGCGCGTCCTCAGCCGGGATCAGTCCGGCCGCACACGCGGCTGCCAGCGCCTCGCGGGTGCGGGTCGTGCGCAGACCCGGTTCCACCCAGCCGTGCTGCATCTGCATCAGCTGGACCGTCCACTCGACGTCGCTCAGCCCGCCGCGCCCCAGTTTCGTGTGGAGCGTCGGGTCGGCGCCGCGCGGCATCCGTTCGGACTCCATCCGGGCCTTGAGGCGGCGGATCTCGCGGACCGCGTCCTCCCCCAGCCCTTCCATCGGGTAGCGCAGCGGGCCGATCAGCTCGATGAATTCGCGGCCGAGGTCGGCGTCGCCCGCCATCGGTTCGGCGCGCAGCAAGGCCTGGCTCTCCCAGACCAGCGACCACCGCCGGTAGTACGCCTCGTACGACTTCAGCGTCCGTACCAGCGGCCCGCTCTTGCCCTCCGGCCGCAGGTCCGCGTCGATCATCAGCGGTGGATCGGCGGTGGGCAGCTGCAGCAGCCTGCGCATCTCGCCGACGACGGTGTTGGCGGCCCGGGCGGCCTCCTGCTCGTCGACGCCCTCGCGCGGCGAGTGCACGAACAGGACGTCGGCGTCGGAGCCGTAACCGAGCTCGTGTCCGCCGAACCGGCCCATGCCGATGACCGCGAACCGGGTCGGGAGCGTGTCGCCCCACTGCTCGCGTACGGCGGCACGCAGCGCGCCCGCGAGCGTGACGGCGTTCAGATCGGTGACCGCGTTGCCGACGCGGTCGACGAGTGCGCCGGGGTCGGATTCGGCGGGGTTCTCCTCCGTGCCGTACGAGCCGATGAGGTCTGCTGCCGTCGTACGGAACAGTTCGCGTCGTCGCACCCCGCGGACCACCGCGACAGCGGACTCCGCGCCGTCCGCCCGCCCCACCGCGGCGATCACCTCCTGCTCCAGATGGGCATGGCTGCGCGGCTTCAGCCCCTGCGGGTCGCCGAGGATCGCCACCGCCTCGGGGGCCCGCAGCAGCAGGTCGGGGGCGAGCCGGCCGGCCGACAGGACGCGCGCGAGATTCTCCGCGGCCGCGCCCTCGTCGCGCAGCAGCCGCAGGTACCAGGGGGTCTTGCCGAGCGCGTCGGACACCTTGCGGAAGCCGAGGAGCCCGGCGTCCGGGTCGGCGGAGTCCGCGAACCAGCCGAGCAGCACCGGCAGCAGGGTCCGCTGGATGGCCGCCTTGCGGGAGACCCCGGACGACAGAGCCTCCAGGTGCCGGAGCGCGGCGGCCGGATCGGCGTACCCGAGCGCTTCGAGCCGGTGCCCGGCGGCCTTCGCGCTGAGCCGGGTCTCGCCGGGCGCGAGCTGGGCGACGGCGTCCAGGAGCGGCCGGTAGAACAGCTTCTCGTGCAGCCGTCGCACCACGGACGCGTGCCGCTTCCACTCCTGGTTGAGCTCTGTGAGGGGGTCCGTACGCATCCCCAGGGAGCGACCGAGCCTGCGCAGATCCGCCTCGTCCTCGGGGACGAGGTGGGTGCGGCGCAGCCGGTACAGCTGGATGCGGTGCTCCATGGCGCGCAGGAAGCGGTACGCGTCGTCGAGCTGCGCGGCGTCCACCCGTCCGACGTAACCGCCCTCGGCGAGCGCCCGCAGGGCCTCCAGGGTCGAGCCGCTGTGCAGGGAGGCGTCGCTGCGGCCGTGCACGAGCTGGAGCAGCTGTACGGCGAACTCGACGTCCCGCAGCCCACCTGGTCCCAGCTTGATCTCCCGGTCGACACGGTCGGCAGGGATGTTGTCGACGACGCGACGGCGCATCTTCTGTACGTCGGCGACGAAGTTCTCCCGGTCCGCGGCCTGCCACACCAGCGGCGAGACGGCGTCGACGTACTCCGCGCCCAGCTCGGGGTCGCCGGCCACCGGCCGGGCCTTGAGCAGCGCCTGGAACTCCCACGTCTTGGCCCAGCGCTGGTAGTACGCGAGATGCGAGGACAGTGTCCGTACGAGCGGCCCGTTGCGGCCCTCCGGACGCAGGTTGGCGTCGACCGGCCAGATGGTGCCCTCGACGGTCGTGTCGGAACAGATCCGCATCATGTGCGCCGCCAGTCGGGTGGCGCTCTGCACCGCCTTGCTCTCCTCGGCGCCGTCGAGCGGTTCCGCCACGAAGATCACGTCGACGTCGGAGACGTAGTTCAGTTCGTGGCCGCCGCACTTGCCCATCGCGATGACCGCGAGGCGGCACATGGCGGCGTCCTCGGGGGCCGCCGTACGGGCGATGGCGAGCGCCGCGCGCAGCGTCGCCGTCGCCAGGTCGGCGAGTTCGGCGGCGGTCTGAGCGACATCCGTCGTACCGCACACATCGCGGGCCGCTATGGCCAGCAGGCACCGGCGGTAGGCGACGCGCAGCGAGTCCGGATCGCCGGCCTGGGCGAGCTCGTGCTCGAACTCGGCCACCCCGGGGTGCAGATCGGTGGCCTCGTACGTGACGAGCGCGTGCCAGTCGCGGGAGTGGCGCGCCAGATGGTCGCCGAGCGCCTCGGACGCCCCGAGGACCCCGAGCAACCGGTCCCGCAGCGGCTTGGCGGTGATGAGGGTGTCCAGCAGGACCCGCCGCTCGTCGGCGTCCACGGCCTCCACCAGCCGGACGAGCCCCTTCAGCGCCAGATCGGGATCGGCAGTGGCCCCGAGCGCGTCGAGCAGGACCGAGTCGGTGCGTACGGTCGACAGAGCCGGCAGGTCCAGCAGCCGCTCGGCGGCGGACGGGTCGGTGAAACCGTGCCGCAGCAGTCTGGTGAACGTACTGCTCCTGCGCCCCGGCACCGTCGTCATTCCGTGCTCTCCTGCTCGCCGCCCGATCATTTTCCAGCTTTCCGAGCCTAGCCCCGCACCGATGAATTCGGAGCGGGTGCGCGGTCCACACTTCGCAGGCACGATCGCTTTCAGGACCCGTTCAGGAGGAGGTCACCGTGTCCGGACACCAGCCCGTCGCCGAGCTGCACCCCTGCTACAGCGACAGGGACGCGACAGCCCGTCCGTGGTCGGAGGCGGTCGCCGTGCTGACGCGGGCGGAGGTGTTCTGGCTGTCCACGGTCCGGCCGGAAGGCCGCCCGCATGTCACGCCGCTGATCGGGCTCTGGTCGGACGACGCGCTGCACTTCTGCACGGGCCCGGCCGAGCGCAAGACCCGGAATCTGGCGACGAACCCGGAGGTCGTGGTGACCACCGGCACCAACACGCTGCACCAGGGCCTCGACGTGGTGGTCGAGGGCCGGGCGGACCAGGTGACGGACGAGGCGCGGCTGACCCGGCTGGCCGAACTCTGGGAGGCGAAGTACGGCGCGGACTGGCACTTCGAGGTCCGCGCGGGCGCGTTCGTCAACGCTGCGGGGGGCCGCGCGGAGGTGTTCGGGGTGGTTCCGCGCACGGTCTTCGGTTTCGGCAAGGGTGAACCGTACAGCCAGACGTGCTGGCGCTTCGGCTGAACGGTGCCCGGCGCGGTGTGTGCCGGGACCGTCCCACCGCCGTCCCCCGCGATGCCTGTCGACGCGGCTGCGCACCGCGGCTGAGCGGGGGCCGCTCAGCCGCCACGGGGCGGGCTACCTGCCGTGCCCGGTACCGGGCCTGGTGCCGATGACGACTGTCGCGTACAGCTCGTCGGACGTGACCACCCGCGCCATCAGTCCGCTCCGGGCGACGGTCTCCTCGGCCCCCGCCGCCTGCCGTTCGCTCGTCTCGACCAGCAGATGTCCGCCCGGCGCCAGCCACCGAGGTGCCTCGGCGGTCACTCTGCGCAGCACGTCGAGCCCGTCGCCTCCACCGTCGAGCGCCACCCTCGGTTCGTGGACCCGGGCCTCCGCGGGCAGGAGTTCGACGTCCCCGCTGGGGACGTACGGCACATTGGCGAGCAGAATCCCGACGCGGCCGCGCAGCGAGGCGGGCAGCGGTTCGAAGAGGTCGCCCTCGTACACCTCACCCGCACCGGCGATATTGCGTCGCGCGCACCGCACCGCGGCGGGTTCGACATCGCTGGAGTGCAGCTCGACCCGGTCCAGGGCTGCGGCGAGCGCGGCGCCCAGCGCCCCCGAACCGCAGCACAGATCGACGACGACGGCGGGTCCGTCCGCCGGACGGGGGAGGCCGACGGCCTGGTCGACGAGGAATTCGGTACGGCGCCGGGGGACGAAGACACCGGGGTCCACCGCGATCCGCAGACCGCGGAACTCGGCCCAGCCGAGGACGTGTTCGAGGGGCAGACCGGCTGCCCGCCGGTCCACCATGGCGGCGAGTTCGGCCGGGTCCGCGGCCGTGGAGAGGATCAACTCCGCCTCGTCCTCGGCGAATACACAGCCGGCGGCGCGAAGTCTGGTGACGATGACGGAGTAAGGGAGCGGTGTCGAGGAATGCGACATGGAGCGGAGCCTTTCGGAAAGCCGATGGGTGCTCCGCGGTCCGCCTATACCGGTCCGACCACGCAATCGCGAGAGGTGAGCACCCAGCCTGATACAGCGGTAATGGGTCTCACCTCCTCGGTACGTCCCCGTGCTGGGGTCGGCAACACTACCGGAACCGAGTCCTGACGCCCGCCACGGGCCGGACGCGTGGACGGCCGGTCACGAGCGGCGGCCGCCGCCGCCGTCGAGGAACCGGTTGTGGACCGACGCCGAGGTGTTGTTCGCGCGGGTGTGCCGGATCGCCTCGCGGGCCTGCCGCTCGATCTCCTGCCCGTCGAAGTTCTCGGTCCTGCGCCGCGCCTTCAGCTGCAGCCTGACGACGAGCGCGACGATCAGCGCCAACAGCCCACCGAGCAGCACCAACACGCTTGCCATGAAACCCCCCGTGTCCGGGCCCACCCCCTGCCCTGCCCGCATTGTCGCCCGCAGGACACACCTCGTCCAGAGTCCGGGGCCCATCGCCGGCCCAGGGCGAGCGAGACGGCTTCGGGCCGACGGTACGAAGACCGCCGGCCCGAAGCCACATGCGTTTTCGACCGATGCCGGCCTGGTCCTACAGCACCGGCAGCAGCGCCTTCAGCTCGAAGGCCGTGACCTCGCTGCGGTACTCCTCCCACTCCTGCTTCTTGTTGCGCAGGAAGAAGTCGAAGACGTGCTCACCGAGCGTCTCGGCGACCAGTTCGCTCTTCTCCATCAGCGCGATCGCCTCGCCCAGGTTCTGCGGCAGCGGCTCGATGCCCATCGCGCGGCGCTCGGCGTCGGACAGCGCCCAGACGTCGTCGTCGGCGCCGGCCGGGAGTTCGTACCCCTCCTCGATGCCCTTGAGGCCGGCGGCGAGCAGCACCGCGTAGGTCAGGTAGGGGTTGGCGCCGGAGTCGATGGAGCGGACCTCGACGCGGGCCGAACCGGTCTTGCCGGGCTTGTACATCGGGACGCGGATCAGGGCGGAGCGGTTGTTGTGGCCCCAGCAGATGTACGAGGGGGCCTCGCCGCCGGCGCCCGCGGCACGGGCCGAACCGCCCCAGATGCGCTTGTACGAGTTGACCCACTGGTTCGTCACGGCGGAGATCTCCGCGGCGTGCTTGAGCAGGCCCGCGATGAAGGAGCGGCCGACCTTGGACAGCTGGTACTCGGCGCCCGACTCGTAGAACGCGTTGCGGTCGCCCTCGAAGAGGGAGAGGTGGGTGTGCATACCGGAGCCGGGAAACTCCGAGAACGGCTTCGGCATGAAGGTCGCCTGCACGCCCTGCTCCAGCGCGACCTGCTTCATGACCAGACGGAAAGTCATGATGTTGTCGGCCGTGGAGAGCGCGTCCGCGTACCGCAGGTCGATCTCCTGCTGGCCGGGAGCGCCCTCGTGGTGGCTGAACTCGACCGAAATGCCCATGGATTCGAGCATGGTGATCGCCTGGCGGCGGAAGTCCATGCCGACGTTCTGCGGGGTGTGGTCGAAGTAGCCGGAGCTGTCGGCGGGGGTGGGCCGGCTGCCGTCGACCGGCTTGTTCTTGAGCAGGAAGAACTCGATCTCCGGGTGGGTGTAGAAGGTGAAGCCCAGGTCGGAGGTCTTGGCGAGGATGCGCTTGAGGACATAGCGCGGGTCGGCGAAGGACGGCGAGCCGTCGGGCATCAGGATGTCGCAGAACATCCGCGCGGTGCCGGGGGCCTCAGCACGCCAGGGCAGGATCTGGAAGGTGCCGGGGTCCGGCTTGGCGATCATGTCGGACTCGTAGACCCGGGCGAAGCCCTCGATGGCCGATCCGTCGAAGCCGATGCCCTCGTCGAACGCCTGCTCCAGCTCGGCGGGAGCCACGGCAACGGACTTGAGGTAGCCGAGCACATCGGTGAACCACAGGCGCACGAAGCGGATGTCGCGCTCCTCGAGTGTCCTGAGGACGAATTCCTGCTGCTTGTCCATAGCCACATCCTTGCAGTTCAGACGGTCTGTGCACCACCGCCCGGGGTAGGGGACAGACTCCAGTATCACGACCCGGGATTTCACCCAGATTACGCACTCGACGTGACATGGAGCACTCGGCCACCTACTACGATCTGCGCCCATGGAGTCCAAGGAGCGGAGCGGCTTCGCGACTGCCCCGTGTGTACCGGTTTCCTGACCTGTTCCTGCCCCCTCCCCTTCGCAGAAGGACCTGACGACATGAGCTTCGACCGCAGGACCCGCATAGAGCAGATGCGCAACGCCGACCGGGCGCGCGACCGCCGCAACCGTGTCCTCGTCATAGGGCTGAGCGTGGTCGTCGTCGCAGGTCTGGTGGGCTTCGGTACGTCCGTGCTGCTGGACAAGTCCGAGGCCGCGGAGAAGAAGCAGGAGGCCGCCGCCCAGGACGCGAAGGCGGCCGCGACGGACAAGGAGAAGCTGGCCTCCGAGCCGATCAAGGGGCTGAAGACGTGGGACGCGAAGAAGCTGACCCGCAACCACGTCACCACGACGGTGACGTACCCGATGAAGCCTCCGGTCGGGGGTGACCACAGCCCCGTTTGGATGAACTGCGACGGCGAGGTATACAAAAAGGCGATCCCCGACATGAGCGCCGTGCACTCGCTGGAGCACGGTTCGGTGTGGGTGACCTACACGGACAAGGCGTCGGACGCCGACGTCGCCGTGCTCGCCAAGCGGGTCGGGAAGACGCCGTACTCGCTGATGAGTCCGTACCAGGACCAGGCCGGCCCGATCACACTGAGCGCCTGGGGCAACCAGGTCACCGTGGACAGTGCCGCCGACCGGCGGGTGGACCAGTTCTTCGCCAAGTTCGTGCAGGGTGCACAGACACCTGAGCCGGGTGCCGCGTGCACGGGCGGGCTGGGGGCCCAGTGACCGCTGCGCAGGGTACCCGCCGCACCCAGTGGGCGGCGGGTGCCGCCGTCGCGCTCGCGCTGCTCTTCGCGGGCGTGGCGACGGTCGCCGCGGCACGGGGCGGCACGGCGGACGGGAAGCAGCCGCAAGCCGCCTCGGCGGCGGTCCGGGCGCCTGCCACCGATTCGGCCGACGCCGGGTTCGCGCGCGACATGGCGGTCCACCATCAGCAGGCCGTGGAGATGTCCTTCATCGTGCGTGACCGTACGCAGGACGAGGAGGTACGCCGGTTCGCGTACGACATCGCCAACACGCAGGCCAACCAGCGAGGCATGCTGCTCGGCTGGCTGGATCTGTGGGAGCTGCCGAAGGTGGCGGTCGCCGGGCAGGAGCCGATGGCGTGGATGGCGGCCCACGGTGGTCACGACGAGCACGGTGGGCGCAGCGGAGAAGACGGCCACGACATGGCCGGTATGGACGGCATGGGTGACATGACGGCCGGGCCGGGCAGTGGGTTCACGGCGCACGACGGGGCTCTGATGCCCGGTATGGCCACCCGGACCGAGCTCGACCGGCTGAGGAAGGCCGACGGCAAGCAGGCCGAGATCCTCTACCTCCAGCTGATGACCGACCACCACAGGGGCGGCGTCACCATGGCGCGCGGCTGCGCCGAGCTCTGCACGGTGAAGGCGGAGAGTCGGCTCGCCCAGGGCATGGTCGAGGCCCAGCAGTCCGAGCTGGACGCGATGGCGCAGATGCTGGCGGCGCGCGGGGCCGGGCCCAGGTAGTCACAGGTGCATCCCCCGGCGCGGTACCACCGGGGGATGCACCCGAATGGGTGACAGCGGTCGCGTAACCCGAACAGCCCTATGACGATGGTTGTCTCGGGGTCGCAACGGTATGCCCACCGGCACCAGGAGGAATCCCCATGACCACCGCCAAGGACATCATGCACACCGGGGCCCAGTGGATCCCGGCGCATGAAACGCTCGACCGGGCCGCCCAGCTGATGCGCGAGCACCACGTCGGTGCCCTGCCCATCTCGGCCAGCGGCGAACAGGACCGGATGATCGGCATACTCACGGACCGTGACATCGTGCTCGACTGCGTGGCAGTGGGCCACGATCCGTCGAAGGTGACGGCCGGCGATCTCGCTCAGGGCACGCCCCGCTGGATCGACGCCGACGCCGGCGTGGACCAGGTCCTGGAGGAGATGCAGAGCAATCGAATCCGCCGGCTTCCGGTGGTCGAGAACAAGAAGCTGATCGGCATGATCAGCGAGGCGGATCTGGCACAGCACCTCTCGGAGGACCAGATCGCGCTCTGGGTCGAGAAGGTCTACGCCCCCAGCTGACCGACCGGCGGCCCGGCGTCCGGGACGACGGGGGGGGTGTCGGGCCGCCGTGCGGGGTATACCCGGCGGGGGTAGTGTGCTCGACATGGGCCCGAAGTGGAGTGCGACGTGCGGACAGTTGTCGCTGTTCGCTGCGCTTCTCTTCGGGATTTTCGCGATGCATACGGTCGGCCATCCGACGGAACATCACGGCCGGAACGCCGTGGTGACGATGGACAGCGGGCCTCACGGGGTCCACGGGGCAGGCTCCGAGGCTGAACCCTCGCCCGGGCACGCCTCCGTCCTGCCCGCGACGACGGGCGAGGGCATGACCCCCATGGGGGTCTGTCTCGCGGTACTGGGCACCTGGAGTGTCACCCTGCTGGCCGTCTGGCAGATAGCGCTGCGGCCCGCGGATCGTCTCCTCCGGGCCGCCGGGACGCCGCAGTTGCGCTTCCTGTGGTCCCCTTTCCCACCCGCAATGACTGCGCACGGCAGGCCGTCGGTGCTGCGGATATAGGGAGCGGCGCGCTCCGCATCCCTCCCCCAGCACCCCGACGACCCCATGAGGTGTAGCCAGTCATGCGCACTCAGCACACTCGACGCGCCGTGCTCGGCGCCGGATTCGCCCTGGCCGGAACGGGAGTCCTGGCCGCCTGCTCCGGCGGCAAGGACGTCGACAAGCCCGTCGCACACCCCGGCGGTCCGAACCACGACGACATGACCCGGAAGCCGTCGTCCCCGGTGAAGAGCCACGGTGAGTACGTTTCGCCCAACGGCGAGGAGGTCGCGGCCGTCGAGGCCAAGCGGGGCTCCGGTCCCGTACGGAAGTTCCACCTCACCGCCACCCCGGCCCGCCTCGATCTGGGCGGCGGTCTCACCGTCCCCTCCTGGGCGTACGGGGACCGGTTGCCCGGCAAGGAGCTCCGGATCACCGCGGGCGACACTCTGGCAGTCACTCTCGCCAACCACCTGCCGACGCCGACCACGCTGCACTGGCACGGACTCCATGTGCGCAACGACATGGACGGCGTCCCCGGCCTGACACAGCCGGGCATCAAGGCGGGTGCGGAGTTCGCGTACCGCTTCGCGGTGCGACAGACGGGGACGTACTGGTTCCATCCGCACGTGGGCGTGCAGCAGGACCGCGGCCTGTACGCCCCGCTGATCGTCGAGGACCCGAAGGAGCCCCTGTCGTACGACAAGGAGTGGGTCGTCATGATCGACGACTGGGTCGACGGGGTGGAGGGGTCCACGCCGGACGCCGTGCTCAACGAGCTCTCCCACGGCATGGCCAGTATGGAGGGGATGGATCACGGGTCCTCCGGGTCCGATGACAAGCCCCGCTCGGGGTCCGGCCCCTCGCGGGTGCTGATGGGCGCCAGGAGCGAACTGCTCCGCGGCCCGGCGAGCGATGTCGCCTACCCGCACTACCTGATCAACGGCCGCGTCCCGAAGGACCCGACCACGTTCACCGCGAAGCCCGGCGACCGGATCCGGGTGCGCATCATCAACGCGGGCGGCGACACCCCCTTCCGCGTGGCGCTCGGCGGCCACCGGATGACCGTCACCCACGCGGACGGCTTCCCGGTCCGGCACACCACGACGGACTCACTGCTGCTGGGGATGGGCGAGCGGTACGACGTGCTGGTCACCGCCGGGGACGGGGTGTTCCCGCTGACGGCGGCCGCCGAAGGGAGGAACATGTCGGCGCTGGCCCTGCTCCGTACCGGCGGTGGCGCGGCGCCGAAGGCCACCGTATGGCCGAAGGAGCTGGGCGGGCAGCTGGTGTCGGCCCCCGAGCTGAAGGCGGACCCGTCCGTGGCACTGGCCGCCCGGGCGCCCGACCGGACGATCCGGATCAAGCTGACCGGCAACATGAGGTCGTTCGACTGGGGCTTCGACCACAGGAAGTACGACCCCGACTGGCGCCATCCGGTCACGGCGGGCGAGCGGGTCCGGCTGGAGTTCTACAACATCACGGAGATGTGGCATCCGATCCACCTGCACGGGCACACGTTCGCGCTCGCGGGATCTGCGGGACCGCGTTCGGTCTTCGACAGGGCTCCCGGGGCGCGCAAGGACACGGCGGTCGTACTGCCCAACAGCTCGGTGGCCGTGGAGTTCGACGCGGACAACCCGGGACTGTGGATGCTGCACTGCCACAACGTCTACCACTCGAACGCGAACATGATGACGGTCCTCGGCTACCGCCGCTGACCCGTATCCGGCGGGCCGCGGCAGCGGTGGGCGGCCCGCCAGGACATCGCGTCAGAAAGACGATTAGACTGTGCCGCGTGCCTCAACTACGCCTCGCACTGAACCAGATCGACTCGACCGTCGGTGACCTCGCCGGCAACGCCGAGGCGATCGTCCACTGGACCCGGCACTCCGCCGAACAGGGCGCCCATCTGGTGGCATTCCCCGAGATGGTGCTGACCGGCTACCCCGTCGAGGACCTGGCCCTGCGGCCGTCCTTCGTGGAGGCGTCGCGGGACGCGCTGCGTGCGCTCGCCGCCCGGCTCGACGCGGAGGGCTTCGGGGAGCTGCCGGTCGTGGTCGGATATCTCGACCGTTCCGAGAAGGCCCAGCCGCGCTACGGCCAGCCCGCCGGGGCGCCGCAGAACGCCGCCGCGGTGCTGCACCGCGGGAAGGTCGCCCTGAGCTTCGCCAAGCACCACCTGCCCAACTACGGCGTCTTCGACGAGTTCCGGTACTTCGTGCCGGGCGACTCGATGCCCGTCGTGCGGGTCCACGGTGTCGACGTGGCGCTCGCGATCTGCGAGGACCTCTGGCAGGACGGCGGCCGCGTGCCGGCCGCCCGGGCCGCCGGGGCCGGGCTGCTGCTGTCGATCAATGCCTCGCCGTACGAGCGGGACAAGGACGACACCCGGCTCGCCCTGGTCCGCCAGCGGGCCCAGGAGGCCGGCTGCACCACCGCCTACCTGGCGATGATCGGCGGCCAGGACGAGCTGGTCTTCGACGGCGACTCGATCGTCGTCGACAAGGACGGCGAGGTGATCGCCCGGGCCCCGCAGTTCGCCGAGGGCAGCGTCGTTCTCGACCTGGACCTGCCGGCCGCCGCGCCCGAGGCGCCGTCCGGGGTCGTCAACGACGGTCTACGCATCGACCATGCGGTCCTCTCCGACAAGCCCGTCCCGGCTTACGAGGCGGAGCTGACCGGTGGCTGTGCGGAGCGGCTCGACGACGACGAGGAGCTGTACTCGGCACTCGTCGTGGGGTTGCGTGCGTACGCCGCGAAGAACGGTTTCAGCAGTGTGCTGATCGGGCTCTCCGGCGGGATCGACTCGGCGCTCGTCGCCGCCATCGCGTGCGATGCGCTGGGTGCGCAGAACGTGTACGGGATCTCGATGCCGTCGAAGTACTCCTCGGACCATTCCAAGGGCGACGCGGTGGAACTGGCGCGGCGCACCGGGCTGAACTTCCGCACCGTACCGATCGAGCCGATGTTCGACGCCTACATGGAGTCGCTGGGGCTCACCGGTCTGGCCGAGGAGAACCTGCAGTCGCGGCTGCGCGGCACGATGCTGATGGCCGTCTCCAACCAGGAGGGTCAGATCGTCCTGGCGCCGGGCAACAAGTCGGAGCTGGCGGTCGGCTACTCGACTCTGTACGGGGACTCCGTCGGCGCGTACGGGCCGATCAAGGACGTCTACAAGACGTCGATCTTCCGCCTGGCGAAGTGGCGCAACCGGGCCGCGGAGGAACGCGGCCGGACGCCGCCGATCCCGGAAGCCTCCATCACCAAGCCACCCAGCGCCGAGCTGCGGCCGGACCAGGTCGACACGGACTCGCTGCCCGACTACGACGTACTGGACCGGATCCTGGAGATGTACGTCGACCGGGACCTGGGGCTGGACGCGATCGTGGCAGCCGGGTTCGACGAAGCGCTGGTGACGAAGACGCTGCGGCTGGTGGACACGGCGGAGTACAAGCGGCGGCAGTACCCACCGGGTACGAAGATCTCGGCCAAGGGGTTCGGCAAGGACCGGCGGCTGCCGATCACGAATCGGTGGCGCGAGTCGGCGTGAACGGGGCGGGGCGGGCCGGTTTTCGACGAGAGCCGGGCCGCCCCGGCAGGCGTTTCGTCCTCAAGCCCCATGGCCCGGAGGCATGGGCGACTCGACGGGCTCGATCCGGGCCGAGCGCCGCACTCAGGCCACGTCCGCGTGGCTTCCTTCCCGCGCACCCCGCGTACCCGCGCCCGCCACCACCCGGGACTCGCGCCGTCCGCCACGGTCCAGCACGCCCGCCGTGACCGCCACCGCCAGGCCCGCCACCGTCAGGACCGCGCCCACCAGCGCCGGGGACGTCCAGCCCCAGCCCGCCGCGATCGCCGCACCGCCCAGCCAGGCGCCGCCCGCGTTGGCGAGGTTGAACGCCGAGTGGTTGGAGGCGGAGGCCAGCGTCGGGGCGTCCTTCGCCTTGTTCATGACGAGCATCTGCAACGGCGTCGTGGTCATGAACCCGACCCCGCCGAGCAGGACGACCATCACCAGCGCCGCCCACTTCACCTGCACGGCGAACGGGAAGACCACCAGGACCACCGCCAGTGCGGTCAGGGAGCAGTACAGCGTGGGCCTCAGTGCACGGTCCGTCAGCGGTCCGGCGGTGAGTGCGCCGAGTGTCATGCCGATGCCGAACAGCGCGAGCACCAGCGTCACCGATGACTCGCCGAAGCCCATCGCCTCGGTCGTCATGGCCGACAGGTACGAGTAGACGGCGAAGACCCCGGCGAAGCCGAGGACGGCGGTGAGCAGGCCGAGCAGCACCTGCCGGTTGCCGAGGGCGCGCAGTTCGCGGCCGAGGCCCTGCTGCGCGTCGACCGGAATGTGCGGAACGAGCCGCGCGAGCGCGGCCATCGAGCCGAGCCCGATCACCCCGACGACCAGGAAGGTCGCGCGCCAGCCGAGGTGCTGGCCGAGCAGTGTGGCCGCCGGTACGCCGACGATGTTGGCGACGGTGAGGCCGAGAAACATCGTCGCGACGGCCCTCGCCTGCCGCCCCTCGCCGACCAGCCGGGCGGCGACGACCGCGCCGACTCCGAAGAACGCGCCGTGCGGCAGCCCGGCGAGGAACCGGCCGGCGACCAGCCAGCCGAAGCCGGGGGCGAACGCGGAGGCGAGGTTGCCGAGGGTGAACAGCGCCATCAGCAGCAGGAGCATCCGCTTGCGCGGGACCCGGGAGCCGACCGCGGTGAGCAGGGGGGCGCCGAGGACGACGCCGAGCGCGTACGCCGATACGAGATAGCCCGCGGTGGGCACGGATGTGCCCAGGTCGTCCGCGACATCGGGCAGCAGGCCCATCATCACGAACTCCGTGGTACCGATGCCAAAGGCGCTTATGGCCAGCGCTAGAAGAGCCAGTGGCATGAAGAGAGACCTTTCCGCAGGGGATCCCGGCCCACCGGCTCTCTCGCCGGCAGATCCTTGTTCCCGATTGGAACAAATACTCTCAGACGCTTTGTGCCACGAGGTGAACGGACCGTTTCGTCAAAGTGCGACGCGGGCGGCGATCGGCAGGTGGTCACTGTCCGTCGCCGGAAGCGTCCATGACGACATCGGCTCGACGCCCTTGACCATGATCTGGTCGATCCGGGCCATCGGGAACGACGCCGGCCAGCTGAAACCGAAGCCGTCGCCTGCGGCGCCCTGGGTGGACCGCATCTGGGAGGTGACCGCGTTCAGCGAGCGGTCGTTCATCGTGCCGTTGAGGTCGCCGAGCAGGATCACCCTGTCGAGCCGTTCGTCGGCGATGGCCTCACCGAGCGCATCCGCGCTCTCGTCCCGCTGGCTGGCGGTGAATCCGGCGTTCAGCTTGACCCGTACGGACGGCATATGGGCCACATAGACCGCGACCTCACCCTTCGGCGTCGTCACCGTGGAACGCATCGCCCGGGTCCAGCCCATCCTGATGTCGACGGGCCTGGTGCCGCTCATCGGGTACTTGCTCCACAGGCCGACCGTCCCCTCGACCGAGTGGTACGGATAGCGGGCGGCGAGGGCCGACTCGTACGCCGGAACCTCACCGGGCGGCAGCTCCTGCAGGGCGATGACGTCCGCGCCGGAGCCCGCGACCTGCCGGGCGGTGCCCGCCGGGTCGGGGTTGCCCGCGTTGACGTTGTGGGTGGCGACGGTGAGGTCGCCACCACTGCCCGACTTGTCGGTGAGCAGCCCGCCGAAGATGTTGAGCCAGACCACGACCGGCAGCAGCAGGGCGATCAGCGCGGTCGCGGAGCGGCGCACCAGCCCCAGGACCAGCAGCAGGGGAACGAACAGGCCGAACCACGGCAGGAACGTCTCGGAGAGGCTGCCCAGGTTGCCGATGGTGTTCGGGATCTCCGCGTGGAAGATCATCACGAGGGTCAGCAGGACCGCGCAGACGGCGAGGACGATGCCGCGCCGCCACATGCCCTTGCCGTCGGTCCATCTGTCGCGCAGGCCCTGGAACCGGGATCCGGTGCGCTGCGGTTCCGCGCCGCCGTTCTCCGTGTCCGCCCTGTACGCCTGCACCATCGCGCTGTCCTCACTGCCTTGCCGTACACATCGCCGCGCCCCTGACCCTAGGGGATGAGCGATGTCTTTCCTGCCGTCGACGACGGCTGTACTGCCACGAGGA
The DNA here is from genome assembly GCF_042872425.1 of Streptomyces sp. NPDC005262. NCBI lineage: Bacteria > Bacillati > Actinomycetota > Actinomycetes > Kitasatosporales > Streptomycetaceae > Streptomyces > Streptomyces sp. NPDC005262. The sequence goes on from NZ_JBIAKK010000002.1 coordinate 542,665, forward strand.
CGAAGGACGTGGACCGGTGGGTTCCGGCCGGAAGGGCTCCGCGGGGCCTTGTGACAGAACGCGCACACTCGGACGGATCCGGGCGAGTCAGCCGTGGCCTGCGCTTTTGCCGGCTGTGGCGGGGGTCAGTGCGGGTTCGGGGGCAGCGGCGGGCCGTGGCGCCAGGCCCTCCACCAGGGCGCCGATGATGCGGTCGGCGAGATCCTCCGGCAGTGCCGCATCGGGCCGGTGAATGGTCCGTACCAGCATGGGGCCGACGAACAGATCGTCCATCAGATCCACATCCAGGTCCGCCCGGAGCTCCCCCGCGTCGACCGCCCGCTGCACGGCGGCCCGCATCGCGGCGCGGCGGGGTTCGATCACCGTGGAGTGGTACTCGGTCCACAACTTGGGATGGCTCTTCATCTGCACGAAGACGTTGTGGAGGAAGACCGAGGAGCGCTGGGCGAGTCCGCGCCTGCGCAGCGACTCCAGCATCAGCCGCAGATCGGTGAGCCCGGCGGTGCCGGAGACGGTCGGTTCCGGGGGTTCGATGTCGCGCAGTACGTCGACGAAGAGCTCTTCCTTACCGCTCCAGCGCCGGTAGATGGTGGCCTTGCCGACCTTCGCGGTCCGGGCGATGCGCTCGATGGACAGGCCGGCCAGCGGTTCACCGGCCTCCAGCAGTTCGACGACGGCGTCCAGGATGGCCCGTTCGGCAGCCACGCTGCGCGGTCGGCCGCGCCGCGGTTCCAGCTCCTCGTCCTGCATCTGCACGTGTTTCCACCTCTCGCCGCACCCGTCCACCTCCCCCACCCCGATTCTCGCCGACGTGGGCGGTGTCCCGCTCGACGCCCCGGGCGCCCGGGAGTGTCCCGGGCGCCCGGGGCGGCCGTTCTCAGTTGTCGGCGGCCGTGGTCGTCATCGGCCCGGCCGCGGGCACAGTGCGCTCGCTCTCATCCTCGCCCTCACCGGCCGGCCGCTCGGCGGGCGGCCTGCCCGGCAGGAACAGGCCGACCACCAGCGCGCCGATCAGGGCGACGGAGGCCGAGCCGACGGCGGTGACGTGCATGGCACCGAGGAACGCGTCGTTCGCCGCGGCGACCAGCGGGCGGCCCGCCGGGCCGAGCTTCTCCGCGATGCCGAGCGTCGCCTCGATCGATTCCCCCGCCGCGTCCCTGGCCGGGGCCGGCAGCGCACCGAGGTGACCCTCGATGTCACCGCGGTAGACGGTGGACAGCACCGAGCCCAGGACGGCGATCCCGAGCGCCCCGCCGACCTGCCGGAAGGTGTTGTTGATGGCCGAACCGGAGCCGGCCTTCTCGCGCGGCAGCGCCTGCATCACGGCGACGGTGACGGGCGGCATGACGTGCGCCATGCCGGTGCCCTGGACGAAGAAGACCACGCACAGCACCCAGACGGGGGTATCGGCGTCGAACATCGTGAAGGCCAGCAGTCCGGCCGCGACGAGCAGCATCCCGGCCGCACACACCGCACGGGCGCCGAACCGCTGGACGACCAGCCGGGCGCGCGGCGCGAAGATCATCTGTGCGGCGGCCAGTGGCACGATCAGCAGCCCGGACTGCAGGGCGCTGTAGCCGCGGACGCTCTGCAGGTAGAACGCCGAGAAGAAGGTCACCCCCATCAGCGCGAAGAAGACCAGCGCCACGGCGGCCACAGCGGCGGAGAACGCCCCGTTCCTGAAGTACGAGACGTCGATGGCCGGGTGGCTGCTGCGCTTCTCGTGCCAGACGAAGCCGGCCAGGACGACCAGGCCGCCGATGATCGACAGAAGCACGAGGGGGTCGGCGAAGTCGGCGAGTTCGCCGCCGCGGATGATCCCGAACACCAGCAGGACCAGGCCGACGATGGAGAGTACGACACCGAGCGGGTCGATCCGGCCCGGCTTCGGGTCCCGGGAGTCCGGCACCAGGATCACCATCGCGATCAGCGCGACGATCACCACAGGCACGTTGACCAGGAAGATGGAGCCCCACCAGAAGTGCTCGAGCAGCAGTCCGCCGGTGATCGGGCCGATCGCGATGGCCAGACCGACGCTGCCCGCCCAGATGCCGATCGCCTTGGGCTGCTCGTCGCGTTCGAAGACGTTCATCAGGATGGCGAGGGTGGCGGGCATCACGAACGCGGCGCCGAAGCCCATCACGGCGCGCCAGGTGATGAGTTCGCCGGGCGAGCCCGACATCGCGGCGAGGGCCGAGCCGATACCGAACAGCAGGATGCCGAAGAGCAGGACCTTCTTGCGTCCGATGCGGTCACCGAGCAGACCTGCGGTGAAGAGCAGTCCGGCGAAGACGAGCGTGTAGGAGTTGATCGCCCACTCCAGCTCGCTCTGGGTGGCTCCGAGTCCGGTGGGCGCCGGGGACGCGATGGTCTTGACCGCGACATTCAGGATCGAGTTGTCCAGCACCACGATGAGCAGGCTGAACATCAGAACGACGAGGATCGCCCAGCGGCGACGGTGGATCGCTTCGGGAACTTGGGACGCGGCCGCGGGAGGGCCGGACGGTATCGACATGACACGGAGCCTAGCCCCTTTTCGATACGAGACCGTCTCGTATTGGAAAGTCTTTGCCGAGAGGGCCCACTTCCCGAGGAGGGCCCGGGATGCCACCATGGAACCGGTCCGGGGACGCCGTCAGGGCGCCTCGAGATGACGAAGGAGCCGTTGGCAATGACGCTTCAGGCTGCGCACAACCAGCCCGCAACCCCCGCGGAGGCCCCCACCGACAGCAGCAAGGCGCTGTACGGAGGCAAGAGCACCCGCCGCATCACCGTCCATGACATCGCCGCCGCCACCGAGCGGGGCGAGAAGTGGCCCATGCTGACCGCCTACGACGCGATGACCGCGTCCGTCTTCGACGAGGCCGGCATCCCGGTCATGCTCGTCGGCGACTCCATGGGCAACTGCCACCTCGGCTACGAGACCACCGTGCCCGTCACGATGGACGAGATCGCCATCCTCTCCGCCGCGGTCGTACGGGGCACCAAGCGCGCCCTCATCGTCGGCGACCTGCCCTTCGGGGCGTACCAGGAAGGGCCCGTCCAGGCCCTGCGCAACGCCACCCGGCTGGTCAAGGAGGCCGGCGTGGGTGCGGTGAAGCTGGAGGGCGGCGAGCGTTCGCTCGCGCAGACCGAGCTGCTGGTGTCGGCCGGCATCCCGGTCATGTCGCACCTCGGGCTGACCCCGCAGTCCGTGAACACCATGGGCTACCGGGTGCAGGGCCGCAGCGACGAGGCCGCGCACCGGCTGATCCGGGACGCCAAGGCGGCACAGGACGCGGGGGCGTTCGCCGTCGTCCTGGAGCTCGTACCGGCCGAGGTGGCCGCCGAGATCACCCGCAGCCTGCAGATCCCGACCATCGGCATCGGCGCCGGTCCGGACACCGACGCCCAGGTGCTGGTCTACACCGACATGGTCGGACTGACCGGCGGCAAGGTGCCGCGCTTCACCAAGCAGTACGCGAACATGCGCAAGGTGCTCGGCGACGCGGCGAAGGAGTTCGCGGACGAGGTCGTCGGCGGCACGTTCCCGGCCCCGGAACACACCTTCCACTAGGCCCTGTCCCTCAGGGGATCACTGACCACTGCCCGCACGACGACAGCCCGCCGACTTCCCCCATCGGCGGGCTGTCGGTGCGTGTCGGTGCCTGCAGGTGCCGCCGCAGGCCCCCTGTCGGCAGGATGTCGGTGGACTGTCGGTGGCGGATGTTCCCATGGTGGGCATGACGCGAATCGACAAGAACCCCAGGACCGGCGGCAACGCCGTCGAGGTGCGGGGGCTGGTCAAGCACTACGGCGAGACCAAGGCACTGGACGGCGTGGACCTCGACGTGCGCGAGGGCACCGTCCTCGGCGTGCTCGGCCCCAACGGAGCCGGCAAGACCACCCTCGTACGCTGCCTCTCCACCCTCATCGTGCCGGACGCCGGCCACGCCGTCGTCGCGGGCTGCGACGTGGTGAAGCAGCCCCGGCAGCTGCGCCGGGTCATCGGCCTGACCGGCCAGTACGCCTCGGTCGACGAGAAGCTCTCCGGCTGGGAGAACCTCTACATGATCGGGCGGCTGCTCGATCTCCCGCGCAAGCAGGCGCGGTCCCGAGCCGACGAGCTCCTGGAGCGGTTCTCGCTCACCGACGCGGCCAGGAAGGCCGCGATGGACTACTCCGGCGGCATGCGGCGCCGTCTCGACCTGGCCGCCTCGATGATCGGCAGCCCGGCCGTGCTGTACCTCGACGAGCCGACGACCGGACTCGACCCCCGTACCCGCAACGAGGTCTGGGACGAGGTGCAGCGGATGGTCGCGGAGGGGGCGACCGTGCTGCTCACCACCCAGTACATGGAAGAGGCGGAGCAGCTCGCCAACGAGCTCACCGTCATCGACAAGGGCAAGATCATCGCCCGTGGCGGGGTCGACGAACTCAAGGCGAAGGTCGGCGGCCGCACCCTGCAGATCCGGCCCACGGACCCGGCCCAGCTGCCCGCCATGGTCCAGGCGCTCGCGGAGGCCGGTCTCGACGGGATCGCCGGTTCGCAGGCCGTCCCGGACGAGGGAATGCTGTACGTGCCGATCCTCAGCGACGACCAACTGACCGCTGTCATCGGCCTGTTCGCCGGCCGAGGTCTCTCCGTCGCGCACATCGCCACCGCACTGCCCAGCCTGGACGAGGTGTTCCTGGCCATCACCGGCGGCAAGTCCACGTCCGCCACCGACACGATCCCCCAGGAGGTCGCCGCATGAGCACGACGACTCTGACGCCCACCCCCGCCGACGCGGCCGAGGCCGCCCCGGCGAAGAAGCTCCACGACGAGGGCCGGATCGGGCTGCGGGGCAATCTGCGCCACATCGGCGCTCTGGTGCGGCGCAACCTGCTCCAGATCAAGAAGGATCCGGAGTCGATGTTCGACGCGCTCCTGATGCCGGTCATCTTCACGCTGCTGTTCGTGTACGTCTTCGGCGGCTCGGTCGGCGGCAGCATGGGCGGCGGCCGGCAGGAGTATCTCAACTACCTGATCCCCGGTCTGATGGCGATGATGGGCATGAACATCGCCATGGCGGTCGGCACCGGCGTCAACGACGACTTCCGCAAGGGAGTCATGGACCGGTTCCGCACGATGCCGATCGCCCGCTCCTCGGTGCTCATCGCGAAGATCGTGGTCGAGCTGGGCCGGATGATGGTCGCCACGTTCATCCTGCTGGGCATGGGCTTCGCGCTCGGCATGGAGCTGCAGGCCTCGTGGTTCGGGCTGATCGAGGCAATCGCACTGTCGGCGGTGTTCGGCGCCGCCATCATGTGGATCTTCATCCTGCTCGGACTGGCCATGAAGACGGCCCAGGCGGTTCAGGGAATGGGGATGCTCGTGCTGATGCCGCTCCAGTTCGGTTCGTCGATCTTCGCCCCGACCAGGACGATGCCCGGCTGGCTCCAGACGTTCACGGACTACAACCCGCTGTCCAACCTGGCCGACGCCGCCCGCGGCCTGATGATGGGCGGTCCGCTCGCCCACTCGGTGTGGGTGACGCTCGGCTGGACCGTGGTCATCACCGCGGTGATGGCGCCGCTCGCGGTCGCCAAGTTCCGCAAGAAGACCTGACGGCCGCTCCGGTTCAGTCCCGGAACGCCTCCGTCAAGGCGATGGCCTCGTCCAGTGCGAGGCCGTCGCCTTCGGCGTACGCGGCCTCGTAGCCGGCTTCGCCGAGAACGGCGCGGGCCGCCGTCTCCGCCTCGGCGTAGTTCCGCCGCTCCATCGTCGTCGGCACATGGCCGTTCGGCAGCAGACCGCCGACCGCTCCCAGCAGCCGGGCGCCGACGGCCGCCCGGCGCGCGCCGCCGAGCCCCGCCAGGGCCCGCGCGACGCTGACGAGGTTGATGACGGACATCTGAGGCGCCACCATCTGCGACAGCGGGTCCCCGGACCGCTCCAGCGCCTGCAGGCTCCGGGCCAGGGCGTCGGCGTACAACCCCTCCTGGTTGTCCAGCCAGGCCTGCCCGCCCAGCACGAACCCCTCGAAGATCGCCAGGGTCTCGGACCTGAACTCCTCGCGCAGCACGACGTACTGTTCCCGGGCCTCGGCGACGCGGCCGGTGCTGCCCAGAAGCATGGCGAGGAAGAGACGTGCGAAGGGCATCGCCTCGTGTCCCGCCGCCCGTCCCTCGGCGAGCACCTCGCGCAGGATCGCCTCGCCCTCCGCGCTGCGACCCAGTTCGGCGAGCACAGAGGCGTACCGGGTACGGAGCACCGCCACCTGGGCCTGGGCACCCAGCCGCTCGGCGTAGCCGATGGCGGCCTGGTAGTCGTCGGCCGCGCGGGTGTAGTCGCCCCGCCGCTCGTTGGCCTCCCCGCGGGAGGAGAGCGACTCGGCGGCGCCCCAGTCGTCACCGAGCCGGCTGAAGATCTCCAGGCTCTCGTCGGCATCCACGCGGGCCTCGCCCGACCAGTCGGGGCGGTTGGCCAGCACATTGGCGCGCATCTGGAGCGCTGCTGCCAGCTCCCACTCGTAGCCGAACTCGCGGGCGGCACGGACCGTTTCGTCCACCAGTTCGCGCAGGTCCGCGACGCCTCCGGTGAGCATGACCGCGAAGAACCAGAGCGACGCGGGGGCACGGCAGGTCTGCGGCTGACCCACCCGGTAGGTGGCGGCGATGACGCGTAGCCGCTCCATGCTCTTCTCGTTGGTCCACTCGTCCAACGCATGGTCCATGCTGACCAGTTGGATCAGGCCGACACCGCGCCGCGCCTCCTGTAGCAGCTCCGGGCCCATCGGCGGCGGCGCGTCGGTGCACCGTTCCCGGATGGACGGGGCGGGCCGGGCAGGCGGGGCGAAGGGATCCGGGCCCAACGCGGCGGCCGCGTCGGCCCAGTGCAGGGCGTCGGCGCGCAGATCGCGCATCTGCCAGTACCAGGAGAGCGAGAGCACCAGGCAGACCGCCTCCTGCTCGTCGCCGGCGGCGACGGCGTGGCGCAGGGCGGTGCGCAGATTCTCGTACTCCCGCTGGAGGAGGGCGATGGCGGCCCGCTGCCCGGCGCCGCGCAGCAGGGGGTCGGTGGTACGGGCCAGCTCCCGGAAGTAAACCAGGTGGCGCTGCTCGACGGTGGCCCGTTCCCCGGCCTCGTCGAGCCGCCCGGCGGCGTACTCGCCGACCGTCTCCAGCAGCCGGTAGCGCATTTCTCCGTCGTCGGCGGGTGCGGCGACGACGAGGGACTTGTCGACGAGCGAACCGAGCACCCCGGCGACCTCGCGCGCGTCCTGCGGCCGGTCCGCGCCGACGGCCTCGGCCGCGGCCAGCGTGCAGCCGCCGGCGAACACGGACAGGCGGCGCAGGACGGTGCGTTCGGACGTGTCTAGGAGGTCCCAGGACCAGTCGACGACGGCACGCAGGGTCTGCTGGCGCGGCAGAACGGTACGGCTGCCGCTGGTCAGCAGGCGGAACCGGTCGTCGAGCCGGTCCGCGATCTGGCGCGGGCTGAGCATCCGCAGCCGGGCGGCAGCGAGTTCGATGGCGAGCGGCAGTCCGTCGAGCCGGCGGCAGATCTCGGCGGCGGCGGCCGCGGTCTCGTCGTCCCTGTCGATCCGGAAGCCCGGCTTCGCGGCGGCACCGCGGTCGGCGAGCAGGCGCAGCGCCATCGGGTCGGGCAGCGGGTCGACGGGGCGGACGAACTCGCCCGGCACGCCGAGGGGTTCACGGCTGGTCGCCAGGACGGTGAGGTCCGGGCAGTGGACGAGCAGATGGTCGGCGAGCGCCGCGGCGGCCTCGATGACGTGCTCGCAGTTGTCGAGGAGGAGCAGCATCCGGCGCCGGGAGCAGTGCTCGGTGAGCCGGACGAGCGGATCGCCGGCGCCCCGCTCGGCGGCCCGCAACTCCTCGGCGCCGGCGCCCCGCAGCACGGTCTCGCGCGCGCCGAGCGCGGTCAGTACCGCTTCGGGCACGGCCTCGGGGTCGTCCACGGGGGCGAGCTCGGCAAGCCAGACGCCGTCCGGCCAGGCGAGCCCGGCGGACTCGGCGGCCTCCTGGGAGAGCCGGGTCTTGCCCGCTCCCCCGGGCCCCAGGAGGGTGACGAGCCGGGCCTGCGCGAGGTCGTCCCGGAGCGCCTCGATATCGGCCTCGCGCCCGACGAAGCTGGTGAGCCTGGCGCGCAGGTTGCCGTGGGGGGCGGGGGCGTACGGGGCCGGGGCGCCGTCGTGGGCGAGGGCAGGGGCGGCGGGGAACCGGGCCGGCCGGGGGGCGCGGTCCGGCACGGCGGTCGGGTCCGCCAGTGGTGGCCGGCTCGGCGCGGGCGCGTGGTGCGGCGCGGCGGCCGGACGCCGCCCGGGCGTCCGATCGAGCCCGGGCGCGCGCCCCGGCGCGGACACCCGGCCTTGTCCGGCCCCTCGGTCCGACGGTGCCCACGCCGGTTCCTGGCGAAGCAACTCCGCGTGCAGAGAACGCAGTTCGGGTCCCGGGTCGGTGCCGAGGCGGTCAGCGAGTACGGTGCGTACCTCCTCGTACGCGGCCAATGCCTGCGCCGTGCGTCCGGCGTCCCGCAGCGCCCGCAGGCGCAGCGCCTGGAGCGGTTCGTCTATCGGGTGGTCGGCGCAGAGCGCGACCAGTTCCGGCAGGACCTCGTCGGCGCGGCCCAGCGCCAGCGCCGCGGCGAGCCGGGTGCGCCGGGCGTCCAGCCGGCGGGCCGTCCAGCGGGCGGCGACGGCGCCGCGGTCGGGCAGGTCGGCGAGGACCGGGCCCCGCCACAGGGCGAGCGCATCGTCGAGGACGGCGACGGCCTTGGCCGGATCGCCCGACTCCAGGGCCCGCACCCCCTCCCCGGTGAGCCGGTCGAAGCGGTGCAGGTCGACCGCGTCGGGCGCGGCGGCAAGCCGGTAGCCGCTCTCGGCGGAGGTGATGGCCTCATGGCCGAGAACCCGCCGGAGCCGGCCGACGAGCGCCTGCAGGGCACCCACCGCGTCGGCGGGCGGCTCGCCGTCCCACACCTCGTCGACGAGCACCGCGGCCGGGACCGCACGGCCGGGGCTCAGCGCGAGAACGGTCAGCAGGGCGCGCAACCGCGCCCCACCGATGGCGACGGCCGTGCCGTCGTCGTGGAGTGCCTGCGTGGTGCCGAGGATGCTGTAGCGCACGCGCCTATTCTCCGTGACCGGAATCAGGAATCGGACATGCGCCCGGCAGCGGCGATCCGTTCCGTCCCTCGGCGTCGCCCGACGGTTCCCCCGTGTCGCTCGTCATGTGTCCACCCTGGCCGGAACCACCACCCGGATGCGAGTCGTTTCCGCCGTGTCGACTGTACGGTCGGGAGTCGTCCTGCACGTGAACGCGCTCCACCTTTTGCTGCCGAGCCACTTGGAGTCCGCCGATGACCACCGCAGTTGCCCGCAGCGACCGGCGGATCAGTCCCATCTTCCTCGGGATCGCCGCCGTCATGGCGGTCTCCGGCTGGGCGGTGTGGACGGACTTCGCCGAGCAGCCGGGGCTTGCGATCTTCCTCTTCGTCACGGCGGCCTGGGTCGTCTCGCTCTGTCTGCACGAGTACGCGCACGCGCGGACCGCACTGCACAGCGGGGACATCTCGATCGGGGCGAAGGGCTATCTGACGCTGAACCCCCTCAAGTACACCCATGCGCTGCTGAGCATCGTGCTGCCGGTGCTGTTCGTGATCCTGGGCGGGATCGGGCTGCCCGGTGGCGCGGTCTTCATCGAGCGGGGCCGGATCAGCGGCCGCTGGAAGCACAGCCTGATCTCGGCAGCGGGTCCCCTGACGAACGTACTGTTCGCGGTCGTCTGCACGGCGCCGTTCTGGCTGCACGCGCTGGACGGTGTCCCGTTGGGGTTCCGGTACGCGCTGGCGTTCCTGGCGCTGCTCCAGGTCACCGCGTCGATCCTGAACTTCCTGCCCGTCCCCGGGCTGGACGGGTACGGGGTGATCGAGCCGTGGCTGTCGTACAGGATCCGCCGCCAGGTGGAGCCGTTCGCGGTGTTCGGCCTGTTCGCGGTCTTCGGGCTGCTGTGGATCCCCGAGGTGAACATCGTCTTCTTCGACGCGATCCACGGCCTGTTGCAGTCGCTGGGCGTGAGCGAGACCGACACGTACTGCGGCTTCGACGCCTACCGGTTCTGGCAGCAGTCGTCCTGCATCGTCGGTTAGGGGTGTCCGGCCGCGGTCAGCCGGCGGCGTTCTCCGCGCGGTGCTTGCGCAGGTAGTACCACGCCATGTTGGAGGAGAGTCCGGCCAGCAGCACCCAGATGATCCCGAGCCAGGTGCCCTGGACGAAGGAGATCACGGCCGCACCGACGGCCAGGACGCAGACGGCGAGGGCGTAGAGAGCGAGGCGGGGCATGGGGGGCAGCTCCTGTCCGGGATGGCGCATGGTCCCGTCCAGTGTCCCTCATGCCCCATTCCGCTCTCCGCAGGGTGCGGCCGGGGGCGCCCCTGGGCTCAGACGTCCGTGGTGCGCAGCCCGGCGTGCGCCTTGTAGCGGCGGTTGACCGAGATCAGGTTGGCGACCAGCGACTCGACCTGGTGGGCGTTGCGCAGCCGGCCCGCGAAGATGCCGCGCATGCCGGGGATCCGGCCGGCGAGCGCCTGCACGAGATCGGTGTCGGCGCGGGTGTCGCCCAGCACCAGCACATCGGTGTCGATCTCCTCGATCGCCTCGTCCTGGAGCAGCACTGCCGAAAGGTGGTGGAAGGCGGCGGTGACCCGGGACTCGGGCAGCAGGGCGGCGGCCTGCTCGGCGGCGCTGCCCTCCTCGGGCTTCAGGGCGTACGCGCCCTGCTTGTCGAAGCCGAGCGGGTTGACACAGTCGATGACGAGCTTCCCGGCGAGCTCGTCACGCAGCGACTCCAGGGTCTTGGCGTGGCCGTCCCACGGCACGGCGACGATCACGACGTCGCTGCGGCGGGCGCACTCGGCATTGTCGGCGCCCTCGACGTCGAGGCCCAGCCCGTCGGCGGCGGTCCGGGCGCGATCGGCGGCACGGGAGCCGATGATCACCTTCTGCCCGGCGCGGGCGAGCCGGTAGGCGAGACCGCGGCCCTGCGGGCCGGTCCCGCCGAGCACGCCGACGGTCAGCCCGGATACGTCGGGAAGGTCCCAGGGGTCCTTGGCGGGGGGCTTGGGCGCGCTGCCGCTGTCATTCGTAGTCATGGGCCCGACACTACTGCGCGCCATGGAGGGGAACGCAGCGCGTCACCCCTGCGACATCCTCACTGCGCCTGCCCTCGTTCGGCTGATTCGGTGCCGTTCGCCGGTGCGGGGGGCGGGGCCTGCGGCATGATGCCGGGCCATGGATGCCGTACGCGTCGCCCTGCTCCGTGAAGTGCTCGCCGGGACCGAGTGGCCCGCGGCGGCCCGCCGGTTCGCGGGGGCCCTCCGGTCGTCCGTCGTTCCGCACGGCGGCGGTCTGCTGCTGGTGGGTACGGAGGCGTACGAACCGTGGCACCTGGCGGCTCATCTGGTCGACGAGTCCACCTGGTCCGGCCTGCCGGAGCTGACGCCCACGCTCGTACGGCACCGGGCGGAGCCGGGCGATCCGGCGCATCTGGCCGTCGGTCTGGGCCGGATCGAGGCGGCCGGGCGGGGCGAGACGCTGTTCCTGGTGGCTCCGGAGCGGCCCGGGGACGGGCTGCTGGAGCGGGTGCACGACGCGCGCCGGGCGGGGGCGACGGTGCTGTCGCTGGACGACGGCGATCCGGAGGTGCGGGGGCTCGCCCATGAGACCCTCGCGGTGACCTGCCGCGACGATGTGGACCTGGACACCGTTCAGCATCTGGTGAGCGCGGCGGCCGGGGAGAACAGTGTCCCCGCACCGCGCGGCCGCCATCGCTTCCGGGACCGGCTGTCCCGGCTCGCCGACCAGCTGACCGCGCCGCCGCCCGCGCGCTGGTGACGAGGACGAGTCCGCCGCAGGCCCCGGCAAAACCGGTTGCAGAGGGCATGTACGGCGCCGGACCATGACCCCTCGTGACCTCTGCCACCGCCCTGCCCGCCAGGCTCTCCGCACTCCTGCCCGATCTCTCGCCCTGGCGTTCCTCGGCCGACTTCCGGCTGCTGTGGGTCCAGGGCCTGGTCACCTACTTCGGCAGTTTCATGGCGCTGATCGCGCTGCCGCTCCAGATCAAGGAGCTCACCGGTTCGCCGCTCGCCGTCGGTGCGATGGGTGCGGTGGAGCTGGTGCCGCTGGTCGTCTTCGGACTGTACGGCGGGGCGCTCGCCGACTCCGCGGACCGCCGCAAGGTGATCCTGGGCACCGAGGCGGGGCTGGGGATGCTCGCGCTCGTCCTTCTGGTGAATGCCGCGCTGCCCGACCCGATGCTCTGGCCGCTCTATCTCGTCGCGGGCGGCGTCTCCGCGCTCGCCGGGCTCCAGCGGCCCGCGCTGGACTCTCTGATCGCCCGGATCGTGCCGCACGACCAGCTCACCGCGGCCGCCGCGCTGAACTCGCTGCGCTGGCAGTTCGGCGCGATCACCGGCCCTGCGGTGGCGGGCCTGGTGGTGGCCTATGCGGGGCACGCCACGGCGTACGCGGTCACGGTGGTCACGTTCACCGTCTCCGTGCTCCTCTGTCTGCGGCTGGCGCCCGCACCGGCCGCCGAGCACGCACGGAAGCCGTCGCTGCGCGGCATCGCCGAGGGGGCGCGGTACGCCTGGAGCCGGCCGGTACTGCTGGGGACGTACGCGATCGACCTGGCGGCGATGTTCTTCGCCTTCCCGAACACGATCTTCCCGTTCCTGGCGGACGAGCTGGACGCCGAGTGGTCACTGGGATTGATGTACGCGGCGGGGTCGGTCGGCTCGCTGGTGCTGGGCCTGACCAGCGGCTGGACGTCACGGGTGCGGCGGCACGGGCTGTTCGTGGTGTTCGGGGCGGCGGTCTGGGGGCTGGCGATCGCGGCGGCCGGGTGGTTCAGCAATGTGTGGCTGGTGCTGGTCTGCCTCACGGTGGCGGGCGCGGGCGACATGCTCAGCGGTCTGGGCCGCTCCACGATCTGGAACCAGACCATCCCGGAGGAGCTGCGCGGCCGGCTGGCGGGCATCGAGGTGCTTTCGTACAGCGTGGGGCCGCAGCTCGGCCAGGTGCGGGCGGGAGCGATGGCGGGCTGGACGGGCACACGGGCCGCGATCTGGACGGGCGGGGTGGCGTGCGTGGCCTCGGTCGCGCTGCTGGCTGCGGCGCTGCCGAAGCTCCTCACGTACGACTCCCGGACAGACGCCGACGCGGTGCGGCACCGGCAGTCCAGCCCCTCCGGCGTGTGAGGAGCAGGGTCCGGGGCCGGAGCCCCGGGGCAGCTGCCGGACGGATCGGAACCCTACGCGTCGGTCTCCGGAGGCGTGGCGTTGTCATGCCACCTGGGGTCGTTCTCCCACTCCAGATTCCGCTCCTTCGCCGTGTCCATCGCGTGCTGCGCCTCCTCACGGGAGGCGTAGGGGCCGAACCGGTCCTTGGCGGGGCATTCGGGGCCTTCCTCGACTTTCTGGTGCACCAGGCAGTAGTACCACTCGCCCGGCTTACCGACCGTGCGCTTCTTGAACAGGGCCATCATCGGCTCCTTTCCTCGGAGCCATGCTGCCCCAAGCTCGCTGGTTAGACTCGCTGACATGTCTGGCCAGTCGCTGCTCGTACCAGGGGAGATCACTCCCATCCGTTCCGTACCGGGAAATATCCGGCGCCCCGAGTACGTGGGCAAGCCGGCTCCTGCGCCGTACACCGGCCCGGAAATCCAGGACGCCGACACCGTCGAGCGCATGCGCATCGCCGGCCGGATCGCCGCACAGGCGATGGCCGAGGCCGCGAAGCACATCGCTCCGGGCGTGACGACGGACGAACTCGACCGCGTCGCCCACGAGTTCATGTGCGATCACGGCGCCTATCCGTCGACGCTCGGCTACCGCGGCTTCCCCAAGTCGCTCTGCTCGTCGCTCAACGAGGTCATCTGCCACGGCATCCCGGACTCCACGGTGCTGCGCGACGGCGACATCGTGAACCTCGACGTCACCGCGTACATCAACGGTGTGCACGGCGACAACAACGCCACGTACCTCTGCGGCGATGTGGACGAGGAGTCCCGGTTGCTCGTGGAGCGCACCGAGGAGTCGCTGAACCGCGCCGTCAAGGCGGTCCGCCCCGGGCGCCAGATCAATGTGATCGGGCGGGTCATCGAGTCGTACGCCAAGCGCTTCGGGTACGGCGTGGTCCGGGACTTCACCGGGCACGGGATCAATTCGTCGTTCCACTCCGGCCTGATCATTCCGCACTACGACAGCCCGCACGCGACCACCGTGATGCAGCCCGGCATGACGTTCACCATCGAGCCGATGCTGACGCTCGGGACGCACCAGTACGACATGTGGGACGACGGCTGGACCGTGGTGACGAAGGATCGCAAGCGCACCGCCCAGTTCGAGCACACGCTGGTGGTCACGGAGACGGGCGCCGAGATCCTGACCCTCCCCTGACCCTCCGTACGCGATCCGCAACCCCGGCGAACGGGCGGAACCGGGCGTACCGTTTTACCGACGGACTGTCGGGAAGCTGTTGACTTAGGTAAGCCTAAGTTGGAGGATCGGAGATGTCGACAGTGGCTGCCGAGCGCAGTTGCTGTCGGCTTTTCCGTCTTTCTCCGGACTTCCCTCCCTCCTCGGTCCCCGGAGGCCCGCCTTGGACGCAACAGCCGCCACCACGCCCTTCTCGACGCTGATCCGCACGGCGTCGCACGAACAGCACACCGAGGCGGAGACCTCGACCTTCATGAGCGACCTGCTGGGCGGGCGGCTCGGAGTGGTCGCGTACACGCGCTACACCGAGCAGCTGTGGTTCGTCTACCGGGCACTGGAGGAAGGCTCGGAAGCGCTGCGCACCGATCCGGTCGCCGGTCCGTTCATACAGCCGGAGCTGATGCGCACCGCGGAGCTCGAACGCGACCTGGCACATCTTCGCGGTGCGGACTGGCGCAGGGGCCTGGAGCCACTGCCCGCGACGGCCGCGTACGCCGACCGGGTCACCGAGTGTGCGCGCACCTGGTCCGCCGGATACGTCGCGCACCACTACACCCGCTACCTCGGGGATCTCTCCGGCGGCCAGATCATCCGCGACCGGGCGGAGAAGACCTGGGGCTTCGCCCGCAAGGGCGACGGCGTCCGGTTCTACGTCTTCGAGGAGATAGCCAACCCCGCCTCGTTCAAACGGGGTTACCGCGAGCTGCTGGACGCGGTGGAGGCGGACGAGCTGGAGAAGAAGCGGATCATCGACGAGTGCAGGCACGCGTTCGCGCTGAACACGGCGGTGTTCCGGGAGCTGGGCGAGGTTTTCCCCCGCAGCGCTTAGGCCACACGGGGTGCGGAGCACGGGGCGAGCAGGTCCTGACGGTGGAACCGGTCACCCGTGCCGCTTCGCCCTCGATCACCGGAAAGCCTGGATTCGCCCGTCCGACGTCACGGCGCCGACGTCACAGCACCGCCGACAGGCTCGACTGCGCCAGCAGGACGCGGCCCCCGATTTCCAACGTGCCGTCCGGCGCGGGTGCGGTGAGGATCTGGGAGCCGCGCCCTTGTGTGATGTTCAGGGCCCGCCCCAGTTGCGCGCTGAGCAGCAGCGCCGCCGCGCCCGTCGCCTCGTCCTCGACGATCCCGTCGTCCCGCCGCGGGAAGGCCCGCGCCCTCACCCGTCCCGCCGCCTCATCCTCCCAGGCCCATACGTAAAGCCAGCCCTCCCCCGGAGGCGGCCCGGTCAGCGCCTCGACCTCGGCCACGGACGCGTACTGCTCCAGCGTGCGTGCCGGCACCCACTCGGGGCGGGCCGCGATCCAGCTGAACTCGCCGTCCTGGCGGGCGTAGACGTCACCGACCGGCAGCTCCAGGATCTCCAGGTCGAGGAGCCAGGCGGCACCCACGAGCGGATGCCCGGCGAACGGCAGCCGGAGTCCAGGCGTGTAGATGTCGACGTGCCCGCGCTCGGGATCGTCGACGAACACGGTCTCACTGAAACCGAGTTGCCCGGCGAGCGCCTGCCGGGACGCCTCGTCGGGGAACGTACGCCCGTCGCGTACGACCCCGAGGGCGTTGCCGTGCCGGCCGTCCGGGCCGCAGAACACGTGCAGTACGTCGATGCCTGCGGGTACGTCGTAGTCACTCACGTGCGCATTCAAGCATCGTGCGGCCCGGTGGTGCCGCAAGGAGCGGATCGGACGGTACGGCGACGGGGTCCCGGCGAGGACAGCGGCGCCCAAGCGCCCCTCGCCCGTACCACCAAGGACCGGTTGACCATCCCTTGACTCTCCCATGGGCTGTTCATGAACCCTCTGTGATCGCCCCGTTCTCCGGCACCCCGGGTGAGAGCTGAATCACTGCACGGGTGGGTACCGGTGAGGTAAGCCTCGGTTAAGTTAGGTCCGCCTCACCCGCCCCTTTTCCGGCCTTGTTCATCCTCTTCAGCCTTTGTGGAGCCCGTATGCGAGCCGTTCGTTTCTCCGTCGTCACCGCTGTCGCCACCGCGGCGGCTCTGACCGCCGTCTCGGGCTGCGCCGAGAAGAGCGACGGCAAGGGTGACGGCGCGGTGAAGGTCACCGCGAAGGACGACTCCTGCGCGGTGTCGAAGAAGAAGCTCCCGGCCGGTCACGTCGCGCTCGCCGTGGAGAACAAGGGATCCAAGGTCACCGAGGTCTACGTCCTCTTCCCGGACGACCGCATCGTCGCCGAGCGCGAGAACATCGGCCCCGGCACCAAGGCCACCATCACCGCCGAGGTCAAGGCCGGTTCGTACGACGTCGTCTGCAAGCCCGGCATGAAGGGCGCCGGCTTCCGGCAGAAGATCGACGTCACCGGCGGCACCGCGGTCAAGCGCAGCCCAGAGATGGACAAGGCCGTCGCCGGCTACCGCACCTATGTGCAGGCGCAGGCCGACGAGACGCTTCCGAAGGTCAAGGTCTTCACGGACGCCGTCGCCGCGGGTGACATCGAGGCCGCGAAGAAGGCGTACGCCGACTCCCGCATCGGCTGGGAGCGCACCGAGCCCGTCGCCGAGTCGTTCGGTGACATCGACCCGAAGGTCGACGTCCGCGAGGACGGCCTGGAGGACGGCCAGCAGTGGACCGGCTGGCACCGCCTGGAGAAGGCGCTGTGGCAGGACAAGAAGCTCGGCGCCGAGGAGAAGGCCCTCGCCCCGGTCCTCTACAAGGACCTCGTCGACTGGCAGCAGCGGGTCGGCAAGGCGGAGATCACCCCGACCTCGATGGCCAACGGCGCCAAGGAGCTCCTCGACGAGGTCGCCACCGGCAAGGTCACCGGTGAGGAGGAGCGCTACAGCCACACCGACCTGATCGACTTCAAGGCCAATGTCGAGGGCGCGCAGAAGTCGTACGAGCTCCTGAAGCCGATCGCCTCGAAGAACGACGCGGCGCTGACCACCACCCTTGACAAGCAGTTCGCGGCGCTGAACACGCTGCTGGACAAGTACCGCGAGGACAAGACCTCCTACGAGTTCACCTCGTACGACAAGGTCGCCAAGGCGGACCGCAAGGAGCTGTCGGACGCCGTCAACGCGCTGGCCGAGCCGCTGTCGCAGCTCGCAGCCGCAGTGGCGAAGTGACGGACGGGGAGGCACCGGTCATGTCCGAGGAGAGCCAGAACACCGCCGGGACGGACGTCGCCGACACGGACGCCACCGAGCCGGACGCCACCGGCGGCCGCGCTCCGTCGCGCCGTGCGCTGCTCGGCTGGGGCGGTGCCGGGCTGGCGCTCGGCGCGGTCGCGGCCGGTGGCGCGGTCGCCGCGGTGCGTACGGAGGACGACGCCGTGCCGGCCGCGGACAGCGGCGCCGCGGTGCCGTTCCACGGTGTGCACCAGGCCGGTATCGCCACCGCCGTCCAGGACCGGCTGCATTTCGCCGCGTTCGACGTGACGACGAAGGACCGGGCCGAGCTGATCGCTCTGCTCAAGGAGTGGACGCGGGCGGCCGAGCGGATGACGGCCGGTCACGCGGTCGGCGACGGGGCGTACGGCGGTCTCGCCGAAGCACCGCCGGACGACACCGGCGAGGCACTGGGGCTCAAGCCGTCCCGGCTCACCCTGACCATCGGCTTCGGTCCCTCCCTGTTCGCCAAGGGGAGGTTCGGCCTCGAGGACCGGCGCCCGGAGGCGCTCGTCGATCTGCCGAAGTTCCCCGGTGACAACCTCGACGCGGCCCGCGGCGGCGGCGACCTGTGCGTCCAGGCGTGCGCGGACGACCCGCAGGTCGCGGTGCACGCGATCCGCAACCTCGCCAGGATCGGCATGGGCCGCACCGCGATCCGCTGGTCGCAACTGGGCTTCGGCAAGACGTCGTCGACGACGCCCGACGCCCAGACCCCGCGCAACATGATGGGCTTCAAGGACGGCACCCGGAACATCTCCGGCACCGACACCGCGGCCCTCGACAAGCATGTGTGGGTCGGCGAGAAGGACAAGGCCGGCTGGATGACCGGGGGTTCGTACCTGGTGGCCCGGCGCATCCGCATGCACATCGAGACCTGGGACCGGACCGGACTCCAGGAGCAGGAGGACGTCTTCGGCCGGGACAAGGGCGAGGGCGCCCCGGTCGGCAAGGCGAAGGAGCGCGACGAGCCGTTCCTGAAGGCGATGCTGCCGACCGCCCACGTGCGGCTCGCCCACCCGGACAGCAACGACGGTGCGAAGATCCTGCGCCGTGGCTACTCCTTCACGGACGGCACGGACGGCCTGGGCCGGCTCGACGCCGGGCTGTTCTTCCTGGCCTACCAGCGTGATGTCCGCAAGGCGTTCATTCCGCTGCAGCGCCGCCTCGCGGCACACGACGCACTCAACGAGTACATCCAGCACGTGGGTTCGGCGCACTTCGCCGTCCCGCCGGGCGTCCGCTCCAAGGGCGACTGGTGGGGCCGGGCGCTGTTCTCGTAACGGGACTCGGAAGCGGAAAAAGGAGAACCGAAACGTGTTCAGCAACTTCCTGATCGGCCTGCGCGAAGGCCTTGAGGCCAGCCTGGTCGTCTGCATCCTCGTCGCCTACCTGGTGAAGACCGGCAACCGGAGCAAGCTGCTGCCGATCTGGCTCGGGGTCTCCATCGCGGTCGTCGTCAGCCTGGCGTTCGGCGCGGGTCTCGAATTCGGCTCCCAGGAGATGACGTTCAAGGCGCAGGAGGCGCTCGGCGGTTCGCTGTCGATCATCTCGGTCGGCCTGGTCACCTGGATGGTGTTCTGGATGCGACGCACCGCGCGGCATCTGAAGGCGGAGCTGCACGGCAAGCTCGACGCGGCGCTCGCGATGGGCACCGGCGCGCTGGTCGCCACGGCACTGCTCGCCGTCGGCCGGGAGGGGCTCGAGACCTCGCTGTTCGTCTGGCGTGCGGTGCATGCCGCGGACGACGGCTGGCACCCGATGATCGGCGCGCTGCTCGGGATCGCCACGGCCGTGGTGCTGGGCTGGCTGTTCTACCGCGGTGCGCTGAGGATCAACCTGGCGAAGTTCTTCTCCTGGACCGGCGGCATGCTGGTGGTCGTCGCGGCGGGCCTGCTCGCGTACGGGGTCCACGATCTGCAGGAGGCCGAGTTCCTCGGCGGTCTGCAGAACCGCGCGTTCGACATCAGCGCCACGATCCCGCCGGACAGCTGGTACGGCACGCTGCTGAAGGGCACCTTCAACTTCCAGCCCGATCCGACGGTTCTTCAGGTCACGGTGTGGGCGCTGTATCTGATCCCCACTCTCGCACTGTTCCTCGCCCCGGTAGGGTTCGGACGGTCAGTGGGGGCGACGGATCAGAAGGCGCAGAAAGCAACGGATGAGAAGCCTGAGGCCGATTCGGCTGGCGACGGGGCTCGCGACAGCGATGGTGCTGAGCATGACGGCGAGCGGGTGCGTGACGGTGCACGGCGAGCTGGAAGTCGTACCGGCGGCGACGAAGTCTGAGGCCGCGAAGGCCCTTACGGACTTCACCACCGCGTACAACGCGGCGGACAAGGCCTACGACCCGGCGTTGGACGCGGACCGGGTCACCGGTCCGCTCGGGGCGATCAACCAGGCCGGTCTGCGGGCGCGGCAGAAGAACAACCCCGACGGCAACGCGAACCACCGGCCGCTGGAGCTGACCGACGCCACGTATCTCATCCCGAAGAAGGCCGGCTGGCCGCGCTGGTTCCTCGCGAACACCGACTCCAACCGCGACCAGGACAGCGGGAAGCAGGACACCAGCTGGCTGATCGTCTTCGTCCGGACCGGTCCCGACGCGGTCTGGAAGGCGTCGTACCTCGCGGTCGTGACGCCGTCCGAGCTGCCGGCGTTCGCGAAGGACGGCGACGGACGGGCCCGGCCGGTCACCGCGGACAGCGCGGAACTGACCGTGGCACCCGAGGACTTGAGCACGTCGTACACGCAGTACCTGCAGAAGGGCACGCCGGACGTGTTCGCCCCCGGGGCCGCCACCTCGGCCTGGCGGGTCGAGCGCAGAAACAGCCGGCGGGCGGGCTTCTCCTTCCAGTTCATCGACCAGCCGCTGGACGGCGGTACGTTCGGTCCGCTCGGCCTGGAGACGGAGGACGGCGGGGCGCTGGTCTTCTTCAGCAGCAAGCACTTCGAGCAGCAGACCGCGGCGAAGGGACTGCGCCCGCCGGTCAACGCGGACGTACAGGCGCTGCTGACCGGCGAGGTGAAGACCACCCTCACCAAGGAGCGGGTCTCCAGCCAGCTGGTGTACGTCCCGAAGAAGGGCGCCGGGAACCGCGCCAAGGTGATCGTGCTGAACCGGCTGCCGGGGCTCACGGCGGCGAAGGGCTCGTAGGCGCGGTCCCGCGCCGCCGTGGGCGACGTCCCGTTCTGCCGGGAGCCGTCCCCTGCCGCCCGTGGTGCGGGGTTCGCACTGCTCGTGGCGCAGGGCTCGTGAGGCCCCGCGTCCCGGGCCGGCCCGTTCTTCCTCCGCGGGAGATCTCAGCGGCTGAGCGGCCAGGCCACCGAGTCGTGGTCGAGATCGCCCTGGTCCGCCGTGTCGGCGTACTGCGCGCAGGCGTCGGTGAGCGTCTCCAGCAGCGTCAGCGGGTCCGGCAGCGGGTTCTCCGGGCCGCGGACCCAGTGCACGTCCAGCTCACCGGGGAGCATGGCGGGCGGCAGGAGTACGTAGCTTCCACGGCAGTGCCAGCGCATCCCCGGATGCTCGTCCATGGTCTCGGGATGGCAGTCCAGCTCGCAGGGCCACCACTCGTCCTCGTCCTCGGGGGTGCCGCGGGTCGCGGTGAAGAACAGCATCCGGTCGTCGCCGGAGACGGCCACCGGGCCGACGTCGATGTCCGCGGCGAGGAGCCGCTCCAGAGCCTGCTTGCCCGCGGTCAACGGCACGTCGAGAACGTCATGGATCATGCCGGTCGCGGTGATGAAGTTGGCCTGCGGCTGACTGCGGGCCCAGCGCTCGATCTGGGCACTGTCGGTGGTGGACTGCGTCTGCCAGGCGAACGAGATGGGGTGCCGGGCGGGGGTGGGACAGCCGATGCGTTCGCACGAACATCGGTAGCCGACCGGGTGGGCGGCGGGCGAGATGGGCATTCCGGCTTCGGCGACAGCCAGGAGCAGCGCCTCCCGGGCGGTGTCGTCGACCTCGTTGTGCTGCGATTTGGGTCGTCGGCGAAGCCATTGGGAAAACTTGCTCTCTGTGCCGCGAGAACGGCCGAAATCGGCGCCCATCAATCCCCTTACCTCAGCGTTGCCCCTGCCTATGGTCCCACCATCCTGCGCCTCGGGTGGCCAGAGTTCTCAAGCGGGGTGCGGGGACCGGCGCACCGAGCTGGGCACTATGCCAATAATTGCCCGGAAATGGCAGGTGTGGCTCAGGAGGCCCACCGGCGGATCGGGACGGGACGTAGCACTTCGACGCCTCTGCGTAGTCGTTACCGAGCCGCCCGTACAACCACCCGATCGGTTCACTGCGCGGTCGCCCCGGACGGCGCACCATGGGCTCACGCACAGACCCGTGCGAGCCCCGACTGTCCGCAGGCCACCCCTGCTGTCCGTGAGGAGCCCTCATTGCCTCGTGAAGCCACACCCTCATCGCTTCGTGAAGCGACCCCGCGCCGCTATCTGATGTGCGCGCCGACCCATTTCGAGGTCACCTACTCCATCAACCCGTGGATGGACCCGAGCAAGCCGGTCGATCTGGAGCTGGCCCAGGCCCAGTGGGAGGACCTGCGCGACCGCTACCGGGCGCTCGGTCACACCGTCGAGCTGCTCACCCCGGGTCCCGACCTGCCCGACATGGTCTTCGCCGCCAATGGCGCCACCGTCGTGGACGGCCGGGTGCTGGGTGCCCGGTTCGCCTACCAGGAGCGGTACCCCGAGGCCGAGGCGCACCGGGACTGGTTCCGGGACCACGGTTTCACCGAGATCCACGAGCCGGCCCACGTCAACGAGGGCGAGGGCGATTTCGCGGTCACCTCGACGTACCTGCTGGCCGGGCGCGGCTTCCGGTCCAGTCCGCTCTCGCACGACGAGGCACAGGAGTTCTTCGGACGGCCGGTGATCGGGCTCGACCTCGTGGACCCGCGCTACTACCACCTGGACACGGCGCTGTGCGTGCTCGACGAGGCGGGCGACGAGATCATGTACTACCCGGGCGCCTTCTCGCCGGGCAGCCGCTCCGTGCTGAGGCGGCTCTTCCCCGACGCGTTGACAGCCGAGGAGGCGGACGCCGCCGCGCTCGGGCTGAACGCGGTCAGCGACGGCCTCCACGTGCTGGTGCCCCAGGGTGCCGCGGGCCTCTTCGATCCGCTGCGGGCGCGCGGTTTCGAACCGGTCCCGATGGACCTGAGCGAGCTGCTCAAGGGCGGCGGCAGCGTGAAGTGCTGCACCCAGGAGCTGCGCGGCCCGGTCTCTCGTCCGGCCTGATCCGGCAGAGGCTCTAGGCGTCGTCACCGGGGGGCGGCCATGCGTCGCCCCACGCGGTGTCCCGGGCGGCCCGGTACAGCTCGCCGTGCCGCTTGGTGACCGTGGAGCGCTTCAGCGCCTCGTCACGGGTGCAGAGGTCCAGCAGCACCTGCCCCTTGCGGATCTGCGGCTTGCGGGTGACCCGGGCGAGTACCGGCTCGGTGGCGAAGCGGGTCGCCACGACATAGCTGAACTTCTCGTCCTCGTACGGCAGTGATCCGCCCTTCACCTGCCGGTGCAGCGAGGAGCGGCTGACCCGGGCGGAGAAGTGGCACCAGTCGGTGCCCGGCTCGATGGGGCACGCCTCGCTGTGCGGGCACGGCGCGGCGACCGTCAGCCCGGCGGCGATCAGCCGGTCGCGGGCCTCGATGATGCGGGCGTATCCGTCGGGGGTGCCGGGTTCGACGATCACGACGGCCTGCGCGGCGGCCGCGGCCGTGTCGACGACGGCGGTGCGGGCGGCAGCCGTCAGCTCCCCCAGCACATAGCTGACGGTCACCAGGTCGGTGGGGTCGAGCTCCAGACCCGCAGCGATCCGGGCCCGCCGCCAGTCGGCGGTGCGCAGGGCATCGATTCCCGAGGCCCCGGCCAGTTCCCGGCCGAGGACGAGGGCGGGGTCGGCCCAGTCGAGGACGGTCGTCCGGTGCCCCTCCCAGGCCCCGGCGACGGCCCAGCTCGCCGCTCCGGTGCCGCCGCCGATGTCGGTGTGGGTGGCGGGTGTCCACTCCGGGGCGGCCTCGCGCAGGGCGGCGAGGGCGGACCGTACCGCTTCGAAGGTCGCGGGCATCCGGTACGCGGCGTACGCGGCGACGTCCGAGCGGTCGCGGAGCACCGGGGCATCGGTCGGGGTGGTCCCCCGGTAGTTGGCGATGAGCCGGTCGACGGCCTGGGTGGCCTGCTTGGGCGGCAGTCCGTCGAGGAGTCCGGCCAGCGCCGCGCGCAGGGCTTCCGCGGTGGAGAGGGTGGCGTTCACCGAAAAATTGTAGGCGGACACGACCGGCCGTTCTCCGGCCGGTCGTGTCCCGTCCGGCGCACCGTCGCCCGCGGACGATCCCCGCACCACAGCCGCCGAGCTGAACTGCCGGGGCACCTGGGCCAGTTGCTACGCTGATCGGCGCGAGGTCAGGAATGCTCACGTGAGGTCGGGAATGCTCATCGAGGGGACCATGCGACAGAAGATCGTGCGCCTGACTCTGGTCGCCGGGGTGCTGGTGCTGGCCCTGCTGCTTCTGCTGGCCACCTGCGGTGCCGGGGGGAACGGAAAGAAGGGCGACGGGGGCAAGGGCGGCAGCGGGCCGAAGAAGCCGGTTCAGACGGGTGCGGGCCCTGCGACGCAGCTCACCGTTCCCCCCGCGTACACGACCCGGCGCGGCTGGGAGCTCATCAACACCTCGCCCGACTACGCGATCTCCCGGACGACGGGACGCCTCGCCTATCTGCTGCGGGTCTCCGACAACCAGTACCGGCTGGAGACCATCGACTCGGCGACCGGGAAGGCCGGCTGGAAGGGCGAGAACTGGCGGCCGCCGGCCTCGAAGCACTTCCCGAAGCTCCTCCTGGTCACCAAGGACGACGTGGAGTACTTCGTCACGTGGGCGTACGGGAAGGTCGGTGTGAACGCGCTGACCCCGGCCGACACGATCGTCTCCCTCGATGTGTACAACGCGACGGACGGCTCCCGGCAGCGCATCGAGGTGCCGTGGAACTCCGCACCGACCGTCGACACCAGTGGACCCGGCATCCTGATCACCGACGGCCGCACCGACAGTGTGCTGGTCGACCCGGCGAGCGGCCGGATCACGAAGATCGCCCCCACGGCGCTGAAGTACCCGAAGGGCTGCCCGTCCTGCAAGCAGCTCACCGAGGTGTTCGGACTGACCACGAAGGGCCTGCTGATCGGCGGGGCACGGGAGTTCTGGGTGCAGGGCGGCTGGTTCAGCCGGAACGTCGCCCCGAAGGGCACCGACCGTTCCAGCGGGATCCCGACCTCGGTGGCCCCCGGCTGGGTGCTGGCGAAGTGGCAGCTCGCGAAGGGCCAGAAGCGCGCGACGACCCATGACCTGTGGGCGGTGCACGACGCGGAGACGGGGAAGCCGGTGGCCACGGTGGAGTGCCACAAGGTGGCGATCAAGCCGGGTCAGTACCCGCAGGCCGTCATGTCGCCCTCGCGGACGTACCTGGTGGCCGGCAACCTCGCCTTCGACCTGGAGACGAAGAAGGGGTTCTGTCTCGAGGCGACGGACGGCTCGAAGCCGCTGACCCTGGTCTCCGTGACCGACGAGGGCATCGCCTACGGCGCGACGCCCGGACGCAACGCGGCGGACGTGCTGGCCGGCCGCGGCCGTCCGGTCCAGGTCGAGGTCACCAGTGGGGTCCCGGAGGCGCTGCCCACCAATGTGCGGCTGCCGGCCACGGAGGCCGCGGCGGGGGTCGGCGTGTTCCGGTGGACGGACGAGCTGGACCGGCTGCATCTGCTCGGCTACCCGCGCGCCGACCGCTAGGGGACTAGAGGGCTACGCCCGGATCCTGGCCGGACACCCCTGGGCGAGTGGCCCGAGGGCCCCTTGCTCAGGCCCTTGCGTCACCGCGCTGCCAGGGCCGGCACAGGCCCAGGAAGCACGCCATGGCGCCGACCGCGCACACCAGCTGGACGACCGCCATGGGTACGGCCGTCGCGTCCCCCGCGATCCCGACGAGCGGTGAGGCGATCGCCCCGATCAGGAACGCCGACGTACCGAGCAGCGCCGAGGCCGAACCCGCGGCGTGCTTGGTACGCATCAGGGCCAGGGCGTTGGTGTTCGGCATCGCCAGCCCCATCGCCGACATCAGCACGAAGAGCCCGGCGGCGACCGGCACCAGACCGACGTCGCCGAAGGCCCCGGACGTCATCAGCAGAAGCGCGGTCGCGGCCAGCACGATGACCCCGAGCCCGAAGCCGAGCGCCTTGTCCAGGCTGATCCGGCCCACCAGTACCTTGCCGTTGATCTGGCCGACGGTGATCAGGCCGATCGAGTTGATGCCGAAGAGCAGGCTGAAGGTCTGCGGCGAGGCACCGTAGATCTCCTGCACGACGAACGGCGAGGCGCTCACGTACGCGAAGAGGGCCGCGAAGGCGAGGCTGCCCGCGACCATGTAGCCGGTGAACGTGCGGTCGCCGAGGAGGCCGCGCATGGTGCGCAGCGCGTCGCCGACCCCGCCGGTGTGCCGTTCCTCGGGCGGCAGCGTCTCGTGCAGCCACTTCCAGACGACCAGGGTGAGCAGCACGCCGACGACCGTGAGGACGGCGAAGATGCCCCGCCAGTCGGTGAACCGCAGCACCTGTCCGCCGATCAGCGGCGCGACGACCGGTGCCACGCCGGAGATCAGCATCAGGGTGGAGAAGAACCGGGCCATCTCCACGCCGTCGTACATGTCCCGGACTACGGCCCGGGCGATGACGATGCCGGCCGCACCGGCCAGTCCCTGCAGGAGGCGGAAGCCGATGAGGAGTTCCGTGGTGGGCGCGAAGACGCAGAGCGCGGTGGCGAGCACGTACACGACCATGCCGAGCAGGAGCGGCCGTCGGCGGCCCCAGCGGTCGCTCATCGGTCCGACGACGACCTGGCCGAGCGCCATGCCGCCGAGGCAGGCGGTGAGGGTGAGCTGGACGGTGGCGGCGGGGGCGTGCAGGGCGTCGGTGACCGCGGGGAGCGCCGGGAGGTACATGTCCATGGAGAGCGGCGGAAGTGCGGTGAGTCCGCCGAGGACAAGGGTGACGAGGAGTCCGGTGCGCCGGGCCGCGGCGGTGGCGGTCGGATCGGTCACGGCAGGGATGCCGGTCCGGTCGGTCGGTATGTGGGTGTGCTGGGCTCGGCTCACGCCGCTCTCCGGCATTCTCATCTCCAAATAGTTGAATCCGCCCTCTATGCTCTCAGCTCAGCCGGAGTGGTCGAGACCTTTTTGGGAGCAGGCATGAGCAGGACCGTGCGTTGGGGCGTACTGGCTACGGGTGGCATCGCCGCGACCTTCACCGCTGACCTGCAGGGGGTGCCCGGCGCGGAAGTGGTGGCCGTGGCGTCGCGTACGGACACGTCGGCCAAGGCCTTCGCCGAGCGGTTCGGGATACCCAGGGCGTACGGCAGCTGGGCCGAGCTCGCCGCGGACGACGAGGTCGACGTGGTGTACGTGGCCACCCCGCACTCCGCGCACCGGGAAGCCACGGCGCTCTGCCTGAAGGCCGGAAAGCATGTGCTGTGCGAGAAGGCGTTCACGCTCAATTCCCGGGAGGCGGAGGAGCTCGTGGCCCTCGCCCGGGAGGGCGGCCTCTTCCTGATGGAGGCGATGTGGACGTACTGCAACCCGCTCATCAGGCGCATGACCGCGCTGATCGCCGACGGTGCCATCGGCGACATCCGCACCGTACAGGCCGACTTCGGGCTCGCGGGCCCGTTCGGTCCCGACCACCGGCTGCGGGACCCGGCGCTGGGCGGCGGTGCACTGCTGGACCTGGGCGTGTACCCGGTGTCGTTCGCACAGCTGCTGCTGGGTGAGCCGGACCGGATCCAGGCCGATGCGCTGCTCTCCCCGGAGGGCGTCGACCTGAACACCGGCATGCTGCTGGGCTGGGAGTCGGGCGCCACGGCGCTGCTCAGCTGCTCGCTGGTCGCGGACACCCCGCAGACCGCCTCGGTCACGGGCACCCGGGGACGGATCGACTTCCCGCGCGGCTTCTTCTACCCGGAGCGGTTCGTGCTGCACCGGCCGGACCACGACCCCGAGGAGTTCACCGCGGAGTCGTCGGGCGAGGGGCTCAGCGGGATGCAGTTCGAGCAGGCCGAGGTGGTACGGGCACTGCGGGCCGGGGAGACGGAGTCCCCGCTGGTGCCGCTGGACGGTTCGCTGGCGGTGATGCGGACGCTCGATGCGGTACGGGACCGCATCGGCGTCCGCTACCCCGTGGACGGCATCGGCTGACCGGGGCGGAGGCGGGGCATCACGCAGGCGTGAGGCCCTGGTTGCCCACCTCCGTGACGAACGATCCGGCCGTCGCGACGGGCGCACCGGGCGTGGTGACGGCCGACACCGTGCGGAAGTCGGCGCGTGCCTGGTCCTGGCCCAGCGTGACAACCGCGTACCCGCGCCGTCCGTTGAAGAACTTCATGTGCGGGTTGGCCTGCATCTGGTTGTTCCAGCTGCCCGGCTTGTCGGATCCGTCCTTGCCGCTGGTGATGGACGTGGCGACGATCTCCGTGCCGAGCGTGCGGGACGACGGGTCGTCGAAGTCCTTCTTCAGGTCGAAGCCGTAGCCGACGTGCACATCGCCGGTCAGCACCATCAGGTTGTCGATCCCGGCGGCCTCCGCGCCCTGCAGGATCCGGTCCCGGGAGGCCGGGTAGCCGTCCCACGCGTCCATGGACAGCTTGAAGGAGTCGGTCGGCACATCGCGCCGCTGGGCGAAGGTGACCTGCTGGGGCACGACGTTCCAGGTGGCCCGCGAGGCGTGCCAGCCGTCGAGCAGCCAGCGCTCCTGGGTGGCGCCGGTCAGGGTGCGTGCCGGGTCCTCGGACTCCGGCCCGGGCTTCTGCCAGCCGTCCCCGTACGCCTGGTCGCTGCGGTACTGACGGGTGTCGAGGATGTCGAACTGGGCGAGCCGGCCGAACTGCAGGCGCCGGTAGAGCTTCATGTCGGGGCCGGTCGGCCGCTGCGGGGTGCGCAGTGGCTGGTTCTCCCAGTACGCGCGGTACGCGGCGGCGCGGCGCAGCAGGAACTCCTCCGGCGGGACGTCGTTCTCCGGGGTGCTGCCCGCGTAGTTGTTCTCGGTCTCGTGGTCGTCCCACGTGACGACGAAGGGGTGTGCGGCGTGTGCGGCGCGCAGATCCGGGTCGGACTTGTAGAGGGCGTACCGCAGGCGGTAGTCCTCCAGGGTGACCGTCTCCCGGTTGAAGTGGGCGGGGAGTGTGCGGTCCGTGTAGTTACGGGCTCCACCGGTCGCGGTCACGGCGTACTCGTAGAGGTAGTCGCCGAGGTGGAAGACGACGTCGACGTCCTCCTGCGCGAGGTGGCGGTACGCGGTGAAGTAGCCGTCGTGGTAGGCCTGGCAGGAGACGGCGGCGAGGGACAGCGCACTGTTGCGGGCGTGCCGGGCGGGGGCGGTGCGGGTCCGGCCGACCTGGCTCACCCACTTCCCGGCGCGGAAGCGGTAGTAGAGGACGCGGTCGGCATCAAGGCCCTTGATCTCGACGTGGACGCTGTGGTCGAACTCCGGGTGGGCGGTGGCGGTGCCGCGCCGGACGATCCGGGTGAAGTTCTCGTCGCGGGCGAGTTCCCAGCGCACCTGGACGCGGGCGTTCGGCAGTCCGCTGTCCGGCTCGTACGGGCGGGGTGCGAGTCTCGTCCACAGCAGGACCGAGTCGGGCAGCGGGTCACCGGAGGCGACGCCGAGGGTGAACGGGTCCTCGCTGATCCTCCTGGCGTCCAGCTCGGCGGCGCTCGCGGCGCCCGCGGCCGGCAGGTTGACCGAGAAGGCGAGCGCGGCGGCGGCACCGGTGACGGTGAGGAAGCGGCGGCGGCCGACGTGGCGTGCGGCGTCGCGCATCTCCTGCTGGTGCGATGAGTACGTCATCTGTCCCTCCCGTGACTGGCGGTGTACGCGTGGAAGTCCACCGGTCCCGCACATCGAGTGGCTGTCGTGGTGGCGTCGCGCAGGCGTCGCGTTGATGAGGAGTGCGGCGGGATCCCCCCTCGGGGGACGAATTGCGCCGGGGTACCGCGGACACAGAGGTACGGACGGAGAGGTACGCAGTCGCGGGAACATGATCATCGTCAAGCGGCCCCGGCGGCGCTGGAATCGCCGAAGAATGATCAAGAAATCATTCCGTCGAACCCGAACCGGCCACCCCCCGGGGACCTTTGACCCGGGAGGCGTACGCTGCGGCATCATGAGCAACAAACTGTTGAACTCCGATGCGAAAACGGCCGTCGTCACGGGCGCGGGCTCCGGGATCGGCCGTGCGGTGGCTCTTGCCCTGACCGGCGCCGGCTGGTCGGTGGCGCTCGCGGGCCGTCGCCCCGGACCCCTCGCCGAGACCGCGGAACTGGCCGGGGAGAAGGCCAGGGTGATCACCGTTCCCGCCGACGTCTCCCGCCCCGAGGACGTGACCGCGCTGTTCTCCTCCGTACGGGAGTGGATCGGCCGGGTCGACCTGCTGTTCAACAACGCGGGCACGTTCGGCCCGCGCTCCGTCCCGGTGGAGGACCTGTCGTACGACGACTGGCGCACCGTGGTCGAGGTGAACCTGACGGGGGCGTTCCTGTGTGCGCAGGCGGCGTACCGGCAGATGAAGGAGCAGGACCCGCAGGGCGGCCGGATCATCAACAACGGCTCGATCTCCGCCCATGCGCCGCGCCCTCACTCGGTGGCGTACACGGCGACCAAGCACGCCATGACGGGGCTGACGAAGTCGCTGTCGCTGGACGGGCGCCCGTACCGGATCGCCTGCGGCCAGATCGACATCGGCAACGCGGCGACCGAGATGACCGAGCGGATGCAGAGGGGCATCCGGCAGGCCAACGGCGAACTGGCCGTGGAGCCGGTGATGGCGGCGGACGACGTGGCCCGGACGGTGCTGCACATGGCGGAGCTGCCGTTGGAGGCGAATGTGCAGTTCGCGACGGTCCTGGCGACGGCGATGCCGTACGTGGGCCGCGGCTGACACCCGGCGCGTGTCGGACCCTGCGCCGCACCCGACCGCTTACGGCCGCACCCGGACGGGCTGGTGTGCGGCTGTCCGGCTCCTGCTGGGACGAAGGCGATGGCATCGCGAACTGCCACCGGGCCGGCGCCCCGGCCGCAGTTCGCGATGCCGGCCGTCCCGGTCGGGAATGCCCTGAACCGCAGGGTGGTTGACCTGCGTCATGACTCAGATTTCAGGCACCGAGGTCCTGCGCTACACCGCGTTCTCCGCCGACCCGGAGGGCGGCAACCCGGCGGGTGTCGTCCTCGACGCGTCCGGTCTCGACGAAGCGGCGATGCTCGCCGTCGCGGCCGAGCTCGGCTACAGCGAGTCGGCGTTCCTGACCGGGCCGGGCGAGTCGGGCGGATCGACCGGGACCGGTTACAGGATCCGCTACTTCAGCCCGAAGGCGGAGGTTCCGTTCTGCGGCCACGCGACTGTGGCGACGGCCATCGCCCTCGCCGAGCGCAACGGCCCCGGCGATCTGGTCTTCACCACGCTGGCGGGCACGGTCCCGGTCACCGTCGCCCAGGAGGGCGCCGAGCTCCGGGCCACTCTCACGAGCGTGGAACCCCACGTGACGGATGTCGCTGGGGACGACCTGGCCGAGGCGCTGGCCGCCCTGGACTGGCCGGCCGCCGACCTGGACCCGGCCCTGCCGCCCCGTATCGCCTATGCGGGCGCCCGCCACCTGGTGCTGGCCGCAGCGAGCCGCGAGCGGCTCGCCGATCTGGACTACGACTTCGCGCGCCTCGAAGCACTGATGCGCCGACTCGACCTGACGACGGTTCAGCTGGTGTGGCGTGAGTCGCCGGCCGTCTTTCACGTCCGCGACCCGTTCCCGGTCGGCGGTGTGGTCGAGGACCCGGCGACGGGCGCGGCGGCGGCCGCCTTCGGAGCGTACCTTCGCGAGCAGGCCCTCGTCCCGGATGCCGCGGTCCTCACCCTCCACCAGGGCGAGGACATGGGCCGTCCCGGCACGCTCACCGTCGAACTGCGTGCGGGCGACGCACGGGTGCGGGTGAGCGGTACGGGGAGGCGGATCCCGGCGGCGTAGTGACACTGCGGGCGGTCACCGCCCCAGGAACTGCCGGTACCAAGGGGCGTGCCGGGCGAAGGTGGCGTCGAAGCCCGCGCCCGGCTCACAGTCGACGTCCTGCCAGACCCGCTCGTCGGCGAACCAGTGGTCCACCGCGAGCATGTCCAGATGGTGCAGTGCGTAGGGGACTTCGGCCAGCCGGGCACGGGCGGCGTCGACGCCGACGTCCGTACCCGCCCAGGGCAGCCCGAGTTCGTCGATGACCGTCGAGAGCAGTTCCGAACAGGACACCGGCTCGGGGTGGTTGACGTGGCGGACGCCTGTCGGATCCTTCGGGGAGAGCGCCGCGCCGAGCAGCGCTCCGCCCAGCGTCTCGACGTCGATGAGCGAGTGCCGCGCCTCGCACCCGGTCAGTCCTGCCCTCAACTGGCCCAGCAGAGCGACGAGTCCGGGCACCGCCCAGCGGTCCCCGGCGCCGTACACGATGTGCGGACGCAGTACGGCACCACCCGCGGCGAGGACGTGCTGCTCCGCGGCGGCCCGGGTCAGGCTGGTGGCCGAGGCGGGGGCGGGCTCCACCCGGCCCGGTGTCAATTCCGTGAACGGGCCGCGCCCGTATACGGATGCCGTGCTCAGGTGGACGATCCGGGCGACGCCGCTGCGGGCGGCCTCATCGACCAGGGCGCGGGTGCCGTGGTCGTTGACGGTCGTGGCCGTCGCCGCGTCGCCGCCGATCTGCGACGCGCAGTGGATCACTGCGTCGATGCCGTCGCAACTGCCCTGCAGCGAGGCGGGATCGGCGAGATCCCCGTACACGGCCTCGACGCGGGTCCCGATGCCGGTGACGAGGTCGCCACCGCTGTCGAGCGCGGTCCGGTGCGTCATCAGGCGCAGGCGGGCCCCGGGGATCCGGCGCGCGGCGGCCACGACGTGGCTGCCGATGAATCCGGTCGCTCCGGTGATGAGGACGCGCGGCCCCGTCACGGCCGGATGCCCTCTGCCTCTTCGGTGCGGTCCGGCGAGTCGAGCGTGCTGGTGAAGACCGGTTCGCCGTCCTGGGTGGCCCGGACGTGCACCCTGGTCGTCGACCGGGTGTCCGCCGGAACGATCCAGGCCTCGATCCAGCAGGGGCGGTCGAGCTCGACATAGCGGAGGAAGGCGGCCTCCAGCGACACCGGCAGGAAGGCGCGCCCGGGCCGGACGGCATTGGCGGCCTGACGGGCCGCCTCCAGCAACAGGATTCCCGGCACATGGTCGTTGGGACGGCCGAAGAGGGTCGGATGTCCGGTGTCGAGCCGCAGCCGCCAGAGACCCTGACTCGGAGTCGGTGCCAGCACCACGTCACGCTCCGAGGCCCGGCCCGCATCGCGCGGTGCGACGGACGGAAGGAGGGGGACGGGTGCGCCCATCCCGGCGCGGTGGTTCCCCCGCAGTCGCTCGTACGCCTTGGCCGACGTGCAGCTGATCCGGCCGCCGCCGGTTGCGATCCGGTTGCCGCTGCGATGCAGGAGCAGTTCCAGGCTCATGGAACCGAGGCCCCGGCCCCGCCGCTTGATCCGGGAGCACGAGACGTCCACGGTGACGTCCCAGGATCCGTCGGGGTGGTCGAGGTGCTCGGGGCGCGCGCCCAGGGCGAGGCGTTCGGGCGAGGAGATGTATCCCAGTTCCCACATCACGAACTGGTCCCCGACCGGAACGTCGAATTCGGCGTGAGCGAGGAGCATCGTCGTCTGCCGCATGGTCTCCGCGATCAGCAGTGGATCCTGGTAGCGGCCCGCCACGGGGGCGAAGAAGCGGTGCGCACGCGGCCAGCGGGCCGACACCGAGAACTGGGTGTCGGTCTGTCTGGTCCAGCCGGTGGGGAAGACGTCCTCGGGATCGGACCGGTGGACCAACTGCCGTGGAAATTCGGCCTGTCTGCCTTTGGGTGGCACCGAAACGGTGCGTGAGACGAGCTGAACCATGAAGTTCCCCCCCAGAGGATCCATGCAGGAGGCCGATCACCCCCCGCAGTAAGATACTGACAGCCCGGTTTTCCTTTCCAGCCAGAACCCTGTGGCGCTGACCACGCCACGACTAGAGAGACACGTAGCTGATGGCACAGCAGGCGCGCGCGATCCAGACTCGACGGTCGATCCTGGTGGCGGCCGCCGCCGTTTTCGACGAGCGCGGCTACAGCAGCGCCACCATCAGCGAGATCCTCGCCCGGGCGGGGGTGACCAAGGGCGCGCTGTACTTCCACTTCAATTCGAAGGAAGAGCTGGCGCTCGGCGTGATGGACCTCCAGCTGGACACCGTTCCGCTGCCGCCTCAGCTGACAAAACTCCAGGAACTGGTCGACCAGGGCATGCTGCTCGCCCACCAGCTCCGAAATGAACCACTGGTGCGGGCCAGTGTCGGACTGGCGATGGACCAGGCGGTCGAGGGCCTCGACCGGGGTACCCCGTTCCGGGCCTGGATAGATCGGCTCGAACATCTGCTGAGCGCGGCGAGGAACCAGGGCGAGCTCCTGCCGCACGTCCAGCCGGGTGAGACCGCGGAGCTGCTGGCGGGCGCCTTCTCCGGCGTACAGGTGATGTCCCAGGTCCTGTGCAACCGCGAGGACCTGGGGCGCCGGATCTCCGTACTGCTCCACTACATCCTGCCGAGCATTTCGACGCCCGCCGTGCTGGCCACCCTCGACATGGCCGAGGACCGCGGCGAACGGCTGTACGCCTCTCTCGAGTCCGTACCGGGCCAGGCCGCCGCCACCGGCTGACCATCCGGAACCGTCCGGTCCGGCCGGTGACCGTACCGGACGGTCTTCGATGACGGCCGACGGCAGAGGCCGGTGGAACGCCCCCGGCACCGACCTCGGCAGAGCCGATCGGGCGTAATCGACGTGAACGGTCCGATGATTCGCGGCGGCGGCGGAAGTCTTGGTTCCGACCGCACGAATCAAGAGGGTGGACCGATGACGACCGACCTGCACGAGATCCTGGATGCGCACGTCAGCAAGGGGCCGGTGCCGGGCGCGGTGGGCCTCGTGGCCCGGGGCGACCGGACCGAGGTGCGGGCGACCGGTTCGGCCGACATCGAAGGCACGGCACCGATGGCGCGGGACTCGATCTTCCGCATCGCCTCGATGACCAAGCCGATCGTCGCCGCCGCGGTCATGATGCTGGTCGAGGAGGGCCGGATCGCGCCGGACGAACCGGTCGGCCGATGGCTGCCGGAGCTCGCTTCGCCGAAGGTGCTCCGCACCCCGTCCGGTCCGCTCGACGACGTGGTCCCGGCGATCCGGCCCATCACCGTGTTCGACCTGCTCACCTTCCGTGCCGGGTACGGCTTCCCGTCCGACTTCACGCTGCCGGGAGTCGCCCCGCTGTTCAGCGAGTTGAAGCAGGGGCCGGAACCGGCGGACGTCCCGCCGCCGGACGAATGGATGGCGACGCTGTCCCGTATCCCGCTGCTGAACCAACCGGGCGAGGCCTGGCTGTACAACACCTGCTCGGACATCCAGGGTGTGCTGATCGCCCGGGTCTCGGGCCGTTCGCTGCCGGAGTTCCTGGACGAGCGGCTGTTCGCGCCGCTGGGCATGGTGGACACCGGTTTCGCGGTACCGGCCGCGCAACTCGACCGGTTCACCAGCCTCTACCGCATCGATCCGCACGGCGATCCCCAGCTGGTGGACGCCCCCGGCGGGCAGTGGAGCAGCATGCCCGCGTTCCCGTCCGGCGCGGGCGGCCTGGTCTCGACCCTCGACGACTGGCTGGCCTTCGCCCGCATGATGCTCGCCGACGGCACGTTCGCCGGCCGCCGGCTGCTGTCACCCGCATCGGTGCGCCTGATGACCACCGACCATCTGACCCGGCCCCAGCGCGAGGCCAGTGGACTGTTCATCGAGGGCCAGGGGTGGGGCTTCGGAGGCTCGGTGGATGTCCGGACGGCCCAGCCGTGGAACGTACCGGGCCGCTACGGCTGGATCGGCGGCACCGGCACGACGGGGCACTTCGTCCCGTCCACCGGAGCGGTCACGATCATGCTCAGCCAGCTGGAGATGACGGGGCCCACGCCGCCCGCGCTGATGCGGGACTTCTGGCGGTATGCGGCGGACGCCTGAGGCCGCCGTCCGCGTGCGTCGCCCGGACGGACCTCTCGCCGGCACTTCGCGGCGACGAGTGCCCGACGCCACCCCCGGCTCCGACGGCCCGACGTCGAATACCGGAGCGCGGTCAACCCGCCGTGACAGGGCGGCAGCCGGAACCTGAACAGCAAACGACTACGATCACGGGCACCGCAGCGAGCCCAGGAGTGCTGACCTTGTCCGAACCGCGCATCGGCGTATCCATCGTGACCATGGGCGACCGCCCGCAGCAGGTCGAAGCCCTGTTGGCCTCGATCGCCATACAGGACGTCCTGCCGACCCGGCTCGTCGTCGTGGGCAACGGCACCTCGCTGCCGGACTTCGCGACCGTCCCCGGCATGTCCGGCCTGGCCGGCGGTGTGACCACGATCGAGCTCGACGAGAACCTCGGCTGCCCCGGCGGCCGTAACGTCGCCATCCGCCGGCTCACGGAACTCGGTGACGTGGACGTCGTCGTCGAACTGGACGACGACGGACTCCTCGTCGACAGCGGTGTGCTGCGCAAGGTCCAGGAGATGTACTCCGCCGATCCGAAGCTCGGCATCGTCGGCTTCCGCATCGCCGACGAGCACGGCGAGACGCAGCGCCGCCATGTCCCCCGGCTGCGCGCCACCGACCCGATGCGCCGCGGCCCGGTCACGGCGTTCCTCGGCGGCGGCCACGCACTCTCCATGAAGATGCTCGCCGAAACCGGCCCGTGGCCCGCGGAGTTCTTCTTCACGCACGAGGAGACGGACCTGTCCTGGCGGGCGCTCGATGCGGGCTGGAAGATCCTTTACGAACCCGACCTGCTGCTCCAGCACCCCAGGACGTCCCCGGCCAGGCACTCGGTCTACTACCGGATGACGGCCCGCAACCGGGTCTGGCTGGCCCGCCGTAACCTGCCGCTCCCCCTGGTCCCGGCCTACCTGGGCATCTGGACCCTCCTCACCGTGGCCCGCACCCACTCTGCCGCGGGTCTGCGCGCCTGGGCCGGCGGCTTCGCCGAGGGCGTCCGCACCCCGTGCGGCCGACGGCAGCCGATGCGGTGGCGCACGGTGTGGCGCATGACGATGCTGGGGAGGCCGCCGGTCATCTGAGGGCGCCGCCACCCCGTGGGGCGGAGCCTTACGGGGTGGCGGCGCGTGCGCCGGACCGACCACGAGTTGCCCGTCGGGATCCCCACGCCGGTGGCGGACTCGCCGCCGGGCACGCTCATGCGAATCCCTGCCAGGAGGCCGTGGGGGCGGTCGAAACCTGCCACTGGTCGAGGATGCCGTCCCAGTCATGCATCGGTGCGGAGCCGAAAGTGGAGGATGAGGACTGCTGGTCCCATACCGCCTCGTGGTGCGGCGGCCGAGGCTGGCTGGGGTAGTACCACTGCCGGGGCTGGGGCATGGCGGGCGCTTCCGCGCCGTCGACGCGACGATGCCGGCCGGAACGGTCCAGCGACGGCGAGGCGTGTGTGAGGCGGCCCTGTGCCTCCAGGTACCGGGTGCGTGCGACGAGGCGGGGGAGATCGAGACCGAGCTCGCTTGCCAGCACGGCGAGGTCGGTCCCGGTGCTCCACGCTCCGACCAGGACCGCGTCCACGGCTGTCGACGACGCCGTCACGTGGGCCGGTTCGTCAATGGTCGCAGTGTGAGGGGGAGTTGGAGGTGCGGCCGGAGTCTCGTGGGGCACATGCCTTTCCTCCGGTTCCGGGTACGGCGGGCATCCATCCGTGTCTTCGGCAGGGGGTTTGTAGGCATCGGCAGCGTGATGGTCCAGGAGCGTCTTGGCGATCGCCCGGGCGTCGTCCTTGCCCACGGTGCGGCGGGCCAGGCGTACTTCGCGTTCATGGAGCCCGAGGAGTTCCGCGACGGTCCCGTCGCTGCCCAGCGTCACCGCGAACGCGGCCAGGGTCCGCATGCGGTCCGCATTTCGTTCGTCAAGGTCCCCCTGCGCACGGCGTACATCCTCGTCATTCCCGAAATAGGCCCGCGCCAGTACGGCATGGCGCTCCCACATCTCCCTCGGTTCCATGCCCGGTGCAACGTCTCTGTTACGGATTTGAAGCGATATTCGATCTAAAGGCATCAAGAAAGGTGAAACGCCATCTAATCATTCTGTGCCGCACTCTAGTTACTCATATGGGTGCTGATCGTTACCACCGTCATGAACGCACCCACATCTGCCACCGCTACCGCTACCGGCAGAGGCGCCGCGACATCCGTTCCGCACCCCTCGCAGGCCCCCCGGGCATCGCATGCCCGGCCGCATCCGCGGCCCCAGCTGGACGCGCCGCACGGAGCACGCACATCACGGGGGCAGTTCACCAGCGCGTTCGTGGCAGGTCAGACGTACGCCGAGGCGGCGAGCGAGACACCGCTGTACGCCGAACTGGTCGCAAGCTGGACTGCGAGCGCCGCTACGGTGCCCGGGATCCCCGACACCGAATGGCAACGCCT
This sequence comes from Streptomyces sp. NPDC005262, assembly GCF_042872425.1. Taxonomy (NCBI): domain Bacteria; kingdom Bacillati; phylum Actinomycetota; class Actinomycetes; order Kitasatosporales; family Streptomycetaceae; genus Streptomyces; species Streptomyces sp. NPDC005262. Next base: position 580,869 of record NZ_JBIAKK010000002.1, read on the forward strand.
GACCTCCTACCAGTCCTTCCTCCGTGAGGTCGAGTCGGTCCTCAGAGACCTTCGCCCCCACCGAGCCCCCGACATGCTGCGCAGATGAGGTGTCGCGGCAACGGGACGCCCGCCGCTCCCGCCGCCGCGACACTGAAGCGGCAACGGGAGCGACGGAACCGGTGGTGCAAGGGGTGACGGGCAGGTCAGGGGGCGGTGCCCCAGGTGAGAGTGGAGCCCACGTAGACACCGATCTTCGACGCGTCGGCGTAGGCCGTGTTGGTGGTGCGGCTGTAGTCGTCGGCCTCGTCGAAGTTCGACCAGTCGCTCTTGTTGAAGCGCAGCTGGATCTCCCCGGTGGAGGCCCCCGCCGCCAGGCTGCCGCTGCCGAAGCCGACCTCCAGGTAATGGCTGGCCCCGGCAGCCGAACTGCCGGAGGCCGTCACACCGGTGGTCACGCTGCCGCAGCCCAGCACCGCGTAGTCGCAAGCGGTGCCGAAGGTGCTCGCACCGGCCTCGGGAGTGAACCAGTAACGCACCTTCACCGTGGACAGGTTGACCGCGGTGCTCCCGGTGTTGACCAGTTGCAGGCCCATCCGGATCTGGTTGTCGGTGGCCGAGGAGTCGTTGTTCTTGTACTGGACCTTGAGGGTGCCGGTGCCGGTTCCGCCGCCCGCGGACGTGGTCGCCGAGACGGCGGCGGAGGCCGCCGAGACGTTCCCGGCCGCGTCCCGGGCCTTGACCGTGTAGCTGTACGCCGTCGAGGCGGTGAGCCCCGTGTCGGTGAACGAGGTCGTGGCCGAGGAGCCCACCTGCACCCCTGCGCGGTACACGTCGTAGGCGGTCACGCCGGTGTTGTCGGTCGAGGCCGACCAGGACAGCGAGACGCTGCCGCTCGTCTTCCCCGTGACCGTCAGGCCGGTCGGCACGGAAGGCGCCTGGGTGTCGTCGTCATTGCCGCCGCCGTCGAGGGGCGGGTACGCGTTGCGCACCAGCTCCTGGAACTGGGCGGAGAACCAGTGGCCCGCCAGCGGCGAGTCGGACAGCGCGCCGGTCAGGTTGTTGCCGTTGCGCCCGTTGCCCGTGTATGTCGGGTCGCACATCCGGTCGAAGCCCTTGCCCTCGTCGTTCTCGATGGGCCGGCTGTTGCCGTCCGACTCGCCCGGGGGCTTGGCCCAGACGTAGGCGTCGATGCCGGCCGCGGGGGCCGACTTGGGCCGCTCGCCGATGCCCGCGCCCTTCTGGTTGCACCAGTTCCCCGGGTGGATGCGCCGGTCGACGCGGCCACCGTTGACATAGTCGTCCACATTGGTCGTCGGTCCCGCGCCCGCGGGCCGGGCGCTGCCGCCCCAGCCGTTACGGGCGGTGTCGATGAGCATGCCGATGCCGGAATCGAAGCCGCCGCGGCTGACCAGGAGCGAGCGCAGTCCCTGGGCGTAGGTCAGCTCGTCCACGTACTGATTCCAGTCGACCCACTTCGACTGACGCACGGTCGTACCGTTCACCGAGTCGGTGACCTTGAAGTACGGCTCCTGGAGGGCGGAGTAGTTGGCCGTGTTCACGATGAAGCCGTGCACATCGGCGACGGTGGCGCCCTCACTGGTGGCGGCCTTCTTGAACTCGTCGACCGCCGGGGCGAGGTTGGTGTCCCAGCCGAGCCACCCGTGGTGCGCCGCGTCGATGTAGTTGTAGACGTTGGGAATGGCCGCCAGGGTGTGCAGGGCGTAGCCGACGCCCTTCTCGTAGTTGCCGTTCGCCTTCATCACCGCGCACGCCTCGGTGGCACCGGCCTCGCCGCCGGCGTTGGTGACGATGTTGGGCAGCGAGTCCGGTTCGATGACGGTGACGATCCGCAGGCTCGCGTAGGCGGGGTCGTCCAGGACGTCGGCGATGGGGTTGATGTACTCGGTCTTGTACCGGTCGAGCTCGGTGGGACCGAGCTCACCGTTGGAGGCCAGCGCGGCGCAGTCACGTCCAGGCAGGTCGTAGATGACGACCTGGAAGAGGTTCGCGCCCTGGTCGAGTGCCTCGTCGAGGTGCTCGCGCAGGCTCATCGCCTCGCCCGCGCCCTCGATGGCCGCGATGCGGTCCATCCAGACGAACGAGGGCTCGTCGGCGATGACGCTGCCACCCGGCTCCGCGGCGGCCTTGGCGGACCACTGCGGGTTCACATACGCCTTGGCGCCGACGTACGGGTTGTCGACGCGGGCCGCGGCGGAGGCCGGGGTGGGAACGGTCACGGCCAGGGCGGCTCCGATCGCCAGCGCGAAGAGCGCGGCGAACTTCCTGCGTATCCCGTGCAGCGTGGAACTTCGTGATCTCATTGCGGCTCCGTATTCCTTTCGTACGTACGCCTCCGGGCAATCCCCGAGGGCGGGTTCAGGGGTCGTTCTGGGACTCCGCGGTGCCTGCGGCTCGATACCTCTTGCTCGTCGGGGAGCTCGGGAGGACTGTCCTGGGCGGGTGCGTGGCCGGGGCGGTGTCCCGATGGCGGGAGGAGCGGGGTGGGCATCCCGCCATCGGGAGTGCGCAGTTGTGCCGTGCGGACCGGTGGGGTCTCAGGGGGCGGTGCCCCGGGCGAGCGTTCCGTCGACGTACACGGCCACCTTCGAGGCGTCGACATAGGAGGTGTTCGTCGCCCTGCTGTAGTCGTCGGCCTCGTCGAAGTTGGACCAGTCGGTCTTGTTGAGCCGGAGCTGGATCCCACCGGTCGAGGCGCCCGCGGCCAGGCTGCCGCTGCCGAAGCCGGCCTCCAGGTAGTGGTCGGCGCCCGGTCCGGTGCCGGCGGCGGACACCACGCGATGCGTCACACTGCCAAAGCCGATCGCGGCCCAGTCGCAGTTGGTGCTGTACGTGGTGGCGCCGGACTCGCCGCTGAACCAGTAGCGGACCGTGACGTCCGACAGATCCACGGGTTGCGTGCCGGTGTTCACCAGCTGCAGGCCGGGCCTGATCTGGTTGTCCCCGGGAGACGAGTCGTTGTTCTTGTACTGCGCCTTCAGCGTGCCGTTCCCGGTGCCGTCGCCCGCCGCGGTCGTCGCCGTGACCGCGGCGGAGGCCGCCGAAGTGTTCCCGGCGGCGTCCCGGGCCCTGACCGTGTAGCCGTACGCCGTCGAGGCGGTGAGGCCGGTGTCGGAGAACGACGTGGTGACCGTGGTGCCGGCCTTCACGCCGTCCCGGTAGACGTCGTACGCCGTGACGCCGGTGTCATCCGTCGACGGTGTCCAGGACAGGGCGGCGGTGGTGCTGGTCGTCCCGGTGACCCGGAGGTTCGCCGGCGTCGACGGTGCGACGGTGTCGCCCCCGCCACCGCCGTCCGCGCTCGCCGTGAAGGAGAAGCTCTTGGTGCCGAGGCCCTGGCCGCCCTGCCAGATCTCGAACCCGGCCTCGGCGTCGATCAGATAGTGCGCGGGATCGATCTGGCCGCGCGTGACGGCGTCGTCGATCAGGCTCTTCACATCGAGATCGGCGAACTCGGTGGCACCCTGCTGCAGTACGTACGAGATGACCTTCCAGCCGGAGGCGCCGGGACCCGTCCAGACGTCCCACGCCTTGCCGTCGAGCTGCACCGTGCCGGTGCGGGATCCGATCGGCTGGGCTCCGCCGCGGTGGTTCATCCAGATCATCACCTCGGTCCCGTCCGGCTGGTCGTCGGTGACGGGAGCCGAGTTGAACCAGAGGTCCATCGAGACGTTGTACGCACCCGAGCCGACCTGGGTCGTGGACCAGGAGGTGCGGGTACTGGCGAGTTCGTCGACGCGCAGCGGCAGTCCGCTGTCCGTCGTACACGCGCCCCAGTGGCAGCCCTTGTAGCTGGACGGGTACGTGGCCGGGGCGCCGTTGGTCGGCAGGGCGAAGGACGACTCCGTGACGCTCCAGGCCCCGGTTTCCGGGTCGACGCCCACACACTGGCGGGCCGTGGAGTTCCACTCGTTCTGCTGGTAGATGTACTCGCCGCCCTGGAGCTCGGTGGTCCCCCAGGGGGTGCAGTCGGTCACCGGCGCAGCAGCGGCCGGAGCGGCGCCGGTGAGCATGGATGCGGCGGCGAGCAGCAGCGCCGCGGCGGTGGCGGCAAGGGGCGGGAACCAGCGGCCGCGGTGGCGGCCCGCCGTGTTCGTGAGTAGTCCGCTCACGGTTCCACTCCCCAGGCGAGAGCCGAGCCCACATAGGCGGCGAGGCGGGGCGCGTCGGCGTAGCCGGTGTTGGTGGCGCGGCTGTAGTCGTCGGCCTCGCTGAAGTTCGACCAGTCGGACTTGTTGAGTCGCAACTGCACCTCGCCGGTCGATGCGCCCGCGGCGAGGCTGCCCGCGCCGCCGGTGAAGCCGACCTCCAGGTAGTGGTCGGCGCCGGTCTTCGGGCTGCTGACCGTGACCACCGTGTGGTTGATGTTCGACGACCCGAGCGCGGCGTAGTCGCAGTACGTGGAGAAGGTGCTCGCACCGGCCTCGGAGCTGAACCAGTACCGGACCTTGACCGTGGACAGATCGACCGGGGCGCTGCCCGTGTTGACGATCTGCAGCCCGAGCCTGATCTGGTTGTCGGTCGCCGACGAGTCGGTGTTCTTGTACTGGACCTTCACCGAGCCTGTTCCGCCACCGCCTGATTTCGTGGTGGCGGACACGGTCGTGGAGAGCGCCGAGGTGTTGCCGCCCGCGTCCCGCGCCGCCACCGCGTAGCTGTACGCGGTCACGGCGGCGAGGCCCTGGTCCGTGAACGTCCGCGTCGTCGCGCTGCCCGCGAGCACCCCGTTGCGGTACACGTCGTAGCCGGTGACGGCCACATTGTCGGTCGAGGCGGACCACGACAGCGACACGCTGTCGTTCGTGGTCGCGGTGACCGTCAGCCCGGCGGGCACCGTCGGTGGTTCGGTGTCGCCGCCGACGTCGCCCTCCACCAGCAGTTCGGCGTAGATCGAGAAGGCGAGCGCGAGCGCCGCCTGAGCCCAGAACCGGTGGTACGTAAAGGTGGGTGCCGCTCCGCCGTCCAGGTAGGCCTGGACCTTGGGCCAGTCCGGGTCGTCCCGGTACCAGGACCGCATGCCGATGAAGGTGACGCCCGGCTCCACCGTGTCGCCGCCCGGCATCTCGCCCGACCACCCGTCGGGCACGAACACCTCGTCGTCGAACCGGTTGTAGTCGGCCCTGGTCTCCGGTACCGCGATGCCCTTGTCGTCGGCGTTCAGTGCCATCGCGTCGAGCAGGGCCTTGGCCAGCGCCCCGGCGGCCGCGTCGCCCGATTTGGCGGCGTAGTAGGTCAGCGTCTTGACGTAGGCGGCGCCCACCCCGACGTCGTTGGAGTAGTCCACGACCGAGACGTGCAGTCCCGCGTTGTTCCCGGGGGACGTCGGGTTCCAGGTGTCCGGCTTGCCCGTCCAGTTGAGGGTGGAGGGGAAGCGGTAGCTGCCGTCGGCCCCGACGGTGGTCCGGCCGGAGGCCCAGGCGACCCATTTCGACAGCACGGCCTTGGCGGTCGCGTTGCCGGTGACGTGGTAGTACGCGGCGACGCGCTCCATGCCCCACACCTGGAAGCCGAACCAGTTGTTGCTCGGCGGGTCGTGGTAGACCGGCTGCCAGTCGTACGCCATGCCGTAGAACGTCGGCGTGCCGGCCGGCGGAGTTCCGTACTTCCCGTCCCAGCTGTTGGTGCAGCCCCCGGCGAACGCGCCTTCCGCGGACTGCAGCCACTGCAGGAACTCCAGCTGCCTGGTCAGACTCTTCGCCCAGTCGGTGCGCGCCGTGGCCGACTTGGGCGTCAGCGCCGGGACATTGGACAGAGCCCATGCGGCGAGCGGGTTCTGGTAGCCCTGGTGGGAGGCGCCGTCACCGATGCGCCAGGCCCACCCGCCGCCGCCCCCCGCGGCAGCGCCGCCCCAGGCGTAGTACCACGACAGCAGGTAGTGCTGGGAGTCACGGCCTGACGCGGCCGGGCAGGAGTTGGGATCCGTACAACTGCCGATCCGCTTGAAGTACTTGTCGAACATGGCATAGCGCAGGTAGTCACCCATCTTGGCGGCCTTGGCCACCGACGCCGCGATCTCACCCTCCTTGCCCTGGGCGGAGGCCCAGCGGTACGCCCAGTAGGCGGCCTGCACCGCGCGGGCGTCGGCGTCCGGCGCGTTGGTGTACTTCCACTGCTTGGCATAGCTCGCGTCGTCGACGAACAGGTCGAGAAAGCCGTTGGGCCCGCCGTAGTTGAAGAGATCGGTGGTCGGCTGCGGGATGGTCTCCCACACCGACTCCTGTGCGCCGCGCTGGTAGGTGTTGATGAACGAGGGTCCGGCCCCCGGCCCCGACTCGCCACCGGTGCCGGGTTTGTTGCCGTAGCCGTAGGTGTTGTCCAGGTCCATCAGCCAGTGCATGCCGTAGACGTCCATCGTGCCGTAGGACGAGGCCAGTTCCGTGGCGATGGGGTCGGAGCCGACCGGGACCGAACTGTTCAGGGCTGACGGGTAGTTGTCGGGCAACGGCCATTCGGGCGCGTAGGTCGCCGGGGAGCTCGGGTTGTACGCGTCGGCGGTGGACTGATCGGCGTGCTGCGGGATGATCGTTCGTTCCGCGATCACCCAGGCTTGATTGAAGGGGCCCCAGTCACCTGTCACCCGGCCGTACGCGGCCTCCAGCCACATCCAGAAACTGACGGCCTCGGAGGTCGTCTCGTGACCGTGGTCCGGCGCCTCGACCATCAGCGTCTCGGCCGAGTGGTACGGAAGGCCGTCCGGGCTGAAGTAGCCGTTTCCCGCCGCCTTGATCTTGCCGTACTGGGTGAGGAACGCCTGCGTGTACGGGTCGTCGGCAGCCGCGGCACGGGCGCCCTCGCCAGTAGGGGTGGCGGGCTTGGCCACGGCGGTGCCCTGGGTCAGGCCCATCGCGATCAGGCTGCCGGTCAAGGCGGCACTGAATGTTCTACGTGATATCGACACAAATCCTCCGTTGGCGGGTGTCGTAGGGGGAGGGGAGGGCTGTGCAGGTGGTACGGGCTGTCAGGGCTCGATGCCCCAGGCGAGTTCGCCGCCGATGCGGACCGCGACCTTCAGGGCATCCGCGTAGGGGGGCCCGGTGCTGCGGCTGCAGTCGTCGGTCTCGTCGAAGTTCGACCAGTCGGTCTTGCTCAGCCGCAGCTGGATCTCACCTGTGGAGGCTCCCGCCGCCAGGCTGCCGCTGCCGACCCCGACTGAACTGCCCCTGCTGCGGCTCGGTGGTGTCCCACTCCATGGAGTTGCCCGGAGCGATCTGACCGAATTCGGAACCCAGGGTCGCGGCGTAGGCGGTGTCGGGCAGTTCGGGGTTGTCGGTGGCGGAGCCGAAGTATTTCCCGTGGGCGGCGGCCAGGCCGTGCAGAGTGCTCTGCTCGGCTGCCGCGGCCGGCACTCCCGCCAGGGATGCGGCGACTGCACATGCGGTGAGTAACGGGACCGGCAGCCCGCCGGGGCAGCCGTGCGTGAAGCGCTTTACCAGACTCATGACATTCGCTTTCCTCGGCCGAGAACAGCCGGGGACATGGGTGCGCGACAGCACCCATGCCTCCGGTTCACGTCTCGAAGGTGTGGGGAGCGGAGGGTAAGGAAGCGTGCAAGTCTTGATGGTGGGAGCGCTCCCAAGGTGGCGTGGTGATAGGCACCTGTCAAGTGTTGAATCACAACTGCCTTACGCATTCGTTAACTTGGGCGCACACCGTCTGACCCTTCGCCGCGCACAACAGCAGGTCCGAGCCGGGGCGGCGATGCTGGATCACATGCGTCCCCGCCGCGCGGCCGGCGACCGCCGCCCTGCACCGCATACCGACCGGCCGACTCCCCTCTCCGGCGACCACCCACCCGGCCCCGTGCGCTCCGCCCCGGCACACCGCTACCGGAACGGCTCCTTCCGGAGGTCACCACCCGGCCCGTTACCGCGACAACCCGCTGGCCGGAAATCGCCCGACGAAGACCACCGCGCACGCCATCCGCACACCGGCCGGAATGCGCCTGCGGTCATCGGCCGCGTTCGAGCCCGATCGACGCCGGACTGCTGCGGACGGTTCCGCAACGGACCGCCCACGCACGGAAGTCCGCGTGGAAGAATCCCGCTGCGGTCAGCTCTCGATCGGGTGCCGGCGTACAGGTCAAGGTGCTCGGCCGAGCACTCCGCCGGCGTCTTCGTGCCGGGTTCACGACATGGGGAATGAGACGGTCACGGCATGAGAATCACGGCGCGAGAGCTCAACCGCTCCACGCTCGCCCGGCAGTTGCTGTTGCAGCGTGAGACGCTCGGCGTCGCGGATGCGGTACGGCGCGTGGTCGCACTGCAGGCTCAGCAGGCGGCGTCGCCCTACCTCGCGCTGTGGAACCGGCTCACCGGCTTCGACGCGGCCGACCTCGATACCGCCTTCGCCGGCCATGAGGTCGTCAAGTCGACCCTCATGCGGATCACGTTGCACGCCGTCCACGTCGACGACTTCCGGGCCTTTCATGAGGCCGTGCAGCCGTCGCTGCGTGCCGCCAGGCTGGGCGACCGCTTCACGGTGTCCGGGCTGACCGCCGAGGACGCCGACGCCCTGGTTCCGGAGCTGCTGGCGTTCGCCGACCGGCCGCGCACGGCTGCGGAGTTCATGGATTGGCTCACACGGCGGCTGGGCGCACCGCCGGATCCCGGCGCGTGGTGGGGGCTGCGGCAGTACACGCCACTGCTGCACGCACCCACCACGCCACCGTGGTCGTTCGACACCCGCCCGTCGTACGTCGCGCCCCCGACCCGGCCTGCACCGGCGGACCCGGAGATTGCCGCCGCGTCGCTGCAGACTCTGGTCCTGCGGTATCTCGAGGGGTTCGGGCCGGCATCGGTGGCGGACGTGGCACAGTTCACGCTGGTCCAGCGGGCCAGAGCCCGAACGGCTTTGCAGGCTCTTGCCGATGACGGTGGCATCGAGCGGCTGGAAGGGCCGAACGGCGAGGAGCTGTTCGACACCCCGGGCACATCGCGTCCGGACGGGGACACGCCGGCACCGCCCCGGCTGATGGCCATGTGGGACAGCATCCTGCTGGCCTACTCCGACCGCAGCCGTGTCATCCCACCGGACTACCGCACGCTCGTCATCCGCAGGAACGGCGACGTACTGCCGACCCTGCTGGTCGACGGGTACGTCGCCGGCACATGGCGTCCGGCCGAGGGAGGGATCGAGGCGACCGCCTTCCACCACCTGCCGGACGACGTCTGGGAGCAGCTCGCCGCCGAGGCACGGTCACTGACGGCCTTCCTCGCCGACCGCGAACCGGATGTCTATCGCCGTTACGACCACTGGTGGAGCAAGCTGCCGAGCGCGGGCGCCCGACTGCTCCCCGGAAAATGAGGCGGCGCCCCGAAGAGTCGCCGGGATCGCTCGGCGCGAACCATGGTGCGCGAGTTCCCCACGGTCCGCGGCGGACACGGGCGGACCGGGCGAAGCTGACCGGCACCCGATGAGGGGATGCAGTGGCGTGTCGGCCGCCGCGGTCCGTCCCGCCGGACGGCGGACCGCCACTCCCCCGGTGCGGCCGTCAGACGCCCGCAGCTCGGGCCGCCTGATACACCTCGGCCGCCACGTCGACGAGTTCGGCGGCGTCACGCGTCGTTGCCTGGAAGTCCAGCAGGATCTCGGATACGCCCGTTGCGGCGTGTGCGGCCAGGTCCTCGACGATCTGGGCCACGCTGCCCCGGAAGGGCTGCCGGTCCGCGCCCTCGTACGACTTGGCGCTGTACCTCGCGTTGGCGCGGACGCACACGCCGATCGGCCGGTCCCTGCCGTGCTCGGCAGCCAGGTCCTGCATCTTCCGCCACTGTTCGGCCAGTGTCTCGGCGCCCACGGCGACGGGCATCCAGCCGTCCGCCCGGTCCACCAGGCGGCGTGTGGCCCGCGGGCTGTGGGCCGGCAGATAGACCGGGATGGGGCGAACGGGCTTGGGACCGACCTCGGCCGGTGCGATGGTGGTCAGCTCGCCCCGGTAGGAGACGGGGTCCGGCCCCCAGACGGCCGCGCAGACGTCCAGCAGTTCGTCCAGGACTGCGCCGCGCTTCTCGAAGGGGGCGACCGAGGCGGCCGCGTACTCGTCGAGTGACCAGCCGGTTCCGAGGCCCGCGACCACCCGGCCGCCGCTCGCGACGTCGAGCGAGGCGAGCGAACGGGCCAGCTGGAACGGTACGTGGAGCGGGGCGATCAGGACGCTGGTGCCGAGCCGGGCCCGGCCGGTGGCCGCGGCGGCCAGTGCGAGGGTGACCAGCGGGTCGGCGACGCTGCGGTACTCATCGGGCCATGGCAGCCCCGGTACGCCGTACAGCCCCTGGGTGGCCGGCTCGGGAAAGAGCACGCGCTCGAAGACCCACAGACTCTCGTACCCGGCGTCCTCCGCCGCGCGTGCCACCGTGGCCACGTCGCTGCCGATGTCGTACTGCTTCATCTGGGGAAGACCGAGACCGAGCGAGACCGGCATGGGTGCACCCCTTCACGAGGACGACGAACAACTACCGTAGGTCACCTCTCGATTGCCCTTCGTCAACGAGGCGGATACCGGCGCGTGAACGTATCCGACGCCGCCGTGTGGTCGACGCGTGGCCTCAAGGCATCGATGGCCGAAACCCGCCCACTGCCGACGGCCTGCGACCTGTGCCGGCGTGCGCCGCCCTCGCGCAGGTTGCCCCCGAGCGGTGTACGGGACGACTCTGGAGGAGGCATCGCCTGCGGCTCGGGGATCCCGGCATCAGGCTGTGCATCCGGAGACGACGGAGAGGCGCCGACCGTGGACGGTCGGGAACCCGTGGGGAAGCAGCCCGGCGCGAGTGGACACGGCGCTGTGCCCCACACCGCGGACATGCGGGTGGAGGCGTGGTCGCCCACGGCCGAGGGGTGCATCGGCGAGGCGGTGCGCGCCATGGTGGAGGGCTTCGCCGACACGTCCGCGGCCGCGGTCGTCGGTGAACGCGCATCCGTGGTCACGGCGGAGTCCGACGTGGATCTGCTGGTGTCCGTCCTGGAGGAGGTCGTCTACCGGATGGATGCCGACGGTGAGATCCCGCTCGATGTGGAGGTGGGGTCCATCCGGCCGGCGGGAGCCGGCCGGAGCCTGTCGGTCCGCTTCCGGATGGCCGATGCCGACGCCGTCGTGCCGGTCGGCGCGGTACCGAAGGCCGTTTCGCTGCACGACCTGAACCTGTGCGGCGGGCCTGGCGGCTGGACCTGCCGGGTGACCCTCGACGTCTGAGTGCAGGACGGGAAAGGGACGGGATCATGGCGCTCACGGTGGCACTGGCCGGCGACACCATGCTCGGGCGCAGCGTCGCCGATGAGCTGCAGCGCTCGCCGACGCCGGGCACGCTGGTCTCCGCAGGGGTCCGGGAGGCGATCGCGGAGGCGGACCTGTTCGTGCTCAACCTGGAGTGCTGTGTCTCCGACCGCGGGCACCGCTGGCCCGACCCGCAGAAGGCCTTCTTCTTCCGCGCTCCCTCCGCCGCCGCGAAGGTGCTGGCCGAACTGGGCGTGAACTGTGTGACGCTTGCCAACAACCACGCTCTGGACTACGGGTTCGACGCCATGGCCGACACCCGCACCCTGCTGGCCGGGGCGGGCGTGCACGCGGTCGGCGCCGGGGCGGACGCACGCACGGCCCGGGAGTTCGCGGTGCTGGAGGCAGGCGGTGTGCGGCTTGCGGTGGTGGGCGTCACGGACCACCCGCAGGAGTACGCGGCCGGGGCGGACAGTCCCGGTGCTGCCTGGGCCGATCTTTACGCGGGGGTGCCCGACTGGCTGACGGAGTCGGTGGGCCGGGCCGCCGCGGCGGCGGACGTCGTGCTGGTCACCCCGCACTGGGGGCCCAACATGACCTCGCGGCCGCCACGTCACGTCTCGGCCGCTGCCCCGGAGCTGCTGGCGGCGGGAGCGACGCTGGTCGCCGGGCACTCCGCCCATGTGTTCCACGGGATCGCCGACCGGATCCTGTACGACATGGGCGACTTCGTCGACGACTACGCCGTGGACCCGGTCCTCCGCAACGACCTGGGGCTCCTCTTTCTGGTGACCCTGGACGGCCCGGATGCCGCGCACCTGGTTCCCGCCCGGGTGGAGGCGGTACCGCTGGCCCTGGACTACTGCCACACCCGGCTGGCGCGCGGCGAGGACCGGGAGTGGATCCGCGAGCGGCTCACCACCGCCTGCGCCGGGTTCGGCACCGCCGTCGCCGATCGCACCGGCCGGCTGACGGTCGACTGGAGGTGAGGGACGTGGACATCGCACTGGTGGAGAAGGGCCCGTACCGCTTCCGTATCGAGCAGCGGGAACCCATGCGGGTACCCGGGATGGTGTTCGCCTCGCGGGCGCTGCTGCCACAGGCGGCCGGGGACAAGGCGCTGGAGCAGGTGGCGAACGTGGCGACCTTGCCCGGCATCGTCCGCGCCTCCTTCGCCATGCCCGACGTCCACTGGGGCTACGGCTTCCCCATCGGCGGGGTGGCCGCCACCGACATCTCCCACGGCGGCGTGATCTCGCCCGGCGGCGTCGGGTTCGACATCTCCTGCGGCGTGCGACTGCTGGCCGCCGACATCGACCATGACGCGCTCGGCCACGACCGGCTGCGGCGGCTGATGGACATCCTCGACGGCACCATCCCGCGCGGCATGGGCCGCGGCGGCCTGTGGAAGCTCTCGGGCGCCGGGGAGATCGACGAGCTGCTGGTCGGCGGCGCCCGGTACGCGGTCGCGCACGGGCATGGTGTGCCGCGCGACCTCGCGCGCTGCGAGGACTACGGCGTCCTGGACGGCGCGGCCCCGGGGCAGGTGAGCAGGCGCGCCGTCGAACGCGGCCTCCACCAGGTGGGAAGCCTCGGGTCGGGCAACCACTTCCTGGAGGTCCAGGCCGTCGACCAGATCTTCGACGCGGCGACCGCGGCGGCCTTCGGGCTGCGGACGAGCCAGGTGTGCGTCATGATCCACTGCGGCTCGCGCGGACTGGGTCACCAGGTGTGCACCGACCACGTCCGCGTGATGGACCAGGAACTGCACCGGCACAGCATCCAGGTTCCGGACCGACAGCTGGCCTGCACGCCGGTCGAGTCCCCGCGGGGCCAGGCCTACCTGGGGGCGATGGCGGCAGCCGCCAACTACGGCCGGGCCAACCGCCAGCTGCTGTCCGAAGCCACCCGCCGCGCCTTCGCGACGGCTGCGGGAGTCGGTCTGGAGCTGGTCTACGACATCTCGCACAACACGGCCAAGCTCGAGACCCACGAAGTGGACGGTGTGGCACGTCGGCTGTGTGTCCACCGCAAAGGCGCGACGCGAGCGCTGCCGCCCGGCGACCCGAGCCTGCCAGAGGACCTCGTCCGGGCGGGCCAGCCGGTACTGGTCCCCGGGACGATGGGCACCGCCTCGTACGTGATGGTCGGCCTGCCCGGCAACGAAGTCTTCCACTCCGCCTGCCACGGTGCCGGCCGGGTCTGGAGCCGCCACCACGCGCTGCGCATGGTCCGCGGGGAGCAGCTTCGCGGCGAGCTGGAGGCCCGGGGCATCGCCGTACGCCCGTCCTCGTGGCGTGGTCTCGCCGAGGAGGCGCCTGAGGCGTACAAGGACGTCGACACGGTCATCGCGGTCACCGAGGGCGCCGGACTCGCCCGGCCGGTCGCCCGCCTGGTTCCGCTGGGCGTCGTCAAGGGGTGAGCCCGTACCGAGCGGGAGGGGCGGGCGCGGCTTCTCCGGAGGCCGGGACGGCTGCCCGGTGGGCTCCGGCGGTGAAGTCGTCCGGCGCTCGCGTCTCGGCGGAACGCGAGTAGCGTGGAATCCGGTGGAAAGCCGCCAGGAAGTCCGTCGTAGGCCGCCAGCGGTGACGACGGATGGATGTCCTGGGTGGCGGACAACATCGGGCGGAAGAGCCCGCCTTCTCGAGGGAATCGAGCAGCGGCACGAAAACGCAGCAACCGTGGGAGCTGCGGGAGGAGCGGGGATGGCGGCCGCGGATGTCGTCGTGCACGCCGGACCGGTCGGGCTCGGCGGGGAGCTGACGGTCCCCGCCGGGGCCACGGGCATCGTGGTGTTCGCCCACGGCAGCGGCAGCAGCCGGCACAGCCCGCGCAACCGCTCCGTCTCGACCTCACTGAACCAGGCCGGGCTGGCCACTCTCCTGTTCGACCTCCTCACGGCGGAGGAGGAACTGGACCGGGCCAACACCTTCGACACCGCCCTGCTGGCCGGCCGCCTGACCGGCGCCACCCGCTGGCTGCTCGACCGGCCCGAGACCCAGGGCTTCGCGGTCGGCTACTTCGGGGCCAGCACCGGTGCGGCCGCCGCGCTGTGGGCGGCGGCGGAGCCGGACTCCCCGGCCGTGGCGGTCGTCTCGCGCGGCGGCAGGCCCGATCTGGCCGGGCCCCGGCTACCGGCGGTGACCGCGCCCACGCTGCTCATCGTCGGAGGCGATGACGAGGTGGTGCTGGACCTCAACCGCCAGGCCCAGGCACTGCTGCGCTGCGAGAACCGGCTCGCCGTGGTCCCCGGCGCCACTCACCTGTTCGAGGAGCCCGGTGCTCTCGGGAAGGTGGCGGCACTGGCCGGAGAGTGGTTCGCCGGACACCTGGGTCGTCGAGCAGGACCGCAGGGCTGAGCGCCGGCTCGCCGAGCGGCCGACGAAGCCTCGACGATGCGGAACGAGGCCATCTATGCAACCCGCTTGTCTACGCGCATCATTGGGTTGCTTCGCTCGCACAACCATCCCCGGCCGCAACACGGGCATCCCCGCTTCACTTGCGCGCGTCGACGGCCGGTCCAGTGTTTGTCATGAACTTGTCACTTCCTAGGAGGGGCAACACGATGGCTTGCGGATCTACCAGCCTGTGGGCCGGTGAAACCAGCTGGTTCTGCTGCGGCAACGCCTGGGGGCCGTGCTCCAGCGCAGGCGGCGGCGCCTGCGGCAACTGCCAGTCCAGCGCACACCACGGCGCATGGCCCAACGCCTCACAGGCGTGCTGGAACATCACCCGGCCCGACCTCTGCGGCGAGAACATCCCCAGACGCGGCTGCGGCGCGGTGATGAACGTCAAGCACCAGTGCTCGGGCGCGACGGTGTGCATCACGATCACCGACTGCGGCCCGCGCACCAAGGACTGGTGCGGCGAGGCGACTTGCTGCAACGGCACCTGTCGCACCAACCGCGTCCTCGACCTGACGCCGGCCGCCTTCTCGGCGATCGGCAACCTGAGCTCGGGCAAGCTGCCCGTCTACATCTACGAGTGAGGAGGACCGACATGACCGTACGACACGACCGGGCCGACGGGATGCGCCGCCGGCGCTTCCTCACCAATGCCGCCCTCGGCGGCGCGACCATCATCGGCGCGACCGCGCTCGGCGGCCTCGACGCCGAGGCCGCCTTCGCCGCGGAACCCTCGCTCGACCCCGCGATAGCAAGGTCCACCTTCGTGGAGGGCCGCATCACGGGCATCACCGGCAGCATCCTGGAGGTGGCCGGATCCAATGGCGGCCACTCCCGGGTCCAGATGACCAACGTCACCAGCGTGTGGAAGGTGCGCGCCACCACAGCCGAAGTGATCGAGGCCGGCGACGGGCTCTACGCACGCGGCGTCAAGATGCCGGACGGCACCGTGGCCGCCGACGCGGTGTGGGTGAACATCGTGAATCTGGACACGCAGATCCGCGGCATCGCGAAGAACCGGCTGCACCTCGCCCACGGGCAGCACGAACTGGTCGGCCACGTCGCCCCGGACGCCAGCGCCTCCTACGCGGGCCGCGCGCTGACGTCCGACCTGTCCCGGCTGCGCATCGGGCAGAGCGCCCAGGTGCTCGGTGCCTGGCGGCCGTCCGACAACTCCGTGGACGTCGTCCGCATCTCCGTCGGGCACTGATACAGGCCCAAGGACACAGAGAGAGGTAGAGATGCTGTCACTGACAACGGGCCTCGCCCCGCTGGTCCTCGCGGGCCTGCTCGGGTGGACCGGAGCGGTCAAGGTGTTCAGCCGGGGCACCGCACAGCAGGCGCCGAAGACGGCACTGGCCCGCATGCTGCGCAGCAGTGAGCGGGCCACGACGGTGCTGCGTGCGACCGGCGCAGCTGAACTCCTGATCGCCGCAGGTCTGCTGACAATCCCGGCGAACCCCGTGCCGGGGGCCGCCGCCGCGGTCCTCGGGGCGGGCTTCCTCGGCTACCTCGGCTACGGCCGGGCCGTGGCACCGGAGTCCTCCTGCGGCTGCTCGGCAAGTGAGGACACCCCCATCACCTGGCGGGCGTTCGCGCGGGCGGCGGTCGTGCTCATCGGCGGGGCCACGGTGGCGGCGGCACAGGACACCTGGTGGCCGGCGGTCTCCGAACGGCCTGCCGGTGCCCTGGTCTTCCTGGCCGGGGCTGCGGTGGTTCTCGTCGCCCTCTCGGCCGACCTCGACCGGTGGTGGCTGCTGCCGCTGCGCCGGACGAGGCTGCGTGTCTTCGGGCACCCGCTCCTCGGCACCGCCACCGACCAGGTGCCCGTCGCGGCGAGCGTCGAACTCCTGGAGAACTCCCTCGCCTGGCAGGCCGCCGCACCAGTGGTCCGGTCCGCCTTGCTGGACCACTGGGAGGACGACGGCTGGCGCATTCTCCAGTACTCGGGTGTGTACGGGGACCGGGAGAACGCCCGCCCGGTCGCGGTGGTGTTCGCACTCGACGCCACGGCGGGCCGGGACACCGGTGACGACCCGATCGTCCGTGTCAGTTATGTCGACGCGGACAGCGGGGAGGCGGTGGCCGTGGACGAACTGCGCGCGGCGCCGTCGCGGAGGATCCTGCCGATGGCAGGCTGACGGCCGGGCCGGCTCGCCGGCCCGCGCACACCTCCGGAGAACATCGCGGCGGCAGCGCCGGACCGAAAGCCGGGTCCGGCGCTGCCTGCTCCGGGCTGCCCCGGGTTGCCGTCGTCGAGAGGCCGGTGCCTCACCAGCCGCCGGAGCTGATCTCGACGCGGGCGTTGAGGCCGCCCTTGCCGGTGCCCTTGTAGAAGTAGAGCTTTCCGGTGGCACCCGGTTCGGACTTGACGGCCATCAGGTCACCCGTACCGTCACCGGTGAAGTCGGCGCCGGCGTAGTCCGAGATGCCGTTCCAGCCACGGGAGCCGATCTCGGTGCGGGAGGGGCCGGAGTCGATGGTGCCGTTGCCGTGGCCCTTGTAGAGGTAGAGCTTCCCGGTCGACTTCTCCGTGGCGACGATGTCGTCCCTGCCGTCCCTGTTCATGTCACCGGGACTGACGATCTTGTCCATGCCGTTCCAGCCGTAGGAACCGATCTCCGTCCGGGAGGAGCCGCCGTCGATGGTGCCGTTACCGCGACCCCGGTAGAGGTAGAGCTTCCCGGTCGACTTCTCGACACCGCCGAGGTCATCCCTGCCGTCACCCGTGAAGTCACCGACGAAGATGTTGCTCATCCCGTTCCAGCCGCCGGAACCGATCTCCGTCCGGGAGGGGCCGCCGTCGATGGTGCCGTTGCCGTGGCCCTTGTAGAGATAGAGCTTCCCGGTCGACTTCTCCGTGGCGACGATGTCGTCCCTGCCGTCCGAGTTGAAGTCACCGACGGCCAGATTCGCCATGCCGTTCCAGCCGCCCTTGCCGATCAGCAGCGGCGGCGACGTCAGGTTTCCCGTGCCCGTACCGGGGTAGAGCCACAGGTTGCCCGTCGCCACCTGAACGGCCACCAGGTCCTTCTTGCCGTCCCCGTTGAAGTCACCGGCCGTCAGGTTTGTCATACCCGGGTCGCCCGTGGTCGCACCGGCGCCGACGTCGACGTAGTTCCGGTCGATGTTGATCGTCGTCCCGCTGTACGACTCGGTGACATTGCCCGAGTACTGGTGAACACGCTGATGGTTGGCCCAGTACCCGGCCGGGATGTTCACGTCGGCGGTGTTGGCCACACCGTTCCAGTTGCCGACCCAGACCACGTCCGGACGTACCAGCGTCGTGGACGAGTAGACGGAGGCGAGGTCCTTGATGCCACTGGCGGACGAGCTGTACACGCCCGACCGGTAGCGCAGTTCGTGCATCCGCGCGGACCAGCCTGAGAGGTAGTTGAGGACGTTGGTGCGGTACCCCGAGGAGTACGCCTCCATGTCGATGTAGAGCACGGTGCCGGGGACGAATCCGAGCGCCTGTGCCAGATCCACAGCCGCGTCGGCGGCCGCCCGGCCCTGGCTGGTGGCGCTCGAGGAGGAGATGCTCCCGGCTTGGAGGCCCGCGTAGATGGGGAGCAGATGCCAGCCACGGCCGCTCTGCTCGGCCACCCATGAAGCGGTGAGGTTCGGCTGGGAGCAGGCCCGGCTCGGTCCGCCGATGTAGATACCCACGCCTCTGTAGGGCGAGGAAGCCCAGTCCGCCATGGCGCCCGAGGAGGGTGCCGAGCAGGCATCGAAGGCTTTGCCGGTGTAGCCGGTGCTCGGGATCGCGGAAGGGGCGGCCGAGAACGTCGGCGCCCGGGGCGTCGGAACCGTCTGCGGCTCGGCCGTGCTGCCGGTGGTGGCGGAGCCCAGGATCTCCGCGATCGCTGCCGTCGACGAGCCGTAACTGACGGTTGCGTAGACGCCTGCGCCTTCGAAGGCCAGCCGTACTTCCCGGGAGTCCCCGGCCGGGAGGGCCCTGGGAGCGGAGGAGCCCGCCGGGACGTTCACGGTGGGCACATCCTCTCGGGGTGCAGCTCCGGTGAACGGCTCCAGCACAATCGCTTCGGTCTTCGCCGCGATCAGGTGGGTGGGGCAGGACTGGCGGGCTCCCGGATGCCCCAGGTACACGGTGTGCTGATCGAGTCGTACGCAGGCGTTCGGTTCCTTCTCCAGGTCCACCAGCCTCCACCCGGCCGGTACGTCGATGGAGAGTCCGCCGTACTCGACGTGGTTGCGCGACTCCGCCGCCGAAGCGGCGGAGGGCTGGAACATGGCGGTCAGTCCGATGGCGGCGATGAAGGCAGAAGCTGAACGGCGCAGATGTCGGATCTTCATTCTCTCTTCCCGGAGTTGGGCCGATGGGGCACGGCCGGTGCGGTCGGGGCGCGGGAGCACACAGAGGCGGGGCGGCGCCGCGGTGAACTCGGACCCGCCTGGTGGGGCGCCACCAGCCGCCGGTGCCGATTTCGATGCGGACGTCGAAGCCGCTGTGCCGTCGACCTTGTAGAGGTAGGGGTTTTCCGGTGGCGCCCGGCTGGGACTCGATCGGCTGCCAGGTCACCCGTACCGTCACCGGTGAGTCACCGTCGGCGCAGTCCGGGATCCCGTTCCAGCCACCGGAACCGATCTCCCCACGGGGCAAACCGCCATCGATGGTGCCGCCGCCATGACCCTTGTACAGGTAAAGCGTCCCTATCGACGTCCCGACACCGCCGAGGTGATCCCCACCGTCACCCGTGAAGTCGACGACGAAGGTGTGACGAAGGCCTGTCGAGGTGATGACGCGCGGACAAGGAAGAAGACCTAATCCGCCGTCAGCAGGACCTGGCAGCAACGAATCCGGCCGCCACCGAAGCGATCACCGCGCGTGCGGAACGGCGCCCCGCACCAGGGGCACGACAATGACGCGGCAGTTGCCCGGGCTCGGGGCCGGCATCCCCTCGGAGATCCTCGCCAGGAACTGGTCGCGCCCACTCGGCGATGAAGCGATGAGCCGCACCGTGACCTTCCTGACCCTTTGTCAGGACAGGGTCCGGCGGCGGCCGAGGACGAGCAGCCGAGGGGCTGGACGTGCGTCGCACATGAGTGACCGTGGGGCCGAGCCCGTCCTGGGGCTCGACAGCGCCGACGGGAGTCTCGCCGCGCACCGTCCGACGTCCCCGCCCACGGAACGGCTCGGCGCAGGCAGCCGCTCCGAGTCCGGCCGAAGGTCACGCAGCCCGGCCTGGTCCGACGCCCCCTCATTGCCCGGAAGAAAGAAACGCGTCCTGACTCGAGGCAGTCAGAGACGGCAGACGAGTCGGCCTGTACGCCGGGTTCTGTCACCCGGTCGCCTCGCGGCGGCCGGGGAGACGGCCATCCATCTAGGACCGGCATTGCTGCCGGTCTCGTGCGGTCTACCCGCGAACTCGGGCGGGCAGCCCTCGAGCGTTCGCGCAGGACCGTCTTGCGACGGCCCCTCTTGACCTTGCTCCGGGTGGGGTTTACCTAGCCGCCTGAGTCACCTCAGGCGCTGGTGGTCTCTTACACCACCGTTTCACCCTTACCGAGGACCGGAGTCCCTGGCGGTCTGTTTTCTGTGGCACTGTCCCGCGGGTCACCCCGGGTGGCCGTTAGCCACCACCCTGCCCTGTGGAGCCCGGACGTTCCTCGGGAGGATCCGAAGATCCCCACGCGGCCGTCCGGCCGGCTCGTCTGCCGTGCCGACCATGCTACCCGGCGGGGCGGGGCCGGTCGGACGAGGCCCGACCGGCGAGCGGCCCGCTCAGACGAACGCCGCGGTCTCCAGGTCGAAGGCGAAGGGGGCGGGGAGACTGAGCGGCTTGCCGAACGGAATCGTGCAGTGCTGACGGTAGTCGTCCCGCTCCGGGTAGCTGAACAGCGTCACCGAGGACTCTTCACGGTCTCGTGGTCCCCGTCCGGCGGCGGCGTCACGACAATCTCCCCCTCGATCAGCTCGGCCCGGAAGCCCTCCGGCGTATCCAGCGCCAGGAAGCCCTCCAGCAGGACGTCCGCCTGCGTGAGCGGTTCGTGCGGCATGGCACTCATGTCACGCCCCTTCCTCGGTCGCTCGCCAGACTGGGGGACATCAGTGGATCAGCCGTCCGTGAGATGGGAGTACTCCCTCGATCGTGGCACAGGACCGCACGAACTCGTCAGAGGCGGACTGTGCCGAAGGCGGCGATGCCGGCCGACCAGGCTGCCGACAGGTCGGCTCCCGGAGGGAAGCGGCCGTTGAGTTCCAGGACCACCATCCCGTGCGCAAAGGCCCAGGCCGCCCGGGCCCGCTCCTGGTCCCCGTCGACGGCCCGGAAGAGCGGTGCCGCGGCGCGTTGCTCCAGGCCCGGCGGGAGAGATGCCCGGTCCACTGGGTGCTCGGTGGTGAGGCGGTACAGATGGGGATGGGCCATGGCGTAGGCGCGGTACGCGCCGGCGAGGGCCGGGAACGACCCCGGGGCCGCGGACTCCGCGGCTTCCAGCGTCTCGGCCGTCTCCCGCAGCACCTCGCCGGCCAGGGCCGTCAGCACGGAGGACTTGTCCGGAAAGTGTTTGTAGAGGGACGGTGCCGTGATCCCGATGCTGTCGGCGAGCCGACGCATGGTGAGGGCTTCCGGGCCTTCCGTCTCCAGGAGGGTGCGGGCGGCGGCGATGATCTGCCGGGCCCGGTCCGTCACATGGCCCGTGGCACGGTCCTTCGTGGGGGCGGTGACACGTTCAGTCACGCTGGAGAGCCTTCCTTCGTACGGAGTCCGCCGGTCCCCCAGAGTCGCCTGAGGTCCGCGGGGCCCCTCGGAGCCCGTATCCGAAGGCGTGATCCTACGAGACGGGGAGGTCCGGCGGGGCAACCGGTCCGGGCGTGTTCGCCTTGCGGCCGCGTCAGGGTTTCCACGCTGCCCGAGTGCGGTCCCGGGGAGCGCCGAGGCCCTTGTTCCGGCCGTACCGGCGCTGAACGCCGTCGTCGCGCTCACGCGGGGGCGAACAGCACCTTCGCCGCACCCGGGTCCGCCTGGGTGAGCCGGACCCTGAGCCGTTCGCCCAGCGGGAGCTTCGTCGTGCCGCCGTCGATGCGGGCGACGACGGCCGGATGCTCGATGTGGACCGTGCCGATGGTGGGTTCCTGGTCCTGCACATCGACCACGTACGCGTCGAAGACCTCGCCCACCTGGTCACTGAGGAGTGCCGCCTCGACCAGATCGACGCACTCACGTTCCACCGTGTTGGCGCGTCGGGTTCCTTCGGCCATTTCCTTCGGGAGACCCGGGAGCGCCGCCATCACCCACTCGGGCGGTTCCCGGTCCGCGACCGCCGCCAGGCACAGTTCGGCCGCGTACCGGTCGACGAGGCGGCGCAGCGGCGCGGTGCAGTGCGTGTAGAGGTCGGCGACGGCGGCGTGGACGGCGGGGGTGGGAAGTTCGCCGTGGTCGAAGACCGTGTAGCCGGCGCCGCGCAGCAGGGTGGTGCACTCCTGGAGGAACGCGGCGTCGCTCGTCTTCTTCGGGTCGAGCGACCTGACCACCTGGGCGTACGGGACGTGGTGCGGCCAGTCGATGTTCAGGGCCTCGGCCGAGCGGCGCAGACGGGCGACGGCACCGTCCGGGGCGACCGGGAGCGTACGCAGGATGCCGGTGCCCGCCTCGGTCATCAGATGGGCCGCGGCCATGCCGGTCAGGAGGGAGATCTGGGCGTTCCAGCCGTCGGCGGGCAGCGGGACGCGGTACTCCAGGCCGTATGCGCCGTCGCGCTGGACGATCTCCTGCTCGGGCACGGCGAGCGAGATCCCGCCGCGGGCGACCTCCTGCTCCTCGCGGAGCCGGCCGATGTCCCTCAGCAGGGCGAGGGGTTCCTCGGCGGTGCCCGCGTCGATCTGTCGCTGGACGCCCGCGTAGTCCAGCTTGGCCCGGCTGCGGACCAGGGCCCGGCGTACATCGGTGGCGACCGCGCGGCCTTCCGTGTCGAGGTCGATCCGCCAGAGGAGGGCAGGACGGATCTGCCCCGGGAGCAGGCTGGCGGCGCCCTCGGAGAGTGCGGTGGGGTGCAGCGGCACCTTGCCGTCGGGGAAGTAGAGGGTCGTCACCCGGCGGTGGGCCTCGGCGTCGAGTGCGCCGCCGGGGCGGACGAAGGCGGCGACGTCGGCGATGGCGTAGTGCACGCGGAAGCCGTGCGGGCGGCGTTCGAGGTGCATCGCCTGGTCGAGGTCGGTGGACGTGGGCGGATCGATGGTGAAGAAGGGCAGGTCGGTCGCATCCTCGTGTCCGGTCAGGACGAGGGACTTCGCCACCTGTGCCGCCTCGGCGAGAACCTCCGGCGGGAAGGCTGCGGGCAGTGCGAGCGAGGTGCGCAGATTGCGCAGGGCCGCCCGCAGCGGGGTGTCGGCTGCGCCTGTCATGTGGAGATGGCGGCGGGGCATGGACCGAGCGTATGGCGGGGCGGGGCGACCGGCATCCCGGGTGCGGGCGGCCCTGCGGACCGGTACGGGTGGTCGTGCGACCGGGGGCGTCGGTCCTGCGGACCCGGCGCGGGCGGCCCTGCGGACCGGGTGCCGGAACCGGGCGGTCCGGGCGTCCCCGTACGCTGGCAAGCGGGGCCTTGGGCAGTTGTGGGGGCCGCTTCCCTGTTCGTACGAAGGAGAACCGCCTTGCTCGTGCTGTTGCCGCCCTCCGAAGGAAAGGCCGCCCCGGGGCGCGGAGCACCCCTGAAGCCGGAGTCGCTGTCGCTGCCGGGGCTGGCCGAGGCCCGGGCCGCGGTCCTCGAAGAGCTGGTCGAGCTGTGCGTGGCGGACGAGGAGAAGGCCCGGGAGACGCTCGGCCTGAGCGAGGGACTGCGCGGTGAGATCGCGAAGAACGTCGAGCTGCGGACGGCGGGGACACGGCCCGCCGGGGAGATCTACACCGGGGTTCTGTACGACGCGCTGGACCTGGCGTCCCTGGACACGGCGGCCCGGCGGCGGGCCGGGAAGTCCCTGCTGGTCTTCTCCGGGCTGTGGGGCGCGGTGCGGGTGGGCGACCGGATTCCGTCGTACCGCTGCTCGATGGGGGTGAAACTGCCGGGCCTCGGTGCGCTGGGCGGGTACTGGCGTGCGCCGATGGCCGAGGTCATGCCGGAGGCGGCCGGGGACGGACTGGTACTGGATCTGCGGTCGTCCGCGTACGCGGCGGCGTGGAAGCCGAAGGGCGCGGTGGCGGAGCGCACGGCGAGTGTGCGGGTGCTGCACTCCCAGATGGTGGACGGGGTGGAGAAGCGGTCGGTGGTCAGCCACTTCAACAAGGCGACGAAGGGGCGGATGGTGCGCGACCTGCTGCAGTCAGGGGTCCGGCCGAACGGGCCTGCGGAGCTGGTGGACGCGTTGCGGGGGCTGGGGTACGTGGTGGAGGCGGAGGCTCCGGGGCGGCCCGGACGCCCGTGGGCGCTCGATGTGGTCGTGACGGAGATCCACTGACCCAAGGTGATTGCAACATGCGCAACGCGCGTTGCGTACGGTGCGGTGGGCGCGGCAAGATGAGGCCATGACCTCCTCCTCCGTGCTGGACCTTGCCCCCGTTGTCCCCGTTGTCGTCCTGGAGGACGCCGCTGACGCGGTGCCGCTCGCCCGGGCCCTCGTCGCGGGCGGGCTCCCTGCCATCGAGGTGACGCTGCGGACGGCTGCGGCACTGGACGCGATCGCGGCGATCGCGGCGGAGGTACCGGGTGCGGTGGTGGGGGCGGGCACGGTGATCTCCGCGCGGAACGTCTCCGACACGGTGGCGGCCGGGGCGCGGTTCCTGGTCAGCCCGGGCTGGACGGATCCGCTGCTGGACGCGATGAAGGCGTCGCAGGTGCCGTTCCTGCCCGGGGTCTCGACGACGTCCGAGGTCGTGGCGCTGCTGGAGCGCGGGGTCAACGAGATGAAGTTCTTCCCGGCGGAGGCGGCGGGCGGTACGGCGTACCTCAAGGCACTGTCCGCACCGCTCCCCCAGGCCCGGTTCTGCCCGACGGGCGGCATCTCGCTCGCGTCCGCGCCGACCTACCTGGCACTGCCGAACGTCGGCTGCGTGGGCGGCAGTTGGATGGTGCCGGGAGATGCGGTGGCGGCGAAGGACTGGGCACGGGTGGAGCGGTTGGCGGGCGAGGCTGCGGCACTGCGCGGCTGATGTCCCCCGCCCCGCTCCCTACCGCAGGTGCGACGTGTCGTTCAGCAGTCTCAGTGACGCGTTGCCGTCCGCGTAGTACGCCACCGCCGACAGCGACGCCGCCGAGAGTTCCATGCGGAACAGGGACTCCGGTGGGGCGCCCAGGGCCAGCCGGGCCAGGGTCTTGATCGGGGTCACGTGGGTGACCAGGAGCACCGTGCGGCCCGCGTGGCGGGTGGTCAGACGGTCCCGGGTGGCCGAGACCCGACGGGCCACCTCGGCGAAGCTCTCTCCGCCGCCGGTGGGAGGCGTTCGCGTGGAGGCGAGCCAGGCGTCCAGGTCGGGGCCGTAGCGTTCACGGACCTCGGCGAACGTCAGGCCCTCCCAGGCCCCGAAGTCCGTCTCGCGCAGGCCGTCCTCGATCTGGACGGGCAGGCCGAGGCGGGCGCCCACCGCCGCCGCTGTTTCGCGGCAGCGGCGCAGCGGGGAGCTGATGATCTCCTGGATCGTGCCCCGGGCGGCGAGGGACTCCGCCACCCGTTCGGCCTGGTTGCGGCCGGCCGCCGAGAGTTCGGGGTCGCTGCCGCCGCTGCCCGAGAACCGCTTCTCGGGCGTGAGGGCCGTCTCACCGTGCCGGAGCAGGACGAATGTGGCCGGTGCCCCGAGGTCGGCGGCGCCCCAGCCGACCTGCGGGGTGGCCGCGGTCTCCCGGCGGGGGGACATCGCCGCCCGTGCCTTCGCGGCGCCCGCTGCCGCGTCCCCGGGCGGACCGGAGACGGGGGGCAGGTCGAGGGCGGCCGTCGATGCCGACGGCTCCCACTGCTTGCCCCTCTTGCCCGCGTCCATCGCCTCGTTGGCGAGCCGGTCCGCGTGCTTGTTCTTCTCGCGCGGGATCCACTCGTACGTGACCGCGGACGCCGGCAGGATCCGCGCCGCCTCCGCGGCGAGCGGCTTCATGTCGGGGTGCTTGATCTTCCAGCGCCCCGACATCTGTTCCACGACCAGCTTGGAGTCCATCCGGACGCGTACCTGCAGCGCGCCCTCCGCCGACGCGTCCGGCACCAGTGCCTTCGCGGCCTTCAGGCCCGCGATGAGGCCCCTGTACTCGGCCACGTTGTTCGTCGCGACACCGATGTACTCGGCGGCTTCGGCGAGCGTCTCCCCCGTCACCGGGTCGATCACGACCGCGCCGTAGCCGGCGGGCCCGGGGTTGCCCCGGGACCCACCGTCTGCCTCGATGACGAACTGGCGGGACTGCGTCATTACAGGCCCGACTCCGCCGTACGGACCAGGATGCGGTGGCAGTTCTCGCAGCGCAGCACCGTGTCCGGGGACGCCGCCTTCACGTCGTTGACCTCCGTGATGTTCAGCTCCAGCCGGCAGCCCTCGCAACGGCGCTGGTAGAGGCGCGCGGCGCCGACCCCGCCCGACTGGGCGCGGAGCCGGTCGTACAGCTTGAGCAGGTCCGCCGGCACGGAGCCGGCGACGACCTCGCGCTCCTTCGTGACGGTCGCGGTCTCGTCGTCGAGAGCCTGCGTCGCGGCGTCCCGGCGGCCCGTCGCGTCGTCGACCTTGGCCTGGACGGCCGAGACGCGTGCGGTGAGCTCGGTGACGCGCTCCTGCGCGGACTCACGGCGCTCCATGACTTCGAGGACGACGTCCTCGAGGTCGCCCTGGCGCTTGGCCAGCGAGGCGATCTCGCGCTGGAGGCTCTCCAGGTCCTTCGGGGAGGTGACCGCGCCGGAGTCCAGCCGCTGCTGGTCGCGGACGGCGCGCTGGCGCACCAGGTCCACGTCCTGCTCCGCCTTGGTCTGCTCGCGGGCGGTGTCGCTCTCCTCGGTCTGCGAGGCGACCAGCAGGTCACGCAGTTGTGCGAGGTCGGCCGTGAGCGACTCGATCTCGGCGTGCTCGGGGAGCGACTTGCGCTTGTGCGCAAGCTGCGACAGCCGTACGTCGAGGGCCTGGACGTCGAGAAGTCGGATCTGGTCGGCGGGCGCGGCGTTCAGTTGGGGGCTCCAGAAGAGTGGTGGGTGGTCCAGGGGTCGGTGACCTGCTTCGAGACATGGACCCGCAGGCCCCATCCGTGGCGGTCGGAAATCGCGTCGAGCTGCGCGGCGGCCTGCTCGCACCAGGGCCACTCGGTGGCCCAGTGCGCGGCGTCGATCAGGCCGATCGCGGACTGCTGAACGGCCTCGGAGGCCGGGTGGTGGCGCAGATCCGCGGTGAGGAAGGCGTCGACGCCCGCGGCGCGCACCGCGTCGAAGAGGCTGTCGCCGGAGCCGCCGCTCACCGCGACGGTACGGACGACGGCGTCCGGGTCGCCGGCCATGCGGATGCCCTGCGCGGTCGCGGGCAGCCGGGCGGCGGCGCGGGCGGCGAGGTCGCGGAGGGTCTCGGGGTGGTCCAGCTCGCAGATCCGGCCGAGGCCGCGATGGCCCTTGGGGTCGGTCGGGTCCGGCACGAGGGGTCCGGTGACACGCAGATCCAGGGCGCCGGCGAGGGCGTCGGAGACGCCGGGGTCGGCGGTGTCGGCATTGGTGTGCGCGACGTGCAGGGCGATGTCGTGCTTGATGAGGCTGTGCACGACCCGGCCCTTGAAGGTGGTGGCGGCGACCGTCGTCGTACCCCGCAGATAGAGCGGGTGATGGGTGACGATCAGCTGGGCGCCGAGCTTGATCGCCTCGTCGGCGACCTCCTGGACGGGGTCGACGGCGAAGAGCACGCGGTCGACCTCGGCGGCCGGGTTGTCGACGTCTCCGCAGACCGTGCCGACCGCGTCCCAACCTTCGGCCCGCTCGGGAGGCCAGAGGGCGTCGAGCGCGGCGATGACTTCAGACAGACGGGGCACGGAGGAAAGGCTACCTTCCGTCCGTGCCCCGCCGCCCATGACTGCGGTGACCTGTGCGGACTCCACGGCAACCGGCGACAGCCGGTCACGGATCCTCACACGCGGTTCGGCCCGGGCCGTTGTCCGGCCCGGGCCCCTGCTGATCCGGTCCGCTACTTGACGAGGTCCGCGCGCAGGTCGTCGAGGACCAGGTTCGCCGCCGTGACACCGAGGCCGAGGTACCAGGTCTCGTCCGGGACGTCCTTCGCCCGGCCCTCCTTGACCGCCTTGAGGTTCTTCCACAGCGGGTTGGACCGGGCCGTGTCGCGCTTGGTCGCCTTCGGGTCGCCGTAGACGCCGGTGAAGATCCAGTCGGCGTCCGCCTCGTCGATCTTCTCCGGGCTGATCTCGGCGGCGAGGTCGTTGATCTGCTGGTTCTTGGGGCGCGGCAGGCCTGCGTCCTCGAGGATCGTGCCGATGAACGACGCCTTCGCGTAGAGGCGGATGCGGTCCGGCAGGTAGCGGACCATCGAGATGGTCGGCTTGTCGGGGCCGATGTCCTCGCCGAGCTTCGCGGCCTTCTTCTCGTACGCGTCGAGCTCGCTCTCCGCCTTGGCGGTCTTGTCCAGTGCCGCAGCGTTGAGGAGGTAGTTCTCCTTCCAGGTGAAGCCCGGACGGATGGAGAACACGGTCGGCGCGATCTTGGAGAGCTGGTCGTACTTGTCGGCGGCGCGCAGCTGGCTGCCGAGGATCAGGTCCGGCTTCAGGCCCGCGATCGCCTCGAGGTTGAGGTTGTTGATCGTGCCGACGTTCTTCGGGTCGCCCGCGTCCTTCTTCAGGTACGAGGGAATGGCCGCGTCACCTTCGGAGGGGGCGTAGCCGACCGGCTTCACACCCAGCGAGACGACGTTGTCGAACTCGCCCACGTCCAGCACGACGACGCGCTTCGGCGCGGACTTGAGCTCGGTCGTGCCCATGGCGTGCGTGAGGGTCCGGGGGAACTGGCCCGCCTTGGCGTCCGTCCCGTACGCGGCCGTCTTCTTGGCCGCGTCGGCGAAGTCCTTGCCGCCGGTCGCGACGGCTGCCTTCTTGTCGCTGCCGGCCCCGGACTTGGCCGAGTCGTCCGATGCCCCGCCGCCGCAGGCGGAGAGGGAGAGGGCGGCGGCCACTGCCAGGCCGACGGCGGCGGTGCTGCGGCGTCGTATGGACATCACTACTCACTTGCTCCAGTTGAGGAATCAGGGCCCCACGGGAAACGCTTAGGGATGCCTAACCTTAGCTGTGGGCCTGACGGGGAGCACAACCACCCCCTCCCCCTCAGGTGAATCCGGGCATCACCACCCTTATGTGTGAAGTGGCGCGTCTCGTGTTGTTCGGCAGGAAGTGCGAAAACTAGCTTCGGTTGCCGGAGGTGACGAGTCCATGACTGTCTGTGCCATCGAGAGTGAGACCGCCGGGGCCGCCGCGACGGTGAGCCCCGTGTCGGGAGAAGCGGGAAAAGCGGGAAAAGCGGAAGGATCCGGGGGCCGGGAGGAGCCGGAGGAACCCGAGAGGCCGGAGGCAGCCCGGGGGCCGGAGGCAGCCCGGGAGTCGTACGAACAGGCGAAGTCCCACCGGGCCGTTGGTCCGCTCGTGCCCGATGAATCCGGCGAACCGAGTGGTGGCGTCAGCGCCGCCGCACGTGCGGCCGCGTTCACCATTGCCGCCGACGGTTCGTACGCCGCACGGCTCACGCTCCACGGAGCGGCGGACGCCGCGGCCTGGTTCCCCGAGCGCTGGACGCTCGACGGGCATGAACCGTACGCCGTGCCGCTTCCGCTCGACCAGCCGGAGGAGCCCGGCTCCGATGTGCTGCCGCTCGCCGACGGCCGCGTACTGATCCGGCGCCAGGTGGCGGGCCGTCACACCTTCTCGCTGCTCTATCCGACCGGACCCGGCACCGGCGAACTGCCGCTCGGCGCCCTGGAGTGCGCGGACGGCGCGCGCCTGACCCTGCTGCCGCCCTCGCCGGACGGTGCGAGTGCGTACGCCCTTTCGGTCGGGGAACATTCCACCGCCGTCTGGCTGGTGGCGGGCGGGGCGTTCGGACCGGTTCATGTCGCGGATGTGCCGGGGCGGTGCTCCGGCGGGGTCTGGCTGGACCGGGCCGGACGGCTGCTGGCTCTGGACCGGGAGCCCGTGGGCGGCGGTCCGGTGAAGGCGGTCGCCGTGGACCTGGGGCGGGGCGGCGAGGTGACGCCGCTGCTGCAGATCGCGCCGGACAGCAACGACCGGCTGCTGCTCGCCGATGCGGACAGCGGGCTGCTGCTGATCCGCTCCGACGCGCCAGGCCACGACCGGCTGGGGTGGGGGGTGCTCGGCAGCTGTCTGCCGGTGCGCTTCCCCGAGTGCCTGCGTCCGGCGGATGTGGCCGTGACGCCGTTCGCCGTGCAGCCGGGGCAGATGCTGATGCCGGAGAGCTGTGCGGTGGCGCTGCGGATCGACGGTGCGGCCGGCAGCTGGGTGGGGGTGTGGCGGCCGACGGGGCGCCGGCTGCATCAACTCGCCGCCCCCGCAGGGTGGCTGGCCGGGACCGGACTGTGGACCAGGGACGGTGTGCTCAAGCTTCCGTACGCGAACGGGGACGTGCCGTGCGGGGTGGCCCTGGTGGAGGCACCGGTGGACGAGGAGCGCGGCGTCGGGCCGGCATGGGCGACAGCCGCAGAAAGCGGTATGCAACCGTCCGCGGCTGCCGCGCCTCCTGCAGTGTGCAAGCCGGTTCCACTGGGGCAGGCGCCTCTCGTGGGGCGTACGGCTCCTGGTTAAGATTCCGGGCCTGGGGGCTGCACAGCCAATCGGCGCGGTTGCCGACGGTGACCGCTTCGGGTGGTGGTGGCGCGATGGTCCCGGTGACACACACGTAAGCGATCACAACGGGGTGACTTCCCACATGTCTGAAGCCCGAACCGACACGACCCAGACGCGCCCGCCGGGGGCGGACGCCGAACGGGCCGAAGCCGGCGGCTCCGGAAAGCACCGAGGGGGTGTGTCGATGGACAGCACGGACGCGCAGCCGCACGGTCGCCACCGGCGCCCTTCCGAGGGGGGCCGCAGGGCGGCCTGACCGCATCGAGACCGACGAGGGAAGGAGGGCCTCCGCAGCACCGACATGTGCTGCGGAGGCCCTTCCTTGTGCGTTGCCCCGGGAGCGTCAGTCCCGCTTGAGTCCCAGCACCTCCGCCGCCGCGAACGTCTGGTTCGCCGGGCGGTCCTCGTAGTACGGGGAGATCAGCTCGTCCAGCTCGTCGAACGAGAAGGTCTCCTTGGACGAGTCGAACTTCGCCGCCACCCTGGGGCGTTCCACGATCGCGACCATCCCGCCGTGCACCACGAGCAGCTGTCCGTTGACCTTGGCGGCCGCCGGCGACGCCAGATAGCCGACCAGGGGGGAGACATGCTCGGGGGCCAGCGCGTCGAGACGGCCGTCCGCCGGTTTCTCGAAGCCCGCGAAGACGTCCTCCGTCATCCGGGTGCGGGCCCGTGGGCAGATCGCGTTGGCCGTGACGCCGTATTTGGCGAGGGCCAGGGCGGTGGAGGTGGTGAGGCCGACGATGCCGCCCTTGGCCGCCGCGTAGTTCGGCTGGCCCGCCGAGCCCGCGAGGAACGCCTCGGACGAGGTGTTGACGATCCGGCCGTAGACCGGGGAGCCGGACTCCTTGGATCGGGCGCGCCAGTGGGACGCTGCGAAGTGGGTGGTGTTGAAGTGGCCCTTGAGGTGGACCCGGATGACGGAGTCCCACTCGTCCTCGGTCATCGAGAAGACCATCCGGTCGCGCAGGATCCCCGCGTTGTTGACCAGGATGTCGAGCTTGCCGTACGCACTGACGGCCAGATCGACCAGGGCGCGGGCCTGCTCGTGGTCGGAGACGTCGCCGAGGTGGGCGACCGCACGGCCGCCGGCCGCGCGGATCTCCTCGGCGACCTCCTCGGCGGGTGCCGCGGACGCCTCGCCGGAGCCGTCGCGGCCCGGCTGCCCGTAGTCGTTGACGACGACGGACGCGCCGAGCCGGGCCAGTTCCAGCGCCTCGGCGCGCCCGAGCCCGCGGCCCGCGCCGGTGACGACCGCGGACAGCCCGTCCAGGGGAAGGGGTTGTGACATCGGAACCTCGGAGTCCTCTCGGTGCACGGTGGCTGACAGCCGGTCAGAGCTCGATGCAGGTACGGAGCGCCTCGCCGGTCCGCATCTGGTCGAGGGCGTCATTGATCTCGGCGAGCTGCACCCGGTGGGTGATCATCGATTCGAGGTCGATCCGGCCCGCCCGCCAGAGCGCGATGGCCCGTTCGTACGACCGGAGCACGTCCCCTCCGCCGTACATGGAGGGCAGGATCCGCTTCTCGTCGAAGAACAGCTCGAACATGTTGACCTGGAAGTTGTCGTCCATCGCACCCGCGCCGACGATGCAGAGCGTGCCGCCGCGCCGGGTGTTCTCGTACGCCGTGCGGGCGGTGACCGACTTGCCGACCACCTCGAAGACGTAGTCGAAGCCCTCACCGGCGGTGATCCGCTGTCTGGCGTCGGCGAGTCCGTCCGGTGCGACCGCCTCGGTCGCGCCGAACCGCAGAGCCGCCTCGCGCCGGGACGCGACCGGGTCGACGGCGACGATCTGGGCGGCGCCCTGCACCCTGGCGCCCTGGATGGTGGAGATGCCGACGCCGCCGCAGCCGATCACGGCCACCGACGAACCGGCCTCCACCTGCGCGGTGTTGATCGCGGCTCCGAGTCCGGTGGTGACGCCGCAGCCGATCAGCGCGGCGATCTCGAAGGGCACGTCGTCGGGGATCGGCACCGCGCAGCCCGCGTCGACGACGACCTCCTCGGTGAAGGTGCCGGTCCCGGCGAAGCCGAACACATCGCCGCCGGGGCGTTTGAAGTTGGGCGTACCCGCGTTCATGAAGCCGGCCAGACAGAGCTGCGTCTGGCCACGCCTGCAGGCGGGACACGTCCCGCAGGCGGGCAGCCAGCAGACCACCACCCGGTCCCCCGCGCTCAGCCCGGTCACACCGTCGCCGATGTCGATGACCTCGCCGGCACCTTCGTGGCCGGGGATGAAGGGCGCGGGCTGCGGCAGCACACCGCTCATCGCCGAGACGTCGGAGTGGCACAGCCCGGTGGCCCGGACGCGGAGCTTGACCTTGCCCGGGCCGAAGCCCACCGCCTCGACGTCGTCGAGGACTTCCAGTTTGTCCTGACCTATCTCGTGCAGTACGGCTGCGCGCATGGTGCGGCTCCCCTCACGTCGTGGCGTGTGTCGGTCCTTGGGTGATTCAGGAGTGTTCGACGAGCGTGTCGGCCAGGACCGGTGCCTCGTCCCGCTCGACGGCGGTCACGGCGACCCGGACGTGGCCGTCCCCGGTCCACATCCGGATGCGGAGGGTCTCGCCGGGGAAGACCACCCCGGCGAATCGGGTGCGGTACGAGCGGATGCGGGCCACTTCACCGCCGAGCAGTGTGTCGGCCACGGCCTTGAGCGTCATGCCGTAGGTGCACAGCCCGTGCAGGATGGGCCGGTCGAAGCCGGCCTTCCGGGCGAACTCGGGGTCGGCGTGCAACGGGTTCCGGTCCCCGGAGAGCCGGTAGAGCAGCGCCTGGTCCTCGCGGACCGGCCGTTCGACCGTGTGGTCCGGGACGACGGCCATGTCGGCGTGCCGCCCGGACGGTCCGCGCTCGCCGCCGAAACCTCCCTCGCCGCGGACGAAGATCTCGGCGTCGTTGGTCCACAGGAGGCCCTCGTCGTCGGCGGCCTCGGAGCGCAGGACGAGGACGGCCGCCTTGCCCTTGTCGTACACCGCCGCGACCTTCGACGTCTGGACGGCCCTGCCCTCGGCCGGGATCGGCCGGTGCACCCTCACCGTCTGGCCACCGTGGAGCACGGCGGCCAGGTCGACGTCGATCCCGGGCGAGGACAGCCCGCCGACCACGCCCGTGCCCGCACCCGCGACGGTGGCGAAGCTGGGCAGGACATGGAGCCGGGACTCGAGGGTGTAGCGCAGTTCGGCGGGGTCGGTGGCGGGGGCGCCCGCACCGAGTCCCAGGTGGTAGAGCTGGACGTCTTTGTGGTCCCAGGAGATCTCGGCGGTCCGGGGTTCGGCGGCGACCGCCTCTGCGGCATCAATGGGCATGGGAAAGCTGCTCCTTGATGGTGGGAAGACCTCGGCACGACCGTCCGCACCGTCGGCCGCACCGAGGTCGTGCGGGGCCGGCCGCAGCGCCCGTTCTAGAACGCGTTCTAGCCGGTTGGCCCTATGTATAACGCAGCTCCCAGGAGTTGTGAAGACTGCTGACATCCCGTCAGAAGCCGTTCCGGGCACCGCGTGACGACGCACCGGCGATGACATTTGTCATCCTGGAGTCCGTACATGCGCCTCTGTCGGGACAGCCGCCCGACTCCGTAGCGTCGGGGTCATGGAAAAGACAACGGGGAGCGGGCCCGCGGTGATCTTCACCGGGGCAGTCAAGACCTTCGGCCGGGCGGAGCAGACCGTACGCGCCGTCGACGGGATCGACCTGACCGTCGAACGCGGCGAGACCGTCGCCCTGCTCGGCCGCAACGGGGCGGGCAAGTCCACCACCATCAGCCTCCTGCTCGGACTCGACGAACCGGACTCCGGCGATGTGCGGCTGCTCGGCCGCACCCCCGAGCAGGCGGTACGGGCCGGCCGGGTCGGCGCCATGCTCCAGGACGGGCGGCCCATCCCCCGGGTGACGGTCCGCGAACTGATCACCTTCGTCGCCTCCACGTACCCGAGTCCGATGCCGGTCCCCGAGTCGCTGGACCTGGCGGGTGTCACCGCGTACGCGGACCGGCGGGTGGACAAGCTCTCCGGCGGGCAGATCCAGCGCGTCCGGTTCGCGGTCGCACTGGCCGGCAACCCGGAACTGATCGTCCTGGACGAACCGACCGCCGCCCTGGACGTCGAGGCCCGGCGCGCGTTCTGGGACTCAATGCGGGCCTACGCGCGGCGCGGCAACACGGTTCTCTTCTCCACGCACTATCTGGAAGAGGCCGACGAGAACGCGGACCGGATCGTCGTCATCGACCACGGCCGGATCGTCGCCGACGGCAGCGGGGACCGGATCAAGGAGTCGGTCGGCGGCAGCCACGTCTCCTTCGACCTGGCGGGCGGACCGACCGAGGGTCTGGAACTGCTGCCCGGTGTCAACGCCGTCGAGGTCCGCGGGGACCGTGCCCTGCTGCGTACGGACGACTCGGACGCCACGGTGATCGAGCTGGCCCGCCTCGGCCGGATCCGCGATCTCCAGGTCTCCCGGCCCACGCTCGAAGACGCGTTCCTCGCATTGACCACCCCCGCCGCACTCTCGGAGAAGGAGACCGTCTGATGTTTCCCTACATCGTGCTCGAGATCCGCCGCACCCTGCGCGACGGATTCTTCATGATCTTCGGGATCGGGATGCCGGTGCTGATGTATCTGCTCTTCACCAACCTCGGCGGGGGCGGCGACGACGCGGCCGAGTGGAAGGTCATGTCCATGGTCGGCATGGCGGCGTACGGGGCACTGGGCGCCGCCATGTCCATCGGTACGGGCGTCGCGTCCGACAAGTCCCTCGGCTGGCTCCAGCAGCTTAGGATCACCCCGCTCGACCCGTCCCGGGTGGTCGCGGGCCGCGCGATCAGCGGTTCGGTGACCGTGCTGCCCACCGTCCTGGCGGTGCTGCTCGCCGGGGCGCTGGTCAACGGCGTACGGCTGGAAGCCGGACAGTGGATCGCCCTGACGCTGCTGCTGTGGATCGGTGCCCTGCCGTTCACCCTGCTCGGCATCGGCAACGGCTACCGGCTCACCCCGCAGGCCACCGGAGTGGTCAACGTGGGCGCTCTGATGGGCTTCGCGATCATCGGCGGGCTGTGGTTCCCGCTCTCCGAGTTTCCCTCGTGGGTGCGCGCCATCGGTTCGTACACCCCCGCCCACCGGTTCGCCGACCTGGGCTGGGCGGCCACCGGCGGCCACGCGCCGTCCGCGGGGACCATCACCGTGCTCGCCGGATGGCTGCTGCTGTTCGGTGTGTACGCGGTCGTCTCGTACCGTCGGTCCGCGAGGACGGCGTGACAGGAGCGAGCATGTCCCGGAACGGATCAGGATCGTGGCGGGAACGGCGCAGGCGGCGCCGCGAGGAGGGGCGGCCCGGGCCGCCCGGCCCGTACGCCCTGCTGCCCTGGCTGCTGATGGGCCTCGGCGCCTTCTCCAACCTCTTCCAGGGGGAGACCCCGAACCCCTGGATCGGTGGTCTCGGTCTGCTCACTTTCAACTCCCTGTACATCTCCGTGGTGTTCCGCGGGTTCGTCAAGGAGAAGCGCGAAAGCCCGGTGTCGTACTGGCTGCTCGCCGCGATGGCCGTGGTCACGTTCGGCCTGGCGATCGGCTACGGCGGCAGCTGGCTGCTGTTCTTCCCGCTGCTCTCGCTCGCCTGCGGCACGATCCTGCGCCGCCGGCAGCTGGCGTTCGGTCTGCTCGGCCTCGCGATCCTCGCCAGTCTCATCGCCGTCTGGCGCGGGGACAACGTCTCGGAACCGTGGGCCATCGGATACGGCACCTTCATCTCCGGTGCGGTGACCGCCGCGATCCTCACCCTGTCGGAGACCGTGATGGAACTGCGCGCCACCCGGCAGGAACTGGCCCGGACCGCCGTGGAGAAGGAGCGGCTCCGGTTCTCCCGCGATCTGCACGACCTGCTGGGGCACACGCTCTCCGTGATCGTCGTCAAGTCGGAGGCCGCGCGCCGGCTGGCCCCGCGCGACATGGACGCGGCGCTGCTCCAGGTCGCCGACATCGAGTCCGTCGGCCGCCAGGCCCTCACGGAGATCCGGGAGGCCGTCACCGGCTACCGCGAGGGGAGTCTGGCCACCGAACTCGACCGGGCGAGGTCCGCACTGACCGCCGCCGGGATCGAACCGGTGGTGCGCCGATCGGGACCGCCGCTCGTCCCGCAGGCGGAGGCGCTGCTGGGCTGGGTGGTACGGGAGGCGGTGACCAACGTCGTACGCCACAGCGGTGCGACCACCTGCTCGTTCATGGTCCATGGCACGGCCGATCGGGTCCGGCTGACCGTCACCGACGACGGCCTCGGGCAGGCCACCGAGCCGCCCGCCCCGGGCATCGGCGGGACCGGCCTGAAGGGCCTCACCGAACGTCTCGCGGCGGCCGGCGGCTCGCTCACGGCGGGACCCCGTCCGGACGGCGGCTTCCTGGTCACCGCGGAACTGCCGGTGGACGCGACGGACGTCCCGGACGGAGTGGATACCGCCGACGGCTCGGTCCCACCCCATACGCTGGGCCGGTGAACGAGATGCCCCAGGACCACCGGCCGACCAGGTCCGTACGTGTGCTGCTCGCCGAGGACCAGGGCATGATGCGCGGCGCACTCGCCCTGCTGCTGGGCCTGGAGCCGGACATCGAGGTGGTGGCCCAGGTGGCCGCCGGGGACGAGATCGTGGACGCCGCGCTGATGTCCCGTCCCGATGTGGCACTCCTCGACATCGAACTCCCGGGCCGCAGCGGACTGGACGCCGCCGCCGATCTGCGCGAGGAGGTGCCGGACTGCCGGGTGCTGATCCTCACCACCTTCGGCCGGCCGGGCTATCTGCGCCGCGCGATGGAGGCCGGGGCAGCAGGCTTTCTGGTCAAGGACGGCCCGGTCGAGGAGCTCGCGGCGGCGATCCGCCGGGTGCTGACCGGCGAGACCGTCGTCGACCCCGCCCTCGCCGCCGCGGCCCTGAGCGCGGGGCCCAGCCCGCTCACCGCGCGGGAACGGGACGCGCTGAACGCCTCGGTGGACGGGGCGACGGTCGCAGACATCGCGGCCAAGCTGCATCTGTCGGAGTCGACGGTGCGCAACTATCTGTCGTCCGCGATCGGGAAGACGGGGACCCGTAATCGCATGGAGGCGGTGCGGGCGGCACGGCAGCAGGGGTGGCTGTAGGCGGCCTGCGGCCGCCGTGCCCTCAGTCGCCGGACGTCCTGGACATGTCCGGCGCGCTCGACGTGCCGGACGGGCTCGGCGTCCGGGACGGGCTCGATGTGCCCGACGGGCTCGGGGTACCGGAGCGCGGCGAGCGGTGACGCGGTAGCCACAGCGTCATCAGCAGCAGCCCGCCGAGCAGCACCGAGCCCGCCGTACGGAAGGCCAGCGCGAACCCGGCGGTGAGGTCCTCCGCCCCGGTTCCGCCCCCGGTGCGCGCCGCCGCGACGGTGGAGAGCACGGCCAGACCCAGTGCACCGCCCATCGTGCGCGAGGTGTTGACCAGCCCGGAGACCAGCCCGGCGTCCCCGGGCGCCGCGCCCGAGGTGGCGAGGGAGGCGAGCGGGGTGGACGCGAATCCCGCACCGGCCATCATCAGGATGCCGGGCCCGCAGATCGACGTGAGGTACGAGCCGTCGGCGCCCATCGTCGACTGCCAGCCGAAGCCCGTGGCGGTGACCGCCAGACCGATCAGGACAAGATTCTTCGCACCGACCCGTGCCATCATCCGCGGCGCGAACGTCGAGCCGAGAACGACCGCCAACGAGGTGGGCAGCAGGGCGAATCCGGCCTGCATCGGCGTATAGCCCAGCACCGACTGTGCGTACACGGTCATGAAGTACCACATCGAGAAGGTCGCGGACCCCATCACGATCATCGCCACGTTCGCCGCCGCCACCGCCCGCGTGCCCAGCACCCGCAGCGGCATCAGCGGCGCCGCCGTCCGGGCCTCCACCAGGACGAAGAGCGTGAGCAGCGCGAGGCCGCCGAGCAGCGGCACCAGGGTCGCCGGTGCGGCCCAGCCCTCCTGCTCGGTCTGCACGATGCCGTAGGCGACGGCGGCCAGGCCCGCCGTGACGAGCACCGCGCCCAGCAGGTCGACGCGGTGCCGCTCACGCGCCCGGCTCTCGGCGAGCCAGACGGCGCCGCCGATCAGGACGAGCACGCCGAACGGCACGTTGATCAGCAGGACCCAGCGCCAGTCGAGGACGTCGGTGAGCACCCCGCCGACCATCCCGCCGGCCGCGCCGCCGCCCGCGCCGACGGCCATCCAGGTGCCGATCGCCCTGGTTCTGGCGTGGCCTTCGGGGACGGCGGCGGTGAGAATGGTGAGGGTCGCCGGGGACAGCACGGCCGCGCCGAGCCCCTGCGCCGCGCGGGCCGCCAGCAGCTGCCAGCCCTCCTGCGCGAATCCACCGGCCAGCGAGGCCGCGGTGAACAGGCCGAGTCCGACCAGGAACATCCGCTTGCGGCCGTACAGGTCGGCGGCCCGCCCGCCGAGCAGCATGAAGCCGGCGAACGCGATCGCGTAGGCGTTGAGCACCCACTGCAGCTGCGCGGCGCTCAGCCCCAGGTCGGACCGCATGGACGGCAGCGCCACATTGACGACCGACACATCGAGGACGACGAGGAACTGGCCGACGCAGGCGGCGAGCACCACCGCCCAGGTGCGGGGTGTTCGCCGGTTCTGCACATGCGCGGGGGTCGTGACGTCTGCCATGGGCGTCATACTCGCAGGCGCTCTGCGCCCCGTACATCGGTATATGGTCGGGCCCCGCCTCCGACCAAGGACTGACCCGTGACACCTGGCGGGCGCACGACGGCGGCCACGGCACCTCGCCGCGTTGCCGGAACGCCGGCATACAGCTGGTACGAGGACGCCTCACCGACCTGCGATGCGTCGCATCCGACGCCGCGCGCCGATCCACCGGGGCCCACGCGACAGCTCTCAGCGACGGAGCATCGTGACCACCGCCGCGCCGCCGAGCCCGATGTTGTGGGCGAGTCCGACCCGGGCATCGGGCACCTGCCGGGGGCCCGCCTCGCCGCGCAGCTGCCAGGTGAGTTCGGCGGCCTGGGCGATGCCGGTGGCGCCGAGCGGGTGGCCCTTGGAGATCAGTCCGCCGGACGGGTTGACGACCCAGCGGCCGCCGTAGGTGGTGGCCCCGGACTCGACGAGCTTGCCGGACTCGCCCTCGCCGCACAGCCCGAGCGCCTCGTACGTCAGGAGCTCGTTGATGGAGAAGCAGTCGTGCAGCTCGATGACGTCGAGGTCCGCCGGCGAGAGCCCCGAGGTGTCGTACACCTGCTGGGCGGCGGCCCGGGACATGGGCCGGCCGACGGCGTCGATGCAGGTACCGGAGGCGAACGACTCACCGGTGTCGGTCGTCATGGCCTGGGCGACGATCTCGACGGCCCGACCGCCCAGCCCGTGGCTCTCCACGAACCGTTCCGATACGACGACGGCGGCGGCCGCCCCGTCGGAGGTGGGCGAGCACTGGAGCTTGGTCAGCGGGCGGTGCACGGTCCGGGCGGCGAGGATGTCGTCGACCGTGTACGGGTCCTGGAACTGCGCGTACGGATTGTTCACCGAGTGCCGGTGGTTCTTGGCGCCGACCGCCGCGAGCTGCGCCTCGGTCGTCCCGTACCGGTCCATGTGTTCGCGGGCCGCGTTGCCGAATATCTGGGCGGTGGGCGGGGACATCTCGAAGCCGTGGGCGGCGGCCATGATCCCGTAGTGCCGGGCGACGGGCGACGTCCGGAAGTCGGCCGCGCCGCCGTCGGATCCGCCGCCGCCCAGTGCCCCGCGCGCCATCTTCTCGAATCCGAGCGTCAGCACGCAGTCGCTGATGCCGCCCTCGACGAACTGACGGGCCAGCATCAGCGCGGTGGAGCCGGTCGCACAGTTGTTGTTGACGTTGTAGACGGGTACGCCGGTCAGTCCGAGTTCGTACGCGGCGCGCTGGCCGGCCGTGGAGGCCTGGAAGCAGTAGCCGACGGGGACCTGCTGCACCTGCTCGTAACGGATCCCGGCGTCGGCCAGCGCCGCGTCCCCGGCCTCCTTCACCATGTCCCAGTACTGCCAGTCGCGCGTCTCGGGCTTCTCGAACTTCGTCATCCCGACACCGACGATGTAGGCCTTCATGGACTTCCTCCCGGGCCGCTGCCATGCTCCGACTCATCTGACGATGCGTCAGATAATGGCAGCGGGGTCCGGCCGGCGGAAGGCTGCGTGACCGGTGAGCGCCTGACCGAGCCCGAAAGTGTGCATCTCCGTGGTGCCCTCACAGGTGAGGGCGTGAAGCTCCTCGACCGGTACCCGGCGGGTGTCACGGGTCCCGGGGCAGGCCGAGGATGCGCTCGGCGACGACATTGAGCTGGACCTGGGTGGTGCCACCCGCGACGGTCAGGCAGCGGGACATCAGAAAGCCGTGCAGGGCCCGCGCCGCCGGGCCCTCGTCGGTCGCACCGGCCGGTCCCAGAAGTTCCAGGGCGAGCTCGGCGACCTTCTGCTGGTGTGTGGTCTGGACGAGTTTGCGGATGGATGCCCCGGCGCCCGGCTCCAGGCCGGAGACCTGTTGCATGGTGGTCCGCAGCCCGATGCAGGCGAGCGCGTGCGCCTCGGCGGCCAGCGCGCCGATCCGCGCCCGGTACGTGCCGTCGAGTTCGCCGGAGCGGGCGATCAGCGCTTCCAGGCCGGTGTCGAAGGTCATCTGGTCGGCCATGTGGACACGTTCGTTGCCGAGGGTGTTTCGGGCGACCCGCCAGCCGTCGCGGATGTCGCCGACGACCGCGTCCGGGGGCAGCAGGACGTCGTCGAAGTACACCTCGTTGAAGAGGGAGTCGCCGGTGATCTCCTTCAGCGGGCGGATGTGGATACCTGCGGTGTTCTTCATGTCGACGAGGAAGTAGCCGATCCCCTGGTGCTTGGGGGCGTCCGGGTCGGTCCTGGCGAGCAGGATGCCGTGGTCGGCCCATTGGGCGGCGCTCGTCCACACCTTCTGGCCGTTGATCCGCCAGCCGTCGGCGGTCCGCTCCGCCCTCGTCCGGAGCGAGGCGAGGTCGGAGCCGGCGCCGGGCTCGGAGAACAGCTGGCACCACAGGAGTTCACCGCGCAGGGTGGGCAGGAGATAGCGGTCCTGCTGCTCCGGCGTCCCGTACGCGAGGAGCGACGGCACCACCCAGGTGGCGATTCCGAGCCCGCTCACCTTCACGCCCTGTTCCGCCAACTCCTGTTGCACGGCCAGCTGTTGCACCGGCCCGGCGTCCAGTCCGTACGGGGCGGGCAGGTGCGGCGCGGCGTAGCCGGCCGGGGCGAGGGCGCGGCGGGCCGCCTCCGGATCGAGGCCCCGGGCGGCGGCGATGGTCTCGCGCGCCTCGGCACGGTGGCGAGCGGCTGCGGCGGGCAGTTCCAGGGAGAGCTCGCGGCGGGCCCCGCCTTCGGCGAGCCGGGCCGCCCGCAGCCGGTGCGCGTCCCCGGCCCCGAGCAGCTGGCGCGCCACCACGGCCCGGCGCAGGTGGAGGTGGGCGTCGTGCTCCCAGGTGAAGCCGATACCGCCGAGGATCTGGATGCAGTCCTTGGCGCAGCTGTGGGCGGCGTCCAGAGCGGTGCCCGCGGCGAGGGCGGCGACCAGTGCGCGTGCCTCCGGGGCCTCGTCCGCCGCGCGGGCGGCGTCCCACACCAGCGCGCGGGCCTGCTCGACACGTACCAGCATGTCGGCGCAGAGGTGTTTGATGCCCTGGAACTGTCCGATGGGGCGGCCGAACTGTTCACGGACCTTGGCGTACGCGACGGCGGTGTCCAGCGCCCAGGCTGCGGTGCCGCATGCCTCGGCGGCGAACAGGACTGCGGCGAGGTCGCGGACGGTCCCGGAGTCGATGCGTACGGCACGGGCCGCGGGGACGAGTACGCCGTCGGCGCGGACCTCCGCGGTGGGCCGGGTCGGGTCGGCGCCGCGGTGCGGGCGTACGGTCAGCCCTTCGGCAGCGGAGTCGACGGCGAACCAGCGGGTGCCGCCGGCCGATGCGGCGGGGAGCAGGAGCAGGTCGGCATCGGCGCCGGAGAGCACGGGCGGGGCGACGCCGTCGAGGAGATGGCCGCCCTCGCTCTCCACAGCGGTGAGGGTGCCGGGGCCGAGGGCGACGGCGCCGATGCGGGTGCCGTCCGCGAGGGCGC
The DNA here is from genome assembly GCF_042872425.1 of Streptomyces sp. NPDC005262. NCBI lineage: Bacteria > Bacillati > Actinomycetota > Actinomycetes > Kitasatosporales > Streptomycetaceae > Streptomyces > Streptomyces sp. NPDC005262. The sequence continues at coordinate 623,366 of NZ_JBIAKK010000002.1, forward strand.
GTGCAAGATCACTCGTGCCTGCCCCGCCGAGCAGCGCCGAAGCGAGTGCGGTGGCCAGGTAGGGGCCGGGGAGCGCGGCCCGGCCCGTCTCCTCCAGGACCACGGCGAGGTCGACGAGTGCGCCGCCCCCGCCCCCGTACCCCTCGGGCAGATGGAGGGCGAGCAGACCCTGTTCCGCCAACCCGTCCCAGTAGCCGGGGCGCACGCCGGGCGCAGAAGGGGTGCTCGCGTCGAGGAGTTTGCGGATCTCCTCCGGCGGCACGGCGCGCGCCAGCCACCCCCGTACGGACTGCGCCAGCTCCCTCTGCTCTTGGCTGATTGCGATGCCCATATGCGGATCCTCGCCGGTCGCGGCCACTGGAACGGCGCAAGAGTAGAACACGTTCCAATTCGATGGAAGGTCGGACGACCGTGCGCTTCCCACCGAGGAACGCGTCGTGTCCCATTCGCCCTGCGTTCACAGGAATACGGCGGACATCCGGAAGTGTTCAACCTGCACCCACTTGGCGGTCACTGCTGCCCGCCGCCGGACCGCACTCCACCTCCACCCCCTTCTTCCGCTGCCCGGAGGCCGCACGCATGCCACAAGCGACGCACGATCAGCACGCCGGGGAGCAGCCGCTCCCCGATCCGCGGACCCACCGTGCGGGTGGCGGTGTGGTCCCCGTTCTCGCCTTCGCGGGTATCACCGTCGCGGTCATGCAGACCCTGCTCGTCCCCGTCATCAAGGACCTGCCCGCCCTTCTCCACACCGATCCGTCCAACGCCACCTGGGTACTGACCGCGACCCTGCTCGCGGGTGCCGTCGCCACACCGATCATGGGCCGGCTCGGCGACCTCTACGGCAAGCGGAAGATGCTGCTCACCAGCCTCGCCGTCATGGTGATCGGCTCGCTGATCTGTGCCTTCACCGATCAACTCGTGGTCATGATCGCGGGACGGGCGCTCCAGGGCTTCGCCATGGGCGCCATCCCGCTGGGCATCGGCATCATGCGCGACGAGCTGCCGCGCGAGAAGCTCGGCTCGGCGATGGCGCTGATGAGCTCCTCGATCGGGGTGGGCGGCGGGCTCGCGCTGCCCGCCGCCGCGCTGGTCGCCCAGCACGCCGACTGGCACACACTGTTCTTCGGCGCAGCCGGCCTCGGGGTGCTGTCGATGGTGCTGACCGTCCTCGCCGTGCCGGAGACCTCGCTGCGGGCGCCCGGCAGGTTCGATCTGCCCGGTGCGCTAGGGCTCTCGCTCGGCCTGGTCTGCCTGCTGCTGCCGATCACCAAGGGCAGCGACTGGGGCTGGACCTCGGCCACCACGCTCGGACTGATCGCCGCGTCCCTGCTGATCCTGGTGGTGTGGGGGCTCTTCGAGCTGCGCAGCCCGGCGCCGCTGGTCGATCTGAGGACCTCGGCCCGGCGCGAGGTACTGCTCACCAACCTCACCTCGGTGATGGTCGGCGTCGCGTTCTACGCCGTCTCGCTCGTCCTGCCGCAGCTGCTCCAGCTGCCGGTCTCGACCGGGTACGGCCTCGGGCAGTCGATGGTCGTGGCGGGCCTGTGCGTGGCGCCGCTGGGTCTGACCATGATGCTCGTCGCCCCGCTTTACGCCCGGCTGTCGGCCCGCCGCGGCCCCAAGGTGTCACTGATGCTCGGCATGCTGATCATCGCGATCGGATACGGGGCAGGACTCGGTCTGATGAGTGCCGCCTGGCAGACCGTGGTGATCGCGGTGGCGCTCGGGGCCGGTATCGGGCTCGCGTACTCCTCGCTGCCCGCGCTGATCATCGGGGCCGTCGACCCGTCGGAGACCGGCGCGGCCAACGGTCTGAACACTCTGATGCGGTCGATCGGTACGTCGGTGTCGAGCGCCGTGATCGGCATGGTGCTGGCCAACACCTCGGTGCGCATGGGTCCGGGGCAGGTGCCTTCGATGGAGGGGTTCCGGACCTCGTTCATGATCGCCACGGGCGCCGTGCTGATCGGTCTGGTACTGGCCGCGTTCCTGCCGTCGCAGCGCGACGCGCTGCGGCCGGTGCTGCTGGCCAGCAGCACGGACGGGGCGACGCCCGCCCAGGAGGCCTCCAGCCCCGTCGTCCGGTCGGAGGGCTTCCGGGGCAGGGTGCTGGACGCGGACGGCACACCGGTGCCCCGCGCCAACGTCACTCTGATCGACCGGATGGGGCGGCAGGCGGGACTCACCGTGACGGACGAAGCCGGCCGGTACACCCTGGCCGCCCCGTCCACCGGCAGCTTCGTCCTGGCCGGTTCCGCCTCCGGATACGCGCCGCGCGCCTGCCCGGCGGCATATCCGGCGACCGGCCTGCCGGCCGAGGTCGACCTCGTACTGACGGTCAGCGCACCGGAGCGTCGAACCGCGGTGCCGTCGTGAGTGGTTGAGAGGCGCGGAGCCAACCAGAGCAACACGGCAGGGAGCGGTGGGCCCGACCTTCCGGTCCCTGTTCGCGGTGCGTGCGCAGCTCGACCAGCCGCTCGGCTCGATTCTGCGCCCGTTCAACCGCGTGCGCACTCGCCGCAACGAAGTCGGATACCGCTCCGCCGAAGCGCCGGCTGTGACGGCGGAGGAGGTCGCGGCGGATCTGCCGAAAGTCCAGGCGCTGATCGATCTCGCCGGGAAGGCCATCCCCGACATGCCTCGCTCCTGACCCCCGCCGACACCGCCGACCAGGCCGTACGGCACCATGGGGCGCCGTTCGATCCCCGTACCGCCAGGAGGAACCCCGTGGCCGCCGAGCCCAAGCCCGAGATTCTCGCCGCCTTTCAGGCCGCCAAGGGGTTCATGCCGGTGGGCGAGGGGCTCGCCCTCCACGCGGCCGCGACCGACGCCGCCGCGCTCGGTCTGCCGCTGCTGGAGGTCGGGACGTACTGCGGGCGGTCCACGATCCTGCTCGCCGACGCCGCCCGGGCGGCCGGTGTGACGGCGCTCACCGTCGACCATCACCGTGGCAGCGAGGAGCAGCAGCCCGGCTGGGAGTACCACGACCCGACCGTCGTGGACCCGGAGGTCGGCCGGATGGACACACTGCCGACGTTCCGCCGCACCCTGCACGCGGCCGGGCTCGAAGACCATGTCGTGGCGCTCGTCGGCCGCTCCCCGCAGGTCGCGGCCGTCTGGGGCGGGAAGGTCGGCTTCGTCTTCATCGACGGCGGGCACACCGACGAGCATGCGAACGGCGACTACGAGGGCTGGGCGCCGCATCTCGCCGAGGGCGGGCTGCTCGTGATCCACGACGTGTTCCCCGATCCCGCGCACGGCGGCCAGGCCCCGTACCGGGTGTATCTGCGGGCGCTGGAGTCCGGGGCGTTCACCGAGGTGTCGGTCACGGACTCGCTGCGCGTCCTGCGCCGTACGGGAACGGGGATCTGAGCCGCCCGGATAGCATCGCGGCGTGCCGTACGACGACAGCGTTTCCCCCACCCCGCACCGCCGGCCCCTGCTCGTCGCCGCCGCGCTCGCAGCCGTGTGCCTGAGTGCCGCGGGCTGCGGAGCGGGCGGCGACAGCGGCGGGGCGCAGGCCCGGCCCCGGCAGGACAGCAGCGCCACCTCCGCCGTGCCGCCGTCGGTCCCGCCGTCCCGGAGCGCTCCGACGCCGGAGAAGACGTCCGCGTCACCCTCGAAGACCACGGGCGGCCGGGCGTCGGGACCGCTGTCCGGGAAGACCGTCGTCATCGATCCCGGGCACAACCCGAACAACCATCTGCACACCCGCGAGATCAGCCGCCAGGTGGACATCGGTACCACGCACAAGGAGTGCGACACCACCGGTACGTCCACCAACTCCGGTTACGCGGAGGCCCAGTTCACGCTGGATGTTTCGCACCGGATGCGCGCGCTGCTCCAGGCGCAGGGCGCGAAGGTGATCCTGACGTACGACAACGACCGCCCGTACGGCCCGTGCGTCGACGAGCGGGCCCGGATCGGCAACAACGCCAAGGCCGACGCGGTCGTCTCGGTGCACGCGGACGGTTCCGCGGCCGGCAACCGGGGGTTCCATGTGATCCTTCCCGCACTCGTGCGCGGCGGAGCCGCCGACACCTCGAAGATCGTGGATCCCTCCCGTGATCTCGGCACCCGTATCGCGGGGCTCTTCGTCCGCGCCACCGGAAGTGCGCCTTCCAATTACGTCGGCGGCAATACGGGGTTGGACACCCGCAGTGATCTGGGCGGGCTGAATTTGTCGACCGTGCCCAAGGTGTTCATCGAGTGCGGCAATATGCGTGATCCGAAGGACGCCGCTCTGCTCACCAGTGCGGGTTGGCGCCAGAAGGCCGCACAAGGCATTGCCGATGGCATCACTTCCTACTTCAAGGGGTAAAGCAGAGAAGTTGTGCGGTAGTTGTGCGGTAGTTGTGCGGGGGTATTACGGGGGGTGGCCGCCCAACGTCCGGGCCGGGACACAACCCGTCCGGGCAGACGATAGATTCATCCGTACGGTGGGGAGCCGCCTCCGAGCTTCGCGCCGTGCCCGCCGTACCGGCGGCAGCGACGACCGCCCCGACGAGACGACCGACTAAGGACCTTCACGTGAATATCCGCTCCCTCACTCGAGGCGATGGCGTGGTGATCGGCGCAGCGGTGGTGCTGTTCATCGCCTCTTTCCTCGACCTCGCCGGCATCGACTGCCCTGCGGGCCTCAACTGCTCCGGCTTCGACGCCCCGAATGCGTGGGACGCCCTCGGGGTCCTCATGAGCGTCTTCCTGGCCGGTATCATCGGTGCGGTGCTGGTGGTCGTGGGCCGCGCCATGCCGAGCCGCAAGGTCGTCGGCCTCGACCTCGGTCAATTCGGCGCCGCCTTCTGCGTCTTCGCGCTGTGGACGGCATTCTGGACGATCATCGACGCCAGCGACGCGGGTACCGGCCTGATCCTCGGCCTGCTCGCGGCCATCGTGCTCGCCGGCGGCGCGGTCGCGACGCCGCTCGTCCCGGCGCTCAAGGCTCCTCTGATGGGCGCCCCGCGTCCGCAGGCCGTGCAGTCGCCGTACGGTGGCCAGCCGCAGCCGGGCCAGGGTTACGGGTACCCCGGCGCCCAGCAGCAGCCGTACGGCGCCCAGCCGGGTCAGCCGCAGCCGTACGGTGCGCAGCCGCAGCCCGGTCAGCCCGATCCCGCCATGGCGCACGCGCCGCAGGCGCAGCAGCAGGCCCCGCAGGGCGGCTCGGCGCCGGCGGGTGACTTCACGCCGTTCTGGTTCGCGGTGCCGGTGGCCCGTCCGCTGTACGGCGAGGACGGTTCGCCGAGCCCGATCGCCGAACTGGCGCCGGGCACCTGGTACCTCGCGGTGGAGCAGCGCGGTCCGGGCCTCATCGCCCAGACCCAGGACGGCCGTCGCGGTGTGCTTCAGGACACCACGGGCATCCAGCGCGGCTGACCACAGCTCCTTCTCCGGCGGCCCCTCGCCCCTTCCGGGCGGGGGGCCGCTGTCATACCCTCCGTCCGTGCGGATCGAACTGACGCGTGGTCATATATGTTCGGAGGGACCGTCATGCGGCTCGGACTCGCTCTCGGCTACTGGGGCCGCGGCCCGGACCCCGCCCATCTGGAGCTTGCCCGCGAGGCGGAGCGGCTGGGCTACGACTCGGTGTGGACGGCGGAGTCCTGGGGCTCCGACGCCTTCACCCCACTGACCTGGATCGCCGCCCACACCTCCCGTATCCGGCTCGGCACCGGCATCGCGCAGATGGCGGCGCGCACCCCGACCGCGACCGCCATGCACGCGCTGACCCTCGACCATCTCTCCGGCGGCCGGATGATGCTCGGGCTCGGGCTCTCCGGGCCGCAGGTGGTGGAGGGCTGGTACGGGCGCCCGTTCCCGAAGAGTCCGCTGACCGCCACCCGCGAGTACGTCGAGATCATCCGGCAAGTGCTCAGGCGTGAGGCCCCGGTCGAGCTGGCCGGACGCTTCCACTCGCATCCGTACACCGGTCCGGACGCGACCGGCCTCGGCAAGCCGCTGAAGCCGATCACCCACCCGCTGCGAGCCGGGCTGCCCGTGCTGCTGGGCGCGGAGGGGCCGAAGAACATCGCGCAGACGACGCGGATCGCGGACGGCTGGCTGCCTCTGTACTGGTCGCCGCTGCGCACCGATGTGTACGTGGCTTCGCTGGCCGGCCTCCCCGACGGCTTCATGATCGCGCCGATGGCCCGCGCGCACGTCTGTGACGATGTCGCGGAGGGGCTGTTACCGGTGAAGGCGATGCTCGGTTTCTACATCGGAGGGATGGGTCATGCCGCCCGTAACTTCCATGCCGACCTGATGGCCCGGATGGGCTTCGAGGAGGAGGCACGGCGGATCCAGCGGCTGTTCCTGGAGGGCCGCAAGGAGGAGGCGGTGCTGGCCGTGCCGGACGCGTTCGCCGACGAGATCTCGCTCGTCGGACCACGTGAACGGATCGCGGAGCGGCTGGAGTTGTGGCGCAAGGGCCCGGTGACCGACCTGCTGGTCACGGCACCGGATCCCCACACGCTGCGGGTACTGGCAGATCTCAACAACGCCTGAGGGCTGTCCCGTGATCCCTGGTCGATCAGCGCGCGGCGTCGGATGCGGTGCACCGCAAGGCGGAGGCGCGTCATCGCACCGGGCGTATTCGGGCGTTCCGACAACGCAGCGAGGTGCCGCAGCTGTCGTCGTGCGCCCGCCAGGGACTACGGGGCAGCCGTTGGGCGCCCGCCTCATGCGAACCTCGCCCGCTCCAGCCAGAAGTCCAGCAGCTCCCGCTCACCCAGCACCTCGACACGCCCGCTGTCCACGCCCTGCCGCCGGTTGAACACCAGCATCAGATCGGTCAGCGGACCGCGCACCGCGACCGTCGCCTTCTCGTGTGCCCGCCGCCAGGTGAATCCGTCGTCGCCGAACTCGATCAGCCACTCCGCCCCGGGCATGTCCGTGGCATGCAGATGAAGCGACCTTCCGGCTCCCCGGAGCTCCACGGCCTCCCTGTCCCCCTCGGACTGCGCGAAGGCGACGATCTCCAGCCATTCGTCGATCGTGTCGGCCGCCAGCTCGGGCGCCACCTCGTAGTCGGCGTTCACCGTGACGGCCGCATCCGCGCGGTGGACGACCGTCTCGTGGGCCATGCGCCGCGCCCAGAATCCGGTGCTCCGGTCCCATGCCCAGGCCCAGACCGGCAGCCCGGCGCCGGCCTCGCGCAGGGCGGCGACGGTCTTCGCGGCCCCGTCGGCCAGCCACGCGTCGAGCGTCGCGGGGTCGTCACGGTCCGGCGTGAACTGCGGCACCTGCTCGTCCGGGACCGCCTCGGTCGCCCGGGTACGGATGATCTCGTCGACCCAGCGGTGGGCTCCGCCGACGTGGACGGCGAGGTCGCGCAACGTCCACTCGGGGCAGGTCGGAACCTTCGCACCGAGGTCCGCGCCGCTGATCACGGTTCTCAGCCCGTCGGTCTGACGGAGGATCTCTTCGCAGTAGTGGTCGTGTGCCAGAAGCGTCATGACGGCAGCCTATTGCTCGTGTGCCGCCACCCCCATGCGGTTATCCACCGAGCTGGGAGGCGGTCGGCACCTTGTCCTTCACCTCGGCGCCCGCGCTCTTGCCGGCGTCCTTGATGTTGGTGATGACGTCCTCGAAGGCGCCGACATCCCCCGCGCCCGCCTGGCCGTTGCGGAGCTTGGTGCCCATCCCCTTGAGCGACTCGATCCCCGCCGTCAGCGGTGCGACCGCCTTCGACAGCAGCGGGTCGCCCTTGGCGTTCACCGATGCCGCCTTGAGCCGGTTGTAGGCGAAGCCGCCCGCGAGCCCGGCCTTGACCAGAGCGAACGTCCGGCCGTCCGCACCCTTCTTGAACTTGCCCGCACGGTACGGCTTGATGATCCACTGATACGTCGCGCCCGCAGCTAGCCCGGCGTTGGCGACGAACCGCGTCTTGGCCAGCTTCTGCTTCTGCGCCGACGCCGTACCGCTCGGTGTCGCGGAGGCGCTCGCGCCGGTACCGGAGTCGTTGCCGCACGCCGTGACGCTCACCAGTACGGTGCAGGACAACAGCAGCGCCACGAACAGACGGCGGAGCGGTACGGAACTGGGCACAGCGGGCCTCCCTGACGGGGCACATCAATGAGTTCGGCGGTGGGCGCCGCGGTGCGGCACGCCCTGCCAGGCTCACCCGGGTCCGCGCGCCGCGCCACTCAAGGGGTGCCGACCGGGTTTCGGTCCGCGGAAAACGGCAACCTGGTATCCATGTCTCCTGGAACAGGCACGAGAAGCAGCACCGCCGCACGTGTCATAGCCGTGGTGGCCGACGTCATGGCCTTCATCATCGGCTTGTGGATCCTGATGTACCTGCTGGACGCGAACCGGGGCAACGACCTCGTGGCCTTCGTCAAGAACGCCGCCCGCTGGCTGGCCGGCTGGTCGTACGACCTGTTCACGTTCGACGAGGCCTGGGCGCGGGTCGTCTCCGGATACGGCCTCGCAGCCATCGTCTATCTCTTCATCGGACACGCGGTGGCGGGCCGTATCCGCCGTCCGTAACCCCCCGCCCGGCCGTCGGGCCCGCCCCTAGGGGGCGCAGCAGTCCGGCTCCAGGCCCGTCGGCAGCCGTTCGCCGCCGAATACCGCGACGGTCGCCTCATCGCCCCCCAGGGCGGCCACGGCGAGCAGCAGCGATCCGGCGGTCCAGGTGGTGAGTTCCTCCGGCCAGAACGCCCGGTTGCCTTCGAAGACGTACCCCGTCCAGTACATGCCGCCCTCGGCACGCAGATGCTGGATGGACTGGAGGATCTCCAGGGCCCGGTCGGACTCCCCCATCACCCAGAGAGCCAGGGCGAGTTCGCAGCTTTCGCCACCCGTCACCCAAGGGTTGGGCAGCACGCAGCGCACCCCTAGGCCGGGGACGACGAAGCGGTCCCAGGCTTCCTCCATCCGCTCCTTGGCGGCCGCTCCGGTGAGCGCGCCGCCGAGGACCGGGTAGTACCAGTCCATCGAGTAGCGGCTCTTGTCGAGGAAGCGTTCGGGGTGGCTGCGGATCGCGTGCGCGAGCGCGCCGGTCGCCAACTCCCAGTCCGGCTGCGGCTCTTCGCGCTGCTCGGCGATGGCGAGTGCGCAGCGCAGTGCCTGGTGGATGGAGGAGCTGCCGGTCAGCAGCGCGTCGTCGACCGGAGTACCGTCGGGTTCGCGCTTCCAGCCGATCTGGCCGCCGGGCTGCTGGAGCCGCAGGACGAATTCGACGGCCGCGTACACGGTCGGCCACATCCGGTCGATGAACCCGTCGTCGCCGGTGGCGAGATAGTGGTGCCAGACGCCGACGGCCACGTACGCGCAGAAGTTGGACTCCAGGCCCCGGTCGGTCGGCCGGTCCGGGTCGCCGTCGTGGTAGGCGGCGTACCAGGAGCCGTCCTTGTTCTGGTGCCGGGCCAGCCAGTCGTACGCGCGCTCCGCGGCGGCGTGCTCGCCCGCGGCGTCGAGGGCCATGGCGGCTTCGGTGTGGTCCCACGGGTCGAGGTGGTGGCCTCGGAACCAGGGCAGAGCACCGTCCTCGCGCTGCACGGCGAGCAGCGCGGCGACGGTCTCCGTCGCCTGCTCCGCGGTGAGCACTCCGGGCAGCACGAGGTGTTCGGTCTGCTCGGGAGTGGTCACGCCTCGGCCTTCGAAAGGTCGTTCGCGGCAGCTGCAGCGGCAGCGGCCTTGGGCAGGTGCGGCTTGGTGGCGTACGCGACGAAGCTCTTGCCGACGACCGGGTTGAGCAGTTGCTCGGCGACCCGGGTGACGGCGGGCTTCTTCATGATGTCCCAGACCAGCAGCTTGTGGTACGCACGGACCGGCAGCGCCTTGTCGTTGTCGACGCCGAATGCGCACTTGAGCCACCAGTACGGGGAGTGCAGCGCGTGCGCGTGGTGGGTGCCGTACGGCTTGAGGCCGGCGCCGCGCATCTTGCCGAGGAGTTCCTCGGCCCGGTAGATGCGGATGTGGCCGCCCTCGACCTCGTGGTACGCGTCGGAAAGGGCCCAGCAGACCTTCTCGGGGCCGTACCGCGGCACGGTGACGGCGATCCGGCCGCCCGGCTTGAGGACCCGGACCATCTCGGCGAGCACGCCCTTGTCGTCGGGGATGTGCTCCATCACCTCGGAGATGATGACGACGTCGAAGGACTCGTCGGGGAACGGCAGGTTGAGCGCGTCGCCCTCCATCGCGGTCGCGGTGGCGCCCGCGGGGGCCTCTCCGGCCTCCTTCATCGCCGCGAACCACTTCGCGACCTCGCGGATCTCCTCGCCGTTCCGGTCGAGTGCCACGACCTGGGCGCCGCGCCGGTAGCACTCGAAGGCGTGGCGCCCGGCGCCGCAGCCCAGGTCGAGCACTCGGTCGCCTACGGCGAGCGGGAAGCGGGTGAAGTCCACGGTCAGCACAAGTGCCTGCTTTCGCGGTCGAGGGGTTCAGGGGGCAGGGACAGCGGGGGCGGACTGCGGGGTCACCGTCGGCCGCCGGGTTGCGCGGTGGCGGCGCGGGCGGCGATCGCCTGCCGGTAGAGCTCCGCGGTGCCGATGGCCGCCTGCTTCCAGGTGAACCGGGCCAGCACCCGGGCTCGGCCCTCGGCGCCGAGCCGGGCCCGCAGCTCCGGGTCTCCGAGCAGCCGGGCGAGCGCGGCGGCCAGGGCCCCGGCGTCCGCGGGCTGCACGGCCAGACAGGTCTCGCCGTCCGGACCCGCGACCTCGGGGATCGCACCGCCGGTGGTCGCGACGAGCGGGGTGCCGGTGGCCATGGCCTCGGCAGCCGGCAGCGAGAACCCTTCGTACAGCGAGGGGACGCAGGCGACCTCGGCGCTGCGCACCAGGTCGACGAGTTCGGCGTCGCTGATGCCCTTGACGAAGCGGACGGCGTCCTGGAGGCCGTACCGCTCGATGGCCTGCGCGACGGGCCCGTCCTCGGCCCGCTTGCCGACGACCACGAGGTGCGCCTGCGGGTTCTCGGTGCGGAGTTTGGCGAGCGCCTCGACGAGGTGGACGAGGCCCTTCAGTGGGACGTCGGCACTGGAGGTGGTGACGATCCGGCCGGGCACCTCGGCGACCGACGGGTCGGGCGACCACAGGTCGGTGTCCGCGCCGATGTGCACGACATGGATCCGGTCCTGCCGCACCCCGAGATGGTCGACGATCTCCTGCTTGGAGGAGCCGGAGACGGTGAGCACCGACGGCAGCCTGCGCGCCACCCGCTTCTGCATGCGGGTGAAGGCGTACCAGCGGCGTACGGAGGCGCGGCGGCGCCGGCTGTCGGCGGCGTCCAGATCCAGCTGCCGGTCGACGGTGATGGGGTGGTGGATGGTGGTGACGAGCGGGGCACCGAGGTCCGCCAACAGCCCGTACCCGAGGGTCTGGTTGTCGTGGATGACGTCGAACTGGCCGCGACGGGAGGCGAGATGGCGGCGGGCACGCAGGCTGAAGGTGAGCGGCTCCGGGAAGCCGCCGGTCCACATGGTGGCGACCTCGGCTGCGTCGATCCAGTCCCGGTACTCGCCGCGCCGCGGGGTGCGGAACGGGTCGGGCTGACGGTAGAGGTCCAGGCTCGGCAGCTCGGTGAGCGGGACGCCCTCGTCGAGTACGGGATAGGGCTGGGCACCGATCACTTCGACGCTGTGGCCGAGGCGGGCCAGCTCGCGGCCGAGGTGGCGTACGTACACACCCTGGCCGCCGCAGAAGGGGTTGCCCTTGTAGGTGAGGAGTGCGATGCGCAACGGTCGCCCGTCGGCGGTGGCGGCCGACGTGTCACTGCCCGTGCGGGGGCCTGTCTCTATGGCCTCAGCGGTCACACTCGGCCCCCTTCTCACTGCGTGTTCGCCGGAGCGTAACCGCTCACGCTAATCTAGAACAAGTTTCAGACTGGAACGTTCAATGAGCTACGAATCTACCGGCAGGTAGCGTCGGCGCAACGGCCGGATCAGGTGATTCGCGCCACGACCGGCACCCTGGCATGCTGTGCGCCGCCGGGAGCCCACGCGCCTCCTCCGGTTGCGGACAGAAGCCATGGATGGGGACACATGACAGCGGAAGCCAAGCCGGCATCGCCGCCCCTGACGGAACGGCAGGAGGCCCGCCGCCGCCGCATCCTGCACGCCAGCGCCCAGCTCGCCAGCAGGGGCGGGTTCGAGGCGGTGCAGATGCGGGAGGTGGCGGAGGCCGCCGGGGTCGCCCTGGGCACGCTGTACCGGTACTTCCCGTCCAAGATCCATCTGCTGGTCGCCACCATGCAGGACCAGCTCCAGCACATGCACGGAACGCTGCGCAAACGGCCTCCGGCCGGGGACGACGCGGCACAGCGGGTCGCCGACACGCTGATGCGGGCGTTCCGCGCGCTGCAGCGCGAACCGCATCTGGCGGACGCGATGGTGCGCGCGCTGACCTTCGCGGACCGCAGCGTGAGCCCCGAGGTGGACACCGTCTCGCGGCTCACGACGGCGATCATCCTGGACTCGATGGGGCTGGAGCACCCGACGCCCGAGCAGCTGTCCGCGGTCCGGGTCATCGAGCACACCTGGCACTCGGCGCTGATCACCTGGCTGTCGGGACGGGCGTCGATCGCCCAGGTGAAGATAGACATCGAGACGGTGTGCCGGCTGATCGACGTGACGTCACCCCCGGAAGCGTCCTAGCGCGTCGCGCGGTGGGCCTGCAGGCCCACCGCAGGCCCGGTCCCGGCACCCGTGCGGTCCGTGCCGACGCGCCACGGCCCAGAGTCATGTCCCAGCAGAAGAAGGGGTGTTGACGAGGGCCGGCCTGCGGGACGCACCCCCTCACCCCCGGCCCCGGGCCATGTGCGGCCCGCACATGCGCACCGCCTCAGGTGGGGCGTCCTGCACCATGTCGACGGCGCCACGGTGTTCATACGGTTCGGCGACATCACAGGAACCCCGCCGAGGAGCCGGTCACCATGCGTCGCAGAGCCACAGGCACCGTCCACCACCGCAGATCCCTCTCCGCCGTCGTCACCCTGGCCGCCGCAGGACTCCTGCTGGCCGGCTGCACCGCCGCCGGGAAGGCGGGTGAGGCGGACTCCGCGTCCGGCAAGAGCGCGAAGGGCCAGACCGTCAAGGTGGGGCTGGTCTACTCCCGGACCGGGCTGCTCGCGGACTACGGGAAGCAGTACCGCGACGGGTTCATGGCAGGCCTGGACTACGCGACGCACGGCACCGGCAAGGTCGCCGGGCAGCGCATCGAGGTCACCGAGCAGGACGACGCGGGCGATCCGGGCAAGGCGGTCTCCGCCGCGAAGAACCTGATCGGCAAGGGCTACAAGGTGCTCGCCGGGACCACGGACTCCGGGGTCGCCCTGCAGATGGCGCCGCTCGCCGCGCAGAACAAGGTCCTGTACGTCAGCGGGCCCGCCGCGACCGATGCCGTGACCGGGATCAACGACTACACGTTCCGCTCCGGCCGGCAGTCCTACCAGGACATCCTCACCGCCGGGACGATGCTCGGCGAGGCCGAGGGCAAGAAGGTCACCGTGCTGGCCCAGGACTCCACCTTCGGCCAGGCCAACGTCGCCGCGGTGAAGGCCGTCCTCGGTGGCAAGGGCGCAACGGTCGGCTCCGTGCTGGCCCCGCCGAGCGCCACGGACCTGACCCCGTTCGCCCGGCAGGTGAAGGCCGCCGGTCCGGATCTGGTCTTCGTGGCCTGGGCGGGTTCCACCGCCCCCGCGCTGTGGACCGCGCTGGACCAGCAGGGTGTGCTGGGCGCGTCCAAGGTCGTCACCGGCCTGGCCGGCACGGCCTCGTACCCGATCTTCGGCGCCGCCGGTTCCAAGGTCTCGTTCCTGGCGCACTACTTCCCCGGTGCGGGCGGCGGCAACGCCGTGGAGAAGTCGATGCTGGACTCCGTGACCAAGGCCGGGGGCACCCCTGACCTGTTCACTCCCGACGGCTTCACCGCCGCACAGATGATCGTGCACGCGGTGGAGGAGGGCAGCGCCACCGATCCCGCCGCCATGGCGAAGGCCCTGGAGGGCTGGACCTTCGACGGAGTGAAGGGCAAGGAGCAGGTGCGGGCCGAGGACCACGCCCTGATTCAGCCGATGTTCGTGGCCAAACTGACCGGCAAGGGCGCCACCGCCGAGCCGAAGCTGGTGACCACCGAGCCGATGGACAAGGTGGCGCCGCCCGCGAAGCCCTCGGCGGGCTGACCGATGGCCGCACCGGGCATCACGACGGAACACGGGAGCGGGGCGCGGAGCACCGCCCCCGTGCTCCGGCTGACCGGCCTCGGCTGGGGCGTCGGCGGGGCGACCATCGTCGAGGACATCACGCTGGACGTCCGCGAGGGCGAGTTCCTCGCCTTCATCGGCCCCAACGGGGCGGGCAAGACCTCACTGTTCAACCTGATCAGCGGGCTGACCAAGGCCACCTCGGGCACCATCGCGCTGGACGGCACGGACATGACCGGCCGGCCCGCGCACGCCCGGGCCCGGCGCGGGATCGGCCGGACGTTCCAGACCTCCAGCCTCTGGCCGGGGATGAGCGTGGCCGACCACGTCCGGCTGGCCGCACAGGCCGCCCGGGGCGGTTCGTACCGCGTATGGCGGCGCGCTTCCCCGTACACCGACGACGTACACGGCGTACTGGAGCGCACCGGGCTCGGCCACCGCGCCGGGGCCCTGGCGTCCGAGCTGTCGCACGGCGAGAAGCGGAAACTGGAGCTGGCGGTGCTGCTGGTGGGAGAGCCGCGGCTGATGCTGCTCGACGAGCCGATGGCCGGGGTGAGCGCGGAGGAGGTCCCCGCGCTCACCGAACTGATCCGCACCCTGCACCGGGACGAGGGCCGCACCGTCCTCATGGTCGAACACCACATGGACGTCCTGCTGGGGCTGGCCGACCGGCTCGCCGTGATGCACCACGGCCGGCTGCTGGCGCTGGACACCCCCGAGGCCGTGACCGCCGACCCGACCGTGCAGCAGGCATACCTCGGGGAGGGGCTGTGACGACCGGAACGCTTCTCACCGTACGGGACCTGCGGGTCCTCATCGGCGGCCGGCACATCCTGCACGGGGTGGACCTGGACGTCGCCCGGCACGGGGTGACCGCGCTCCTCGGCCGGAACGGCGCCGGGAAGACCACGACCGTCCGCGGCATCCTCGGTCTCGTGCCGCGCACCGGCAGCGTCCGGCTCGACGGCGAGGAGACCGTGGCGCTGCCCACCCACACGCTGGTCCGGCAGGGCATCGGCTACGCCCCCGAGGACCGCGGCGTCTTCGCCGGGCTGACCGTGGCGGAGAACCTGCGACTGGCCGAGCGGCGCGGGGCAGGCGAGCCGGCGTACCCGCTCGTCCATGAACTCTTCCCCGAACTGAAGCTCCGGGAAAGGCAGTTGGCCGGGACGCTCTCCGGCGGTCAGCAGCAGATGGTGGCCATCGGCCGCACCCTGCTCAACGGCAACCGGCTGATCATCGCCGACGAACCCACCAAGGGACTGGCGCCCAAGGTGGTCACCGAGGTCGCCGAGGTGCTCGAACGGGCCGCCGAGGCGGTACCGGTGCTGCTCGTGGAACAGAACCTCGCCGTCGTACGGCGCCTGGCCGCCCACTGCACCGTGCTCGCCGACGGCCGAACCGCCCACCAGGGCCCGGCCGGTGAGCTGCTGGGCGACGCGGAGGCGGCGCGCCGGCTGCTGGGCGTGGGGCGCGGCCCGGCCACCGAAGCACCTTCCGTGGAGGCGGATTCCTGATGTCCACCGTCGTTCTGCTCGCCATGACCGGACTCGGTCTGGGAGCGCTCTACTTCCTGATCGCCTCCGGGCTATCGCTGATCTTCGGCCTGATGGACGTGCTCAACTTCGCCCACGGCGCGCTGCTCTCCATCGGCGCGTACGGCACCTGGTGGGCGGCGTCCGGGAACCTGCCGGGCGCGGGCCCCGGCGGTGCGGGCTTCGTCCTCGCGGTCCTCTTCGGTACGGCGGTGGGCACCGTCGCCGCCGTGGTGCTGGAGCTCGCCGTCGTCCGCCCGCTGTACACCCGGCCGCGCGAGCAGGTGCTCGCCACGGTCGGGGTGGGGCTCGCCGTCCCGGCGCTGCTGTCGGGCATCTGGGGCTCGGACGCCCTGCGCTTCCCCGGGCCCGAGGCACTGTCCGGCACGTTCTCCCTGCTGGGCGCGGAAGTTCCGGTCAACCGCCTGGTGCTGATCGCGGCCGCGGTCGTGGTGCTGGTCGCGCTGCGGCTCTTCCTGGGGCGGACCCGGCACGGACTGGTCGTACGGGCGGGGGTCGAGGACCGGGCGATGGTGACCGCGCTCGGCATCGACGTACGGAAGGCGTTCACCCTCGTCTTCGCGATCGGCGGCTCGGCCGCCGCGCTCGGCGGGGCGCTCGGCGGGCTGTACTTCGGCTCGGTCGACCCCCGGCAGGGCACCTCGCTGCTGATCTTCGCGTTCGTCGTGGTGGTCACCGGCGGCATGGGTTCGGTGACCGGCGCCGCCGCGGCGTCCGTCGTGATCGGCCTGGTCCAGCAGTTCGCCAACTACTACACCGCAGCGGGCCTCGGCGACCTGGCCGTCGTCGTCCTGCTCGCCGCGCTGCTGCTCGTACGGCCGCGCGGACTGACGGGGAGGATCGCGTGAGCACCGTGACCGGGACACCCGACCGCACGAGCGCCACGCCGGCGGCGCCGTCCGACGCACCGGCCGGCGCCGGCACGGCCCGGCTGCTGCGCTGGTGGCCGGCCGCCGTGCTGGTGGTGCTGATCGTCGCGCCGTACAGCGCGCTGCCGCTGCCGGGCCTGCTCGACGGCCCCGTCGGAAGTGCGGGAAGCCTGCAACTCCTCGCCACCTGCCTGCTGTTCGGTGCCCTGGCCACCGGCTACGACCTGCTGCTCGGCCGCACCGGGCTGCTCTCCTTCGGTCATGCGCTGTACTTCGCCGCAGGCAGCTACGCCACGAACACGATCATGCTGGAGGCCGGTCTGCCGTTCGCCGTCTCGGCCCTGGTCGGCGTCTGCTTCGGGATCGCGCTCGCCCTGGTGCTGGGTTCGGTGAGCCTGCGGGTCACCGGTATCGGCTTCTCCATGGTGACGCTGGCCTTCGCCCAGGCGGGCTCGATCCTGGTCTCCCGCAACCCCGGTGGCTTCACCGGCGGCGAGGAGGGCCGGGCCGCGCCCGCCGAGCTGCTGCCGTCCGGGCTCGTGGGCATCGAGCACACGGCCAACCTGTACTGGGTCGCGCTCGGCTATCTGGTGCTCACCCTGGCCGTCGTCCACTGGGCGGTCCGGTCGCCGACCGGGCGGGTCTGGGAAGGCATCAAGGAGAACGAACGCCGGGTGGAGGTGCTGGGGCTGCGGCCGTACGGGTTCAAGCTGACGGCCTTCGTCCTGGCCGGTGCGCTGGCGGCGCTCGGCGGACTCGTCCATCTGCTGCTCACCGGCGGCTCCACACCCCAGACGACGACCTCGGACTTCACATTGTCGCTGCTGGTGATGGTGGTGCTGGGCGGTTCGGGTACCCGCTGGGGGCCGATGGTCGGCGGCATCCTGTACACGTGGGCCGATCACCGGCTCGGCGATCTCGCCGGCTCGGGGGCGGTCGCCGACCTGCCCGCGGTGCTGCGGGTACCGCTCTCCCAGCCGCTGTTCCTGCTCGGTGTGCTGTTCGTGGCCGTGGTACATCTGCTGCCGGGCGGGCTGGCACGGCTGCCGTCCCGGCTGGGCTCCGCCCTCCGTGCACCCAGAGGCGCAACCAGAGCGGGCGCAGTCGCCCGGAAGGAGAACCGGCACTCATGACCCCGTACGAAGAGATACGTGTCCCGGTCACCGGGGGCGAGCTGGCGGCGCTGCGCTGGCCGGCCGGGGAGCCCGGTGCGCCGGTGGTCGTGGCCCTGCACGGCATCACGGCCAACTCGCTCTCCTGGGGCACGGTGGCCGGGATGCTGGCCGGACGGGTCACGCTGATCGCCCCGGATCTGCGCGGCCGGGCGGCGAGCGCCGGGCTGCCCGGCCCGTACGGGATCGCGGCACATGCCGATGACGTCGCCGCGCTGACCGGGGCGCTCGGCCTGGACCGGGTGGTGCTGGCCGGACACTCGATGGGCGCGTTCGTGGCGGCCCTGGCCGCCGTACGGCATCCGGAGCGCTTCGGTCCGCTGCTGCTCGTCGACGGCGGGGTCGGCTTCCCGGCCCCCACCCATCTTTCTCCGGACGAACTCATGGCGGCGGTGATCGGCCCGGCCATGGACCGGCTGTCGATGACGTTCGCCGACCGCGCCGCCTACCGGGCGTTCTGGCAGGCGCACCCCGCGTTCGCCGGGGGCGCCTGGTCGCCGGAGGTCGATGCGTACATCCAGCGCGACCTGACGGGCGAGGAGCCGACGATGCACTCCACCTGCCGGATCGAGGCGGTTCGCACGGACGGGATCGGCCTCTTCGAGGAGGAAGTGCTTTCGGCCGTGAGGAAGTTGCCGGTACCGGCGACTCTGCTGTGGGCGGCGCGCGGTCTGATGGACGAGGAGCAGGGGCTGTACGACGAACAGCGACTGGCGGTGGCCGGCCTCGGGGACACGCGAGTGGAGCCGGTGGCGGCACCGGACGTCAATCACTACACGGTGCTCACGGGTGGCGCGGGCGCGCAGGAGATCGCCACCCGACTGGTGGCACTGGCGAACACACCCGTGCCGGGCAACGCCTGAGCACACCCTCAGGCGGCCCGCCGGGCACGACCCACCCCACCCGGGCAGAACCCGGCCCGGGTGGCGATCGAGGACGTCTTCCGAGCCCGACCGGCGCTTGAGAACAGGACGGCAGCAACCGGCCGCCCCGGTTCACGACCGCTCCTGGCCCCCGGCCAACAGGTTCAGCCGCAGCGCCAGCTGTAGCTCCAGCGCCCGGTCCGGTTCGTTCCAGTCCCGCCCCAGCAGCACCTGGATCCGCTCCAGGCGCTGCACCACCGTGTTGACGTGGACGTGAAGTTCGTCCTTGGCGCGAATGAGGCTGCCACCGGCGCCGAAGTACGCGCTCAGCGTGCGCACGAGATGGGTGCCACGCTGGGCGTCGTACCGCAGCAGCGGCCCCAGCGTCGCGTCGACGAAACCGTCGACATCCTGCGCGTTGCCCAGCACCACGCCGAGGAAGCCGAGTTCGTCGACGCAGGCGCCCTCACCCGTACGCCCCAGCACCCGCATCGCACGCAGGCAGCGGGCGGCCTCCCGGTGGGAGGCGGCCAGCTCGCGCGGGCCGCGGGCAGGCCCGGTGGCGGCGACGGTGACGGGGGCCTGCACGAGCTGGCCGAGCTGGGCCGCCGCTGCCCGCGCCGCTTCACCGGCGTCCGCGTCCTCGTCGTCGCATGCGACCAACAGCACCACCGTGCCCGCGTGTTCGGCGCTCACCCCGTGGATGTCCCCGCCGAACAGGTAGCGCAGAGCAGCGGCACACAGCTTCTCCCGGGCGCCCGCTTCGGTCACCAGCAGCAGATGCGGGCGGTCCAGGTCGATACCGAGGCGCCGGCCGCGCTCGGCGAGACCGGCCGGGTCGCGTTCCGCGTCGGTCAGCAGGTCGGTGATCAGCTCGCCGCGTATCCGGTTCTCGGTCTCGGCGACCGTGCGCCGCAGCAGGAGAAGGAGGCCGGTGACCACGGCAGCGCGTTCGAAGAGCCGCCGGTCGGAGTCGTCGAGCCGTCGGCGCTGATGCAGAACCAGTTGGGCCAGGAGTTCCTGCCCGGCGAGTACGGCGCAGATCCACCGGCCGTCGCGGTGCACGGCGCGCGCCCCGGTGCGGGACTCCTCGGCGGTCTCGGCCAGCCATCCGGCGTCCATGCTGTCGGCGGCGAGGCCCGCACCGTCGGGCCGGACGGCCGCCAGCGGGCGCCCGCCCGGGTCGTGAATGGTGAGCGGGGAGTCCAGCAGCCCCGCGACGGCCGTCGCGACGTCCTTGACGTCACCGCCGCGCAGCACCAGGTCGGTCAGCCGGTCGTGCGCCTCCTCGGCCCGCTGCATGGCGGCCGAGTGCTCCCGTACCGCGGCGTTGGCCTCGGCCAGTTCGGCGTTGGCGCCGGCGAGTTCGTCGAGGGCCGAGCGGGTGTCCGCGAGGGCGCGGGCGGTGTCGATCGCGATCGCGGCGTGTGCGGCGAGCGAGCAGAGCAGGGCGACCTCGTCGGGGCTGAAGACGCGCGGCGCGCGATCGGCGGCGAAGAGGACTCCGATGACTTTGCCCGTACCGCCGCGGCTGGAGCCGAGGAGCAGGGGCACGCCCAGAATGGCGACGAGCCCCTCGTCCAGGACCCCGGCGTTGATGTTGCGGGTGTGACGGAAGCGGTTGTCGGTGCGGTAGTCGGGGGTCGCGTACGGGCTCGCGGTCTGCGCGACCAGACCGCCGAGCCCCTCGCCGAGCTCCAGCCGCAGCCGCTGGAAGAGGACCGACACCGAACCGTCGGTGACCCGCATGTAGGTGTCCCCCGCCTCCTCGTCGGGGAGGGTGAGATACGCCGTGTCCGTGCCGAGCAGCATCCTGGCCCGCCGGACGATCGCCTTCAGCACCTCGTCCAGATCGCGGGAGGCCGCCAGGTCGCCCGCGGTGTCGAAGAGCGCGGTGAGCTGGAGCTCGCGGCGCCGGTGCTGGCGCAGGGCTCCCCTGATCCGCAGTGCGGTGGCGGTGGCCCGCTCCACCTCGGCGAGGTCGCCCGCGGGCACACCGGCGGCCCGCGCCTCGGAGGAGACGGCGCCCAGCGCCTCGGCGGGAGCGTCCTCGGTCAGCAGGTCGAGGAGGCGACGCAGGTGGGGCGCGGCGGAGGGGGGCGGTGCAGACATGGGCGGCCATCGTTCGTCGGGGATTCGATGTGTACCTGGAGAGTGTCAGTGAGCGGTCCAGCCGCCGTCCATCGCGAGCGAGGTGCCGGTGATGTGACCGGTGTGCGGTCCGCACAGCCACAGCACCGCCTCGGCGACCTCCCGGGGTTCGATGAGGCGCTTGATGGCGCTGCGTTCCAGCATCACCTTGCCCACCACTTCCTCCTCCGAGATGCCGTGCGTACGGGCCTGGTCGGCGATCTGGTTCTCGACGAGCGGGGTGCGCACGTAGCCGGGATTGACGCAGTTGCTGGTCACCCCGTGCGGTGCTGCTTCGAGAGCGACCACCTTGCTGAGTCCTTCCAGTGCGTGCTTCGCCGATACGTACGCCGATTTGTAGGGGCTGGCGCGCAGCCCGTGGACGGACGAGATGTTGACGACACGCCCCCAGCCGCGTTCGTACATGCCGGGCAGGGTGCGGCGCAAGATGCGGAACGGTGCTTCCACCATGACCCGGTGGATCAGCGCGAACCGGTCCGGCGGGAACTCGTGCACGGGAGCGACGTGCTGGAGCCCCGCGTTGTTGACCACCAGGTCCGCGTCGTCCGGCAGTGTGTCCACCGCCTCGGGTACGGACAGGTCGACCACCCAGGCCGTTCCGCCGATCCGCTCCGCCAGGCTCTTGGCCGCGTCGGCGGCCTTGTCCACCACGTACACATGGGCACCCGCGGCGGCGAGGGCCTCGGCGCAGGCCTGCCCGATGCCGCTCGCCGCTCCGGTCACCAGCGCGGTTCGCCCGGCCAGGACCGGATCAGCGGGCGACGGCGACGGAGCGGCGGCGCGGGGCGGGGGAACGGTGAGCGGCGCGGGCCCGTGGACCGGGCTCTGGGGAGTCTCCATGGTCGTCACCGTAAGGAGGTCGAAGCCCACGTCACACGGGGTCGGTGCACACACCGCCGCACGTCGCCATGGTGGCGGCGTACATGGTGCGGGTGGTCAGTGGGCGGCGTCCAGCGTCGCCCGCTGCTCCGTCGTCAGCTCCAGGTCCACCGCCGCCAGACTCTCCTCCAGCTGTGCCACCGAAGAGGCGCCGACCAGCGGGACGACCGGGACCTCGCCGCCGAGGAGCCAGGCCAGGACCACCTGGTTGACGGTCGCCCCGGTCTCCTCGGCCACCGTCCGCAGTGCCGCCTGCCGCGCCCGGTTGCCCGGGTGGTCCGCTCTCCCCGCCCTGACTGCCGTCGATCCAGAACGCGTAGTTGTTCGACGTGTCGATGAAGGTGCCGCCGGCCTCGGCGTACCGGTCGAGGACGGCGAACGAGGTCGCTTCGTCGGTGAGCGCGCCCATCAGCATGGCGCCGAGGCTGAGCACGCTCACCTCGCGGCGGGTCTTCGGGTCCGTACCGGTCGTGCGGTAGCGCATTCCTGTCTCCCTCCCAACAGCCCTTTGCCAATAAGGGCGTTGCCGACGGGGAGTCTGCATCTTCGAGCGCACTCGATGGCAACGGCCGCTCCTCGCCGGTGCTCGCCGCGCAAGGGCGGCGCCGCACACAGCGGGGCCCGAGGGATGTCAGCCCGCCCCATGGGCGGGGACGGCCCGGACTCGTAGGTTCCGGCAACAGTCCGCACGCCCGCACGTTCCGAACAGGGAGGCCCCCAGTGCGCCCATCGATCCTGCGACGCCTGCTACGGCGCGTCGCGTCCACGGCTGTCCTCGGCGTCGTCGCGGCGACGCTGAGCACCGTGGGCGCCACGCAGCCCGCCGCTGCCGCCGGCGGCCTGCAGCAGGTCACCGGCTTCGGCACGAACCCCGGCAACCTGCAGATGTACGAGTACGCGCCCGCCGATCTGCCCGCCGGCGCACCTCTGGTGATCGCCCTGCACGGCTGTACGCAGACGGCCAACGACTACTACACCAACTCGGGCTGGCCGAAGTACGCCGACCTCTGGAAGTTCGCCGTGGTCTTCCCGCAGACCACGTCCGCCAACAACTCGCTCTCCTGCTTCGGCTGGTTCGATCCGGCCGAGGACACCCGGGGCAAGGGCGAGGCGGCCTCCATCGTGCAGATGGTGGAGCACGCGAAGCAGCAGTACGGCTCCGACGGGCGGCGGGTGTACGTCACCGGCCTGTCGGCGGGCGGCGGGATGACCGCAGACCTGCTTGCCGCGTACCCGGACGTGTTCGCCGGCGGTTCCGTGGCGTCCGGCCTGCCCGCTCAGTGCGCCACCAGCCAGGCCGCCGCCTCCGGCTGCCAGACGGGCCCGCAGAAGCTGACCCCCGCCCAGTGGGGCGCCAAGGTCCGCGCCGGCTTCCCCGGCTACACCGGCCCGTGGCCGCGGGTCGCCATCTGGCAGGGCACGTCCGACTACACGGTGTACCCCGCCAACGCCACCGCGCTGCGTGACCAGTGGACCGATGTGTGGGGCATCGGCCAGACCCCGTCGAGCACCGACACCCTCCCCGGCAACACCACCCGGAGCGTCTACAACGACTCCTCCGGGAAACCCGCGGTGGAGACGTACTCCATCTCCGGCATGGGCCACGGCCTGGCCGTCTCCCCCGGCTCGGGGACCGACAGGTGCGGGTCCACGGCCGCGTACTTCCTGAACTCGATCTGCTCGTCGTACTACACCGGCGTCTTCTGGGGGCTGGACCAGGGCGTACCCGGCGGCGGCGAGAACCCGCTCCCCGCCCCCTCCGGTCTGACGGTGACCGGTGTCACGGGCACCAGCGCCTCGCTGTCCTGGAGCGCGGTGACGGGAGCCTCCTCGTACGCCGTCTACCGCAACGGCACCGAGGTCGGCCGGCCCACGTCGACGGCGTTCACGGACACGGGCCTGTCCGCCGGGACCTCGTACCGCTACACGGTGGCGGCCGTCGACGGATCGGGCGCGGCCGGTACCGTCTCGGCCGCGGTGACGGCGACCACGACCGGCGGGACGGGCGGCGGCGCCTGCTACACGGCGACCAACTACGCCCAGGTGGCTGCGGGCAGGGCGCACACCACCGGCGGCTATGTGTACGCCAACGGGTCCGAGCAGAACATGGGGCTGTACAACGTGTTCGTCACGCACACCCTGCGGGAGTCACCGGCGGGCTACTTCGTGATCGCCGACACCGGCTGCACCGCGTAGCACCCGTCCGTCGACGGTGCGGCCCGACGGTCCCGCGTCGGGCCGCACCTTGCGCTCACGTTCCCGCCGCGGGGCAGAGGCCCTAAGGGCTGTCCCGCAATCCCTGGCGGGCGCACGACGACAGCTACGGCACCTCGCCGCATTGTCGGAACGCCCGAATACGACCGGCACGATGACGCCCCCCCGCCTTGCGATGCACCGCATCCGACGCCGCGCACCGATCCACCAGGGATCACTGGACAGCCCTCAGTCCTCCGGCGGGAACACCACCTCGCCCGAGTCGCGCAGCGTCAGCGTGATCGCCTCGACGGGACACCCCTCCGCCGCGGCGAGCACCTGCTCGTTGGCGTCGGTCTCCGGGGCGTCCGGGTGCGACTGCCGGGCGGAGTCCAGCCGGAAGCCGTCCGGAGCGTGGTTCACGCACATCCCGGAGCCGATGCAGACGCTCCGGTCGACCTCCACGTGCCAGCGGTCCCCCATCACGCCTCCTGCGGTCCGGGCTCCGCGGGCTGGTACCCGGCGGGCAGATGGATCATCTTGTGTTCGAAGTACTCGCCGTACCCCTCGGGGCCGAACTCCCGTCCCAGACCGGAGTTCTTGTAGCCGCCGAACGGGCCGAGCATGTCGAGACTGAACGTGTTGACGCTGTACGTGCCGGTCCTGACCCGGCGGGCGATGTCGATGCCGCGCTCGGTGTCGGCGGTCCAGACACTGCCGCTGAGCCCGTACTCCGAGTCATTGGCGATCTTCACCGCCTCCGCCTCGTCGCCGTACGGCAGCAGGCAGATGACCGGCCCGAAGATCTCCTCGCGGGCGATGCGCATGGAGTTGTCGACGGACCCGAAGAGGGTCGGCTCGACGTACCAGCCACGCTCCTGGGAGGCCGGACGGCCCCCGCCCGTAAGGATCTTGGCGCCTTCCTCCTGGCCGATCCGGATGTAGTCGAGGGAGCGCTGCTGCTGACGCCGCGCGACCAGCGGGCCGAGTTCGGTGGCGGGGTCGAGCGGGTCGCCGACCTTCAGCGCGCCCGCCGCGGCGGCGAACGCCTCGGCGATGTCGTCGTAGCGGGAGTGCGGGACGAGGATGCGGGTCTGGGCGACACACGCCTGGCCGTTGATCATCCAGGCGAACGGGACGATGCCCGCGACGGCCGCGTCGAGATCCGCGTCCGGGAGGATGACGGCGGCGGACTTGCCGCCCAGCTCCAGGGTGACCCGGGTGAGGTTGCGCGAAGCGACCTCCATGACCCGGCGGCCGGCCGCGACGGATCCGGTGAACGACACCTTGTCGACGCCCGGATGCCCGACGAGGTACTCACTGACCTCGCGGTCCGCCGGGAGGATGGACAGCACGCCCTCGGGGAGCCCGGCCTCGGCGGCGATCTCGGCCAGGATGTAGGCGTCCAGGGGCGATTCGGGCGAGACCTTCAGGACGGCCGTGCAGCCGGCCAGCAGCGCGGGCGCGAGTTTGGCGGCGGCGGTGAACTGCGGGACGTTCCACGGCACGACGGCCGCGACGACCCCGACCGGCTCCCGGCGCACCAGCAGCGGCCCGAGGACGCCGTCGCGCCGTTCCTCGTACGGGAAGGTACGGGCGACGGTGATCGCCGCGTCCCACACCATCATCGCGGCGAGCGCCTGCACCATCACACTGGAGCTGTACGGGGTTCCGTTCTCGGAACTGATGACGCGGGCGACCTCCTCGTACCGCACGGCGAACGCGTCCTTGATCCGGGTGATCACCTCGATCCGCTCGTCGAGGGACGCCCGCGGCCAGGGCCCTTCGTCGAAGGCCCGGCGGGCGGCGTCGACAGCGCGGTCCACGTCCGCCTCACAGGCGTGCGGCACCCGGCCGATGACCTGCTCCGTGTGGGGAGATATCACCTCGATGACGTCCTGGCCGAGCGGATCGACCAACTCCCCGCCGATGAACAGTTTTCCGTGTTCGACAAGCTCGGTCATGGCTGCTGCCTCCCGCGACCCGGCACGTACCGACTCCGCACCTGACTCCATACCTGACTCTGTGTCAGAACTGATACCAGTTCCAGTTCCAGGAGTCCACGGATCCGACGGTGATCGACCTCGGACGAAATAGTCGACCGGGGCCACTACTGGAACGAGTTCTCGTTACAGTGGATGCGGCGCAGCACAGCCGCATGCCGGGACGAGAGATGGGGACCTCATGACACAGGTGACCGAGCACGGCGGCGGCGTGTGGTCCATCAAGGTCCCCATCCCGGACAACCCGCTCGGCCACACCCTGGTACACGTCCTCGACACCGGCCGCGGCCCGGTCCTGATCGACACCGGCTGGGACGACCCGGAGGCCTGGGACACCCTGGTCGCGGGCCTCACCGCGATCGGAGCCGGCATCACCGACATCCATGGCGTGGTCATCACCCACCACCACCCCGACCACCACGGCCTCTCCGGCCAGGTCCGCGAATCATCCGGGGCCTGGATCGCGATGCACGCCGCGGACACCGCGATCGTGCGCCGCACCCGCGAGTCCGAACCGGGCACCTGGCTGGCCTACCTGGCGGCGAAACTCACCGCGGTCGGCGCCCCCGAGGACCACCTCGCCCCACTGCACGCCGCCCGCGCCACCGGCCGGATGCGCACCCTGCCCGGCCTGCGCGCCGCCCTCCCGGACCGCGAGATCGTCCCCGGCGAACTGCTCGACCTGGCGGGCCGCCGCCTCCGGGCGGTCTGGACGCCGGGCCACACCCCCGGCCACGTCTGCCTGCATCTGGAGGAGGACCATCCGGCGAACCTGCCCGGCCGCGGCCGGCTCTTCTCCGGCGACCATCTGCTGCCCGGGATCAGCCCGCACATCGGGCTGTACGAGGACCCGGACGATGCGACGGCCGCCGACCCACTGGGCGACTATCTCGACTCGCTGGAGCGCATCGGCCGGCTGGGGGTCGCCGAGGTGCTGCCCGCCCACCAGCACGCGTTCCCGGACGCGGCCCGGCGCGTACAGGAACTCCTCGACCACCACGAGGAGCGGCTGACCGGCCTGCTCGCGCTGCTCGCCACCCCGTTGACACCGTGGCAGCTGGCCGAGCGGATGGAGTGGAACCGGCCGTGGGAACAGATCCCGCACGGCTCACGGAACATCGCGGTCTCCGAGGCCGAGGCCCACGTCCGCCGACTGGTGAAGCTGGGGCGCGCGGAGGCGATGACGGGGAGCGATCCGGTGACGTACATCGCGGTGTGAAGGGTTCGCGGACCAGCGGTCCCGGCCCTCCGACGGCCTGACCGTCACGGCAGCGGACCGATGGTTCGACGTCCGCCCCTCCCGCACCGAGCCGCTCCTGCGCCTGGACGTCGAAGCCCGGGCCGAGTTCACCATGGCCATGGTTCGCGATGAGGCGCCGGCGGTCACCAGGGGCTGACCTCCTCTTCCCACGACTCCGTCCGGCCCGATCCCATGGGTGACGTACGTCGCTGTTCCGGGCGCCCCTCCGCCCGAAGCGGCGGGCTACGCCCCGGTAGAGTGTCGGAGTCGTCATCATGCCCGTTCAGGGGGAAGCCGGTGCGAATCCGGCACTGACCACGCAACCGTGAGCCGCTGACACAGCGGTGAGTCGGAATGCCCTGTCCGCGGTCGTGACCGGCTCGCGTCACCGGAACCCCGGTGACCGGCACCGTCGAGGCATACGGGGCCGGAGCCTGGTGCCTGAGTGTGCCTGTGCCCGGTTCCTACCGCAGGAGAGGCCCAGCCCACCATGACCGTTCGCCGCACCGCAGCAACGCTCGCCGCCACCGCCACCGTGCTCTGTGCGGCCGCTGCCCCGGCCGCGGTGGCGGCGCCGTCTCCGTCGCCCACCCCGTCCGTCGCGCTGCCGTCCGGGCTGTACGGCACCAAGGACCCGACGTACGACGGGGTCTGGAGGCAGTCGCTGGCCTTCATCGCCCAGCGGCTCGAGGGGGTCACCCCCGCGGCCACGTCCGTCGACTGGCTGGTCGCCCAGCAGTGCGACAGCGGCGCCTACGCCTCGTACCGCGCGGATGCCGACAAGCCGTGCGACGCGAAGACCATGACGGACACCAACGCCACCGCCGCCGCGGTCCAGGCGCTCGCCGAGGTCGGCGGCCACGGCGATGCCGCCGACAACGGGGTCGCCTGGCTGAAGTCCGTTCAGAACGAGGACGGTGGCTGGGGTTACAACCCGGGCTCGCCGAGCGACGCCAACTCCACCTCGATCGTGATCGGCGCCCTGGCCAAGCGGGGCGAGCGGCTCGGCGATGTGACGACCAAGGGTGGCAGGACGCCGTACGACGCGCTGCTCGCGCTGGCGATCCCGTGCGGCGGCAAGGACGGCGGCGCGTTCGCGTACCAGCCCGACAAGGCCGGCAAGCTCGTCGCCAACGCGGACGCCACCGCGGCCGGTGTGCTCGGTTCCATGGGCAAGGGGCTGGCCGCCTGGAACAATTCCGCGTCCGAGGACAAGGCGCCCACCTGCCACAAGGGCGCCGTCGTCAAGCCCGAGCAGGCCGCCCAGAACGGCGCCCACTATCTCGCGGGTGCCCTCGCGAAGACCGGCCACCTGAACCAGCCGCCGATGCCGGGCGCCACCGACACCACCGAGCAGCCCGACTTCGGCAACACCGCGGACGCGGTCGTCGCCCTGGCCGCCGCGGGCCACCAGGACAAGGCGGCCGACGCGCTCGGCTGGCTGAAGAAGAACGCCGCGCCCTGGGCGGCCGAGAACGGCCCCGCCGCCTACGCCCAGTTGATCGTGGCCGCCCACACGACCGGCGCCGATGCCCGCGACTTCGGCGGTGTCGACCTGGTCGAGCGGCTGAGCGCGACCGGACCGAAGCCGGCCGCCGTCCACACACCCTCTCCGGCCAGCAGCGACTACGCGGCACAGGACGGCACCAGCGACGACGCCGGCCTCGGCGTGTGGTGGCTCGTCGGTATCGGTCTCGCCGCCGGTGCCGGTGTCGGCTTCCTCATCAGCAACCGCCGGAAGACCCCGCAGCTGTGAACCGAGCGGGGAATCGATCCGGGTGGCCGGCAGCGGGCGCCCTGCTGCTCGTTCTGGGCGCCGTCCTGACCGTGCTCGGCGCGGGCACCGCCCACGCGGCCGGCTACCGCTACTGGTCGTTCTGGGAAGGCAAGGGGACGGGCTGGGCGTATGCCACCCAGGGCCCGTCTCTGGTCCGGCCCGACGACGGTACGGTGCAGGGCTTCCGGTTCTCGGTGAGCGAGGACTCCCAGGACTCGGCGAAGCCGCGCCGCGCCCCCGACTTCGCGGCGATCTGTGCCGACACCCCCGCCAAGGACGGCACCAAGCGGGTCGCGCTCGTCATCGACCCCGGCACGGCCGCGGACGCACCTGACGGGGAGACGCCGCCCGCGCCGCGTACCGCATGCGCACAGGTCGCCGAGGACGCGAGCGCCGCGGAGGCCCTCGCCTCGGTGGCCAGGCCGCTGCGCTACAGCAGCGAGGCGCTGCTCTGCGCGATCTCCGGCTATCCGGCCTCGGGCTGCGGTGAGCAGGTCTCCGGCACCGGCCGCGCCGACGGTACGTCGCAGGCGCCGGCGAGCCCGTCCACCTCGGCCCACCCGGGGAGCGGCCGCGGCGGACCGTCCGCCGGGGTGCTCGCCGGTGTCGCCGCCGTCCTTCTGCTCGGCGTCGCCGCGGTCGTGCAGGCCCGCCGCCGCCGCGGATGACCGTCTCCGCCGGCCCGGCCCGGCCGAGCCGTGCCCTGCGCGCCCCCGCGGCGACCCGCAGCAACGCCCTGCCCGCCGGGGCCTGGTGGCTGTGGGCGCTCGGGCTGGCCACCGCCGCCTCCCGGACCAGCAATCCACTGCTGCTCGGGCTGCTGGTGGGGGTGGCCGGTTACGTCGTGGCGGCACGCCGGACCGATGCGCCGTGGGCCCGTTCATACGGGGCGTTCATCAGGATCGGGCTCTTCGTCGTCGGCGTGCGGCTGCTCTTCTCCGTCTTTCTCGGCTCGCCGATCCCCGGTACTCACCCGGTGTTCGCCCTCCCCGAAGTCCCGCTGCCCGACTGGGCGCAGGGCGTCAGGATCGGCGGACGGGTCACCGCCGAACAGCTGCTCTTCGCGCTGTACGACGGGGCGAAGCTGGCCACCCTGCTGATCTGCATCGGCGCGGCGAACTCACTCGCCAACCCGGCCCGGCTGCTGAAGTCGCTGCCGGGCGCACTGTACGAGGCGGGCGTCGCGGTCGTCGTCGCGATGACGTTCGCACCGAACATGGTTGCCGATGTGGTGCGACTGCGCACCGCACGGCGGTTGCGGGGCCGCCCCGCCGGTGGCATCAAGGCCGTCCTGCAGATCGGACTGCCGGTGCTGGAGGGTGCGCTGGAGCGGTCGGTGGCGGTGGCGGCGTCGATGGACGCGCGCGGATACGGGCGTACGGCCCAGGTGCCGCGCGCCGTCCGGCACACCACGAACGTCCTCACGCTCGGCGGGCTGCTGGGGGTCTGCGCCGGCACGTACGGTCTGCTGGCCTCGCAGGGTGCGGTCTACGGGCTGCCGCTGCTGTTCGCCGGGCTCGTCGCCGCGATGGCCGGGCTCCGGCTCGGCGGTGCCCGCTCGGTCCGCACCCGCTACCGGCCCGACCGGTGGGGGGCGAGGGCCTGGCTGGTGGCCGGGTCGGGTGCGGTGGTCGCGGCGGCGATGATCTGGGCGGGCAGTGCCGACACGGAGGCGCTGCACCCCGGAGTCGTACCGCTGTCGGCTCCGGTGTTCCCGCTGTGGCCCGCGGCGGCGGTGCTGATCGGGCTGTTGCCCGCGGTGGTGGCGCCCGCGCCGCCCGTCATGACCGTCGCGAACTCCGAGGAGAGCCAGTGATCCGGTTCGAGCAGGTCTCGGTGCAGTACGAGGGGGCGGCACACCCGACCCTGTCCGGGGTCGATCTGACCGTCCCCGAGGGCGAGTTGGTGCTGCTCGTCGGCCCGTCGGGGGTCGGAAAGTCGACCCTGCTGGGCGCCGTCTCCGGTCTCGTACCGCACTTCACGGGCGGCACGCTGCGCGGCAGGGTGATGGTGGACGGCCGTGACACCCGTACCCACAAGCCGCGCGAACTCGCCGATCTGGTCGGCACGGTGGGGCAGGACCCGCTCTCCCACTTCGTCACCGACACCGTCGAGGACGAGCTGGCGTACGGCATGGAGTCGCTGGGACTCGCCCCCGACGTGATGCGTCGGCGCGTCGAGGAGACCCTCGACCTGCTGGGCCTCGCCGGGCTGCGCGACCGGCCGATCGCCACGCTCTCCGGCGGCCAGCAGCAGCGGGTCGCGATCGGCTCGGTGCTGACCCCGCACCCCAAGGTCCTGGTCCTCGACGAACCGACGTCCGCACTGGACCCGGCGGCGGCCGAGGAGGTCCTCGCGGTGCTCCAGCGGCTGGTGCACGATCTGGGTACGACGGTCCTGATGGCGGAGCACCGCCTGGAACGCGTCGTCCAGTACGCGGACCAGGTCGTCCTGCTGCCGTCACCGGGTGCCGCACCGGTGATGGGCGCCCCCGCCGACATCATGGCGGTCTCCGCGGTCCACCCGCCGGTGGTGGCCCTGGGCCGGCTGGCGGGCTGGGAGCCGCTGCCGCTGTCGGTACGCGACGCACGGCGCCGCGCGACGGATCTGCGGGAGCGGCTGGCCTCGGCCGAACCGCCGCCGCCCGCTCCGTCGGCGCACGCCGCCCCGGCGCCGCTGCCCGCGGCCGCTCCCGTACGCCGCGGTCTGTTCGGCCGCCGGCGTGCGCCCGCTCCCCGATCCGCTCCTGAAGCTGTGACGGAAGCGACCACCCGGGTCGAGGGCCTGGGGGTGCGGCGCGGGCGTGTCGAGGCGCTGCGCCGCGTGACGCTCTCCGTCGCACCGGGCGAGACCGTCGCCCTGATGGGCCGCAACGGCGCGGGCAAGTCCACGCTGCTCGCCGCACTCGTCGGCCTGGTCGGGCCCACGACCGGCACCGTCCTCGTCGGCGGTCTGGCCCCACACCGCTCGCATCCGCGCGACATGGTCCGCCGGGTCGGACTCGTACCGCAGGAACCGCGCGATCTGCTGTACGCGGACACGGTCGCCGCCGAGTGCGCGGCGGCCGACGCCGACGCGGGCGCGGCGGCGGGCAGCTGCCGGGCCCTGGTCTCCGAGCTGCTGCCCGACGTTCCGGACGACACCCACCCCCGCGATCTCTCCGAGGGGCAGCGTCTCGCCCTGGCGCTGGCCGTCGTGCTGACCGCACGGCCCCCGCTCCTGCTGCTGGACGAGCCGACCCGCGGTCTGGACTACGCGGCGAAGGCCCGGCTGATACGTGTGCTGCGCGGTCTGGCGGCCCAGGGCCATGCGATCGTCCTGGCCACGCACGACGTGGAGCTGGCCGCCGAGCTGGCCCACCGGGTGGTGATCCTCGCGGACGGGGAGATCGTCGCGGACGGGCCGACCCGGCAGGTGGTGGTCTCGTCGCCGGCGTTCGCGCCGCAGACCGCGAAGATACTCGCCCCGCAGGAGTGGCTGACCGTGACGCAGGTGCGCGGGGCGCTGGAGGCAGGCGCATGAGCGACCGCCGAAGCCGTCCCGTACGACTGGGCCCCCGTGCGATCGCCGCACTCCTCCTCGTCAGCGCGATCGGCGTCGTCTCCATCGGCTGGCCCCTGCTCGCGGACGCGGACTCCGGTCTCGCCCACTCCCAGGACGCACCGTGGCTGTTCGCCGCACTGCTTCCGCTCCTGGTCGGTGTGGTCGTCGCCACCATCGCGGACTCCGGCCTGGACGCGAAGGCGGTGGCGATGCTGGGCGTGCTCGCCGCGGTCGGTGCCGCGCTGCGTCCGCTCGGCGCCGGCACGGCGGGCCTGGAGCCGATGTTCTTCCTGATGGTGCTGAGCGGCCGGGTGCTCGGCCCCGGTTTCGGCTTCGTGCTCGGTTCGGTGACGATGTTCGCGTCAGCCCTGCTCACCGGCGGGGTGGGCCCATGGATGCCGTTCCAGATGCTGTCGATGGGCTGGTTCACGATGGGCGCCGGTCTGCTGCCGGCCCCGGACCGGCTGCGCGGGCGCGCCGAGCTGCTGATGCTGGCGGCGTACGGCGGTGTGGCGGCGTTCGCGTACGGCACGGTGATGAACCTGTACGGCTGGACGATCGTGCCGGGCCTCGGCTCGGGCATCTCGTTCCACCCCGGTGATCCGCTGCCCGAGAATCTGGTCCGTTTCTTCGCGTACTGCCTGGCCACCTCACTGGGCTGGGACCTGGGCCGGGCGGTGCTGACCATGGCACTGACCCTCACCATCGGCTCCACGCTGCTGAAGGCGCTGCGACGGGCCACGCGCCGGGCGTCCTTCGAGGTCCAGGTCACATTCGACGGTCCCGAAGGCGTGAAGGCGCCCACAGGACCTTAGCCCTCCACTACCGGGAGTAGTAGCTGTTACGGCCGCACATGGACCCCACTCCACCCCCTCCGACCTGCTATGGAACGTTTCGGGGCGGTTCGGGACTTCTGGGCCGTGATGCTAGGTAAGGCCGTATCGGGGGTCATTGCCACGGTTGAACGCCGCGGCTAAGACTGGTCACGTCGCCGAGCACCGCAAGCGTTCTCCGGAACGGAACGCGGTCAACGAGCACCGGCCCCCGCACTGTTGGGCTCGGTCCGCGACTCCCCCGTCCCCAACGGTTAGGTTCCCCTGTGTCGTTCGTCCGTAACATCCTCGCCCAGCCCCGCACCGCTCGCCGCAAGGCCGTCGTCGCCGGCGCCGCCGCGGTCCTCGGCGCCACCGGTCTGGGCCTCGGCGTCACCCCGGCCATGGCCGCGCCGGCGTCCGCCGCCACCGGAGTACAGGGCACGGCGCGAGCGATGATCGGCAACGAGGCGCAGTTCCAGTGCTTCAGCAACATCGTGTCGCACGAGAGCGGCTGGAACCCCAGCGCCACCAACGCCTCTTCGGGCGCCTACGGGCTGGTCCAGGCACTGCCGGGCTCGAAGATGGCCTCGGCCGGCGCCGACTGGAAGACCAACCCCACGACCCAGATCAAGTGGGGCATGGACTACATGAACTCCCGCTACGGCAGCCCGTGCGCCGCCTGGACGTTCTGGCAGGCCAACCACTGGTACTGAGCCGGTGGCAAGCAGCTCCACACGAAGGCCCCGACCGGGTTCCGGTCGGGGCCTTCGGCCTGCCGGACGGCGTGCACCCCGGCCGCGGCGCACCTGTCCACACCCGGCCTGGGGTCGCCCTCAGAGCCGCTGGATGATCGTTCCGGTGGCCAGCGCTCCGCCCGCACACATGGTGATGAGCGCGAACTCCTTGTCCCTGCGCTCCAGTTCGTGCAGTGCCGTGGTGATCAGCCGGGCCCCGGTGGCGCCCACCGGGTGGCCGAGTGCGATGGCCCCACCGTTGACGTTGACCTTCTCCAGATCCTGATCGAAGACCTGCGCCCAGCTCAGCACCACTGACGCGAAAGCCTCGTTGATCTCGACGAGGTCGATGTCCCTCAGCGACATCCCGGCCTTGCCCAGCACCGCACGGGTCGCGTCGACCGGGCCGTCGAGATGGAAGTGCGGGTCGGAGCCGACCAGTGCCTGGGCGACGATGCGGGCACGCGGCTTGAGCTTGAGCGCCCGCGCCATCCGCTTGGACGCCCACATGATCGCGCAGGCACCGTCGGAGATCTGCGAGGAGTTGCCCGCGGTATGGATGGCGGTGGGCATGACCGGCTTGAGCCGGGCGAGCCCCTCCATGGTGGTGTCCCGCAGCCCTTCGTCGCGGTCGACGAGGCGCCACATGCCCTGCCCCGCCGCCTGCTCCTCCTCGGTGGTCGGCACCTGGACCGCGTACGTCTCCCGTTTGAAGCGCTCCTCGGCCCAGGCCACGGCTGCCCGCTCCTGCGAGATCAGCCCGAGCGAGTCGACGTTCTCCCGCGTGAGGCCCCGTTTGCGGGCGATGCGTTCGGCGGCCTCGAACTGGTTGGGCAGGTCGACGTTCCACTCGTCCGGCCAGGGCTTCCCGGGGCCGTGCTTGGAGCCGCTGCCCAGCGGTACGCGCGACATGGCCTCGACACCGCAGCTGATACCGACGTCGATGACTCCGGCGGCGACCATGTTGGCGACCATGTGGGAAGCCTGCTGCGAGGAGCCGCACTGACAGTCCACGGTGGTGGCGGCGGTCTCGTACGGGAGTCCCACGGTGAGCCAGGCGTTGCGCGCCGGGTTCATGGACTGTTCACCGGCATGGGTGACCGTACCGCCGACGATCTGTTCGACGCAGTCGGCATGGATGCCGGTGCGGCCGAGGAGTTCACGGTAGGTCTCGCCCAGCAGATAGGCGGGGTGCAGATTGGCGAGCGCGCCTCCGCGCTTGCCGATGGGGGTGCGTACGGCTTCGACGATGACGGGTTCCGCGGCCATGAGCTCGTCCTCTCCTCGCACTTCCGCAGGGGCGTCCCGGCGCCCGCGGAAGGAACTAGTACGCGTTCTAGTTCTGCAAGCAGTCTTATGAGGCTTACCCCCGGTACGCAAGAGCCGTGCACGCACCTTGCACCCACTTCCTGCCTGGCACACCCAGTCTTCACGCAACAGATCCGGCCATGGCTCTTGCGAGTTGTAGAACTCGTTACTACCTTTCCGGCAACTTCTGATGGGCCGTCAGACATGGCTCGGGCGGCCCTCGGACCGACCTGGAGTTGCCGATGCCCTGCCCTCATCTGCCCGAAGGGTTCGACTTCACCGACCCCGACCTGCTCCAAGCCCGTATCCCGTACCCGGAGTTCGCCCGGATGCGGGAGACCGCCCCGGTCTGGTGGTGCACCCAGCCGGCCGGCATCTCCGGATTCGACGACGAGGGCTACTGGGTGGTCACCCGGCACGCGGACGTCAAGTACGTCTCCACACACCCTGAACTGTTCTCGTCCCACACCAACACGGCAGTCATCCGCTTCAACGAGTCGATCAGCCGCGACCAGATCGATGTCCAGAAGCTGATCATGCTGAACATGGACCCGCCCGAGCACACCCGGGTCCGCCAGATCGTCCAGCGCGGCTTCACTCCCCGTGCGATCCGGTCCCTGGAGCAGACCCTTCGCAGCCGCGCCCGCTCGATCGTCGAGACCGCGCTCGCCTCCGCCGACGACGACGGCTCCTTCGACTTCGTCACCAATATCGCCGTCGAACTGCCGCTCCAGGCCATCGCCGAGCTTATCGGCGTACCTCAGGAGGACCGGTCGAAGATCTTCGACTGGTCCAACAAGATGGCCGCGTACGACGATCCCGAGTACGCGATCACCGAAGAGGTCGGCACCGAGGCGGCCATGGAGATCGTCTCGTACGCGATGAACCTGGCGGCGGACCGCAAGGAGTGCCCGGCCAAGGACATCGTCTCCCAGCTGGTCGCCGCGGAGGGCGAAGGCAACCTCTCCTCCGACGAGTTCGGCTTCTTCGTGATCCTGCTCGCCGTCGCCGGCAACGAGACCACTCGCAACGCGATCAGCCACGGCATGCACGCCTTCCTGACCCACCCCGCCGAATGGGAGCTGTACAAGCGCGAGCGCCCGGAGACGACCGCCGAGGAGATCGTGCGCTGGGCCACCCCCGTGGTCTCCTTCCAGCGGACCGCCACGCAGGACGTCGACCTGGGCGGGCAGCGGATCAAGAAGGGGGACAGGGTCGGGCTGTTCTACTCCTCCGCCAACAACGACCCCGAGGTCTTCGAGAACCCGGAGGCCTTCTCCATCTCCCGGGACCCCAACCCCCATCTCGGCTTCGGTGGCGGGGGACCGCACTTCTGTCTCGGCAAGTCCCTCGCCGTCATGGAGATCAACCTGATCTTCAACGCGATCGCGGACGTGCTGCCGGACCTGCGGCTGGTCGGCGACCCGCGGCGGCTCCGCTCCGCCTGGCTCAACGGAATCAAGCAACTGCAGGTCAGCGCAGCCGGCACGGCGGACAAGGCCGGTACGCCCACCGGCTGACCGGTTCGCGGATTCGGGCGGCGGTGGCCTTCCCCTACGCCCCGGCCCCCGCCGCCCGTCCGCGCCCCGCGACCTGTCCGCCGCCGTTGCCCATCCGCCCCCGTGGCCTGCCCGCACCCCCGCTCCGGGAAGCGCGGGGACGTACGAGGATCATGGCGTCCATGCACGCCCTGCTCTCCGGCTTCGCCCCCATCTGGACGCTCACCGGCATCGGTTACGTGGTCGGCCGCAGCGGCCTCCTCGGAGAACAGGCGGAAGCCGTGCTCGGCCGGTTCGTCTTCCACGTGGCCATGCCCGCGGCTCTGTTCATCATGGTCTCCGGCGCACGGCTGGACGCCTTCGCCAACTCCTCCATGGTGGCCTTCGCCGCGGGCACGGCACTCGTCTGTGCCCTCGGCTTCGTCCTGGCCCGGCGCCTCTTCGGCCGCAAGACCGCCGACCAGGCGATCAGCAGCATGGCGTCCGGCTACGTGAACTCCGCCAATCTCGGCATCCCGGTGGCGGTTCAGGTGCTGGGCGACGCTTCGTTCGTCGCGCAGATCATCCTGTTCCAGGTACTGCTGGTCTCCCCCGTGATCCTGACACTGCTCGACACGGGTACGGGGTCCGGCTCCGGAAAGGGCGTCACCTTCCGGCGGATGCTGACCATGCCGGTCCGCAACCCGATCATCATGGCCTCGATGTTCGGCGTCGCCGTCTCTGCGATCGGGCTGCGACTGCCGACCGCTCTCACGCACTCCTTCGATCTGCTCGGCGCGGCAGCGGTGCCCACGGCCCTGATCACCCTCGGCCTGTCGTTGAACGGGCGCCCGGCGGCGGCCGGCGCACCGTCAGAGAGAGTGGCGGACTCCGGGGAGCGCGCGGAGGTGGGAGTCGCCGTCGTGCTGAAGACGCTGGTCCAGCCGCTGATCGCGTTCCTCGTCGGCGGCCCGCTGCTGCGGCTGCCGGACCATCAGTTGCTGGCCGTGGTGGTGTGCTCCGCGCTGCCGACGGCCCAGAACGCCTTCATCTACGCCCGCCAGTACGGTCTGGACACCAAGCTCGCCCGCAACTCCGTCGTCGCCTCCACGGTCGCTTCCATGGCCACCTTGTCGTTCGCCGCCTGGGCGCTCGGGCCGTCCCACTGACCGCTTCTTGGGCTGTTCGAGTGGCGGGCCGCCCGGGACAGGCGGATGCTGGGTAAGCGGCGATCCACGCCGAAGGGGTGCCGGACGGCAACAGGTCGTCCAGGCACCCCTTCGGCACGCGTGCAACCGGTCGCCGCTCACGTCTTGCTGCCCACCGTCTCGCCGGTCACCTGGTGGGAAGCGGCCCGTTCCGCCGCGGCCGGGTTCCGTTCCGCCCCGGCTGCCCGGTCGACCACCGGTTGCAGCTTTCGCGGTCCCGCGAGGACGTGAGTGAGCACGAAGCCGAGCCCGATGACCAGCGCCCCGCCCACCGCGTCGAGCACCCAGTGATTGGCCGTGGCGACGATCGCCGAGACGGTGAACAGCGGGTGCAGCAGTCCGAGCGCCTTCATCCACAGCTTCGGGGCCAGCATCACGATCATGACGCCGCACCAGAGCGACCAGCCGAAATGCAGCGAGGGCATTGCCGCGTACTGGTTGGTCATCGAGGTGAGCGTGCCGTAGTCCGGCTTCGCGAAGTCCTGGACACCATGGACCGTGTCGATGAAGCCGAGCCCCGGCATCAGCCGCGGCGGCGCCAGCGGGTAGAGCCAGAAGCCGAGCAGCGCGACCAGCGTGGCGAAGCCGAGGGTGGAGCGGGCCCAGCGGTAGTCCGCGGGACGTCGTACGTACAGCACACCGAGGATGGCCAGCGGCACGATGAAGTGGAACGTCGCGTAGTAGTAGTCGAAGAAGCCCTTCAGCCAGCCGATGTGGACGACCGTGTGGTTGGCCCAGTGCTCGATGTCGATGTGCAGCCACTTCTCGAGCGAGTGGATCTGCCGGCCGTGCGCCTCGGCGGTGCTGCGGCCAGCCGTCGCCGCCAGCCTGACGTGCGCGTATCCCGAGTAGACGACCCTGATCAGCAGGAGTTCGAGCAGCAGGTTGGGACGGCTGAGCACCCGTCGCCAGAACGGCAGCAGCGGTACGCGGCTCCAACGGGCCGGAACCGGGACGGCGTGGTCCGTGAGGACCGGCCGCTGCCAGTACGGCGAGGTGCGCGACAGGAACGGCGCGGCGCAGGCGGCGCCCAGCGCAGCGAGGAGCAGCACGTTGTCCCGCACCGGGAAGGCGACCGGGATGTTCGGCAGAAGTATCTTCCCGGGCAGCGTGATCACGAGCACCACCACAGCCGGCCACACCAGCCGGTCGGAGGCCCGCTCGCCGGCCCGGCCGACCACGGCGAGGAGCACCCAGAGCAGCTGGTGCTGCCAGGCGGTCGGCGAGACGGCGACGGCGACACAGCCGGTCACGGCGACGGCGAGGAGCAGCTGGCCGTCGTTCGCGTACCGCACGGCGCGCCGCAGCCCGACGTAGCAGACGGCAGCGGCCAGCAGCAGGAACAGCCCGACCTCGAGCGGGCCCGCCAGGCCGAGGCGGAGCAGCGCGCCGTGCAGGGACTGGTTGGCGAGACTGTCCGCGCTGTCGCCGAGTCCGGCGCCCGCGACATGGTGCACCCAGTACGACCATGAGTCGTGCGGCATCACGGCCCAGGCCAGCGCGGTGCAGACGGCGAATGCGGTGCCGCCGGTCACTGCGGCCCTGCGGCGGCCCGTCAGCCAGAGCAGGACGGCGAAGAGCAGCACGGTCGGCTGGAGCGCGGCCGCGATTCCGATCAGTACGCCGGAGGCGCGTTCTCCCCGGGCCACGAAACAAGCGAGGAGCACCAGCAGGACCGGCAGGATGCTGGTCTGACCGAGGTGGAGGGCGTTACGGACCGGCAGGGACAGCATCAGCAGGCTGATCGCGACCGGGGCCGCCAGCAGGGCGGTCCGACGGGAGACGGGCCCCGGCAGCGCGCGGGCCGCGACGAGGCCGAGTGCGGCGACGAGCAGCAGCGAACCGAAGGTCCAGGCGACGCCGAGGCTCTGTTCGGCCGTCCGGGCCAGCGGCTTCAGTACCAGCCCGGCAAAGGGGGTGCCGGTGAACCGGTCGCTGTCGTAGAGCGAACCCGTCACATGCAGGACACCGTTCTCACCGATCCACGTCTCCAGATCGGTGAGCCGTTCGTCCGGCGGCTGCCGCAGCACCACCGCCATCTGCCGTCCCGCCAGCAAGGCGACAACCAGCCAGAGCACAGCACGGGCTGCCCCGGTCCTCGCCCCCGTTGCCGCGTTTCCGCGCACACTGTGCTCCGCATTCGCCACGCTGCGCCGACCCTCCCGCCGTTCATCCGCCGTCCTCGTCCCAGGACGTGCTGTGAAACCTTCGCATTGCGCTACGAGGTAGACACAATCAACCTCTTCTTCGCCGGGCTGTCACCCCGCTTTGTCCGGAAGAATGCTCGGATCGCCGATCGGCCCCGGACGCAGCGGCCGGGTGGGAGAGGCCGCGCGCGTGCCGCCGTCGGTGTGACCGCCGCCCACGAGAAGGTCACGAACAGTCGTGCGCGGAGTGAAGCGCGGTACGGAGATCCCGCACCGCCCGAACCGCAGGGCCGTCCGTGTGGGCCGGACCGCCGGTCAAACCGTTTGGCTCCCGGTCATGCGCAAGTCACAATCACGCACATGACCTGGACTGTTGCCCCGGACCCCTTCGACTCTCCCGACTCCACCGCACTGCGCCGGGACTACTACGACGAGGTCGCCAGCCGGTACTGGGGGCGCCCCGCGACCGCCCGGGAGATCGACGAGGGGCTCGCCGACGACGGTGTCGACCGGCTCACCCCGCCGACCGGCGAGTTCGTCGTCGGCAGGTTCCACGGGAAGCCGGCTGCCTGTGCCGGGCTGCTCCTGATCGACGCGGACGTTGCGGAGCTGACCCGGGTGTTCGTACGCCCGGAGTTCCGCGGCACGGGCGGCGGCGGGCTGCTGCTGACGGCCGTCGAGAGCGCGGCGCGTGCGTTCGGCGTACGGCGGATCAGGCTGGACACCCGCAACGACCTGGTGGAGGCGCGCGGGCTGTATGCCAAGCACGGTTACGCCGAAGTCCCGGCGTTTCACCGGAAGCCGTACGCGGAGCACTGGTTCGCCAAGGAGCTGTAGGCCGGGCGAGGCCGTCCCGGATCGGGCGGTGCCTGCCGGGCCGCCGGAATCGAGCCGCCCGGCTCAGACCGCGTGGTCCCGTCTCGGCTCCGGACCGTGCGGCTGCTCCTCGCTCGATCCGCACGTCTCGGCGGTCAGCTCCTCCACGAGTCTGTGCAGGTCGCTCGGCCGTTCCGGCCCCCACCAGTCGCCCAACAGCTCGGCCAGCGACTCCTCGCGGGCCTGCGCGAGCTTCATCACGACCTCCGAGCCCTCGTCGGTGAGCACCAGCTGCACCCCTACACGCCGGGCCAGACCCCGCTCCTCGAGCTGACGCGCCGCGTCGCTGATCACGCGCACCGGCACCGGAATGGTGTCCGCGAGGAGCCCGGGTTCAACGGTGCCGTGGCGTTTGACGCGCAGCAGCATCCAGCTCGCCGCGGGCAGCAGGTCGTACCCCGCACGCTCGGTGATCTTCACATAGACGTCGCGTCGCCCGTCGCGGGTCGCGAGCACCGACAGGGCCCGTGCGCATTCGTCGTACGAGGACCGCTCGACCGGGTTGGACGCCAGGGTCTCGGTGCTGTCGGGGGCCGTCACCGAGCCGCGCAACGTGTCCTCCTTGAGGAACCAGGCGAAGAAGAAGGCGATCAGGACGACGGGGGCGGCGTAGAGGAAGACATCGGTGATCGAGGTCGAGAACGCATGGAGCACCGGAGGCCGCAGCGCGGGCGGCAGTTGGGCGATGGCGCGGGGGTCGGCGGCCACCCGGCCGGCGTCGACGCCGGGCGGCAGGGTGATACCGGAGAGCGCCGCGCCGAGTTTGTCGGTGAGCCGGTTGGTGAAGATCGTGCCGAAGATGGCGACACCGAACGAGGCACCGATGGAGCGGAAGAACGTCGCCCCGGAGGTGGCGACGCCCAGGTCCCCGTAGGTGACGGCGTTCTG
Source organism: Streptomyces sp. NPDC005262 (assembly GCF_042872425.1). NCBI lineage: Bacteria > Bacillati > Actinomycetota > Actinomycetes > Kitasatosporales > Streptomycetaceae > Streptomyces > Streptomyces sp. NPDC005262. The sequence continues at coordinate 665,211 of NZ_JBIAKK010000002.1, forward strand.
CACGACCAGCACGAGGACCTGCATCACCAGACCGAGCCCGGCACCGAAGACGAAGAAGTAGGCGCTCATCTGCCCGGTGCTGCTGAACTCCGTGAGCCGGTGCAGGAGCATCAGGCCGATCGCGGTGATGCCCGTGCCCAGGACCGGAAAGACCTTCCAGCGGCCGGTACGGCTGACGATCTGGCCGGACAGGGTCGATGTGACGAGCAGGCCGACGACCATCGGCAGCAGGTGCACACCGGACAGGGTCGGCGTGATGTCGTGCACGATCTGCAGGAACGTCGGCAGATAGGTCATCGCACCGAACATCGCGAAGCCGATGACGAAGCTGATGACGGCGACCAGGCTGAACGTGCGGATCCGGAACAGCCTCAGCGGCAGTACGGGTTCAGCGGCGCGCCGCTCGACGGACACGAAAGCGATCAGCAGCAGCACGCTGAGGACGGCGAGCCCGATGATCTGTGCCGAGCCCCAGGCCCATGTGGTACCGCCCAGTGAGGCGACCAGGACCAGACAGGTGGCCACGGCGGCGATGAGGAAGGTGCCCAGGTAGTCGATGGTGTGCTTGGCCACGCGGACCGGGATGTGCAGCACGGCGGCGATGACGAGCAGCGCGACGACACCGATCGGCAGGTTGATGTAGAAGACCCAACGCCAGCTGAGGTGCTCGGTGAAGAGGCCGCCGAGCAGCGGTCCGAGGACGCTCGTCATGCCGAAGACCGCACCGAACAGGCCCTGGTACTTGCCGCGTTCGCGCGGGGCGACGAGGTCGCCGACGATCGCCATCGAGAGCACCATCAGACCGCCGCCGCCGAGGCCCTGGAGGGCACGGAAGCCGATCAGCTGCGGCATGTTCTGGGCCATGCCGCAGAGTGCGGAGCTGACGAGGAAGATGACGATGGCGATCTGGAAGAGCTTCTTGCGCCCGTACTGGTCGCCGAGCTTGCCCCAGAGCGGGGTCGCGGCGGTCGACGCGAGCAGATAGGCGGTGACCACCCACGACAGGTGCTCCAGGCCGCCGAGATCGCTGACGATGGTCGGCAGCGCGGTGGAGACGATGGTCTGGTCGAGTGCGGCGAGCAGCATGCCGAGGAGCAGGGCGCCGATGGCGACAAGGACGGTCCGCTGGGAGCGGGCTTCGCCGGGGGCCAGGGCCGGGGGGCTCAGCTGGTTGGCCATAAAACTCTCCTCGGGTCCACTACATCCCCATCCTGGCCGCAGTGGACCGTTATGGCCTGTTGGGGCGTCATCGCGGCGGGCTGCATAATCGCAGGCAGTTCAAGGGGAGGGGACCCACGAAATGACCGGACAGGTCTGCCCGGAGTGCGGTACGGACAACGGATCGGCGGAGAGACCGGACGGGACACCGGAGGGGAGACCCTCCGCCGGGCCCGGCTGCGGATGCGCGGAGCGAGCGGCGCGACGGGCCGCCGCACAGGCGGAGACAGCGGCGGCGGAGGACTTCGATCCGCTGCGGATCAGGCCGTACGTGACGCTGGGGGGCGACGGGACGGCGGCCGACACCCCGTCGGGGAACGACGCGGCCACGACGATGCCGCTGTTCCTCGACCCGGAGGCGATGACGGGTCCGCCGCCCGCACCGCAGGACAGCGCCGGAGCACCGGAGCCCGGCTACGGGACCAGGGACGCCACGGACACCATGGGCCGGGTGGATCCGGTGCAGCCGCGCCGGCGCCGCCCGTTCGCGGCGGTAGCCGTGGTCGCGGCCGTGGTCACGGTGGTGGGCACCGCGGCGTTCGTCGGCGGACTGTTCAGTGGGGACGGCAAGGAGGGCGCCGACCGCGAGCAGGCCCTGCCGAGCACCGTGGTGTCGGCCGAGCCCGACGCGTCCACCTCACCCGATGCGTCGACGTCGGCCGCCGCATCTGCGTCCGCCTCGCCTTCGGCCTCCGCGTCGCCGTCCGCATCCGCCTCCGCCTCGCCTTCGGCGAGCGCATCGCCCACCCCGTCCGCCACCTCGTCGCATCCGGCCGCACCGTCGGCGCCGGCCTCCGCCGAGGAGTCCGCCGGGACGTCGTCGGCCCCGTCGATCTCGAAACCGCACGATCGCACACTGCAGCGCGGCGATCACGGCCCCGCGGTGGCCGAGCTGCAACGGCGGCTGCAGGAGGTGTGGCTGTACCGGGGGCGCGACGACGGCGACTACACGGGCCAGGTCGAGCACGCGGTGAGCGTCTACCAGTCGTACAAGTCCATCGAGGGTGATCCGGCCGGCGTCTACGGTCCGAACACCCGGCGTGCGCTCGAGGCGGAGACGACGGGCCGCGGCCGGTCCTGACGGAAGGGGTCCGCCGCGCGGGATTCGCTTTCCCGGGCAGGTTTTTGTATCGTGATGGAACAAAGTAGCCCTCGCCCGTACTCCCTGACCGGCGGGCGGGGCTGCTTGTTCTCTTCACCTGCTCGTTCGCGCCACCCCGCGTTGCCCTCCTTCCCCCCGCCTGGAGACCGCCGATGCCGGCCACCGTCCTCACCGCACGTGCCCTCCTGCTCGACATGGACGGCACCCTCGTGAACTCCGACGCCGTGGTGGAGCGCTGCTGGCGGCGGTGGGCACTGCGTGAGGGCCTGGACCCGGAGGCCGCGCTCAAGGTGGTCCACGGGCGCCAGGGGTACGCCACGATGGCGGTACTCCTCCCCCATCGCCCGATGGAGCAGAACTACGCGGACAACCGCGTGATGCTCGCCGAGGAGACCGCCGACACCGACGGAGTGGTCCCGATCGGCGGCGCCCCCGCCTTCATGGACGAGATCGCCGCGCTCCCGCACGCCCTGGTGACCTCGGCGGACGAGGCGCTGGCCCGGGCCCGGATGACGGCAGCCGGACTGCGGATGCCGGGCATCCGCGTCACTGCGGAATGCGTCGGCGCCAGCAAGCCCGACCCCGAGGGCTTCCTCAAGGGCGCGGCCGAACTGGGCTTCGCCCCGGCGGACTGCATCGTCTTCGAGGACTCGGAGGCCGGTATCGCGGCGGGCCGGGCGGCCGGCATGCGCGTCGTGGGCGTCGGTCCGCGCGCCGCGGCGCTGGCGCCGGACGCGCACGTCGACGATCTGACGCAGATCCGCGTGGACCCGTCGGCCGACGGCTCGATCCGCCTGCACGTCAGCGCCGCCCTTGCCCGGTAGCGTCCGGCCGATCGGCCGAGAACATCCCTAAGGGCTGTCCCGGTACATCCGTCCACGCGCCACGAGTTCGAGGACCGTCGCGACGGCCACCGCCTGTACGGCCATCAGCGCGACCAGCACGAACAACTGCACGGCCCCCGCCTGAACCGGCGAGGCGCCGCCCAGCAGCATGCCCACGAACGCCCCGGGCAGCGTGACGAGCCCCACCGTCCGCGTCTGGTCCAGCCCCGGCAGCAGCGCCTCCGACGCCGCGGGCCGGGCGATCTCCATCCGCGCGTCGCGGTCGAGCAGTCCGAGCGCCATCCCCGCCTCCACCTCCCCGCGCCGCATCGTCAGTTCGTCCAGCGCGCGCCGCCCGCCGAGCACGGTCGCGGTGAGCGCACCTCCGATGAGGATGCCCGTGACCGGGATCAGCGCGAGGCCGCGGACGGGCAGGAGTCCGGTGAGCAGCAGGACGGCGATCACCGGCGCGACCCCCGCGGCGATCGGCAGGGCCGCCCACCACCAGGTGCGGTTCGCGGTGATCCGGCGCCCCGCGGTCCGTACCGCGACCGCGTACATCAGCGCCAGGAAGCCGAGCAGCGCCGGCAACGAGCGGACCACCCAGCCGATGAGCACGGAGACGGCCGCGAGTTGGACCGCGGCCCGTAGTCCGGCCAGGACGATCTCGCGCGACCGGCCGAGCGAGGCCACGGCGGCGACCACGGCGGCCGCCGCGAGCAGCAGGGCGAGGACGACGCCGAGCGTGATGTCGACCGGAAGCAGCACGCGGCCACCTTAGGCCGGGCCCACTCCGGCATCCGGCACGAATCGGCTTTCCGCAGCCAGGAACTGCCGGTGCGTCAGCCCTGTCGCACCTCTTGATGTGACGTGCACATGTCGCCACTCTGTTACCTGGCGCCCACCCCACAGAAACCTGGCGCCGCCACGATGGCCGGGTTCGCAGGTCGCCCGCCCAAGGCCCCCCACGTCAAGGGAGTTCGCATGTCAGGTGTCTACGCGCGTCGCATCGGCGTCGTCGTCGCATCCGCCGCACTTGCCGCAACCAGCGGACTGCTCACCGCGCCCACCGCCCAGGCCGCCATGCCCACGCCGGTCGCCGCGTCCACCGCCCGCACCTACCTGAGCCAGCTGACCGTCTCGGCGGAAGGCTCGTCGTCCGGCTACAGCCGGGACCTGTTCCCGCACTGGATAACCCAGTCGGGGGCCTGCGACACCCGCGAGGTCGTCCTGAAGCGGGACGGCACGAACGTCACGCAGAACTCCAGCTGCTCGGCCGTCAGCGGCAATTGGTACTCCGAGTACGACGGTGCCAGCTGGACCGCCGCTTCCGACCTGGACATCGACCACATGGTCCCGCTCGCCGAGGCCTGGCGCTCGGGCGCGAGCAGCTGGACCACCGCACAACGCCAGTCCTTCGCCAACGACCTGACGCGCCCGCAGCTCATCGCGGTCACGGACAACGTCAACCAGTCCAAGGGCGACCAGGATCCGGCGGAGTGGCTGCCGTCGCGCACCGCTTACCGCTGCACGTACGCGCGCGCCTGGGTACACGTGAAGCACTACTACAACCTGACCGTCGACTCGGCGGAGAAGAGCGCGCTCCAGTCCGTTCTCAACGGCTGCTGACCGGAACCGCTCACCCCTCCCCCGCCGTTCCGTACGGTACGGAGCCCACTCGCACGTGACGGGCTTCGTCCGTACGCGCACGGGCCCCGTCCGTACGGAACGACGCGAGGAGGACACCTCATGGCCGGGCTGCGCCTGGGACCACTACTGCGGTACGTCGACTGGGAGACGGGTTCCACCGCGACCGTCTGGGTCGAGGCCGACCGGCCGACCACGGCCTAAGTCCGGTGCGCGGACGGCGCGTCGGGCTCCTCCCGGACGTTCGCGATCGCGGGTCACCACTACGCACTGGTGGTGGTGACGGGCCTGACACCGGGCTCGACCACGGCGTACGAGGTGCTGCTCGGCGGCCGCAGGGTCTGGCCGCTCGAGGACTCCGGCTTCCCGGCGAGCACGATCACCACACCCCCGATATCCCCCGCACCCTCCGCGGCGGACGAGAACGCGGAGCCGACGCCCGTCCGGATCGCCTTCGGCTCCTGCCGCTGGGCCGCTCCCCCCATCGGCGAGCGGGACGCCGCCGGCCCCGACGCGCTCGACACCCTTGCCGCCCGGCTCGCCGCCGACCCCGGCGCCGCACGCCCTGACGTGCTGCTCCTCCTCGGCGACCAGGTGTACGCGGACGAGACGTCGAAGGCGACCCGCAGCCGCCTTGCCGCGCGCCGCGACCTCGCGGAGCCGCCGGGCGCCGAGGTCGCGGACTACGAGGAGTACACCCACCTCTACGACGAGTCCTGGCGCGACCCCGAGGTGCGCTGGCTGCTCTCCACCGTCCCCAGTTGCATGATCTTCGACGACCACGATGTGGTAGACGACTGGAACACCAGCGCCGCGTGGCTCGCCTCCGTCCGTTCGACCCCCTGGTGGCACGAGCGGATCGTCAGCGGACTGGCGTCGTACTGGGTCTATCAGCACCTCGGCAACCTCTCCCCCGCCGCCCTGGCCGCCGACCCGGTCTACGCGGCGGTACGCGCCGATCCGGACGGCACCGAGGTGCTGCGACGTTTCGCCGCCGAGGCGGACGCCGACCCCACGCGCACCCGCTGGAGCTACCGCCGTGTTTTCGGCCGAGTACGGCTGCTGATGGTGGACACCCGAGCCGCCCGCGTACTGGACGAGGAGCGCCGGTCGATGCTCGACGACAAGGAGGCACACTGGGTGCGCGAGGAGGCCCTCGCCGACCCCGGTTCGTACGACCATCTCCTGATCGGCACCTCGCTGCCGTGGCTGCTGCCCCCGCTCATCCATGACGCGGAGGAGTGGAACGCCGCGCTGTGCCGGGGCGAGCGGGGCGGGCCGGACGGGCGATGGGCGCGGTTCGGCGAGAATCTGCGGCGCCGCTCCGACCTGGAGCATTGGGCGGCCTTCCCCGACTCCTTCCGCCGGCTGACGGAGCTGATCCGGGAGGCGGGAAGCGGTCCGGACGCCCCGGCGACGGTTTGTGTGCTGTCAGGCGATGTGCACCATGCGTACATCGCGGAGCCCACGTGGCCGGCCGACGCGCCGGAGGCCGACCCCGGGGCGCGCATCCTGCAGCTGACCTGCTCTCCCGTGCACAACTCGGTCCCCGGCCCGCTCAAAGCGGGGTTCCGTTTCGGCTGGAGCCGGGCAGGGCGTCGGCTCGGCCGGCTGCTGGCGCGGCACGGCCGGACGGGCCCGGCACCGATCCGGTGGCGGAAGACCGGCGGGCCGTGGTTCGGCAATCAGCTGATGACGCTGACGCTGCATGGCCGGAATGCTGCGCTGACATTGGTTCAGGCCAGGGAGAAGGCCACAGGTGCGCAGCTGGAGACGGTACTGGAGCGGACGCTGACCGCCGGCGAATAGGCAATTTTCAGCCAGGGGCAAAAGGTTGAACTTGCAAGCACTGGTGAGGTCACCCTAACCTGAGGCGCTCAATCGGTTCTCGTCCCCCACCGACCGAAGGAGCCCTCCCCTCATGTACACCCGCCTGAACCGTGCACAGCCGCACGCTCTCGCCCTGTTCCGGATCGTCGTCGGCCTGCTCTTCGCCTGCCACGGCGCCGCCTCGCTCTTCGGCGTCCTCGGCGGCGCCATGGGCGGCTCCATACCCACCGGAACCTGGCCGGGCTGGTACGCGGCGCTCATCCAGCTCGTCGGCGGCACCCTGATCGTCCTGGGCCTCGGCACCCGCATCGCCGCCTTCGTCGCCTCCGGCTCCATGGCGTACGCGTACTTCAAGGTCCACCAGCCCGAGGCGCTCTTCCCGCTGCAGAACGGCGGCGAGCCGTCCGCGGTCTTCTGCTGGGTGTTCCTGCTGCTGGTCTTCACCGGCCCGGGCTCCCTGGCCCTGGACCGGCTGTTCGCACGGCGGAGTGACACGGAGCCCGGCAAGGACCGCACCCGCGAGCAGGCACCGGCGGTCGCGGCCTGAGCCTCGGTGTCTCCCGTGTTGCCGCGCCTGCCCCACCGGCCCCCGAGGTCTATGAGGCAGGCGCGTCACATGTGACACGTGAGGTACACAACATCCCCCGCGCGTAATGATGTACAGGTAAACGGCAGGCGTACGCTGTACAGCTGGCCCTGCCGCCCCTGCCGCTCCCCTGCGACGTCGCGGCGTTGGAACGAACGGGGAGTACGCGAAGGTGCTCGAGAGTATGGGTGCGCTGACCGGCAGCCCATGGATCTATGCGGTGGTCGCCCTCTCGGTGCTCCTGGACGTCTTCCTGCCCGTGCTGCCCAGCGGGGTCCTGGTGATCACGGCGGCCACAGCGGCCGCCGCCGGCACGACCTCGGTCGCGGGCGCGGCCGGCTCCGCCGGAGAGGTCCCCCAGGTTCCGTCGCTCCTCGCGCTGATCCTGAGTGCGGCCACCGCCTCGGTGCTCGGCGACCTCGTCGCGTACCGCCTGGCCTGGCGCGGCGGCGACCGGCTGGACCGCGCCATCGCCCGCTCCCGCCGCCTCACCACCGCGCAGGAACGTCTCGGCGCGGCCCTGAGCCGCGGCGGCGGCATCCTCGTCGTCATCGCCCGCTTCGCCCCGGCGGGCCGCTCGGTCGTCTCCCTGGGCGCGGGCGCGGCGCACCGCAAGGTGAAGGAATTCCTGCCCTGGTCGGCCCTGGCCGGCGTGGCCTGGGCGGCCTACAGCGTGGGTCTCGGCTACTTCGGCGGCCAGTGGCTCGGCACGACATGGCTGGGCACGGCGGTCTCGGTGCTGGCCCTGTTCATGGCAGGCGCGCTGGCCGCGTACCTGATGCGCCGCCCCGCCGCGGCAGCAGCCACCCCCGCGACGGCCACCGCGACGGCTTCGGCACCTAAGACGTCCTGACGGACGCACCCCGCACCTCGAGACCGCCCAGCAGTCGGGCGGTCGCTTCGGCGATCTCGTCGACGGCCCGGTCGAACACCTCCTGATTGTGCGCGGCCGGAGCGCGGAAGCCGGACACCTTGCGTACGAACTGCAGGGCGGCGGCCCGGATGTCCTCCTCGGTGGCCTCTTCGGGAAGGACGGGCGGGCGAAGGGTCTTGATGCTGCGGCACATGCCTCCAGTGTGTACCGACCCACTGACATCGCCCGCGCGGCAAGCGGGCGCCCCCGGACCGGCCTCAGCACCGCTCGACCGCGGGGATCTCGTAACTGCCGTCGAGCACCGCACGCCCCGGCGTGCAGAGCCTGAGCACGGGCCGGAAGTCCCCGTCGGGCGCGGGCAGCCAGTTCGCCGCCGCCGCGGGTTCCGCAGGGCGTTCCTTCCCCAGGTGGATGGTCAGCGACCCGTCGTCCGCACGCACCAGCCCGGGCGTCCGGTCACCGATCGCATACCGGCCCGCCGGGTTCTCGACGAGGCGGCCGTCCGGGGCGTCGTACATGGTCACGGACCAGAACGCCCCGACCGGCGGCGGCTGCTCGAAGCGCAGCACATAGGAGTGGGCACCGTTCAGCCGATGGCCGTCGGCGTCGTGGGAGGTGTGTGCGCACACGGCCTCGTACCCATGGGACCCCCACGGCGCGTTGCGTGCCGCCACCGCCCTGGCCAGGTAGGACGCCTCCCGGTCGGCCATCTTCCACTCCGGCGAGTCGATCGTCCCCACCCCGAAACGGTCCAGGTTGTAGTCGAAGAGATGCGGATCCATCACCCAGCGCCCACCGTCCACCGCACCCGGCTGCCCGGCCTCCGCCACACGGGACCGGCCGCGCTCCATGCCCTCGACGAGTGCGCGAACGAGGACGGGATCGGCGGAGACGTAGGGCGAAGGCCCCTCCTCCAGCAGCCCCAGCGCCTGGAACCGGTCCTGGTACGCGCAGTCGGCGGCAGCCGGCGGGAAGTCGGCCATCCACACCCTGAGCTGCTCGAAGAAGCGCAGCTGCGCCAGTACGTCGGTGTCGGGCGCGGGCAGCCCGGTGCGGTGCGTCCCGGGTTCGAGATGCGTGAGCGTGAGCTGCTCCTGCAGCGCCCGGACCCGCTCCACGTCGTCGGGGCCGTCACAGGCGATGCGGCCGACGACGGAGACCACGGAGGTCGGCGCGTCGATCACCCCACGCACCCCACCGGGCTCACTGCCCGCCCAGCCCGGCGGCACGACGAGCCATTCACCCTCGTCCGTACCGGTGGCGCGGCGGCCGACGTACGCGAAGTTGTTCGTCCAGGTGTCCACGAACTGCAGCACGTAGTACGCACCGTCGGTGTCGGGGACGTGCAGCCGGATCGGCCCGCCGGAGAGATCGAGCTGGGCGACCGAGCAGAGCGTGTCGCCGCCGACGGAGGCGAAGTGGGTGCCGGGGTCCGCCGATCGGCCCGAGTGCGCGAAGTGGTTGAACGGGGTGGGCGCCAGCGGGCCGACGCCCACCTGCATGAAGTCCTCGGCCGTCGAGAGGTCGAAGACCAGCGGATACCCGTAGACATACGCCTCGGCGGCAAGAGCGACGAGCTCTTCCGACGGATCGGATGCAGCAGCCATGAATGCAGTCCTCCGTCCCCACCAGCACTCAGACGAGCGCCTTGGAACGGTCCGTGCACAGGGCCCAGATGACGAACGTGTCGATGGCGATGGAGATGATCGCCCAGATCGGTACGTACGGCAGCCACATGAAGTTGGCGATCATGTTGAGCGCCGCAATCACGATACCCAGCACCCGGGCCCACCCGGCACCCTTGAGAATGCCCAGACCGATCACGACAAGAATCACGCCGAGAACGAAATGGATCCATCCCCAGCCCGTCACGTCGAACTTGAACGTGTAGTTCCTGATGCGGGCGTAGACATCGTCGGACGCGATACCGGCAATGCCCTTGATCACCCCCAGGACGCCGTCCACCATCAGCAGGACACCGGCGAACATGACCCCACCGGCCGCCCAGGGATTGCTGTCGTCCCGCAGACCGGGAGGACGGGAGGACGTGCCGGGCGTGGGCGCTGTCTGTGCCATGGAAACTCCTGGGCCGGAACGGGATGAAGCCGGACAGAACCGACCTTGCGCGGCACGTTCCCGTGCGACCACCTGTACGCATCCATTCGGGTGACGGCATCGCGGCCCGACCGCCGGCCCGGGTCCCCCGTACGAGTGGGAAGGGCGGGTCCGCACACCGGACCACCGGCCGCCGTACCACGCTGACCACCAATCGACGCAGGAGGACGCCGTGGTGCACCAGTCACCGAACTGCCCCCACTGCCTGGATCACCGGGCACTCTGGCGTGACACCAGTCGCACGACACCGGCCGCCCCGCACCTGTGGCACTGGTACTGCTCCGGATGCGCCCGGACGTGGGCTCCCAGCCCCGGTGAGAAGGCGAGACACCACCACCATGGCGCACCAGGAAGATCACGCCATCACGTGTAGCAGCCCCCCTCGGCGCCCTGGCACCGAACGCGTGCCGACGCATACGACGACCGGCATCGGCCCAGGTCGGCGAACGCACCACGAGATCCTGACCGCGGCGAGGGATGTCGGACCCCTCTGGCATCCTCCTCCTCATGCCGCACGACAGCGCCCTCGACCTGGTACAGATGACGGACCCGCACGAGGTCGCCCCTGAACTCCGGCGGGAGTTGATCGACTGCTGGATCACGGTCACCAACACCGGCGGCGCCGCGGGATTCCCGTTCCCGCCTGTCGGCGAGGACGACGTCACCCCTGTCGCGGACCAGCTCCTCAGCCGTCTCGACCCACACCGGAGCAGACTCCTTGTCGCCCGGACCGACGGCGTCCTCGCCGGATGGGTCATCCTCAACCGCGATCCCCACCGGCTCGTCGGACACTGGGGCACGGTCCACCATCTGCAGACCCACCCCGCGTTCCGCGGACGCGGCATAGGCTCCGCCCTCGTCCTCGCGCTCCGGAAGATCGCCCGCGATGAGCTGGGCCTGGAACAGCTGCGCCTCGCAGCCCGGGGAGGCGAGGGACTGGAGGACTTCTACGGACGGCTCGGATGGCGAGAGACCGGTCGCTGGCCCGCAGCCCTCCGACTCACACCCGACGACACCCGTGACGAGGTCCTGATGATCCTTGCTCCACTCTGACCGAAGAGCATTCGGACAGCTGCCATACGGAGCAGCAGCCCACCCGGCCCCCAGCAGGCGGGCGGGCCGCCGGGAAAGCCACGCAGAGGGTGGCCGACGGGTGACGGCCCCTCACGAGACCTGCGGCGGAACACTCGCAGCCTTGACGGCTTCGGTCAGGTCCTCTGTCAGCTGAAGTGGATGCTGCTGAGGTCGATCGAGACCATGACCTCATCGAGGACGGGTCGGTCGTCGGTGTCGCGGCGGTAGGCCCGGCGTCTGGTGGGCAGCACGATGCCGTCCGCCTCCACGTGGTCGTACACGTACTGCGCGGCGGCGAACCCACCGGCGACGTCGACGTGGTAGTCGTGCCGGCGCAGGAGGTGGTCCGGGCCGAAGTAGAAGTCCTGTTGGGTGCTGTGACTGGCGATCCCGGACGGGAAGGTGGCGCGCAGTCCTCGCCAGGCTTCGTCTCCCTCCCGCCACGCTTCGATCTCGGTGACCGTGAAACCGGGCATGGACAGCAGGAACGGCGTGGTGAGGTAGGTCCACAGTGCGTAGCCGTTGAAGTAGGCGCGGTCCAGCGGGTCCCAGGGGGTCTCCAGGACGTGGCCTGTGAAGGACGTCCGCGGGTCCTTGCGTTCGGCCACCACGCGCCCGTCGAGCTTGTCGACGGCCACTCGCCCGGGAGTGAAGTCGGTCTTCTGGTCAGGGGCACCGAAGGGCTTGACCGAGGCGTGCTCCTCATGGAGTCGGACGGTCATGTCGCGCGGCGCGGAATCCTGCGGCAGGCCCTTGACGTCGAACAGGTGGCCACCGCTGACGAGGGTGGCTTGCACCTGGTTGAGTTCCTGCCAGCGCGTGATCCCACCGTGGGCTTCGATCGCCCGGGTGAGCAGCTCGTTCATGTCAGGCCTCCTCCAGTGCATTCTGGTGGGTCGTCCCGAAAGCGCGCCAGTCGATCTCTCGCCGGGCTCAGCGCCGGGCGACGCCTTCGAGCCGGGCGGCGGCCGCGGCGACGGCAGAGCCACCCGCGAGCTCAGCGTGCCGTCGCCTCCCTTCCCTCACCCTCGTGTCGCCGTTCATCGGTCAGGCGTCCGGCCGTTAGGCTCGCGTCGCCACAAAGGTCCCGATCTTCACGGAGGGCAGGACGACGGGGATCAATCGAGAGCGCATCGTCAGAACACTGACGTTCTGGCTGCGGCCGGCCTTCGCGTTGCGGGTCATCAACCGGTTTCAGAAGATCGTGGGTTTCGACCGCTCGATGGCCCTGGCGTCCAGCGCCTTGACGGCGTTGGTCCCGCTCTCCGTCCTCCTCGGCGCCGTCTTGGGCAACTTCGTGCACTTCGACGCCGCAGAGCGGATCATCGAGCGTTACCACCTCACCGGAGCGGGCGCCACGGCAGTCAGCTCGCTGTTCTCGCCCGCCGAGGCGACCAGCGCAAGCGTGGGCGTCTTCGGGGTCGTGTTTCTGACGATCTCGGTGCTGAGCTTCGCGCGAGCCGCACAGCGGCTCTTCGAACAGGCATGGGAACTCAAGCCCCTCAGTGTGCGCAACACGCGCAACGGCTTGTGGTGGATCCTCACTCTCGGTGGCTACGTAGTGATCAGCACGTTGCTCTCCGGGCTCCATACCCAGGGCGTGCTGGGTATGGCGGCCGCTTCGGCGTGTGGGGTACTGGTGACCGCCGCGTTCCTCGTCTGGAGCGGCCGGATCCTGTCGGCGAAGCGGATCAGCTGGCCGGACCTGCTTCCCTTCGGCATCACCGGCGCCGTGCTGACGGCGGCCTATTCAGTGGGCGCGACCATCTACATGCCACACCTCTTCAACTCCTCCGCAGCACGCTACGGGGTGGTCGGTGCCGTCTTCGCAATGATCTCCGCCCTCTTCGCAGCCATGCTCGTCCTGGTTGCATCGGCGGCACTGGGGCGAGAAGTACGGGACGAGCTCAGCCGGATCCGTCAGGGCCACCGCCCTTCCGACCATGAGGTGCGCCGGCAGTGGGACAGCGTGGTCGAGCAGACTCGGTCACGGTGGCGCACGGCACGCAAACAGGTCTCTCATCATCGGAACAAGGGCTCGAACCATTGAGCTCGAACCATTGATGTGCACGGCCGGCCATCGCCCGACGCGGTCGAAGGGCCGCTCGCCTTCAGTTCTCCGCGACCTGGATGATCGTTTTGCCGCGTGCCCGGCGGCCGCTGCCGACGAACGCTTCGGGCACTTCGGACAGTGGCCGCACATCCCCGACGACCAGCCTGAGTCGTCCGTCCCGGACACGCTGGACGAGGTCCGCCAGGCGGACCCGGTCGGCTTCGACGACGAAGAAGACGGCCCGGCCGTTCTCAGGCTGGATTCTGGGCGGCGCGGCGATGGTGACGAGGGTGCCACCGGCGCGTACCAGGGCGGTCGAGCGGTCGAGGATCTCGCCGCCGAGCACATCGAATACGAGGTCGACCTCGCCGATGTCCTCGAGCCGGTCGTTCTGCAGGTCCACAAAGATGTCCGCGCCGAGACCGAGTGCGGTGTCCCTGCCGGCGGCCCGTCCGGTGCCGATCACTCGGGCGCCCGCCTCGCGTGCGAGCTGCACGGCGATCGACCCGACACCGCCGGCGGCACCGTGGACGAGGACGGTCTGGCCTGTCGTGAGGCGGCCGTGGTCGAACAGTCCCTGCCATGCGGTCAGCCCGGAGATCGGCAGGGCGGCGGCCACCGTGTGGCTGACGTCCGCCGGTAGTGGCGCAAGATTGCGGGCCTCCACCGCGGTGTACTCGGCCAGTGATCCGTTCCGGGTCCAGTCGGCCAGTCCGAACACCCGCTGCCCGACGGTCAGGCCCGTGGTCCCGTAGCCCAGTTCGGCGACCACGCCGGAGAGTTCGTGCCCGGGTACGCTCGGCGTCCGGTCGCGGCCGGCGCGGTCGGACCAGGATCCCGGCCAGTCGAGCTCTCCAGGGGTGAACCCCGCGGCATGCACCCGCACGATGACGTCGTTCTCAGCGGCGTGGGGGTGGGGCATGTCCGTGAGGGAGAGCCCACCGGCACCCGCGTCACGGTCTCGAACGGTGATGGCTTGCATGATGGGTCCTTTCCGGCAGAAATTTTTCACCCACGTCGGCGGAGACGCGCACGGTTGAGGCGGCCCCTCGTCCGGGACGACGGCCGGCGTGAGGACGGACTTGCACGTTTCATCACGTTGTCTCTTATGGCTCTCCGATCAGCTGGGCCAAGGGGCGCCGATGATGCGCTCGACCGTGGTTGTGCGATGGAAACCCGGAACAAAGTGCTCCAGCACGTCCGCATTCACGGTTCCGTTCGTGGTCTCCGGGCGGTGCTCGAGTCCGTCGACGAAGGCCTGCAGGAACTCGTTCTTGAAGTCGCCCCGCGGATGGACGGCGATGATCTCTTCCACCTGCGCGCGATCCAGCTCGCCCAGACCCAGACCGAGCACATCGGTCAGGACGCCGAAATTCGTGATGGCGATCTCCGGGCCCATCCGGCCGGGAATTCCCGGCGTCGTGTGCAGCGCAATAGCCGTCCAGACCACGTCGGCGGCTGTGGTCGGGAAACCTCGGTCGAGCATGAACTTGCGTGCATGGTCAGCTCCATCGACCTCGAAGCGCTGCTCCACATCGGAAAAGGGCGTCAAGAGGCCGGTGTCGTGGAACATGGCGGACAGATAGAGCAGCTCCGGATCGGGCTGCAGACCGAGCCTGCGGGCATGAATGACACCGAAGACGAAAACGCGCCGGGAGTGATGGTAGATGAGGGGCCTGGTCGTCTTCTCAATAAGACGGGTGGCTTCGGCGACCGCCTCTGTTTCGGGAATCTCCACCCCTGCGATGATCTCAGTCATGACCTCTGCGCTTTCCGGTATCGGTGTGTTACGAATGAACGGTGCGTCCGTCTTCCACCCTGCCGACCACCGGCCCCTCGGCGCCACCTCGGTCCCGCCATGAGTCACCTGAATCCGGACAGGTGGGGAACGGGGGTGCGACCGCCACGCATCGGGTCGTGATCCTCGTCTATGACGGGGTCACACTGCTGGACGTCGCCGGTCCCGCGGAGGTGTTCGCGGAAGCGAACCGACTCGGTGCCGACTACGAGATCGTGCTGGCGTCACCGACCGGCACCGACGTCACCTCGTCCATCGGGATCCGGATCGCGGTCGACGCCGCCGCCTCGCAGGCTGCTCCCGACACCTTCCTCGTGGTCGGCGCGGACCGCTACCCGCGCAGCCCTGTCGCCCGTGATCTGGTCGAGGCCACGCAGACCCTGGCGCTCCGGGCCGACCGGGTCGCGTCCATCTGCACCGGAGCATTCGTCCTCGGCGCCGCCGGCCTCCTGGACGGCAAGCGTGCGACCACGCACTGGAAGGTCGCGCAAGAACTCGCCGTCCGCTGCCGGGCCAGCCGCGTCGAACCTGATGCGATATACGTTCGTGACGGCAACACGTACACCTCGGCGGGCGTGACCGCCGGCATCGACCTGGCGCTGGCACTCGTCGAGGAGGATCACGGCCCTGATCTGACCCGCGATGTCGCCCGCGCTCTGGTGGTCTATCTGCAGCGTTCAGGCGGCCAGTCACAGTTCTCCGCCCCCCTGCAGGGACCGCCACCCCGATCTCCGGTCATCCGTAGGGTCACCGACTTGGTGACGGCTGATCCCGCGGGAAATCACTCACTCGGTGAGCTCGCCAAGCACATAAATGTGAGCCCTCGGCATCTCACGCGACTCTTTCACGACGAACTGTCCATCACGCCGGCACGGTACGTGGAGATGATCCGGTTCGACATGGCAAAAGCTCTGCTCGACCAAGGGCACACCGCAACGCAGGTGGCTTCCCTAGCCGGATTCCCGAGTTACGAGAGTATGCGGAGAGTTTTCGTGAGGAAGATGTCGATCAGCCCCGCCGCCTTTCAGCGCCGCTTCAGCACGGCACACCGCACCGAGACGGAACAGCAGTAAGGCGAATTGGTCGGATGGTCCTTGCAGCAGGGGCGCCGGCGTTCTGACTGCCGTGTGGGGTTCTGACTGCTGTGCCGGGCCATCAGCGGCTCGCTGCGGGAGCGTTCTGGCGGGCGGGGGCGGACGGTTCCGAACCGCCGACATCAGCTTGGTAAGCCTGGCGCCGACCACAAGACCGTCTTGACTGGTGAACGGTCGCACAACAGGGCCGCGCCTGCCGGTGCCGGCCTGCGCCGCCTCGCTCCCCAATTGACAGCGATTGCTGCCAGTCACTGTGGATGCGGAACTTCTCTGCTGCACTGCCGGCAGAGAGAAACGGCGAGAGGAACCGGGTATGCCGTGACGGCGTCAGAGTCCGCAAACCGGTGCTGCCCGTGATTTGACCGCCAATATGCCGGCCTCCGAGCAGGAACGTTTTGGCTCGGCGGGGCCTACTCACGTAGTGACGCTGCGCGTTGGTACCCATCGCCTCGTACGGCACGGGCCCCGGTCCGCCGCGCCCTCCGCGTACATTTTCTCATGCTTCGACTGCTCTTCACTTGTTTCCCGTCGCGCGGCCCCGTGATGCCCGGGCGAGCGGTCGCTGAAGCCAACCCTGAGCCACGACTGGTTGAATCCCGGAAATCCTTCCGCGCGACATCCTCGAAGAGAGCGCGCAAGGTGTAAGGGCGGGGGTTCGACTCGACCTGTAGTTACACGGAGTTGCTTCTGCCAGTCCCGCCCCTACGCCGGAGCCACGATGGTTATGGCCCGCCGCTCACGATGGCAGGCGACTGGGATCACAAGCACGGTGCCGAAAAGGAGAAAACCATGAGAGGAAAGATCGCCCTGAGTGCCGCCGCGGCAGTTGCGCTTGTCGGAGGGATGACTGCGATCACCGCCGCGCCGGCCTCCGCTGCCCCGAACCAGAACTGTCGGGTAGTAGCAAATAGCCTGACCGGAGAGAACTTCGCTCCCAATGGGACGTTCGCAGTCTCGCCTGCTGGGATGATGGTGCGCTCTTCCTCTGACGGTCGTATCGGACCGACCACCGTTACGGGCGCGGGCAACTTCTCCATAGGTTCTGTGGCTTGCACCGGGGCGGCAGCGACGTCGGCAGGAAGCGGAACAAGTACTGCCGCTGCGACAGCTGCCGGGACGAGTGCAGCACAAGCGGCGATAAAGAGAGGCGCCTCCCCGCAAGCTGCGAAGGCGCAAGGCATAGCCGCGGCACAGAACAAGGCGGTGAGCCTTGGCTTGTCGCCGACGCTGATAACCCAGGTCATCAATCAGACGAACACCAACATGACGCAAATCATGAATTCCAGCGTCATCAATGCCCCCGCCAGTACGACCACCGGCACCGGCACACAGCCGACCACCACCGGCACCGGCACACAGCCGACCACCACCGGCACCGGCACACAGCCGACCACCACCGGCACCGGCACACAGCCGACCACCACCGGCACCGGCACACAG